>NZ_JBEZZN010000002.1:0-658954 GCF_040639195.1 Micromonospora sp. NPDC023956
CAACAACGCCAGATTCGTGTACTCATCCCCCCGCGCCGCGGAGACCGCCTCCACCGCCTCCAACTGATCCGTGAACAACGACTTCGTGTCATACAACAACCGACCGATCAGGGTCGACTTACCGTCGTCCACACTGCCCGCCGTGGCGAACCGCAACAGGTCCATCGACCGGAGCGCGGAGTCGTTGTCGAGTAATGGCATGGTGTCGGTACTCATCAGAAGTAGCCCTCCCGCTTGCGGTCCTCCATCGCGGCCTCACTCACCCGGTCGTCGCCCCGGGTCGCACCCCGCTCCGTGATCCGGGTCGCCCCGACCTCCTCGATCACCTTCTCCACGGTGTCCGCGTCCGAGCGGACGGCGGCCGTGCAGGACGCGTCACCCACCGTCCGGTAGCGGACCCGTGCCATGAAGGGCGTCTCCGACGGGCGAGCGGGCAGGAATTCGTTGACGGCGTAGAGCATGCCGTCCCGCTCGACCACCTCACGCTCGTGCGCAAAATAGATCGACGGCAACGCGATCCGCTCCCGAGCGATGTAATGCCACACATCCAACTCGGTCCAGTTCGACAACGGAAACACCCGAATGGACTCACCCGCATGATGCCGACCGTTGTACAACGACCACAACTCCGGCCGCTGATTCTTCGGATCCCACTGCCCGAACTCATCCCGGAACGAGAACACCCGCTCCTTCGCCCGCGCCTTCTCCTCATCCCGACGCGCCCCACCGAACAACGCATCAAACCGATGCTTCTCCACCGCATCCAACAACACCGGCGTCTGGATCCGGTTGCGGGTGCCGTCCGCCGGCTCGGTGACCAGGCCCCGGACCAGCGCCTCCGGCACACTGGCCACGATCAGGTGCAGGCCGAGTTCGTCGACCCGGCGGTCGCGGTACTCCAGCACCTCGGGGAAGTTGTGGCCGGTGTCGACGTGCATCACCGGGAACGGAACACTCGCCGGCGCGAACGCCTTCTCCGCCAACCGCAACATCACGATCGAGTCCTTACCCCCGGAGAAGAGCAGCACCGGCCGCTCCATCTCCGCCACCACCTCACGCATCACGAAGATGCTCTCCGCCTCCAACGCGTCCAGGTGGGTCGTCTGGTACAGCGCCGATCCGCCGTTCATGGCTGTTCCTTTCCGAGCAGCAGGGACGTCTCCGGTGCGGCCGTCCCGGCGGTGGCCGTCGACAGCTGCCGGCTCAGGGCCTCCAGCAGCGGCGTGGCCAGTTCCGGGCGGCAGACCAGCAGGTCGGGCAGGCGGGGATCCACCTCGTTGTAGCTCAGCGCGGTCCCGTCGATCCGGCAGGCGTGGAACCCGGCTGCGGTGGCCACCGCGACCGGGGCGGCCGAGTCCCACTCGTACTGCCCCCCGGCGTGGACGTACGCGTCCACCTCACCGGTCACCACCGCCGCGATCTTCGCCCCCGCCGACCCCATCGGCACCAACTCCGCACCGATGTCCCCGGCCAGGTCGGTCACGAACGCGGGCGGGCGGCTCCGGCTCGCCGCCAGCCGGATCGGGCCGTCGCCAGCCCGGTCGCCGCGCGACCGCAGCGGGAACTCGGTGGTGAGCACCCGTCCCTGGGCGGGCAGCGCCACCGCCCCGGCGATCAGCCGGTGTGCGGTGGACGCGTTCCGGTGCCAGAGCGCCACGTGCACCGCCCAGTCCGAACGGCCCTCCTCGGAGAACTCCCGGGTCCCGTCCAACGGGTCGACGATCCACACCCGGTCGGCGGTGAGCCGGGTCGGCCCGCCCCCCTCGACCACCGAGCGGCGGGAGTCGTCGTCCTCCTCGGAGAGCACCGTGTCGGTCGGCCGCCAGCGGGCCAGCTCGGCGAGGAGGAACTCGTGGGAGGCCCGGTCGCCGGCAGCCTTCAGCTCGGCCGGATCCGCGTGGCCGTGCTCGGCACGTACCGCGAGCAGCAGTTCGCCCGCGCGGGCCGCGAGCCACTGGGCGAGCCCGCCGTCGGACTCCGGTGGGTTGATCGACATGTGCGCTCCTCCTGCGGGATCGGGGCCGGCGGACGTGGTCACTGGACGGCCCGCCGGGTGAACGACCGGACGCTGAGCCAGGTCAGGGCGACGGCCATGCCGGTCAGCACCAGCACGCAGACCCAGGCCGGCATGTGCGGTACGTCGGGCAGCATCGCGCCCCGCACCCCCTCCGAGACGTACGTCATCGGGTTGAAGGCGGTGACCACCTGGAACCAGCGCATCGACTCCAACCGGGGCCACGGGTAGTGGATGCAGCCGGTCCAGATGATCGGCGTGACGATGACCGAGAAGGTGACGTTGATCCGTTGGATCGGGAGGATCGTGGAGAGGGTCATCCCGATGCCGCCACCGACCCACGCCCCGAGCAGGGCCACCAGCAGGGCGGTCGGCAGGCCCTCCAGCCGCCACGGCGCGGAGCCGACCACCAGGGCCCCGAGCGGGTACATCAGCACCGCCGCGAGCAGGCCCCGGATGGTGGCGACCACCAGCTTGCCCACCGCGACCAGGCCGGTCGGGAGTGGGGCGAGCAGCCGGTCCTCGATCTCCATGGTGAAGCCGAACTCCTTCACCAGCGGCAGGGCGGTGCTCTGCAACGCGGTGGTGAGCGCGGCCAGCGCGATCACGCCGGGCAGGAAGAGGTTGGCGAACGACCGTTCGACGATGCCCTGCCCGCCGAGGATCGTGCTGAACACGAAGAGCATGAACAGCGGGGTCATGCCGACCTGGATCAGGATCACCCACAGCTCCTTGCCGGTGACCAGCAGGTCGCGGCGGAGCAGCGCGAGGAAGACCCGGGCGGCGGGCGGGCGGTCCCGGGCCCCGCGGCGTACCGGGGTGGGGGTGTCGAGGGCGGTCACCGTGGGTCCCTTCCGGTGAGTTCGATGAAGACGTCCTCCAGGCTCGGCTCACCGATGTGGATGTCGTTGAGCGCCGCCGACCGGGCGGTGAGCAGGGACAGCGCCGGACCGAGCAGGTTGGCGGGATCGGTGGCGAGGTGCAGGCGCACCCGGATCCGTCCCCCGCCGGCAGCGGCCAGGGTGGCGGTCGGCGCGGTGCCGTTGGCCCGCGCGCGGGCGGCGAGCGCGGCCAACGCGCCCGGTCCGAGCTTGGCGAGCGCGGCCCGGCCCGCGCCACCCAGGCCGGCACCCCGACCCGGGCCGGCCGTACCGACGGGCAGCGGCCGGCGCTCCGCCTTGCGTACGCCGTCCAGCTCGCGCAGCGCGGCGACCACCTCGTCGGCGCCGTCGCGGGCGGCCGGGGTGACCGTGAGATCCAGGATGGCCTGCCCGGCCAGGCCCCGCACCAGGTTCTGCGGGGTGTCCACGGTCAGCAGCTTGCCGTTGTCCACGATGCCCACCCGGTCGACCAGGTTGGCCGCGTCGTTCATCTGGTGCGTGGTGAGCACGATGGAGACGCCCCGCTCGCGCATCTCCCGGATCCGGCTCCAGATCAGCAGCCGGGTCTGCGGGTCGAGCGCGTTGGTCGGCTCGTCGAGGAAGAGCACCTCGGGCTCGTGCATCCAGGCCCGCGCGATCATCAACCGCTGCGCCATGCCCCCCGAGTACGCCTCGATCCGCCGGTCCGCGCGCTCGGCCAGCCCGAAGCGGTCCAGCAGCACCTTCGCCCGCTCGTCGGCCTCGGCGCGGGGCACCCCGTGGTAGGCGGCGTGGTAGAGGAGGTTCTGCCGGGGGGTCAGCGCGCGGTCGAGGTTGTTGTGCTGGGGCACCACCGCCAGGTGGGCGCGGGCACCGACCGGGTCCCGGCTGACGTCAACGCCGCCGACCAGGGCCCGGCCGCCGGTGGCCCGGAGCCGGGTGGTGAGGATGCCGATGGTGGTCGACTTCCCGGCCCCGTTCGGCCCGAACAGCCCGAAGGTCTCACCCGGCGCGACGGTGAACGACAGCCCGTCGACGGCGTTGGTGGTGGCCCGGGGGTAGCACTTGACGAGATCGACGACCTCGACCGCCGGACCGTCTCTGCTGGGCATGCCTTCTCCTGTTCCTGGGGGTGCGGGGTGCCGGTCGGCGTCAGGAGCCGGCCGGGCGGGGGTGCGCGCGGAAGAACGTCCAGATCTCCGCGGTCGCGTCCAACGCGGTCGAGGGGGGTTCGAGGCCGAGGAGCTGCTCGGCACGCGGGTTCGGTTTTCCGCCCGGCCACTGGTGACCGGCGTCGGCGATGGTGATCAGCTCGACCGCGCGACCCTGCGGGCAGGACGACGTCGACCGGGTCACCGGCCCGTCGGTGCGTTCCGTGGGCGCGGGGCAGCCGTCCACCGCGCGCCATTTCGCCATCAGCTCGGTCACCGGCGGCCCGTCGATCTTGACCGGGTTACGGCCGGTGCCGTCGTTGTCGCGCCGGCCCGGACCGCCCCGGAACGGCATGGTCTCGTCGCGCAGGCCGTGCACGTGCAGCACGCTGACCGGTGCCGGGGACGCGCACTCGCCGGCCAGCGTGGTCGCCACCACGCCGACCGCGGCGAAGAGGTCGGTGTCGCAGGCCAGCCGGTACGCCAGCAGCCCACCGTTGGAGATCCCGGTGACGTAGGTGCGGGCCGGGTCCACCGGCATCCGGTCACCGAGGGTGCCGACGAGCGCCTCGATGAAGGCGACGTCGTCGACCCCCTGCCGGACCGGCTGGCCGCAGCAGAGTTCGCTGGCCGCCCAGGCCCGCTTCACCCCGTCCGGGAAGGCCACCACGAAGCCGCCCCGGTCGGCCGCCCCGGTCCAGCCGTACGCCTCCTCGGCCTGCTCGCCGGTGCCGGCCGCGCCGTGCAGCATGACCACCAGCGGCACCGGGGCGGTCAGGTCGAGCGAGGCCGGCCGGTACAGCCGGTAGGTGCGCTCCCGATCGTCGACGGTGAGGGTGTGCTCGCTCGACCCGGTCGGCACGTCGGAACCGGACCGGGACGCGGTGGCGTTCGGTGCCGGCGTTCCGCCGCCGCCGCGCCGCTCGCCCTCGTCGGCGGTGCAGCCGGCGACGCCGGTCAGCCCGACCAGGGCGGCGAGGAATCCGGCGAGCAGGGACGGGGAGCGGAGCCGACGGGTGCCACCCGGGGCACCCTCGGGGCGGGAGGTCGGGGCCTCCCGGCGGAGGGTAGTCAAAGGCATCATATGCCCACTTTCACCGACGAACGTTCGAGGAGTGTCAGGACTTCGCCACGCACCGTGCAAGGAAGGGCCGGGCGGGGCCGGGCCCCGGCGGTGGAGTCTGCGGGCGCAGCACCGCCGGGACCCGGTGGGCCGTGCCTACCGGCCGCGACCGCGGGTGTCGTACCGGATCAGTTCCCAGCCGCCCTCGGGCACGTCGTCGGTCGGGTCGGCCCGCAGGTTCATCGGGTTCGCCATGCCCAGGTAGAGCGTGACGCCGTCGGTGACCATGTTGCGGATCCCGTAGTTCAGGTAGTTGCCGACACCGGAGTCGCTGACCAGTTTCGCCGGCTCGGCGGCGGACTCGAAGACCATCAGGTCACCGCCGTAGACCGGCTCCGGCAGGGTCGGGTCGTCGGCCGCCGCCGCCAGCGACGAGGGGCTGAGCGCCTCGGTGGCCGCCTCGACCGACAGGCCGGTCATCGCGGCGGCCTCCTGGCCGAGTTCCTTGGCCAGGTAGCTCCAGTCCATCGTGCCGACGTAGAGCCGGCCGCCGGCCACCACCATCTTCCAGGTGTAGTTCAGGTACGGGTTGCCGAAGCCGGACGAGCCGTAGAGCGGGGTCTGTCCGGTCGAGACCTTCGCCCAGGCGCCCACGCCGCCGTTCGCCGCCGGGTCGTACGCCGGCAGCTCGGTCGCCCCGTAGAGCAGCTCGATCTTCTGCTTGCTCTCACCCAGCCGCTTGCCCCGGTAGATGCTGATCGACCGCTGGGTGTTCTGGATCGTCGCCTGCCGGGCCTCGTCGGTGGCCGGCGGGTGGGCCAGCAGGTGCTGCTTCGTCGCCTTCAGCGGCACGTGCATGGTGCCCCAGTAGAGGTACCCCCGGTAGGAGACCAAGCCGCCCAGGCCGTAGCCGCCGGCCACCACGGGGTCCGGTTCGTACGCGGAGACGTCCCAGACCTGCTGCCAGCTGTCCGCGTCGTCCGGGGTGAGGCCGGGCGCGCCCCTGACGAGCAGCGGGCTCATCCAGACCGCGGCGAGCTTGCTCGGCGGGGCGGGCTCGTCGGCGGCGGTGACGCCGGTCAGTTCGCCGTCCGAACCGGGCCAGGTGCTGACCACGATCCGCCCGTCGTGGACGGTGATGTCGGCGGCCTGTGCCGGCAGGTTGCCGACGATCTGGAAGTTGAACGGGTCGGTCTTGCTGCCGGCCCACCGCAACACGTGCCCGCGCAGCGAACCGTTGGCGCCGACGCCGACGCCCGCGTACAGGGCGTTGTGGGCGACGGTGAAGTGCCGGATGTTGCCGAACTCGGGGAAGTTCCGCGAGCCCAGGAAGGCCCCGGTGTCGGTGTCGAAGGCGAACAGGTTGATGCTCTTGCCGATGGCCGGGCCACCCAGCAGGGCCACCCCGCCGAAGCTGCCGGCCGCCCGGATGCCGGTCGTGCTCCGCAGCCGGTCCGAGTGTTCCTTCGCCGCACCGGTCACCAGGGCGGTCTTCTCGGTGAGCTGCTTGGCCCGGGTGTCGTAGCTGTAGAGCCGGGGCATCCGGTGGTCACCCAGGTAACCCGGCAGCTGCGGGTTGGTCTTGACGATCTGGCTCTCCTGGTACTCGCAGACCCAGTCGTCGTTGAGGACCGGTTCGTTGGTGCCCAGCTGCCGTCCGCTGGTGAGGCAGTTGACGTTGGCGCCGGTGCCGAAGTACAGGTTCTTGCCGGCCCGGGTCATCCCCCACAGGTATCCCTGGTTCACCTTGGCCTTACCGGAGGCGCACGGCGGGCCCGCCGGATAGGGCTGCCCGACGGCGGCGAAGCACTCGTCCGGCTCGGCCTTCGCGATCACCTGCGGATTCGGCGTCGGCTGGTGGTGCCGGTCGGCCCCGGCGGTCGGTGCGCCGAGCGCGGTCGCCGGGGCGGTCAACGCGGCCCCGAGCCCCAGTACGGCGACGGCCGCCCAGAGCCGCCGCGGGTGGATCCGGATGGGTTTCACACTGTCTCGCTTTCGTGCCGGTTATCGGAGACGGTCCGGCCGGGACGGCCGGACCGGGGCTGGGGTACGACGACGTGCGGTCAGCCGACCGGCTGGCGGGCACGGGACGGGTCGACCACGCGGTCGGCCACCTGCTCCGCCCACGTCTCCGGGTGGTCGAAGTCGAGGAAGCGGCCGAGCCGACCCAGTTCGCCGATCGGGTCGGCGACCAGTTCCTCGTACCGCATGGTCAGCAGGTGGGCCGGCGGGTGGTCGGCCAGCGCCTGCTCGGCCTGGGCCGCCATGAACGCGCAGAGCCCGAGGTAACGGCGCAGGTCCTGGCCGCGCTCGCGCAGCGCGTCGGCGGTCAGCCGGTGCGGCAGGTACTGCTCCATCTCCGCCGGCACCTCCTGGCCCGGCTGCACCCGGAACGGGTCCAGCCCGCAGCGGCCGAGGAACTCCACCCGGAGCTGGATGAGCTGGAACGACGAGTGCCGGCTCATCGACTTCGCGGTGGGCTCCCAGTCCCGGGTCAGGTAGACGATCTTCGCCTCGGGGAAACCCCGGAGCAGGTACGGCGCCACGTGGCTGGAGCCACCGGACCGTTCCACCCAGCGCTTCCGGCCGGTCAGCACGGCCAGCAGGTCGAGGAAGTCCTGGTGGTGCCGGGCCACGCTCTGCTCGGGGAAGTCCGGCACCCGCCGGCCCAGCTCGTCGAAGAGGGCGTCCGGGTCGTCGGAGACCTTCGACAGGGTGATCGCCAGGATCCGGGGCAGCTCGGTCATCCGGTCGCCCCACCGGCCGGTGGTCGGGTAGTGCAGCTCCTTCGGCGGCAGCCCGATCCGGAACAGCGTGGACAGTTCCGGCTTGGGGCTGGCCAGCACCTCCCAGTACTCGGCCCCGGTGATCACCTCGGCGCTGCGCGCCCAGGGCGCCACCGACATGAAGAACTCCTGGGCGGAGAGGGTGTCCGCCTCCTCCGCGATCAGGTCGGAGAGGAGCGTCGACCCGCACCGTCCACTGCTGATGATGATCGACCGACCGGTGATCGGGGTGTCCATCGGGAGTCCTCCTGCGAGTTGCGTGGTCATGAGGTGGTGGTGTGGTCGACGGCGAGCCCACCCGCGACGGCGGCCCCGCGCCCGGCGGGCGTCCCTGCCCCGGTGGGCAGCGCACACTCGGTGGTCAGCCAGTCGAAGACGTGCCGGCGTACCCGCTCGGGCTGGTCGACCAGGACGGTGTGCTTCTCGTCCGGTAGGACGACCGTGTGGGTCTGCGGAAGCAGCCGCCGGACCGTCGGGGCCAGCTCGTGCACCGCCGACCGACCCCCGTAGAGGCAGAGCACCGGGCAGTCGACGGCGGTGAGCCGGTCGACCGGCGGCAACGGACTGGCCGGCAGTTCCTCGGCGAGCGTGGTGGTGGTCAGCATCCGCCGGGTGTCGTCGGCCCGGCGGGCGGCGAGCCGGCCCCGCCGGAGGCCGATCTCGGCCACCGAGCCCTCCCGGGGGAGGCGGTCGGCGACCCGGGCGAGGCGGACCTTCACCCGGGCCATCCACTCCTCCACGGGGGGCGCCGACTCGACCGCCACGATCCCGGCGACCCGGTCGGGGTGCCGCGCCGCGTACCCGAAGGCGATCGTGCCGCCGAAGGAGTTGCCGCAGAGCAGCAGCGGACCGGTCACGTCCAGCTCGGCGAGGAGTCCCGCCAGGTCGTCGACGAAGTCGGCGAGGGCGTACCCGGTGGCGGGCCGGTCGCTGCGACCGTGCCCGCGCAGGTCGTACAGGACGACCGGGAAACCGGCGGCGGCCAGCGGCTCGGCGAGCGTGAAGTACCAGCTCGCCATGGTGTCCGAGGCCATGCCGTGAATGAGCACGGCGGTCGGCATCGGCGCGGACGCCTCGGCCGGCGGCGGGTGGGGCGGGTCCAGGCGCTGCGCGTGCAGCGTGATCCCGTTCGCCCGGACCATGGTCACCGGGCGGCCACCTCGACCGTGCCGCCGGCCTTCGCGTCCACCGCGTCGGCGATGTGCGTGACCAGGTGCCCGACGGTCAGGTCACCGACCGTCTCCAGGTCCAGCTTGGCGACGAAGTGCGCGAAGTTGACGGTGTCCCCGTACCGGGTCTGGAGCCGGCCGGCGAGCGACACCACGTCGATGCTCTCCATGCCGAGTTCCTCCCGGAACGTGGTGTCCATGGTGATCTCCTGGTCGGCCACGAAGTCACCGAGCACGGCCTGGATCATCTGGGTGATGTCGGCGAGGACCTTGGCCTGCGTCGCGGACATGGGGTTGCTCCTTTGCGTCTCGACTGGTCGGTGCGGGGGTCAGGAACGGGTACCGCCGGGGGCGGTGGCGGGCTCCGGACCCCAGGTCCAGGCCACGACGTACCGCCGGGGCGGCAGGTCGTCGGGGTTGGCGACCTCGCGGTGGCCGACCCGGTAGGCGCGACCGGCCACCTCGACGGTGAGCGCCTCGTCGGTGGCCGCCCGGACGGCGATCGGGTGCGGGCCGCCGGCCGGACCGACGCCCTCCGCCTTGCCGACCGCCTCCCGGGCCGCCCGGAACCGGGTCGCCCAGAGCTGCCGTCGGGCGGCGTCCGGGCCGGCCAGCGACGCCAGCAGCGCGCTCTCCGCCGGGTCGAGCAGGCAGCCCGCCGGCAGGTCGGCGATCTCGGCGACGTCGATGCCGACGCCCGGTCCACCGACCGGCTCCCCGGGGGTACGCGGCTTCGCGATGGCCACGCCGACCTCCTGGCAGTACGCCAGCGAGACGTCGCAGGCACGCATGCCCCGGCCCTCCCGGGCCTGCACGAACGGGCGGCCGTCCGGGGCGTTGCCGACGGTCAGCTCGATCGGGTAGATGTCGGTGTGCCCGTCCTCCCAGAGCCGGGCACGGACGGCGTCCTTGGCCGCGATCCGACCGAGCAGCCACTGCTTACGGGTCTTCGCCGGGTGCCGCTCGTACTCGGCGTTCGCCGCGCCGCCGAGGATGCCGCGGGCGGCCATGCCCCGGGTCACCAGGTCGGTCCAGCAGTCGAAGGCCATCGTCCAGCCCTCCGGCTGGAACAGCGACATCGGGTACCGCTCCGGGAAGCGCTCGGCGACCCGGGCCTGCGGGTGGCTGTCGAAGCGCCGGTCCACCGCGCCGTTGATCTGTGCCCACACCCGCCCCTGGTAGCTGAGCTGGGTGTCCGCGATGAGCTGCCCGTCGTCGATGGACCGCACCCGGGCGACGCACTCGAACGCCCGCCCGGCCGGCGGGGGCGGTCCGAAGAACTGGACGTGCCGGAGACCGACCGGCAACGCGACGGTCCGGACCGGCTGGGTGGTGATCAGCCAGTTGCCGATGACCTGGAGCGCGTTGTCCAGCAGCGCGCCGGGCGGGACCGGGGCGGTCACGACGCCCCGCACGTGCATGTCGCCGATCGCGTGGATCTCGGAGACGCCCTGGAACTGGGGGCCGTGGAACATCAGCCGCTCGGCGTACATCTCGTCGGCGGGGAGCGTGGTCGGCCGCTCGGTCGCCGGGTCGTGCGTCCAGGGCTGCTCGGTCGGCTCCGGGTAGGCGGTCGCCATCTCCACCACGGCTCGGGCGTACGAGCCGATCGCGCAGGTGTACCGGTTCGGCCCGGCCTCCCGCACGGTGATCTCGACGTCCTGGGCCGGCTCGGCGATCAGCCAGCGGTTGAACTTGGCGTCGTGCACCTCGATCACCCGCTGGCCGGGCAGCAGCTGCTCGGCGGCGTCCATCATGTGCTGGACCAGGGCGGTCGCCGGCACCACCGGCCAGCGGTCCTCGATGTTCGGCCAGTCCTCGGGCTGCACGAAAAAGCAGTGGTCCCGCAGGTACGGCATGGTCTCGATGGAGACCCGCAGGGTGACCCGACCGACCTCCCGGCTGGCGGCCGGGGCGGGGCGGGGAGCCGGCACGGCGGCCGGCCGCTGGGCGGCGACGGTCGGCGCGGCGGCACGGGCCGGCGGGACGGGACGGGCCCCGGCGACCGCCGGGCCACCGGCCCGGGGGGCGGCCGGCGGTGGCACGGTGCCCGGTCGGGGCGCGGCGCCGGTGCGGGGGGCGGCCGGCGGCACGACGGGTGACCGGGGCGGGGCGGCCGGCGGGGTCACCGGCGCGGCGGGCCGCTGCTGGACGGGCGCGGTCGTGCCGCCCGCCTTGGCCAGCACGTTCGCCGTGCCCTGGGCGGTGTCGCGGAGCAGGGCGGCGAGTTCGGCGGCGGCCCGGGAGTGGCCGGCGAGCTGGCTGAGCGCCGCCAACGCCCCGGCGGTCTCGCCGGTCGCTGCCGGCCCGGCCGGCGCGGCGGTCGGGGCGGCGGCGGTCGGTGCCGCGGCAACCGGTCCGCCGGTGGGGAGGCCGAGCAGGCCGGCCGCGTCCTCGCCGAGCCGGACCAGCGGTCCGCCCAGGTCGAGCTTGATGGTCGGGCCACGCTTGCCACTGCCCACCGTGCTCTTCGCCACCGGGGCGCGACCGCCCGGCGTGGAGAGGACCCGCAGGTCCGGCGACCCGCCCTCGACCCAGAGCGCGGTCGCCACCCGGCGGAGCTGGTTGAGGCCGCTGCGGTGCGAGACGTTGACCGGGATGGCCAGGTGGTCCTTGCCGCGCAGGTTGTCGTCGATGAGCGAGGCGAGCTGGCCGGCACCGACCTGGAGGAAGACCCGGAAACCGGCGTCGTACATGTTGGCGACGGTCTGCCGGAACCAGACCGGCTCCATCATGTGCCGGATGAACAGGTGCCGGATCTCGTCGATCTCGTCGGGGCACGGTGCGGCCAGGGTGCCCGACCAGATCGGGAGCCGACTCTGCTGCACCTTCAGCCGGCCCAGCGCGTCGCCGATCGAGCGGAGCCCGTCACCGAAGATCGGGGTGTGGAACGCCGACCTGAAGGGCAGCTTCTGGCAGAAGACGTTCCGCCCGCGCAGCACCTCCACCAGCCGGTCGACCTCGGGCTCCGGCCCGTTGACCACGCACTGCTGCGGGGCGTTGTCGTGCGAGAGCACCACCCCGGGGAAGTCGGGAAGCAGGGGGGTGACCTGGTCGGCCGCCGTGGCGGCGGCGGCGAAGACGTACCCGGAGACCTCCACCGACTCGGCGCTGAACATGGCGAGGAACTCGTCCATGGTGGCCCCGTCGGCCTGGCCGCTGACCGCGGCGGCGGTCCACTCGCCGATGCTGTGGCCGGCGACCGCGTCCGGGGAGACGTTCATCCGGCGCAGTGCCTCGTGCAGCATCCGGCCCACCTCGATCAGGCCGGCGCCGTGCTGCCCGAGGTCCGCCATCGACCACGGGCGGTCCGGCAGCCCGAAGTGGGCGGCCAGGTCGGTGGTCCGCGGGGCGAACTCCGCCTCCAGACCCGGGAAGACCGAGATGAGCTTGCCGCCCCCGGTCAGCAGCGGATCGGGGGTGAACCAGATGTCCCGGCCGCCCCGCCACGCCTGGCCCCGGGCCACCGTCTTGCGGGCCACGGTGAGCAGCTTGTCGCTGGGGTTGACGATGCCGAGCCGGACGCGTTCGGAGCCGTCGACCGGGCCGGGTGCGGCCTGGGCCCGCTCGGCGCCGAGCCGGCGTACCGTCGCGTCGTCCTTCGCCAGCAGGTCGGCGAGGGCGGCCGAGGTCGGCGCGGCCAGCCAGAGCACCTGGTCCGGCTCGTGCACCACGGCCGTCCCGCCGGCCGTCGCGGTCAGCCCGGACGTCGGCAGGGCGACCCCGGCCGAGTCGGACACCTGCTCGACGATCACGTGGGCGTTGATGCCGCCGAAACCGAAGGCGTTGACCCCGGCCCGACGCGGGCCGTCGCTCTCCCACGGCTTCGCGGCGGTGATCGGCGCGAACCGGGTCTGGGCCATCTCGGCACGCGGGTTCTCGCAGTGCAGGGTGGGCAGGAGCACGCCCCGGTAGACGGCGAGCGTCGCCTTGATCAGGCCGGCGGCGCCGGCCGCCGGCATGGTGTGGCCGATCATCGACTTCACCGAGCCGATCACCGGCTTCGGCCCGCCCCGGTGCGCCCCGAAGGTCTGCCCGATGGTGGTCAGCTCGGCGGCGTCGCCGGTGGGGGTGCCGGTGCCGTGCGCCTCCAGCAGGCCCACCGCGTCCGGCGCGGTCGGGTCGAGCCCGGCTGCCGCCCAGGCCCGCTCGATGGCCAGCACCTGACCGGAGACGGCCGGGTTGAACATGCTCGCCGACTTGCCGTCGCTGGAGACCCCGCTGCCCCGGATCACGGCGTAGATCCGGTCGCCGTCGCGCAGCGCGTCGGCGTACCGCTTGAGCACCACGATGCCGGTGCCCTCGCCGATCAGCAGGCCGTCGGCGTTCGCGTCGAACGGCCGGATCTCGCCCTGCCGGGACAGCGCCCGGAGCTGGTTGAACACCGACCAGAAGCTGATGTCGTGCACGTGGTGCACGCCGCCGGCCAGCACCGCGTCCAACCGGCCGTTCCGGAGTTCGGTGATGCCCTGGTCGACCGCGATCAGCGACGAGGCGCACGCCGCGTCGATGGTGTACGCCGGGCCGCGCAGGTCGAGCCGGTTGGCGACCCGGGAGGCGGCCAGGTTCGGCACCAGGCCGATCGTCCCCTCCGGCTGGTACGGGCCGAGCCGCTCGTCGAACTTCTTGCGGAGCATCTCGAGCCGGGCCGGGTCGACGTCCGGGATCAGCTCGCGGAGGATGCTGATGACCTGGCTGGACATCCGGACCCGCTGGGCGTACCGGGCCTGGGCGGGGCTGAGGATGCCACCCCGGCCCAGGATCACGCCGACCCGGTCCCCCGGCGGGAGCCGGTCCGGGCCACCCGCGTCGTCGATCGCCTTCGCGGCCACCTCCAGCGTGATGAGCTGGTCGGGCTCGATCTCGTGCACCGACGCGGGCATCACGCCGAACTTCAGCGGCTCGAAGGTGGCGTACTCGTCGACGAAGCCGCCCCGCCGGCAGTACATCCGGTCCGCCCGGTGGGCCTGCTCGGGGTCGTAGAACTCCTCGTCCCAGCGGTGCGTCGGTACGTCGGTGATCGCGTCCACCCCGGCGACCAGGTTGCGCCAGTAGCTGTCCAGGTCACCGGCGGACGGCATGAGCGCCGCCATACCGACGATCGCGATCTGCTGATCGGGCGTGGTCACGGCGGTCACCAGCCCGACGCGGTGTAGACGACGGAGGTGTCACCCGGCTCGGCCCAGGCCAGCTCGCGGAGCAGGCTGAGCGCACCCTCCTCCGGGTCGATCAGGCCGATGCCGCGACGGGCGTACTCCCGGCTCAGCTCGGCGGTGACCATCCCGCCGTGGCCGGCACCCGGCGCCCAGGGGCCCCAGTGGACGGTCAGGCAGCGGATCCCCGTCCGGGCCGACCAGCGGGTGCCGATGGTGTCCAGGGCGTCGTTGGCGGCGGCGTAGTCGGCCTGGCCCCGGTTGCCGTAGGCGGCGGCGATGCTCCCGAAGAAGACCACGAACCTCGGCTGGCCGGGCAGCTCGTCGAGACCGGCGAGCACCGCCCGCGCCCCGTTGACCTTGACGTCGAAGACCCGGGTGAACGATGCCGGGTCCTTCTCGGCGATCAGCTTGTCCTCGATGATGCCGGCCGCGTAGACCAGGCCGTCGAGCCGTCCGTGGTGCTGGTGGATCTCGGCGAGCAGGGCCTTCGTCGCGTCCGTGTCCCGCACGTCGAGGGTGTGGTAGCGCACCTCGCCGCCGAGTTCGGTCAGCTCGGCGATGGTCGCCTCGACCTCCCGGCCGGCCATGATGGCCTGCGCCCGGCGCTCGATCTCCGCCGGTGCGCGCAGCCCCTGCTTCACCAGTGCGGCGCGCAGCGCGGTCTTGTCCCGGGCGGCGGCCAGTTCCGCGTCCTCCGGACCCGCCGGCCTGGGGGTACGACCCACCAGCTCGATCCGGCACCGGCCCGCCGAGGCGAGGGCACGGGCGAACCAGGGGGTGATGCCCCGGGCCCCGCCGATCAGCACGACCACCGACTCGTGGCTGAGCCCGAGCGCGGCGACCTCCGAGGCCCCGTCACCGGCCGGGCCGGCACCCCGCGAGGCCAGGGCGCCCAGGTCCACCTGGACCAGGTCGGCGACGTACCGCTCCTCGCCGCGCCGGGCGACGACCGGGGGCTTCTCCTCGCCGACGGTCAGCAGTTCGTCGAGGAGCTGCCGGGCCAGCACCTCCGGTTCCGCCTCGGTGTCCAGCTCGACGAAGCGGGCGGTCAGCTCCGGGTACTCCCGGGCGATGGTGCGGAACAGGCCGGGCATGCCGTCGGCGGTGCCGCCGGCGGCCGGCGCTCCGGCGCCGATCAGCCAGCGCGGCCCGGTCGCCAGCACCCGCTTGACCAGCGGGAACACCGACGGCAGCAGCGGCCCGTCGGTGCGGGTGAGCCCGTCGAGCAGCAGGAACCCGTCGAAGCCCTGGTCGGCCTGCTCGCTGTCGAGGACGCCGAGCTGACCACCCGCGCCGTGCTCACCGAGCAGCTCCGCCAGGTACGCCCCGACCGCTCCGCCCCCGGTGATCAGGAACTGCTTGCCGGCGAGGAGTTCGGCGGCGTCGCCGAGGGACGCGGGCCGGACCGACTCCCGGGGCACCAGCCGCTTCGGCGGGATGCCGGGGTTCACCTGCTCCTCGGTCGCCGCCGGGGCGACGGCCGGGGTCGGCGTGGCCTCGACCGGGGCGGCCGTGGCGTTCATCTTCTGGTCGAGCCAGGTGACCATGGCGCGGACGGTGCGCGCCTTGACCAGGTCCTCCAGCTCCGACTCGTCACCCTCCACCGCCAGATCCAGCCGCGACGCCACCTCACCGGCCACCTCGGCCCGCTTGATCGAGTCGATCGACAGATCCGCCTCCAGATCCAGATCCAACTCGATCAGATCCACCGGATAACCCGTCCGCTCACTGATCACCGCCAGAATCGCGGCCTGGAAATCCGCCACCGACGCACCACCCGACGGGGCGACCGGGCCAGCCGGAGCAGCCACGACGGGCGCGGCGGCGAACGGCGCGGACACCGTGACGGTGGCGGACATCTTCGCCTCGAGCCAGGTCACCATGGCGCGGACGGTGCGCGCCTTGACCAGGTCCTCCAGCTCCGACTCGTCACCCTCCACCGCCAGATCCAGCCGCGACGCCACCTCACCGGCCACCTCGGCCCGCTTGATCGAGTCGATCGACAGATCCGCCTCCAGATCCAGATCCAACTCGATCAGATCCACCGGATAACCCGTCCGCTCACTGATCACCGCCAGAATCGCGGCCTGGAAATCCGCCACCGACGCACCACCCGACGGGGCGACCGGGCCGGCCGGAGCAGTGACGGCGGGCGCGGTGGCGAACGGCGCGGCGGTGCTGCCCATCTTCTGGTCGAGCCAGGTGACCATGGCGCGGACGGTGCGCGCCTTGACCAGGTCCTCCAGCTCCGACTCGTCACCCTCCACCGCCAGATCCAGCCGCGACGCCACCTCACCGGCCACCTCGGCCCGCTTGATCGAGTCGATCGACAGATCCGCCTCCAGATCCAGATCCAACTCGATCAGATCCACCGGATAACCCGTCCGCTCACTGATCACCGCCAGAATCGCGGCCTGGAAATCCGCCACCGACGGACCGGCCGGCGCGGCGGGCGCCGGCGGGGGCGGGGCGATGGTGGGCGCGGGAGCGTACGTGACGGTCGCCGTCGCGGCCATCGCCGATCCACCGTTGGTGTGGACCGCCATCGCCGGGACCGGCGCGGGCGCGGCCACCTGAACCATCTGCGCCGGGACGACCTGCGCGGGCGCGGCCGGAGCCGCCGCGGTCGCCGAGCCGTTCGGGTACCCGTCGGTCCGGTGCGGGTCGGCCGGCTGCCAGACCAGGCGTCCGCCGCTGCCGCCGTCACCGAGGAAGGCGAGCATGATGTCCCGCTGCGAGGCGACCATGTCCCGGGTGGTCCGCAGGAACTCGTGGAGCAACTCGCCCCGGATGTCCTGGACGACGTGCTGCACGGGGGCGGGAGCGGGAGCAGGAGCGGGGGCGTGGGTGGGCGCGTGGGTACCGTTCGAGGGGCTCATCGGCAACTCCTTGACGATTCGGGGAGGGGTCATGCCGCCGGGGAGGCAGTCGCCGTTCTGGTCGCGGACGAGCTGCCCGTCGACCGTCCAGACCGGACGGCGGTGCGGCGCGGCGTTGCGGGGCCGGCCGTTGGTCCGTCCGTGGAACAGCCAGTCGGTGCGGACGGGCACGCCGGCACAGGCGAGCTCGCCGACCGAGATGAGGAATCCGCGCAGTCCCTCGGCCGGGCCCCGCTCGGTGGCGACGGCCCGGTACGGCCGGTCGCCGAGTACCGCCTTCACCAGCTTGCTGAGCACCTGGCCGGGGCCGACCTCGACGAAGGTGCGGGCACCGGCGGCGTACATCGCCTCGATCTGCTCGACGAAGCGGACCGGTTCACCGATCTGCTCGGCGAGTTGCTGGCGGAGCCGGTCGAGGTTGTCGACGTAGGGGGCGGCGGTCAGGTTGGACCAGACCGGGATGCGCGGTTCGCTGACCCGCCGGTCGGCGAGCACCTCGGCGAAGCGCTCCACCGCGCCGGCCACCAGCGGACTGTGGAACGCGCAGGCCACCGGGATGAGCTTCGCCGAGATCCGGGCCTCCCGGAGCGCCACCACCGCCGCCTCGACCTTGGCGGTCGGGCCGGAGATGACGATCTGCTTCGGGGCGTTCCGGTTGGCGAGCACCACCTCGCTGGTCAGCCCGGCGCTGGCGAGCACCTGGGCGACCTGGTCGCCGGTGGCGCTGACCGCGGCCATGGTCCCCGGGTCCTCCCCGGTCGCGCCGAGGATCGCCGCAGCCCGCTCCCGGCTGAGTTCGAGCAGGGTACGGGCGTCGAACACCCCGGCGACGCAGAGCCCGACGAGTTCGCCGTAGCTGTGCCCGCCGGTCATGTCCGGCCGGACGCCGAGCCGGCGCAGCAGGTGGTCCACGGCGAGCCCACCGATGCCGAGCACCGGCTGGGCGACCCGGGTGTCGCGGACCCGGTCCTCCTGCCGCTTACGGCTCTCCTGGTCGAAGGCGGTCGGCGGGAAGAGCAGCTCGGCCGCGTCCCGGTCCAGCTCCAGGTAGTGCCGCAGCTCGGGGAAGGTGACGAAGAGTTCGGCGAGCGCGCCGGGGCGCTGGCTGCCCTGGCCGGGGAAGAGGAAGGCGACCTTGCCCGGGTCGGCGTCCCCGGCCGGCTGCACCAGGCCCCGGGCGGGTTCGTGTTCACCGGCGAGGGCCCGCCGCAGCAGGGTTTCCAGCTCGGCCACGTCCCGGGCGACGATCGCGACCCGGGTCGGTCCCCGCCGTCCGGCGGCCTCCCCGGCGACCTGGGCGGCCAGCTCGGCCAACCGCTCCGGGCGGTTCCGGTCCGCGTCGGCGGCCAGCCGGTCGGCGAACTGCACGACCGCCTGGTGGGCCGCGGCCCGGTCCACGCCGGGGAAGCAGAACAGCTCCGCCGGCCAGGCCCGACGGGCGTGCCGGGGCTCCGGGGCGTCGCCGTACGCGGCGAGCACGGTGTGGAAGTTGGTACCGCCGAAGCCGAAGGCGCTCACCCCGGCGATCCGCTCCCGTGCCGGGACCGCCCAGGGGCGGGCCTCGGTGTAGAAGGCGAACGGGCTCTGCTCCGGGTGCCAGGCCGGGTTGGGCCGCTCCAGGTGGATGGTCGGCGGGCGGACGCCGTTGTAGAGGGAGAGCGCCACCTTGATCACGCCGGCCAGGCCGGCGGCGCACTTGGTGTGCCCGATCTGCGACTTCACCGAGCCGAGTGCGCAGCTCCCGGGCTCCGCGCCGGCCTCGGCGAACATCCGGGTGAGCGTTTCCAGTTCGGTCCGGTCGCCGACCACCGTGCCGGTGCCGTGCGCCTCGACCAGGCCGACCTCGCGCGGCGAGACACCACTGCGGCGGTACGCCCGGTCCAGGGCCCGGCGCTGCCCGTCCGGCCGGGGCGCGGTGAGGCCGAGGGCACGTCCGTCACTGGACCCGCCGACGCCCTTGATCACCGCGTAGATCCGGTCGCCGTCCCGCTCGGCGTCGGCGAGCCGCTTCAGCACGATGCAGGTCACCCCCTCGCCGAGGGCGATGCCGTCGCCGGTGCTGTCGAACGGGCGGGAGCGGCCGGTCGGCGAGAGCGCGTGCGCCGAGGTGAACATCAGGTAGTCGTTGATGCCGTTGTGCAGGTCGGCGCCACCGCAGATCATCAGGTCGCTGTCGCCGCTGGCCAGTTCCTTGCAGGCGGCGTCCATGGCGGCCAGGGACGAGGCGCAGGCCGCGTCGATGGTGTAGTTGGGGCCGCCCAGGTCGAGCCGGTTCGCCACCCGGCCGGCGATCACGTTCGCCAGCACACCGGGGAAGCTGTCCTCGGTGACCGTGGGGAGCAGTTCCTCCATCTCGGCGGGCACGTCGCCGAAGTACGCCGGGAGCATGGTGCGCAGGGTCTGCGCGTGCCCCATGTCGCTGCCGGCCTCCGCGCCGAACACCACGCCGGTACGGGAGTGGTCGACCCCCGGGGAGTCGTAGGCGTACCCGGCGTCGACCAGCGCCCGGTGGGAGATCTCCAGGGCGAGCAGCTGGGTCGGGTCGATGCTGGCCAGCGCGGCCGGGGGGATGCCGTAGCCGATCGCGTCGAAGGGCACCGGCTCGATGAAGCCGCCCCACTTGGAGACGCTGATCCGGCCGGTCTGCCCGGGGCCGACCTCGGGGGCGTAGTAGAGATCGGTGTCCCAGCGCTGCGGGGGCACCTCCCCGACGGCGTCCGCGCCGCTGAGCACCGTACGCCAGAAGCTCTCCAGGTCCGGCGAACCGGGCAGGATGCAGGCCATCCCGACGATGGCGATGTCCAGCGGCGCGGGGGCGTCCTCGACCTCGACGGACGGTGCCAGCCGGTCCCGGATCGCGTCGAGGCTGCTCCCGTGGTAGGCACGTGCTCCGGCGCTGACCGAGTCGTGCAGCTCGGCGATGGTGGTCGCGCTGTCGCGCAGCACGACCACCTGCCCGGCCATGAACATGCCCTCGGCGGCCTGCACGTCCTCGTCGACCGCGCGCAGCGTGTCGCCCTCGCGCACGATGCCCTTGCTGGCGATCCGGGCCCGGCCGATGTTGAGCCCCTCGAGGCGCTGCCACGCCTCGCGGCTCTCCACCCCGGACTCGCGCATCTCGTCACGGACCCGGTGGAAGTCGTCGACGAACGGGGTGGGCAGGCACCGGGTGACGTGCCCGGGGGCGGTCTCCAGCAGCGCGGTCCGCTCGGCGGCGATCGCCTCGCGCTGGAAGAGCGACTGGACCGCGTTGTGTTCCACCGCCTCGTCCGTGAAGAGGTACGCGGTGCCCATCAGGACGCCGACCCGGGCGCCCCGGCGGGCCAGGGGCGCCGCCATGGCGGCGACCATCGCGGCCGAGCGGGCGTCGTGGATGCCGCCGGCGAAGAACACCTGGAGCGCCGGGGCCGCCTCCGGTTCGGCGTCGAGGTACTCCTCGAGCACCATCAGCTGGGCCTCCCAGAGCGGGAAGCTGGCGCGGGGTCCGGTGTGGCCGCCGCACTCGGCGCCCTCGAAGATGAACCGGCGCGCCCCGGAGCGCAGGAACTGCCGCAGCAGTCCCGGCGACGGGACGTGCAGGAACGTGACGATCCCCTGCTGCTCCAGCGCCTTCGCCTGGGGCGGTCGCCCACCGGCGATGATCGCGCAGGCCGGGCGCAGCTCACGGATGATCTCCAGCTGCGCCTCCCGCAGTTCCTCGGGGGCGAAGCCGAGCACGCCGACGCCCCAGGGCCGGTCGCCGAGGCGGGCGGCGGTCTCGGTGAGGATGCGCCGGGTCTGCTTCGCGCCGTTGAGGGCGAGCGCGACGAAGGGCATGCCACCGTCCTCGGCGACGGCGGCGGCGAAGCCGGGCTCGTCGCTGACCCGGGTCATCGGCCCCTGCGCGACGGGCACCCGGATGCCGAGGTCGACGGCGAGCGGCGAACCGGGCGCCAGCACCTCGCCGGCGGCGTCGTCGGTGGCGGCGTCGAGCAGCAGGTCCCGGATGCCCCGGACGGCGGCGGCGGTGTCCGGCCAGCGCTCGGCGAAGACGCGGGCGAGCCAGCCGTCCTGGCCGATCGGCACCAGCTCGGAGGTCTCGTCGTGCGGGCCGCCGCGCCGGATCCCCCGGACCCCGTCGACCAGCACCGTCTCGGAGCCGTCCATCCGTCGGACGGCGGCCTGCACGTCGGTCGGCAGCTCGGACTCGGGCATCAGCGCGAGCTGGCTGTCCAGCACGACGCCGGCCGCGCCGCCGACCAGGCAGGCGGCGGCGGTGCGGGGGCCGACGCCACCGGCGACCCAGATCGGCAGGTCGAGGGTGTCGTCGGCGACGAGCTGCTGGAGCAGGACGAACGAGCTGAGGTCGCTGCCCCGGCCACCGGCCTCCATGCCCCGGGCGATCAGGCCGTGCGCACCGGCGCCGGCGGCGGCGCGGGCCTCGTCCCGGCTGGTCACCTCGACCAGCACCCGGTAGTGCGGAGTGGTCTCGGCCACCGTCCAGGGCGAGTTCGCCGGCAGGACCACCAGGTCGACCCCACCGGGCACGACCCGTTCCACCTCGTCCAACGTGGCCTGGCACCCGGCCGGTACCCGGATCCCCAGCGGCCCCGGCGACCAGGCGACGGCCTGGGTCAGCGCACGCAGCACCCAGTCGTCGCCACCCGCCAGGTCCAACACTCCCAACCCACCGCCGACGCGAGCGGCGGCAGCCAGTCGTGGGGCGGGCTCCACGGCGCCGCCGGGGTTGACGACCATGACGAGGTCGCGCGTGTACGTTGCAGTACTCATCGGGCTCCCACTTCGTTCGCGAGGGTCTCGCGTTGCGACGGGCTGGATCGGTCAAACCGCGAGTGACCAGATCCGAATTCGCATGAATCGATGTTGCGCTCCGTAACAAGCTAGTGGCACGTTGTTGCTGAATGATTAACGCCGACGCGAACGTGAGCAGGGCTCGGAATTCCTACCGAGCAGGCGGGATATGCCTCAACCGCTGCCAGGAAGAACCAACGAGAGTCGGTCGAGAACCACTAGAGGCGGACCCGGAACGGGCCGCAAGAAAGTTGTTAATGACTCACGAAACAATTTGGTCCGACGGCCCCGCATTGACGGGAAACACTTGAAGCATCAACATGTCTCAATATTCGGACGGGCTCTTGTCAGGGTGCCCGGCGGCCGTGGACGATCCCTTCCCATCTCGCAGCCGCCATTCCCTATCGAATTGCTCTGACTTGAGCGAGAGCGAGGTGAGACACCCCGACGACCCGATGCCCTGACCAGCCGGACCGAATCCCCCCACCACCTGCACGTTCGGCCGACCGACAAACCGCAGCACCACCCCGGGACGCCGGGGAGCCACCGCCCGACGCGGTCCCAACTGGTGACATGCGGCCCCTGTCACAGATCACCAGGCGACCGATTCGACCCTTAACGATCGTTTTACTGCCACGTGGGCCGATCGTCGCCCCGCTCCACCCCCCGACGGTCGCCGCGCCGCCGCGGCAACACCCCCGCCACCAGTGCGAATACCCGACCCTCCGGCCCCTGCGGGATTGCCGGCGCACTCCCGTGTCCCGGCGGCCAACTTTGATTACCTCTTTATGATCGGCGGTTAAAAGTGCGTAAACTCATCATGCTGGCCTTGGTGGGCTTCGGCGCCCAACTCGTCGACGGCAGCCTGGGGATGGCCTATGGAGTGACATCCACCACATTGCTGCTCGCCATCAACACCAGTGCGGCCAGCGCGTCCGCCACCGTTCACCTGGCCGAGATCGGCACCACGCTCGCCTCCGGTGCAGCCCACTGGCGATTCGGCAACGTGGACTGGCGGGTGGTACGCCGGGTCGGCGTACCGGGAGCCCTCGGGGCCTTCCTGGGAGCGACCTTCCTCTCCAGCATCTCCACCGAGGCCGCGGCACCGGTCATGTCGCTGATCCTGCTCACCCTCGGCTGCTACCTGCTGATCCGCTTCACCGTCGCCGGGTTGCCCACCGGGCGGGTCGGGCTGCCGCTGCGCAAGCGGTTCCTCGGTCCACTGGGTCTGGTCGCCGGCTTCGTCGACGCCACCGGTGGTGGCGGTTGGGGTCCGGTCGGCACGCCCGCCATCCTCGCCAGCGGCCGGATGGAGCCGCGCCGGGTGATCGGCTCGATCGACACCAGCGAGTTCCTGGTGGCGGTGGCCGCCAGCCTCGGCTTCCTGCTCGGACTCGGTTCGCAGAACATCGACTACGGCTGGGTGCTCGCCCTGCTGGTCGGCGGCATGGCCGCCGCCCCGATCGCGGCGTGGCTGGTCCGGAAGGTGCCGCCCCGGGTGCTCGGCTCGGCGGTCGGCGGCATGATCATCCTGACCAACGGCCGCACCCTGCTGCGCAGCGAGTGGGTGGACGCCCCGGACGCCGTCCGGTACGTCTGCTACGCCGTCGTGACGGCCGCCTGGGCCGCAGCGGTGTTCTGGTCGGTCCGGCAGCATCTCGCCACCCGGAACGAGACGTCGGCCACCCCCGCCGAACGGGCCGGACTGGCCGACGAGGTCAGCCCCTGACCACGTCCCGCCCCGAATCCGGACCGGACGGCACCCGTCGTCGGGGCGGTCCGGGCCACCCGGGTGCGCGCCCCCGCCGGCTCCGGTGCGGCACGGTCGCACCCGGGTGGTCCGCCGCGCCCCCACGGCACCGGTGACCTCCGGACCGACCGGTACGTCGCGGAGGAGCCGATGGGGTGCGGCGGCCCACCGTCAGGTCGCCGGCCCGGCAGGACCGGACGGCGGCCCGGCAGGACCGGTCGGCGGCCCGGCAGGACCGGACGGCGGCGGTCCCACCTCCCCGGGCAGCGGCACCGGCTGCGACCGGCCGGCCCGCGCCCCGCCCAGCACCACCACGACCGTGCCGACCAGCAGCACCCCCAGACCGGGCAGGGAGCCCGGCTGCGGGAGCTGCCCCAGCCAGAGCCAGCCGATCACCGCCGCGCCCGGCACCTCCAGCAGGATCAGCACGCTCACCGTGGTGGCCGAGACCCGCCGCAGCGCGTAGTTGAACATCGAGTGCCCGAGCAGTTGCGCCCCGGCGACCAGCGCGAGGATCACCAACCAGGTGTCGGTGTCGTACCCACCGAGCCGCACCCCGCCGACGAGGCAGACCACCAGCAGGACCGCGGCACAGACGCTGTAGCAGATCGTGGTGTAGGCGGCGGTGCTCACCGTCTCGCGGGCCCGCTCGCCGAGGGCGGTGTAGCCGGCGATGAAGACGGCACCCGTGACGGCCAGCAGGTCGCCGGCGAAGGCCCGGCCGGAGACGGCGACGTCGGCACCGCTGGCCAGGACCGCGCCGAGCACCGCGATGCCGATGCCGGCCCACACCGTGCCCGGTAGCCGCCGGCCCTGCCAGCGGGCGATCAGCCCCTGCCACACCGGCTGGGTGGCGCCCAGCGCGGTCGCGGCGGCGACCGAGGTGAGCTGCGCGCTCGGCATCCAGGTGGCGAAGTGCCCGGCCAGCGCCACCCCGGAGAGCACGCAGTACCAGCCCTGACGCCGCCCGGCACCCGAGGTCAGGGCCCGGAACTCGGCGCGCCGGCGGACCAGCGACCACGGCGCGATGACACCGGTGGCGATGAGGTTCCGCCAGAAGGCGACGGCCAGGGCCGGCGCGGTCGCGAACGCGATGAGCGGTGCCGACGAGGAGACCGCCGCGACGGCCAGCACGATCGCCCCGGTGGTCAGCGGGTCGAGGGGCGGGCGGCCCGGTGACGGCTGCACGGGAGGGCCGCCGGTCAGCGGCGGCGTACCCGGTGCAGGCGGAAGGGCTTGCGGGTCCGCCGGACGGCGGGGGTGTCCCGGGGTGGCTCGGCCAGCGAGCCGTCCGGCAGGGCGGCCCCGGCGAGCGGCGTCCCCACCGGCTCCAGCCGGCTCAGCGCGCAGCCGTCCGCCACCCACCGGTCCACCATCTCGGTCGCGGAGCCCGGGGCGTTGAGCCGTTTACCGGCCACCGCCGGGGCCACCGAGGCCCACAGTTCGCTCGCCGGCTCCACCCGCGAGACCCGCGCCGGGAAGGTCACGATCCGTCCGCCGTGGTCGCCCCGGATGGTCACCTCGGCCTCCGTCGCCCCGGCCAGTCCGGGCGCCTTCTGCTCCCCCGGACCGCTCACCACGAACAGCGCCCCCTCCAGCGGTACGCACCACAGGGCGAGCGCCGGTCCGTCCGGCACCCGGACCCAGGCCACGGCGGCCTTCTTCAGCGCCTCGTCGACCAGGGGCGTGGTCGCCCGGTCCCCCACCTCGTCGCTCACACCGGGAATCCTGCCCTACCGGACCCCCTTCCCGCCCGCCGGACCTTCGCCCGTACCCGGGCCACCGCCGGCGGCCCCGCCCGGGAGCCGCCCCGCCGTCGGCCGTGGAGCGGGCCGTCAGCCGAGGAAGGGCGGGACGTTGATCTCGCCCCGGGCGACCGGCATCACGTGGCCGCTGACCGTCGCCCCCAGCGCGGCGCCGCCGCCCGCGGTGACCGTGCAGGTCAACACGGACGGGCGGTTCAGCTCGTAGCCCTGCTCGACGGTGTACGACGACCGCCCCTCGCCGGGGAGCAGGCCGCTGGCGACCAGCCACACCCCCAGGCCGAGGGCGGCCGAGCCGGTGGCCGGGTCCTCGGGCACCCCCAACCCGGGCACGAAGACCCGGGAGCGGGCGGTTTGCGTGACCGCGTCCCAGGAGAAGACGCTGACATGCTCCACTCCGTACCGCTCCGCCGCCCGTGCGTCGACCCGCGCGCGGGCCACCGCGTCCGGGCGGACCGGCAGGTAGGGGAACTCCAGCCCGCAGCCGGCCACCCGGGGCGCCGGTCCGGCGTGGTCGGTGGCGCGCAGGCCGGCCACCTCAAGCAGCGGCTCCACGTCCAGCTCCGGTCCCAGCGTCGGCATCCCGCCGGTGAGCGTGGCGGCCATCCCGGTCACCTCGACCGGCAGCACCCCCGCGCCGCACTCCTGAGTGACCTGCCCGGTGTCGAACAAGCCCCGTCGGCAGGCGGTCACCGCCGCGCCAACGCTCGGGTGGCCGGCGAAGGGCAACTCCGCCGCCGGGGTGAAGATCCGGGCCCGGTATGTCGCACCGGCCTGGGTGGCGGGCAGCACGAACACCGTCTCGGAAAGGTTGAACTCCCGCGCGAGCGTCTGCATCTGCTCGGTCGCGAGCCCCTCCGCGCCGAACACCACGGCCAGCGGGTTGCCGGCGAACGGGCGGTCGGTGAAGACGTCCACGATCTCGTAGGCCAAGGTCGACATGTTGATAGACACTAGGCGCATAGGCTGGTCGGCGTGAGCACGCCGACCCGGATCTACCTCGCCCGACTCGCCGGCGTGGCCGTTTTCGACCCGAACGGCGACCAGGTGGGGCGGATCCGTGACGCGGTGGCCCGGCTCCGGCCGACCAACCGCCCACCCGAGGTGGTCGGACTGGTCGCCGAGATGCCGATGCGGCGACGCATCTTCCTCTCCATCAACCGGGTCACCACGCTCGAGGCGGACGCCGTCGTACTCGGCACCGGCACGCTGAACCTGCGCCGCTTCGAGAAGCGCCCCAACGAGCTGCTGGTCCTCCAGGAACTGCTGGACCGCCGGGTGCACCTCGAGGCGGACGGGCGGCCCGGCACCGTGGTCGACGTGGCGATGGAGTGCACCCGGGGCGGCGAGTGGTCGCTCGGCCGGGTGGCGGTCCGGGAGCAGAGCGGCCGGCTCACCCGTCGGGGACACCTGCACCAGGTGGAGTGGGACAAGGTCCGGGGGCTGACCGGCTTCGCCGACACCCGGGGTACGGCCAACCTCCTCGCCGTCCTGGAGGACATGCGCCCGGCCGACCTGGCCAACGCCCTCCAGGACCTGCCCGACCTGCGCCGCAACGAGGTGGCGGCGGCCCTGGACGACGAGCGCCTGGCAGACGTGCTCAGCGAGCTGCCCGAGCGCGACCAGGTGGAGATCCTCACCGCCCTGGGCCGGGAACGCGCCGCCGACGTGCTGGAGGAGATGGACCCGGACGACGCGGCCGACCTGCTCAACGAACTGCCCCCGCCGGAACAGGACGTGCTGCTCGACCTGATGGAACCGGACGAGGCCGACCCGGTGCGCCAGTTGCTGAAGTACACGCCGGGTACCGCGGGCAGCGTGATGACCTCCGAGCCGGTGATCCTCCCGCCGGATGCGACGGTCGCCGAGGCGCTGGCCCGGATCCGGGAGCCACAGCTCTCCCCCGCCGTGGCGGCACAGGTCTTCGTCTCCCGGGCCCCGATGACCACCCCGACCGGGCGCTACCTGGGGATGGTGCACTTCCAGCGCCTGCTCCGGGAGCCCCCGGCCGACCTGCTCGGCGGGGTGGTGCTCAACGACATCGACCCGCTGCGCGAGACCACCCCCCTGCCGGAGATCACCCGTCGGATGGCCACCTACGACCTGGTCGCCATGCCCGTCGTGGACCGCAACAACCGGCTGGTCGGCGCGGTCACCGTGGACGACGTACTGGACCACTCCCTGCCCCGGGACTGGCGGGACCGGGACGCCGCGGCCGACCTCTCCGACTCCTCCGGCGGCGCCCTGCACGGGGAGGCGGACGGGAGCTGGCTGACGGACGGTGGGCATGGCTGAGCAGCGCCGCTCCGAACGGCTGGACCAGCCGGCGGAGCCCCGCACGATCAAGCTGCCCCGGTTCGACCCGGAGGCGTTCGGACGCTGGTCCGAGGGGATCGCCCGGGGGATGGGCACGGCGAACTTCATCGTCTACATGACGGTGGTGATCGCGGCCTGGTTCGTCTGGAACACCCTGGCCCCGGCCCAGCTGCGCTTCGACCCGTACACCTTCACGTTCCTGACCCTGGTGCTGTCCCTGCAGGCGTCCTACGCGGCCCCGCTGATCCTGCTCGCACAGAACCGGCAGGCCGACCGGGACCGGGTCTCGCTCGAGGAGGACCGCCGTCGCGCCACCGCGCAGAAGGCGGACACCGAGTACCTGGCGCGGGAGATCGCCGCCCTGCGGATCGCCCTGGGCGAGGTGGCCACCCGGGACTTCCTCCGCTCCGAGCTGGCCCGGCTGGCCGAGGAGCTGGACGAGGCCCAGCAGCGCCGCCACCGGCTCGAACGTCGGCAGCAGGAGAAGCCCGGCCAGCGCCCCGAACCGCTCGACGAGCCCTTGGACGAACCGAGAGCGGGCCCACCGGGCACGGACTGACCGACACGGACCGGCCGGGCACGGAGCCCGCTGGTCGAGCCGCTCTGCCCGGACCGGCCGGGCACGGACCGACCGGGTCGCCGGAACCGGACCAACCGGACGACCGCCGACTCGCTCACACCGCCCCCGCTGCCCGTGGTCACGGACGGGCACCGACGTAGCATTGCGGGCATGTCCGCACCCGTCAGCACCGTCTCCGACGCCGTCCAGTCCGCGCTGGCCACCGTCGACGACCCCGAGATCCGCCGGCCGATCACCGACCTCGGCATGGTCCGCTCCGCGGTCGTCGGCGACGACGGCGTCGTCCGGATCGAGCTGTTGCTCACCGTCGCCGGCTGTCCGCTGAAGGAGAAGCTGCGCTCCGACATCACCGCCGCCGTCGGCGCGGTGCCCGGGGTGACCGGGGTGGAGATCGAGTTCGGGGTGATGAGCGCCGAGCAACGGCAGTCGCTCCAGGCCCAGCTGCGTGGCGGGGGCTCGACCGAGGAACCGGTCATCCCGTTCGCCCAGCCCGGCTCCCGGACCCGGGTGTACGCGGTGGCCAGCGGCAAGGGCGGCGTCGGCAAGTCCAGCGTGACGGTGAACCTGGCCGCCGCGCTCGCCGCCCGGGGGCTCTCCGTCGGGGTGGTCGACGCGGACATCTACGGCCACTCGGTGCCCCGGATGCTCGGCACGGACGCCCGCCCGACCCGGGTGGAAGACATGATCATGCCGCCCCAGTCGCACGGCGTGAAGGTCATCTCGATCGGCATGTTCACCGCCGGCAACGCCGCCGTGGTGTGGCGCGGCCCGATGCTGCACCGGGCGTTGCAGCAGTTCCTCGCCGACGTCTACTGGGGCGACCTGGACGTCCTCCTGCTCGACCTGCCCCCGGGCACCGGCGACGTGGCGATCTCGCTGGCCCAGCTGCTGCCGAACGCGGAGATCCTGGTGGTCACCACCCCGCAGGCCGCCGCCGCCGAGGTGGCCGAGCGGGCCGGCGCGATCTCGCTACAGACCCACCAGCGGGTGGTCGGCGTGATCGAGAACATGTCCTGGCTGGAGCTGCCGGACGGTTCCCGGATGGAGGTCTTCGGCTCCGGTGGCGGGGCGACCGTGGCCGAGTCGCTGACCCGGATCATCGGCGCGCAGGTGCCGCTGCTCGGGCAGATCCCACTCGACACCCGGGTCCGCGAAGCCGGCGACGCCGGCACCCCGGTCGTGCTCGCCGATCCGACCGCCCCGGCCGCGAAGGCACTGGACGCGGTCGCCGACCGGCTGGCCGTACGTCGTGAGTCGCTGCTCGGCAAGCCCCTCGGCCTCAAGCCCGCCGGCCGCTGACCGACCTCGATCGGCTCCGCCGCTCGCGGGCCGGGTCAGACGCTGACCGACGCCGCCCGGCCCCGCCGCTCGCGGACCGGGGTCAGGTGGCGTCGACGTCGTAGCTGCGGGGCCGGGGCGGCGTGCTGGCCGCGGTGGCACCGGAGCGCACGTCCGCCGCGGCGGCCACGTCCTTCAGCTCCTTGTGCACCCCGTCGACGTCGGCCCGCAGGTCGTCGTAGATGCCCTGCAACGGCTTCCGGATCGCCTGCTCGTCCTCCTCGCTGAGCAGGTGCTTGCGGATGAACGCCTTGGGGTGCAGGTCCTCCAGCTGGATGTCGGTGCCCAACTCCCGGCTCAGGTCGGTGGTGGCGTTGCGGGCCATGTTGCGCAGGTTGCGCACCATCCGCAGGCCGTCGCTGATGACCGCCGGCAGTCGGTCGCCGAAAATCAGCAACGCGAGCAGCAGCAGCGCACCGATCTCGAAACCGCCCAGGTTGTCGAACACGCGCAGCCTCCTCCTCGGCACCTGTCGGCAAGCGTACGCACGCCGGGCAGCTTCCGGGAGGGGGCGGCCGTCCCCTACTTGGCGTCCGCGGCCAGCGTCACCGAGGCGGTCTCCAGGGACGAGCCACGTCGGTACTCGACCGTCACCACCGACCCGGGAGCGAACTTGCGCACCAGGGCGATCAGGTCGGTCGGCTCGGACAACGGTCGCCCGGCCAGCCGGAGGACCACGTCGCCGGCCCTCAGCCCGGCCCCGGCCGCCGGCCCGGACGGCTCGACCGCGACCAGTCGTACGCCACCGGTGGCGCTGGGGGCGGCGCCCGGTCCGGGCACCTCGGCGCCGATCACCGTACGGCGGGCCTTGCCGGTGCCGATGATGTCCTGGGTGATGCGCTTGGCCTGGTTGATCGGGATGGCGAAGGCGAGGCCGATGTTCCCGGCCTCCTGCCCGTCGGAGACCAGCGACTTGATCGTCGAGTTCACCCCGACGACCCGACCCGCGCCGTCCACCAGCGGACCGCCGGAGTTGCCGTGGTTGACCGCCGCGTCGGTCTGGATGGCCGCGTAGTAGCGCACCGGTCCGCCCGGCTCACCGGCCCGCATGGTCCGGTCCAGGGCACTGACGATGCCGGCGGTCACCGTGTTCGCCAGGGAGAGCGGCGAACCGATGGCGAGCACCGGGTCGCCGACCGCGAGGGCGTCCGAGTCGCCGAACTCGACCGGCCGCAGCCCGGTCCGGGCGACCTTGATCACAGCGATGTCGGACTCCGGATCCTGGCCGACCAGGGTGGCCGGGGCGGAGGAGCCGTCGTTGAAGATCACCGTCGCCCTGCCGTTGCCCCCGGCGATCACGTGGTCGTTGGTGATCACGTGGCCGTCGGCGCTGGCGATGAAGCCCGAGCCCTCGCTGGTGCCGGCGGCACCGCCGACCCGGACGGTGACCACGCTGGGCAGCACCCGCGCGGCGACCCCGGCCAGCGAGTCGGGCTTGCGCTGGGCGGCCACCGGCGCCTCCTGCGGCTGGGCCCCGAGCACCGTCCCGCCCGCGCCGCCGCGTACCGCGAACACGTAGCCCAGCGCGCCGCCGAGCGTGCCGGCGAGCAGCGCGGCGACCACGACGATCAGCAACATCTGGCGCAGCACCGGTCGACGGGGCGCGTCCGGGTCGGCCACCGGTTCCGGTTCCGTTCCCCGCACCGGCACGGCCGGCAACACCACGGCGGTGGGCGCGGCCGGGTCCCGCCACGGGTCGGCGAGCGCGTCGGACCACCAGGGCGAGGCGGTACCCGTGGCGTGCCCGCCGGCCGGTACGCCCCCGTTCGTCGGTCCCCCGTACCCCCCGCCCGTCGGCAGGCCCCCGGCGACCGGCGGCTGCGGCGGTACGGGGTTGTTCGCGGCGGGCCGGCGCCAGTCCCAGCCGTCGGTCACGTCGGTGCCTCCCAGTCCGTCCCGAGCCCCGTCCACCGGGGGCGGGCCGGCGGCACCGGCCCGGCCGCGACGGACGGGATCACCATCCAGGATTGCACGGATGCCCGGTCCGGGACCCATGGTCGTACCGGCGGACACCACAGCGACCGACCGCGTGACTGCGCCCCTCGACCGTCGCCTCTAGGCTCATACGGCCAACCCGCCCCGCTCCGCTCCCGCCGCCCCCGGAGGTGTCCCATCGCCACGGCCGCCAGTTCCGGCAGTTCCACGGCGCAGGCCCTGCAGTTCGCCGAGTCGTACGTCGCCGAGGATCTCGTCCTGCGCACCGCCCGCAGTCTCGCCGAGGAGGTGGGCGTCGACGCGGTGACCACCGGGGCCGGTGCCGCCCTGCGGCTGCTCGCCGCCGCCGGCAGTGCAAGGGCGGTGGTGGAGGTCGGCACCGGGACCGGGGTCAGCGGCGTCTGGCTGCTCCGCGGGATGCGCGCCGACGGGGTGCTGACCACCATCGACGTGGAGGTCGAGCACCAACGGATCGCCCGGCGGATCTTCGCCGAGGCGGGCTTCCCGGCGGGCCGTACCCGGATCATCGCCGGACGTGCCCTCGACGTCCTGCCCCGCCTCGCCGATCGGGCGTACGACCTGCTGTTCGTCGACGCCGACGTGACCGGGGTCAGTGCCTGTGTGGACGCCGCGCTGCGGCTGCTCCGTCCGGGCGGCGTGCTCGCCGTCAACGGTGCCCTGGCCGGCGGGCGGATCGGCGACCCGGCCGCCCGTGACCCGGAGACGGTGATGCTGCGCGAGACCATGAAGGCGCTCCGGGAGTCGGAGGAGTGGGTGCCCGCCCTGCTCCCGGTCGGGCACGGCCTGCTGGCCGCCATCCGCTGCTGACCGCCGCACCACCGGGGCTTCCCCGCACGGTCCCCGGGTGTGTGCAGGGGTCCCCTCCTCGGCAGGATGCGGTAGGAAGGGCCCCTGCAACCACCCCGGGCGGCAACGTCCGACCGGGCAGCCACCGGGTGCGGCTCAGGCCAGTGTCGCCAGCCAGCGCAGCAGGCCCCGCACGCCCCAGCCGGTGGCGCCCCGGGCGAGTTCCCCGGTGGCGTCGGACGACCAGGCCGGCGCGGACATGTCGAAGTGCACCCAGCGGTCCCGCAGGTCGCCGGTGAACTCCCGCAGGTACAGGGCGGCGACCACCGAGCCCGCGCCCCGGTTCGGGGCGCTGTAGAAGTCGGCCAGGTCACTGCCGAGGTACTCGACGTAGTCACCCACCAACGGCATCCGCCAGGACCGCTCACCCGCCTCGGCGGCGGTCGAGACCAACGCCTCGGCCAGCTCGTCGTTCTCGGTGTAGAGCGCGGCGTGCCGCGAACCCAGCGCGATCGAGTTGGCCCCGGTCAGGGTGGCCAGGTCGATCAGCACGTCGGGGGCGAGCCGGTCCACCGCGTACGCCAGAGCGTCGGCGAGCACCAGTCGGCCCTCGGCGTCGGAGTTGGTCGACTCGCTGGTCAGCCCGCCGTAGTGCTGGATCACGTCGCCCGGACGGAAGGCCGACCCGGAGACCATGTTCTCGGCCAGCGGCGCGAGCGCGGTGATCCGGACGGGGAGGCGCAGCGCGGCGGCCCCGAGGGTGGCGGCGACCACGGCGGCGGCCCCCGCCATGTCCTTGCGCATCAGCTTCATGCCGGACAACGGCTTGATCGAGATGCCGCCGGTGTCGAAGGTGATCCCCTTCCCGACCAGCACCACGTGGGTCGTCGCGCCGGCCGGGTGCCAGCTCAGCTCGACGAGGCGGGGCCCCTTGGCCGAGCCGCCGCCGACGGCGAGGATGCCACCGAAGCCCGCTTCGGCGAGTTCGTCGGGCTGCCAGACCCGCAGATCGACGTCGGGCAGGTCGGCGGCGAGCCCGGCGACCTGGCCGGCGAACCAGTCCGGGTTCTTCACCGACGACGGCATGTTGGTCAGGTCCCGGGCGAAACAGGTCATCCGGGCGGTGGTTCCGGCGGTGTCGAGCGCGGCGGCGTACCGTCCCGGCTCGTCGACCGCGATCTCCAGTTCGGCCAGCGCCGGGGTCGACGTGGCGTCGGCCAGCCGGAAGCGGTAGGAGGCCAGTAGCGCCCCCTCGGCCAGGCCGCGTACCGCCTCCGGCGGTGCACCGGCCGGCAGGGCCACGGTGGCGGAGGTCTCCTCCGCGAGGGTACGGACCAGCGCGGCCCCGGCGGCCCGCCAGCCGGCTTCGTCGTCGTCGCCCACGCCGAGCAGCAGCAGCCGTGCGGGGGTGGCCAGTGGGCGCAGGTGGAGCCGGGTCTCACCGGCGGTCCCGGTCAGGGCCGCCGCCGAGACCAGGGCGGTGGCCTCCGCGACCAGGTCGTCGGGGAGTGTCGCCGTCGTCGGGACCAGCGCCGCCGGGGCGTCCGTCCCCTCGGCGCTTCGGACAGGTAGGACGAGGGTGTCGAACCGGTCGGGACCGATCACCAGACGGATGTCCAGCACGCTTTGCCGTACCTCCTGGGATTCAGGAACACGAAGAGCCTGAGCCACCGGTGTACCGGTGGCTCAGGTTCTTCCGGACCACCCGGGCGGCGGACGCCACCCGGGCCACTCCTCCATCAGCCGGCGGCTGCCTTCAACGCGTCACCGAGCGCGTTGGCCTCGTCGGGAGTCATCTCGACGACGAGCCGGCCACCACCCTCCAGCGGAACCCGCATGACGATGCCCCGGCCCTCCTTGGTGACCTCCAGCGGACCGTCGCCCGTCCGCGGCTTCATCGCCGCCATGTTGTCTCCCCTCAGACCTACACCAGGGTCGGTGGGTTGCCCCACAGCCACTTCGCGTTAAACCCACCACGCGCCGACGCGCGGTGCTGACCAACGATTTTCCCTGATGAACACCGCCGGACCCAAACCGAAGCAGCATTGGTGTAACAGCGTCTAGCATATCCCGAATAGGCCTGTCACAATGTGCGGTCATGCAGGCACGGTCGGCACTCTTCGACCTGTACGGCGACCACCTCCGTCCCCGGGGCGGCCGGGCACCGGTCGCCGCCCTGGTCAAACTGCTCGCACCGCTCGGTATCGCGCCCCCGGCCGTGCGTACCGCGGTCTCCCGGATGGTGCGGCAGGGCTGGCTGGACCCGACCCGACTCGCCTCCGGACCGGGCTACGGGATCACCCCGAAGGCGGCCCGCCGACTCGACGAGGCGGCGTCCCGGATCTACCGCACCGCCCGGACCGGCTGGGACGGCCGGTTCGACCTGATCGTGCTCGACGCCCCGAGCAATCGCCGGGAACGGCAGCGACTCGCCACGACCCTGCGCTTCCTCGGCTACGGCACCCTCGACGAACAGACCTGGGTCGCCACCCGGGCCGCCGAGGACGCCGACGTCGTGCTGACCGAGGGCGGCGTCCGGTACGAACGCTTCACCGCCGCCCACGCCGGCGGCACCCCGGGCGCGGTGGCCATGGTCCGTCGCGCCTGGGACCTCGCCGAGATCGGCCGGGCGTACGAGGAGTTCGTCGCCGAACAGCGCCCCCTGCTGGCCACGGTCACCGCGCGCAGCGGTGACGAGGAGGCGTACGCGGCGCGATTCCGACTGGTGCACGCGTGGCGTACCTTCCTGTTCAAGGATCCGCAGTTGCCCCCGGCCCTGCTGCCCGAACGCTGGCCCGGCACCAGCGCCGCCAGTTTCTTCGACCGACACGCGGCCCGGCTCCGCCCGGCCGCCGACCGGTACGTGGAGCAGTGCCTCGACCTGGGCAGCCGCCCCGTACGACAGAAGGGTCGTTAGACACGTGACCGAGCCGCTCCTGGTCGACCGCACCGACGCCGTGGTCACCCTGACGCTGAACCGCCCGACGGCCATGAACGCGCTCGACGTGGCGCTCAAGGAGGCCCTGCGGGACACCCTCGCCGAACTGGAGACCGACCGGACCTGCCGGGCGGTGGTGCTCGCCGGGGCGGGCGGGCAGTTCAGTGCCGGCCAGGACCTGCGGGAACACGTGGCGACCCTGGAGTCGACCAAGGGCGACGCGCTGGCCACCGTCGGCGCGCACTACAACCCGATCGCCGCCCGCCTGGCCAACCTGCCCAAGCCGGTGGTCGCGGCGGTACGCGGCATGGCTGCCGGGGCCGGGGCGTCGCTGGCCTTCCTCGCCGACATCCGGATCGGTGGGCCGAGGACGAAGTTCCTGATGGCCTTCGCGAAGGTGGGGTTGGCCGCCGACACCGGCGCGTCCTGGACGCTGCCCCGGCTGGTCGGCCACGCCAAGGCGGTCGAGCTGCTGATGCTGGCCGAGCCGGTGGGCGCCGAGGAAGCCCGCCAGCTGGGACTGCTCAACCAGCTCGTGGCCGACGACGAGCAGGTGCTGCCGACCGCCCAGGAACTCGCCGCCCGGCTGGCCGCCGGTCCGACCGTCGCGTACGGGGCGATCAAGCGCCAGCTCTCCATCGCCGACGCGGGCACCCTCGCCGACGCGCTGGCCGCCGAGGCGCAGGCGCAGACGATCTGCGGGGGCACCGCCGACCACCGCGCCGCCACCCATGCCTTCGTCCGCAAGGAGCAGCCGGTCTACGAGGGGCGCTGAGCCGGCGGGATCAGCGGGCAACGTACCCGCCGTCGACCGGGACGGTGTGGCCGGTGATCCAGGCAGCCTCGTCGGAGGCGAGGAAGGCGACCACCCCGGCGATGTCCTCCGGGGTGGGGATGCCGGGTTTCGGGTTGAAGGACTCCATCTGCTGACGCATCAGTGCCGGATCCGGTGCGCTCGCGATGAAGTGCTCGACCAGCGGCGTCATCACCACGGTCGGGGCGATCGCGTTGACCCGCACCCCGCGCGCCGCGTACTCGATGGCCGCCGACCTGGTCAGCCCGACGATCCCGGCCTTGGTGAAGGTGTACGGCGAGACGTTCTCCTGGGCGGCCAGCGCGGTGGTCGACGAGGTGTTCACGATCGCTCCGCCACCACCGCGCAGCATCGCCTCGATGCCGTACTTGAGCACGTGGAAGACGCCGTCGCCGTTGATCCGCCGGACCCGCTCCCAGTTCTCCAGATCCATCTCGTGCAGCGGCTGCTGCTTGCCGTCGATGCCGGCGTTGTTGAAGATCACGTCGATCCGTCCGTAGCGGTCGAGCGTCGTGGCGATGCCCTGCTCGACCGAGTCGGCGTCACCGGTGTCGACCGTCACCCACAGGGCATCCGGCAGTTCGGCGGCGACCCGCGTGGCCCCCTCGGCGTTGATGTCGGCGATCGCCACCCGGGCACCCTCGGCGGCGAACCGCCGGGCGGTGGCGGCGCCCAGCCCGGACGCACCGCCGGTGACGAAGACGACCCTGTCCTGAAAGCGCATCGGCGTTCCTCTCCCGCGCCGCGCGTTCGGGCGGCGTACCGGGAACCGGCAGCGCCGGCTCCGTGCCGGCTGCGTACCCGCGAGGACGGGTGCTAGTCGTCCTCCTCCGGGTCCTGGTTGGCCTCCGCGCCGAGCACGAACGCCTGCATGGCCAGCTCGTCCCCGCTGGGCGAGACGTACGCGGGCAGCTCCCGGGGGCCCAACTCGCGCACGTACGACCAGAAGATCCGCACCGCCTCGGCCGGGTTCGCCGCCTCGATCGGCAGGTCCAGGCTGACCAGCCAGGTCCGCCGGGGTGGCGGGGGCCCGAGCCGGTCGGCCAGGGCCTGCCAACGGTCGGCGGCGAGCGGGGTGACCGGACCCTCGGGTACCAGCCCGTCGACCGGCAGCGGCTCGTCGAAGGCCCGCCGGGTGTACGACACCACCAGCGGCGTCGGCACGTCGTCCGCGCCGGGGTCGTCCGGATCCTGTTCGGTCCCGACGCCGGACGCGACCCGGCCGAGCGCGACCAGCACCGGTGGTTCCCCGTCGACGACCACCGCGACCGGGTCACCGGGGGCCGGCCGGTGCGCGGTCTCCAGGCCGGTCAGCTCCAGCGTGTCGTGCTGGACGAGCCGCTCGGCGTCGTACCGGTCGGCGGGGAGCAGCACCGCCCAGGCCCGATCGGTGCCGGTCATGTCCGCCATCCCGTCACGCCGCCGGGACGAGGACGACGTGGCAGCCGGCGACGTGGTCGTCGACCATGCCGGTGGCCTGCATCAGCGCGTACGCGGTGGTCGGCCCGACGAAGCGGAAACCGCGCTTCTTGAGCGCCTTGGCCAGCGCGGTCGACTCCGGCGTCACCGCCGGCACCTCGGCCAGCCGGCCGGGACGGATCGACCGGGCGGGCGGGGCGTAGGACCAGAGCAGCGCGGAGAGCCCCTCGGGCAGGTCGAGGGCGGCCCGCGCGTTGGCGATCGCCGCCTCGATCTTGGCCCGGTTGCGCACGATTCCCGCGTCGCCGAGGAGTCGGGTCACGTCGGCCTCGCCGTAGCCGGCGACCGTGGTGATCCGGAAGTCGTCGAAGGCCCGCCGGAACGCCGCGCGCTTGCGCAGGATGGTCAGCCAGGAGAGGCCGGACTGGAACGCCTCCAGCGTGATCCGCTCGTAGAGCGCGTCGTCGCCGCGCAGCGGCCGACCCCATTCCCCGTCGTGGTAGGCCGCGTAGTCCGGGGTGCCCGCACCCCATCCGCAGCGGGCCAGCCCGTCGGCACCGGTCACCAGGTCGTCCACGGCATCCACCGTAGGTCACCCGGTGCCGGACCATTGCCTCGGCCCGCCGGGCTGCCTATCGTGCTGGTTACCGATCGGTAGCAGCGCCACTCCGGCGCGGCCGACGGCGGTGGGAGGCGCGGCCCGATGAAGGACTTCCCGGACGTCATCGCCTGGTCGATCCCGGCCTTCCTGCTGCTGATCGTGCTGGAACGGGTCTCCTACCTGCTGCACCGCGACGACGACGAGCTCGGCTACTCGACGGCGGACACCGCCACCAGCCTGACCATGGGCCTGGGCAGCGTCGGGGCGGACCTGCTCTGGAAGATCCCGATCACCGCCGCGTACGCGCTGCTGTACGCGCTCACCCCACTGCGGATCGGCGAGGTCTGGTGGACCTGGCCGCTGATCCTGCTGGCGCAGGACTTCTGCTACTACTGGTCGCACCGGGGCCACCACGTCGTCCGGATCCTCTGGGCGACGCACGTGGTGCACCACTCCTCGGAGCGGTTCAACCTCTCCACCGCGCTGCGCCAGCCCTGGACGAGCGCGGCCGGCTGGGTCTTCTACGTACCGCTGGTCCTGGTCGGGGTGCATCCGGCGGTGGTCGCCTTCTGCGGCTCGGTCAACCTGCTCTACCAGTTCTGGATCCACACCGAGCGCATCGACCGGATGCCCCGGTGGTTCGAGGCGGTCTTCAACACCCCGTCGCACCATCGGGTGCACCACGCCTCGCAGGGCGGTTACCTGGACCGCAACTTCGGCGGCATCCTGATCGTCTGGGACCGGCTCTTCGGCACGTTCGCCCCCGAACGGGACCGCTGCGTCTACGGCCTGACCACGAACATCGCCACCCACAACCCGCTGCGGGTGGCGTTCCACGAGTACGTCGCGATCGCCCGGGACGTACGGGCGGCAGCGTCCTGGCGGCACCGTGCCGGCCACCTGCTGCGTTCCCCGGGCTGGCGGCCCGACCCCGCCGACGGCTCCTGACCGCCGCCGACGTCGCACCGGTCAGGGCAGGCGGCCCTGCTCGACGAGCCGGCCGAACTTCCGCAGCGCCCCGGTCAGGCTGAACTTCGAGCCGGGCCAGAGCACCGGCCAGGCGACCCGGCCGGCCGCGCCACCGGGCAGGTGGAACCACTCGTGCCACACCACCTGGGTCCGGTCGCCCTGCATCGGGGTGCAGCGCAGCACTCCGGGGCCGCGCAGCAGCCGCCCGCAGTGGACCACACCCACCTCGTACGGCGCGTCGACCCGGACCACCCGCATCTCGTCGCGCAGCGCCGCCGGCCCGATCGTGGTGACCGCCTCGATCAGGCTCCCCTCGCCACCGTCCCCCTCCACGACGCGGACCCGGGTGAAGGGGATCCACTCCGACTGGCGCTCCCACGCGGTGAGGGCGGCGAAGACCCGTTCGGCGGGCGCGTCGACGATCACCGTCGCGGTGACCTCACCGGCACCGGGTTGGGCCGCCTCCCGCAGTTCCTCCGAGCCTCCCGGTGCGGTCACGCCGACTCCGACCGGACGACCGGGTCGGACTGGCCGGCCGGGGGGTGCTCCGCTCCGGCGTCGTCCGCGTCGCCGTCCCGCCGGGGGTCACCGGCCGGGGCGGTGGCGTCGGCGGAGGGGCTGGCCACGGTAGCCGGGGAGTCCGTGTCGGCCGGGGTGGGACCGGCGCCCGGGACGTCGTCGGCAGCCACGGCGGCGGAGGCGCCGGTCAGCGCGGCCAGCCGGGTGTCCCGCAGCTGGTCGGCCTCGATGGTGCGTCCCTCCCGCAAGGCGGCGACCTCCGCTTCCAGCACGCCGATCAACTCGGACTTGTAACCGATGTCGTAGGCCGCCCGGCGCAGCGCCTGGTCGACCTGGTCCATCCGGTACCCCCGCAGCGCGGTGTCGAAACGAACCGTGCCGATGTCCGACTCGGCGAGCGGACGGCCGCCGGGCAGCGGCACCGACCGGCCGTCCGGCTCGACCGGGACCAGGCCCGGATCACGACCGCTCACCAGGACCGTCACACCGAACACCACCGCCGCGACGGTCAACGCCACGACCAGCAGGAGCAGAAGCTGACCCATGCACAGATCGTGGCATGACGATCGCCGTCGGGCGACCCCGGATCACCGCGTGCCGTCGACCGGTTCGGACGGTGTCCGGGGCACGCGGGGGCGGGCGGACCGGCTAGCGTCGCAGACGGTCGGTTACGGGCGGGGTTCGGGAGGCGGGCATGACCGGGACGCTGCGGCTCGGCGGGCGTACGTTCGCCCCGGGCGAGTTGGTGGTGATGGCGATCGTCAACCGCACCCCGGACTCGTTCTTCGACCGGGGTGCCACCTACGCCGCGGACAGCGCCCTGCGGGCCGTGGAGCGGGCGGTGACCGAGGGCGCCGAGATCGTCGACATCGGTGGGGTGAAGGCCGGTCCCGGCGACGAGGTGGACGTCGCCGAGGAGATCCGCCGTACGGTCGACACCATCGCCGCCGTCCGGGCCGCCTTCCCGGAGGTGGTCATCTCGATCGACACCTGGCGGGCCGAGGTGGCGGTGGAGGCGGTCGCCGCCGGGGCGGACCTGCTCAACGACACCTGGTCCGGCGCGGACCCGGCGCTGGCCCGGGTGGCCGCCGAGAGCGGCGCGGGGCTGGTCTGCTCACACGCCGGCGGGCTGGCGCCGCGGACCCGGCCGCACCGGGCCGCCTTCGACGACGTGGTGGCGGACGTGCTGAGCACGGTGACCGGCCTGGCCGACCGCGCGGTGGGGCTGGGGGTACGCCGCGACGGGATCCTCATCGACCCGGCACACGACTTCGGCAAGAACACCCGGCACTCGTTGGAGATCACCCGGCGGCTCGGCGAGCTGGCCGGCACCGGGTGGCCGCTGCTGGTCGCCCTGTCGAACAAGGACTTCGTCGGGGAGACCCTCGACCTGCCGGTGGCCGAGCGGCTGGAGGGCACCCTCGCCGCCACCGCCGTGTCGGCCTGGCTGGGCGCCCGGGTGTTCCGGGCCCACCAGGTCCGGCAGACCCGGCGGGTGCTGGACATGGTGGCCTCGATCCGGGGGGACCGGCCGCCCGCCCTCACCCGACGCGGCCTGGCCTGAGCCGGCCGCCCGGCCCCGCCACCCATCTCTCGCGGGGTCGGCGAGGACGACGCCGGTCGGGACCGGCACCGTCGCCGGTCAGGTCCAGCGCAGGATGTTCCGCCGCCAGGCGTAGAGGATGCCGAGCGCGAGCACGGCCACGAAGATGCCCATCTCGGCGACGGTGACCAGGCCGAATCCGGGCCGGTCGAAAACCACCGCCCAGGGGAAGAGGAAGACCGCCTCGACGGCGAAGAGCACGTAGAGGTACGCGTAGACGTAGTAGCGGATCTGCATCTGCGCCCAGTCGCCACCCACCGGGTCCAGGCCGCACTCGTAGCTGACGCGCTTGCCCGGCGGATCGGCCGGACGGGCGGGACGTAACACCCGGTTGGCCGAGAACGCCACTACGAAGAAGAGGACGCTCGCGGCCAGCAACAGCCCGAGCGTCGCGTACGAGCCCAGGTACCCGCCCATGGCCCGACAGCCTACCGCCCACCCGCCGGCCCCGACCCGTTACGCAACTGTTTCCCGGCGGACCAGTGTCATGCGACAACTGTTACCGAATAATGAATCCTCACCCACTGTGACCGGAGGAGAGATGACGCGCCCCGACGCACGCCCCGGTGAGCGCCTCCGAGACCGGTGGGTGGTGTCCCTGCTGTCGATCTCGCTCGCCGTCGGCGCCGCCACCGCGGCGGCCGTGGCCCCGGGCCTGGCCACCGCCGCGCCGGTCACCGCCGGGCAGGCGTTTGCGCCGGTCACCGATCCGGCAGGCAACGGCGACCCGGAGCCGCCGACGGATCCGCCCACCCCGACCGAGCCGGCGCCCACCACCGCGCCGCCCACCGAGGAACCGCCGGGCGAGACGCCACCGCCACCGACCACCGCCGCACCCGACCCACTACCTACGGTGACCACGGCCGGTCCGCCGCCCACCCCCACCCGAAGCGCGACGCCCCGGCCGCCGCTGCCGACCCACTCCCTGCCGACGACGTCCGCCCCGGGTGAGCCGACCGCCGCCCGGCTCGGCGTCCGGGTCACCACCGGGGACGTCCACCTGACCACCGAGTACTGGAACGCGGCGAGCACCACGGCAGCCCTCCGGGTCACCGTGACCAACACCGGCGAGGTGACCGGCCAGGTCGGCCTGGCGTACGCCCTGCCGGCCGGGGTCACCGACGCCGGTACGCCGGGGTGCGCCCCGGCCGGCGACGGTGGCCACCGGTGCGGCGCGTGGACGGTCGCGCCGGGCGCGCGGTTCAGCACCCTGATCCGGGTCCGGGTCAGCGGGGACGCCTGGCGGCAGATGCCGCTCAGCGGCACGGTGTCGGTCACCGCGACCGCCCCGGGGCAGCCCGCCCCGGTCAGCGACGACGAGGGCTTCGCAGTCCTGTTCCCGCCCGGCCCACCGGTGCCCGGCATCGCGCTGGAGGCCGACGAGGTGGCCTTCGACATCGGCGGCGGGCCGAGCACGCTGGAGGTGCGGCTCGGCAACACCGGCTCGGTGGACGCCGCAGGCCTGGTCGAGGTGGTCCTGCCCGACGGGGTGAGCGTGCCCGAACCGCCGGCCGGCTGCACGTCCCAGCCGGCCACCGGGCGCACCCGGTGCGAGGTGGGGACGGTGTCGGCCGGCCGGACGGCCGTCCTGCGGCTTCCGGTGGTCGCGACGCCGGAGGCGCAGCGGCGGGCACCGTTCTCCGGCGGGGTGGTCGGCCAGCTCGACCCGCGCAACGTCGAGAGCCGCCGGGTGCAGATGAGCTTCCGGATCACCGCCGCCGCCGCGCTGACCACCCCGGTGGCCGGCGCGCCCCAGCCGACCGGTTCGCAGGGTGTCCTCACCGGTTCGACCAGAGGTTCGGGTCCGGACGACGGATTGAGCCCGGCGCAGCGGACCGCGATCATCCTCATCGGTGTCTCCGGCCTCCTGGTGGTGCTGGCACTGACGCTGGCGACCACGTCGCTGCGTCGGCGGCTGACCGGCGTGCCGGGCGGGGCGGCCGGGGCCGGCGACGGCTCCAAATGATCTCCATCGATCGACTGACGGAAGCCCGACCGGTGATTTCGATTACGGCCCTAGCCGCGAAACGTCACAAAACCGTACAGTTTCCAGGGTAAGGCGGTCCCATTCGGCGGACCTGCGGCCCGATGGGACCCCCTGCCCGACGTAGGCTCCTAGATGTTGAGCGAAGCGGGCCGGGTCGGTTTTCCGGATGGCCCGCCCCAGCAGTGCGTCCAAGGAGGTCAGGTGGCCGGGCAAGGCGAGGCCAGCATCAGGTTCGGCCGCCCGCGCGACCGGGCCACGCGAAACGAGGTTCAGGCGTGACCAAGCAGATCCGCCAACTCGACCGGGTGGTCATCCGGTTCGCCGGTGACTCCGGCGACGGCATGCAGCTCACCGGCGACCGGTTCACCTCGGAGACCGCGCAGCTCGGCAACGACATCTCCACGTTGCCGAACTTCCCCGCCGAGATCCGGGCCCCCGCCGGCACCCTGCCCGGCGTCTCCAGCTTCCAGGTGCACTTCGCCGACTACGACATCCTCACCCCGGGTGACGCGCCGAACGTCCTGGTCGCGATGAACCCGGCCGCCCTCAAGGCCAACCTGCACGACCTGCCCCGGGGCGCGGACATCATCGTCAACACCGACGAGTTCACCAAGCGCAACCTGGCCAAGGTCGGCTACCAGAGCAACCCGCTGGAGGACGACACCCTCGCCGGCTGGGTGGTGCACCCGGTCGCGCTGACCTCGATGACGGTCGGCGCGCTCGCCGACCAGGCCGTGTCGAAGAAGGACGCCGAGCGGGCCAAGAACATGTTCGCCCTCGGCCTGCTCTCCTGGATGTACTCCCGGCCGTACGAATCCACGCTGCGCTTCCTGGAGCGCAAGTTCGCCAAGCGGCCCGAGCTGGTCGCCGCGAACATCGCCGCCTTCAAGGCCGGCTGGAACTTCGGCGAGACCACCGACTCCTTCTCGGTGCGGTACGAGGTCAAGCCGGCGAAGATGCACCCCGGCACCTATCGCAACATCACCGGCAACGCCGCCCTCTCGCTGGGGCTGGTCGCCGCCGGGGTCCGTTCCGGGCTGCCGGTCTTCCTCGGCGCGTACCCGATCACCCCGGCCTCGGACATCCTGCACGAGCTGAGCAAGCACAAGCGCTTCGGCGTGGTCACCGTGCAGGCCGAGGACGAGATCGCGGCGGTGGGCGCGGCGCTCGGCGCGTCGTACGGCGGGGCGCTCGGCATCACCACCACCAGCGGCCCGGGTGTCGCGCTCAAGAGCGAGACGATCTCCCTGGCGGTGGCGCTGGAGCTGCCCCTGGTCATCGTCGACGTGCAGCGGGCCGGCCCGTCCACGGGCATGCCCACCAAGACCGAGCAGGCCGACCTGAACATGGCCCTCTACGGCCGGCACGGCGAGGCCCCGGTAGCGGTGATCGCACCGAAGTCGCCCTCGGACTGCTTCCACGCGGCCATCGAGGCGGCCCGGATCGCGCTGACCTACCGCACCCCGGTGCTGCTGCTCTCCGACAACTACGTCGCCAACGGCTCCGAGCCGTGGTTGCTGCCCGAGGTGGACTCCCTGCCCGACCTGCGGGTCGAGTTCGCCACCGAGCCCAACGGCGAGAACGGCACCTTCCTGCCGTACCTGCGTGACCCGGAGACGATGGCCCGCCCGTGGGCCATCCCGGGCACCCCGGGCCTGGAGCACCGGATCGGCGGGCTGGAGAAGGCCGACAAGACCGGCGACATCTCCTACGACCCGGCCAACCACGACTTCATGGTCCGTACCCGGGCCGCCCGGATCGAGACCATCCCGGTGCCGGAGGTCGAGGTGGAGGACCCGGACGGCGACGCCCGGGTGCTGGTGCTCGGCTGGGGCTCGACGTACGGGCCGATCGGTGCGGCCTGCCGGGGGCTGCGGCAGCGCGGCCTCTCGATCGCCCAGGCGCACCTGCGGCACCTCGCCCCGATGCCGGCCAACCTCGGCACGGTGCTGCGCTCCTACGACCGCGTCGTCGTCCCCGAGATGAACCTCGGCCAGCTCGCCCAGGTGATCCGGGGCCGCTACCTGGTCGACGCGATCGCGTACAACCAGGTCCGGGGTCTGCCGTTCACGGCCGCGGAGCTGGAGACGATGCTGGAAGAGGTCCTGAAGAATGTCTGAGCCCGTCGCCCTCAAGCTCACCGCCAAGGACTTCAAGTCCGACCAGGAGGTGCGCTGGTGCCCCGGCTGCGGTGACTACGCGATCCTCGCCGCCGTGCAGCAGTTCATGCCCGAGCTGAGGATCCCGCGCGAGAACATCGTCTTCGTCTCCGGCATCGGCTGTTCCTCGCGCTTCCCGTACTACATGAACACCTACGGGATGCACTCGATCCACGGCCGGGCCCCGGCGATCGCCACCGGCCTCTCGGTCAGCCGGCCGGACCTGTCGGTCTGGGTGGTCACCGGCGACGGTGACGCCCTCTCCATCGGCGGCAACCACCTCATCCACGCGCTGCGCCGCAACGTCAACCTGAAGATCCTGCTCTTCAACAACCGGATCTACGGGCTGACCAAGGGGCAGTACTCGCCCACCTCCGAGGTCGGCAAGATCACCAAGTCGACCCCGGCCGGCTCGGCGGACGCGCCGTTCAACCCGATCTCGCTGGCACTGGGCGCGGAGGCGTCCTTCGTCGGCCGCACCATCGACTCCGACCGCAAGCACCTCCAGTCGGTGCTGCGGGCCGCCGCCGAGCACGAGGGCTCGGCGTTCGTGGAGATCTACCAGAACTGCAACATCTTCAACGACGGCGCGTTCGAGCAGCTCAAGGAGCCGGCCACCCGGGACGACTTCCTGATCCGGCTGGAGCACGGGCAGCCGATCACGTTCGGCGCCGAGGGCCGGTTCTGCGTGGTCCACCCGCCGGGCGGCTTCGGTCTGGAGGTCCGGGAGACCGCGTCCACCCCGGCCGAGCAGATCGTCGTGCACGACGCGACGGTCACCGACCCGGCCTACGCGTTCGCGCTGAGCCGACTGCCCAGGCCGGACCTGAGCAACACCCCGATCGGCGTGTTCCGCTCGGTACACCGCCCCACCTACGACAGCGTGGTGCAGACCCAGGTCGCCGAGGCGAAGGCCGCCGCCACCGAGACGCCGGAGCAGCAGCTCGCCGGCCTGCTCAACAGCGGCGACACCTGGACCATCCTCTAGGTCGTCACGGAACACGACGAAGGGGCGGTCCCGTCCGGGGCCGCCCCTTCGTCGTACCGTCAGGAGGAGGTCGTCGCCGCCTGCGGCCGGTCGTCGCGGACGTAGACCAGCATGTCGCCGGTCTCGATCACGGCCCCGGCCTGGTCGGAGAGAGTGACCACCTTGCCCCGGCGGACCAGGGCGATGACCAGCGACTCCAGTTCCCGGGGCGAGCGGCCCACCTCGGCCCGTTCCGCCGACCGCATCGCCAGCGCCATCCCCTGCCCGGGGGTGAGCAGGTCCTCGACCACGTCGATCAACGGTGGCGCGGAGGTGGAGAGGCCGAGCAGCCGGCCGGCGGTGGCGGAGGAGACGATCACGTGGTGCGCGCCGCTCTGCTTGAGCAACGGCGCGTTCTCCGCCTCCCGGACCGCCGCGATGATCCGGACCTGCCCGGCGGTGAGCTGCCGGACGGTCAGCGCCACCAGCACGGAGGCGTCGTCGCTGTCGGTCGCGATGATCACCGCCTTGGCGGTACGGACGTGCGCCTCGTTGAGTACGGTCGACCGGGTGGCGGATCCCTCGATGGCCACCAGTCCGGCCGAGGTGGCCTGCCGGATCGCGGCGCCGCTGCGCTCCACGACGACGATCCGGGACTTGTCCAGCCCGTTCTCCAGCAGGGCGGAGACCGCGCTGCGGCCCTTGGTGCCGTAGCCGCAGATGATGACGTGGTCCTTCACGGTTCTCCCCCACTGGCTCAGCCGACGGCCGGTCCGGTACTGCTCGGTCAGGACTTCCAGAGTGGTGCCGACCAGGATGATCAGGAAGAGCACCCGGGCCGGCGTGACGAAGAGGACGTTGATCAGCCGGGCCGAGTCCGAGGCCGGCGTGATGTCGCCGTAGCCGGTGGTGGAGAGCGAGACCACCGCGTAGTAGAAACAGTCGAGGAGGGTCAGGCCGTCCTCGTTGACGTCGCGGTAGCCCTCGCGGTCCAGGTAGACCGCGCCGACCACGGCACAGACCAGGGCGACGGCGGCGGCCAGTCGCAGGCTGAGCGCACTGAGCGGCCCCCGCCGCTGCGCGGGAAAATGGATCACCGTCGGGTCCGACCTGTCTCCGCTGCCACCTGCACGTGCACAACATAGCCGGTACGCCGGAGACCGGCCGTGCAGGTGACGACCCCGCCGGGGCGGGCCGGGTAACCGCAACCGGCGGAAACCGGCACAATGAGCAGGGTCGGCTACCGCACCGCCGACGAGGAGGCCGGGATGTCGTTGCTACGACGGGTGATCGGTGGGGTCCTGCGCCGGCTCCGGGTCCGGCAGGGGCGCACCCTGCGCGAGGTCGCCGAGGTGGCCGGGGTCTCGGTGCCCTATCTCTCCGAGGTCGAGCGGGGGCGCAAGGAGGCCTCCTCGGAGGTGCTCGCGGCGATCTGCCGGGCCCTCGGCATCCGCCTCTCCGACCTGCTCGAAGAGGCCCGTGACGACCTGCGCCGGGTGGAGCCACGGACCCCGGTCGCGCCGCCCCGGGTCCCGACCGGTCGGGTCCCGACCGGTCGGGTCCCGACCGGTCGGGTTCCGGCGGGTCGGGTTCCGGCGGGTCGGCGGGTCCTGCCGGCCGGCCGACCCACCCCGGCCGCTGGGCGCCCCACCGCGGTCACCCGTCCCGCCCCGGTCACCCGTCCGGCGGCGGGCGGATCCACCTGCCCCACGAACCGGCTCCCCGACGCCCGGCTGACGACCGGTCGTCGTCCCGCCCTGACCACCCGCCGCCGACCCGGCTCCCCCGCGCGGGTCACCCGGGCCCTGCGGAGCGGCCCCGGGCAGCCTCACGTCCTGCTCGCCACCGGTCCCTCGCCACGCTGCTGACCGGCTTCTGCCGTCGGCATATCTGCCGCCGGCAGAAACCCTCGGTCGACCGCCCGCACCGCCGGCACGCTGGACGGGCCGGTACACCGGGTGGTGAGCGCCGCCCGCCGGCGAATACGCGGGGAGGCCGACGGTGACGATCGATTACACGGTACGCATGGTGGAGGTCAACCAGCCGCCCTTCGGCGACCAGGTCTTCGAGCGGCTGCTGCGGGAGCGGATCGTCTTCCTCGGCACCGAGGTGACCGAGGCGTCCGCCAACCAGGTCTGCGCACAGATCCTGCTGCTCGCCGCCGAGGACGCCGAGCGGGACATCTTCCTCTACATCAACTCACCGGGCGGCTCGGTCAGCGCGGGGCTGGCCATCTACGACACCATGCGCTACGTCCGCAACGACGTGGCCACCCTGGCGCTCGGCTTCGCCGGCTCGATGGGGCAATTCCTGCTCTCCACCGGGACGGCCGGCAAGCGGTACGCCCTCCCCCACTCGCGGATCATGATGCACCAGCCGTCCGGCGGCTTCGGCGGCACCGCCGCCGACATCACCATCCAGGCCGAGAACATGTTGTACGTCAAGCGCACCATGCAGGAGTTGATCGCCCGGCACAGTGGCCAGTCCTTCGCCGACATCGTGCGCGACTCGGACCGGGACCGCTGGTTCACCGCCGAGCAGGCCCGGGAGTACGGCCTGATCGACCAGGTGCTGGAGCACGTCGCACAACTCCCCACGACCTGACCGTTCCCGTCCGGCCGGCACGGGGCGGCCGGGTAGGAACGGTCCGACCGACGCCGCCGCCCGCCACCGTACGGGCGGCGGCGTCCCGCTTGAGGGATCCGACTCCCACCAGCACTCACGGACAGGTGGTGGCGCGGTCACCTTCCGCTGTACGGCAGCATGGTCATCCCCCGTCACGCAAGGAGTTGCACCGATATTTTCTTAGTCCGTTTCATCGGACTGTCAGCTACACGACAGTGAAAAGTCGACCCTTGTGCTAGCCGCCCGGCGGGAGGATGCTCTAACGGTCGAACGGCGCAGCGCCGCCCAAAAGAGGCGGCGCCCGGCTGGCACCGGACGCCGCATCGACTCGACCGCACGCAACGGAAGGAGTCGTGTTGACTGTAGCCCCTCAAGGGCCAGACATCGAGACGCCGGATTCCGAGGACGAGACCGAGGCCGACCACGACGGACGGCACCGGCTCATCCTGGCGTACATCAAGGCGCTCAGTCCCATCATCGCCGCGATGGTCGCCAGCATCGGAACGCTGGTGGGCATCCTGGCCCGCTGACCAGCAGGCCCCGCGTCCCCTGGGGACGCGGGGCCGTTCCGTCTCCGCCCGGACACCGGGGTCGTCCGCACCCGGACCGGGGTTTCCACCCGGACACCGGGGTCGTCCACACCCGGGCCGGTGTTTCCAGCCGGACACCGGGGACGGCACGCACCCGGACCGGTGGTCCCGCCCGGGTGGGGAGGGCTCCCGGACAACGGCCGGGAACCCTCCGCGTCACCGGACCTACCGGGGTGCCCCCAGGACGGAGGGCAGCAGCTGCACGTCGTCCCGGTCGACGAACATGATGCGGTGACCGAACTGGATCTGGACGTACCGCTTCTCGCCCCGGATCACGGTCCAGTCGCCCGGCGCCGAGCCGTCGAAGGTGGTCGACCGGTAGTACTCGCTGTCCAGCACGTTGCCGACGGCGTACCGCTGGCCCGCCGAGAGGGTGTACTGGAGCGGCGAGATCGTCTGGTACGGCACGCCCGCCGGGTACGCCGCCTCCTCCGGATACGCCCGCCCGTACACCGGAATCGTCGCCTTCCCCGGCTTGGGGACGGCGACCAGACCGACCGTCCACTTCGCGGTCGGCGCGCTCGCCGGGTTGTGGAACCACGCCTTCTGCCCGAGGTACCAGATCGCCGTCCAGTCACCTTGCCGGTCCGCGACCGCGTACGTCTGACCGGTCGACGCCCGCGCGCCGTAGTCGGAGATGTGCATGGTGTTCGGCGTCCCGTCCGGACGCAGGGCGATGTCGTTGACCAGCGGTGCGTCCTGGCTGGGCGCGCTGCGCAGGATCACCGAGGACGAGCCGCGCGAGGGGCACGGCACGCCGGCGGTGACACAGCCGGTGAAGGCCGGCCGGTTGGTGGCGAAGTCCGGCTCGATGCGGACCAGGCCGGTCCGGTGCGTCCCGGTGTTGATCTCCGGTGCCTTCATCAGCTCGAAGTAGTGGTCCCAGTCCCAGTACGGTCCCGGGTCCCAGTGCATGCCGCGTACGTTCGCCGCGACCGTGCCGGGGACGTTGTCGTGGCCGATGATGTGGTTCCGGTCCAGCGGGATGCCGAGCCGGGTGGCGAGGTGCCGCACCAGCTTCGCCGAGGTCCGGTACATCGCCTCGGTGTACCAGGTGCCCTGGGCGGCGAAGCCCTCGTGCTCCAGCCCGATGGCCTTGGAGTTGACGTACCAGTTGCCGGCGTGCCAGGCGACGTCCTTGGACTTCACGTGCTGGGCGATGTGCCCGTCGACCGAGCGCAGCGTGTAGTGCCAGCTCACGTAGGTCGGGTCCTGGACCATCCGCACCGTGCCCGCGTAGCTGCCCTCGGTGTCGTGGATGACGATGTACTCGATCTTCTGCCGGCCGGGCCGGTCGGAGAGGTCGTGGTTGCCGTAGTCGCCGGCACCGAGCTCCTGGTAGGGGGCCGGGATCCACTCGCACGAGATGTCGTCCGGGCACTCCAGGCCGTCCGGGCGGGCCAGCTTGCGCAGCCCGAGCTTGTCCAGCCAGGACGTGACCGGGACCAGGTTCGCGTGCGCGGCCAGGGTGATCCGCTGGCCGTCGTCCGTGGTCCGACTGGCGCCCTCCCGGATGGTCCGGTACACCTCGTTGGCGAAGGCGGCCGCCGCGTCCGCACTGTCCGCGCCGGCATAGCGGGCCACCGCGCCGTACCAGGCGGCCGGGTCGCTCGTGCGCCCGGTCGGACCGGCCAGTTCCCGCTGGTACGACGCGAGCAGCGCCGCCCCGCCCCGGATGTTGGCGACCGGCTCGCCGCGCAACGCCTGCTCGCTGGTGCCGGTGAGGGTGGCGGCGGCGTCGAGGGTCTGGAGGGACGCGGCCGGCGGCGCGTCCCCGCCCGAGTCGACCTTGCGCGCCGGCCGCGAGTCGTCGCCGCGCGGGTCCTCGTCGTCGTCGTGGTGGTTGCCGCCCGGCAGGGACACCACGTACTCGGCGTCGGTCAGGTGCATGGGGCCGTAGCCACCGCTGGTGCTGGGCGTGCCGGCGTTGGTGTCCCACCGGGACTGTAGGTAGGAGACGCCGAGCAGCACGCTCTCCGGCACGCCGTATTCCGCCGCCGCGGCGGCGTACTGCTGCTGCCGGGTGACGGACGCGTCGGCGACGGCAGGGGTATTGGTGAGGGGAACGATCGCCGTGGCAGCAGCCACGACGGCCGCGAGCAGGATGCGTCTGCTCGTCGGGGGCGTCACGCTGGGCATCGAGCCTCCTGGTCGGATTGATGACTCCGAGGCTCACCCTTACCCGGTAATCAGTTCGGGTCAATACCCTTCGGCGTACGACCTCGCGACGAAGGAAATCTTCAGTCGCACCCGGGACGGCGGGTAGCCGCTCCGCGACGGCGGGACCTGACGCGTGCCACCACCATGACGACCACGAGGCCCACGAGCAGGACGACCGAGCCGGCCACCAGGGGGTTGACGAACCAGGGCACCAGGTCCGGGCCGCAGGTGGTGTCCCGCAGGGGCCACATGCTGTGCGTCCCGTCGGCCGGCCCGTCGTGCCCGTACCCGTAGCGGTCGGGCCGGGCGATCCCGCACCGGTCGTCGGCATCGGTGAGCAGACCGAACGTGGTCGTGCCCAGCCCGTAGCCGTAGGCGGCGAGAGCCGTCGACGCCGCCACGGCGATCGACAGCCGCATCGCCCTCGGTCGTGCGCTCCGGCCGTCCTGGAGGGCGAACGCCGCCCGCACCGCCAGGACGACGGCCAGCCCCGCCGGCACCGGCCAGGCCAGCATCAGCAGCACGAGGCCGGCGAAGAGGACACCCACGAGCGTACGCATGGCGCCGGACACCCTACCCGCCCGTCGGAGCGGCAACCGGCCGTGGGACCTGCTGTGGCTCCATCGCCGCCGCAACAGGTCCCGCCGTCGCGTGCGTCAGGCAGCGACGTATCCGTTGAACACGTGGACCCCGTCGTAGGCACCGCTCGAGTTCGCCCGGTTCGTGCTGAAATACAGTTTGCCGCCGCTGAGGCCCACACCTTCGATCTCGAACTTGGACGAGTATTTCGACGACGTGATGCGGAAGGAGAGGTCAGTGGCCGCGGGCGCGGTCCCCGTCGTCGTCGGCGACACGTTCCGGTAGACGAGCACGATGCTGCGGTTGTCCTTGGTCAGCGGGTAGTAGAGGACCTTCTTGCCCTCGTCGTAGAAGAACCCCTGGTTGGTGAAGGTCCCCAGGTCCGGCACCGTGGCACCGTTGACGAGAGCGCCCTCGACCTGCAGGCTGAACGCCTTCGTCAGGTTGATGGTCCCGGACGAGGCGCGCAGCGGGAGACTGCCGTTGTAGATCGTCCTGCCACTCTTGAACATGAACGTGATCGTCGTGCCGGTGACCGAAACCCGGTTGATCCCGGACGGCGTCGACACCGCCCCGTTGAGACGGACCTGGTACGACCCGGCATGGTAGTAGGTGGTGCCGTCGTAGCGGAGCCTCACGAGCTGCGCGCCGCTCGATTTCATGGTGACGATGAACATGTGGTGCTGCCCATCGATGTCGACGATCGTCATGTCGTTCCCGTGCCCGAGCCAGGGGTTGGTCGACGTGTTGTTCGTGCCGTTCTTCATCACCACTCGGTCACCGGTGCTCTTGTTGACACGGTAGATGACGGAGACGTCGTCGTAATTGGTGCGGTTCTTGATCGAGTAGAGATAGGTGGCGCCGGCGGCGAAGCCCTGAACCCCGGTGCAGCAGCTGGTATCGGGTGTGCTGGCGATGTCGGTGTACGTATTGTAATAAGCGGCGTGAGCCGCGTTTCCGGACAGGACCAAAGAACCAATGACCACCGCGACCATGATCGCCAGTCGTCTGCCAAAATGCATATTGCCCTCCTCGGACTCCCGACGACCCGGGGCCGAGCGCCCCACAGGTCGTCGAGTGCAGGCTATTGCGCCACGGTAGGGCGGTCAAGGCAACGACGGGAGTCATTGTAGTCGCGCGAAACGATATCCACGACGCACTGGGAATTCCTGCGAAACGCTGCGGGTCCCGGCCGGAGACCAGGGCAGCCGGTCAGCGGCGGCCGGTGGCCAGGGTGACGAGGTACTGGCCGCCGCCCGCGTCGACGCTTGCGGTCACCGGCAATCCGGGCACCAGCCGAGAGAACCGGTCGATCAGCCAGTCCGCCGCCTCCTGGGCGTCCCTCTTGCTCGGACAGCGGGCCACCAACTCGCGGCCACCCTTGCGTTCGAGTCGCTCGGCGACGGTGATCAGCGGCGCGGGCTCCACCACGTGCAGCCGGTCCGGCCAGGCGATGACCACCTTGACCGCACCCTTGCGGGTGTTGCAGGCGCGATGCGCGAGTCGCTCGACGACCTTGGCCTTCCTGTCGGCCGTACGGCTGTCGACGCTCGGGCCACGCGGGTCGTTCACCGACATGTCGGCATCGACCGGCTCGTCGCACACCCAGCACCGCCAGCTGTCACGCCTTGCGACGTCATCGAGGAGACTCATCCGAGCAAACTAGCCTGTCAGCCCCCGGCTGGCGACAATCCTGACCGCAGCGAGCGCCACCAGTCCGAAGGAGGGGTGCAGGGGATCGCGCTCCTGCCCCGTCCGTCTCGACTCACGGCGCTGTACCGCGCGATGCCGATGACAGCCAGGACTCCGGAGGCCGCCCGCAGAACGGGGCCGCAAGCGCGGGAGGCAAGCCGTGGAGCCGACCCCTGCTCTGGAAAGATCAAGACTTCTGTCGGCCGGCGTCGCTCACTGCCCATGGCCTGCTCGCCGTGTCGTCTCTCGTCGGCCGCGGACCGCGTCCGTCGGCCGGCTTGGCTGTACGTATGGCTGTCCAGCCAAGCCTTGAGAGCAGGGAATAGGAGTTCTGTCTCTCGATGGAGCCCAGCCACCCCGGGTCGGTGCGCGTCGTTGAGACTCAACCGCCGGCGCTGGGGCGCCCGAGCGTCTTCAGGTTGGGCAGCGACCGTTCCGCCAGCACCACTCCAGCAGCGCTGTACGCGACCAAGACCGGCGGATCGACGCTCTCGTTGGCGAGATACCAGAAGAAGAACAGCTCCTCGGCGCGGACGGCTGACCGTACAGTGCCGTCGGGCAGTCGCAGTTCCGCCCGTACCGCATTACCGGCGGCCGCCCACATCGTGTGTATTCCCTGACCGTCCGCCGACCCGCCCATGCTCCCGAATGACTCCTTGCCCTGGTCGCCGTCAGCACACTGCCCACCGGCGAGCGTGAAACGTGTCGGGGCTGGCCGGTCGAGGTCACCGGGTGGCTCGAACATCGGAGCGATGCAGGTGGTCCCGCCCTGGCTCTTGGCTGACCAGACGGTCAGCACAGTGCCGTCGGGGCCCGGGGCCTGGGCAACTCGTCGTGCTGTCTGGACATCCACCAGGCCGCCGGTTTCGCTAGCCCAGAACGACAACGGCTTGGTGAACGACTCAGGCAGCAGTCCTCCGGCGGCGGCGACGCTCGCACCCGACACGACAAGCCCGGCGGTCAACGCGGCGGTGAGCACGACTCGTCGCCTGCGCGACCGTTGAGGTGCCTCCGGCGGTTCGGCGGCGGTGGCGATCAACAGACGTTCCAGCGCCGCTTTCCTCGCCGAGGCAGGCCAGTGATCATCGATCGTGGTAACCGGCCTGAGTTTCTGAACGATGATCATCGCGTCACGATCCGTGGTCACTTGGTGCCTCCTGCGAGTGGCTGTGGACGTTGGGCGGCGTCGGCGTGGGGCGGCGCATCCGGCTCGCCATCAACGCGCAGTCGCCGCCGCGCCCTGAACAGACGCACGTGGAACGCCGGGAGTGAGCAGCCTGCCGCTCGCGCCGCCTGCTCCGGGGTCAAGCCGTCCCAGGTGATCAGCAGTAGCGCCTCCCGCTCCTTGGGGGTCAGCGCCGCCAACTGGGTCAGTACGGTTGCGCGCTCCGTGGCGAGAACGTCCGCGGCGGCCGCCGGCTCCGCGACCTGCCGCAACCGTTCTAGTTCGACGGCCACCCGCGCCTGCCGACGTCCTGACCGACGCAGGTTGGAGATGGTGTTGCGGGCGACCACGAGCAACCACGGCAAGGGTTCGTCCGGGATGCTGGCGAGCTTCCGCCATGCCACCAGGAACGTCTCCGACACCACATCCTGCGCTGAATCGGAGTCAACATGTCGCAACGCGTACGCCATCACCCGTGGTCCGTGCTCGGTCCACAGCGCCACGAATCGCTGTTCATACCGTTCAGCCGCGTGGTCTTCTCTCACACCACGTAGTGTCCGACCACCCTCCGAAACTTACGGCGACAAACTCCGAGAGGTCGAACCGGTGCAGGCCCCTCAGGACAGTGATCATGCGGCGTTCCCGCCGACTCTGGCGCCGTACCGATCGATAAGCTATCAACGCACTCTTCTCGGCATGACAGGATGTCGATCGGTGGCTGCCCTCTGCCGCCCCTCGATCGCCGGCCCCGTCGCACATCACTTGGTCAAGTTTGTGTCATACGTTTGAAGGTGTCGGCCAGGCGACGTGACCAGCCCTTCAGGCTTACCGGGATATCGCCCGGCGGAAGCGTTCGACTGCGGCGAAGATCTGTTGCACTGGCCCCGGGCCGGCTGGGTCGCCACTCGGCGAGCAGGGGCCGAAAGTGCATCGACGGCCAGGAGGTGACCGTCAACCAGCGGATCTAGGCTGCGTTGCGAGGCTCGGATGCGGAGTCTCGGCGGTGTCCTGGACAGTCCGGACCTTGGCGAAAGCAGCGGGCGTGACCTGGGAAAACTCCGCCAAGATCAGCCCGTGAATAGCCCGTGGACGGCGATGAACGGCGGCTGCGGGCGGCGCACCACTGCAACAGGTCGGTCGATCGACGCGGTGACGTATCCGCTGCTCAGATGGCGTTTTGGCTGATCTTCGAGGTGCCCCCGGCAGGATTCGAACCTGCGACACACGGTTTAGGAAACCGATGCTCTATCCCCTGAGCTACGAGGGCGCGAGTGCCCAGTCTAGCGACCTGCGGGTTCACCCGGGGTGGCAGGGAGTGGCCCACGTTCACCCACGTCACCCGGACCCCTGTTCTCCCAGCCAGGACCACACCCCGAGCACACGAACCCCCGTTTGCGACCGGTCGTGCGCCACGGTGACCCGCGCTGGCACCCGTTAACCCGGGTTGGCATCCGCTGGAGAGCACACGCCGCGCACATCATCGAAGGTCATGGCGTGCGCTCCTCCGGCCCGGGACCCACCAGCCGGGAGCGCGGCTCGGTGGCGACCCTCCGCCAGCTTCGTCTGCTGGCTCAGGTCAAGACGCCGACGATGGGTCAGCGTCCGGGATGAGTCCCGCACGACGCTCAGTGCCTGGATCAGCTACGGGCCGCCAGGGGTCCGTTCCCGCAGCCCTAAGCTGATCCACGCTCGTCGCCAGCGACCGTCATTGTGCCGCGTGCTCTGCCTCGTCGAGCCGGTTCAGTGTCCGACGGACGTGCGCGACGAGAATGGGCTCGGCATGTTGGATCGCCCGGTTAACTGGGCTCTGGGCAGGGTACCGGCGGAGGATTTCCTCGATGCGCTCGTCAACGTCGAGGCGTTCCACCCGGAAGATGGACGCGTACAACGTCGTGTCATGCAGCCGTAGCTGCACACCGGGGATGGCCAGGATCGGCCCGTAGTGACGCAGGCTCAGCAGCACCCGGTACGCGCGGACTACGTCCGATCATGTGTGTCGAGGCGTGCCATAACGTGGTGGCGTACTGCGGCCAGGTAACGACGGCGACCGCGTCGGCGATGGTCCGCTTTGGATCCATCGGATCACCGCTGGATGCCCGGTACGGCGACGTCCTCTCCGCTTATCTCACGAGCGGGCTCACCAGCCGACCGGCGACAGCAGCCCACGCCTATTCACTTTGGCGCAGCTTCCCGGCAGCCGCTATGAGGACGCTTCAGTTGTTGCAGCTTGTGACCGGTGGCGGGAACCGGTCAGGCCTGCGACGAGCAGCAAGTACGCGGTCAACTCCAGCATCGCCGTAAGCGCTGGAACAGGTTGCGGCATAGACGGGCTGGGCATGAGGGCACCCCAGGCAAACAGTGTGGTGTCGTCGCCCGCGTAAAGGGGTAACGGCACCGCGCCGATGCTCCAGTCCATGTAGGGCAGCGCGATCACGGCCAGCAATACCGCACCTGCCGGGGCAACCCTCCGGCCATGTTCGGCAAGAGCCGCAGCGAGCGCCAACGCGGTCATCCCGAGTGCCAGCGGCGGCAGCACCGCCAACCCCACTGTGATCAGCGTAGCCGACGAGCCGCTATCGTTCACTTCCTGCTGCTGTAAGGGCCGTAGGGCAAGCCAGACGTCGACAACTCTGACGACGGCGTATCCGGCGACCAAGGTTGCCGCGATGGCCGCAGTGGTCCCTGAACGTCGCCGCCAGCCAATACGGCGCCGGATCGCGAGCAGGACCGCAGCCGCCGTTAACGGCGCCCAGGAGATAGCGAAACCCGCCTTGAAGCCAACCCACGTCTCGATGCCGGTGACACCCGGTTGAAGGACCTGCCAGCCGAACTGTCCGGCGTGAAGGTCGGCGGGTAGCCTCTGCGCGGCGTTCGCGAGCAGCACCGCTAAGGCTGTCGGCACCACCCAGCGAGGCGATGGCAGTCCGTTGACTAGGGCGTAGACGAGGAGGAGAGCGACGCTCAGCACCTCAGCATAACGCCAGACCGGGTTGGCCACCAGAATGCCTACAGCATGGGCTATGGCACACGCCGCCGCAGCGGTCAGGAGAGGTTTCCCAGGACGCATTAGGCGCATCTTGCCATGGAGCCCTCGTCGATGCTGCCTATGACGCCACGAGTGGAGGCACCTCCTGCGGGCGGCTGAAGTGACCCCTATCGGCCGGACACCTCGATGGCTGTCAGGGACTTGTGGTGGATCTTCTCGTAGGTGTCGGGGCTGACGTTAATCACCGAATCATGTGCCGAAAAACTCGCGACCCGTGGACGCCCCGGAAATCGTCCTTCCGGAAATTATTCCGGACCAGCCGAGGCGACCTGAAGTGAAAACTCCGATTCGGCCTCAAAGCAACAAGGAACAGCCTTGAATGATTGCGGTCTGTTTTGGTGCTAGCGGCCAAATCGGCGGTGCGGGTAGCTGGTCGCTGCGCGCGGGTACCGATCACGACAGCGTGGGCATCTACGCCGACCCAAAGCTCCAAATGGGGCCCGGGGTGGGCGTCGAGGTAACGGGAGGCTCGCAATTCTCCAACGGTGGAGTCAAGGATCAAGCCAACACATTAGTCATCGGACAAGTGGGAGTCGAGCACCCTGCGGGACCTGCTGTAAGCTGAGCAAAGTCTGAGACTTCCAACGTTCATACGATTGGCGTCGATGCCTCAGTTGGTTATGGCGTCCCGTTCAGGGAGGCTGGGCACTCTAAGGCACGGGCTTGGCACTGGGAGGTTTGGTGAGCTTGCCCCGTGGGTGACATAGAAGAACTTCGGAAGCAGCCTACGTATCGGGCGCTGATCCGACTGATGAGACTATTTATCTCAGCATTTCTCCTCAGCCTAATCCTCATCCTGTTGATTGCCGTCGGGGATCCGTCAAATACTATCGGCCCTCTAGCTGCTGCCGCAATTTTTATTGCCGCCGCCTCCGTGAAATTCGGTCGTGGTTCGTGACGGAGCCTGCGGACGCCGGCTCGTCTGACACCCCGAACAGCGGGTCTGGCGGCGTATGGTCAGGTTCGGTGCCAGTGCACGGTCACCAGCAACACCCGATCGGCGAGGTCGAGGAATCACTGTCGGCCCAGCCGCCGTCAGTGATCGCGTCACCACTATGCTCGGCGACTAACCTGACGAGGCGGCCACCCTTGGATCCCTCGGCCCGCCGACGGGGGCTTGGTCGGCCTTGCTCGGGATCGTCCCGGCGATGCCCTGCCCGCGCGGATCCTGCCGTTGGGCTCGACGCTTATGCCTCGCCGGCAGGCTCGGACATCCGCATCGGCCCGCTGCCCGGCAGGGCGTGCAGGACAACCAGGGTGGTACGACCTGTCCGCGCTTTCGACGTCGCACGATGAGGACCGCCGGAAACTACTCCGGAGCAAGATCCAGCGCTTCGACCTCCGTGCCCAGCAACCCCGGCCCCGGGGCCGGCGTCGCGCCGGGTCAGTAGCCTTCGGCTTCGCGCACCGCGTCGGGATGGGCGAAGAAGGAGCCGGGATAGTGCGACGGATACCGTGAACTGGGTGGGAAGGCCCGGTTCAGGCCGAGTGCCACCTCGTGGCCACCGTGGAGAAGGAGCTGCTTCGCCCCCGGAATGTACTCGTTCTCGACCATGTACCGCAGTTCGGTGAACTTGGCCTCCACCGCGTTGCGGAGCGTCACCAGATCCAGGGTCTGCGGACCGTCGTTGACCCCTGCCTGGAGTGCCTCCGTGAGGGTGCTCATGAAGGGGTCGATCTCGCTCCCGAACAGCATCCACCTGCTGGCGCCCAGCACTGACACGGATGGGCCGCGCTGGGGACGGCCCGCTGGGGTGGGCCGGACGAAGTGCTGTGCGGCGATCTCCGCAGAGCCGCAGTCCAGCAGGACGACAAGGCGGGTGGCCCCGCTGTCCCACATGAGGTCGGCGACCCTGGCCAGCATGGACCGCTCGCTGCCCGGCTGCTCGGCCCCGTCGGGGGAGTCCAAGCTTTCCGGACCGGTCTCGGCGTAGGAGAAGAGCAGGGTGTCCGACGACGCCGCAGCGGCTCGGCGCACCGCGTCGATCACCGTGTCAGGGGATTCGCCACCCACGAGCTGTTCGGTGTGAGCCTCGAGGAAGGGGGTGCCGATGTTCGGGGAGGAGAGCGCGCGGGCCAGCGCCTTGGTCGCCTGCACGGCCGAGCTGTAGTCGTAGTCGGCATCGGGAGTGTCCCGGCCGACGAGAACGGCTCGGGAGCCAGCGGGCACAGGCAGGAGTGGCGGTCGTCGCGGGGGCGCGTCGGATGTCACCGCTTCATTATGGACTCGGGGAGCAGACCGAGGGCCAGCGCCATGAGCCGGCTACGGCCCTGGGCGCGGGTGTCGTCGTGGGCGACCGATGTCAGCTACGCCCACGCGTGCCGAAACGCTCTAACCCGGCCGGGTGGGCCGGCGCTGACGGGTGTGGCGCCCGCTACCCTGCCCGACCGGCTGGCCCGATGGCAGCCGAGTCCCGGGACGGCCGTAGCGCCTCGACGGCGGCCGGCGGGTCGTCGGCGAAGAACCGCAGTACGCGGACATGCTCGCGCCGCCCCAGCGGGCGTACCGCGACAACGGTCTCGGCAAGCTCGACGATCACGTTGGTCTGGCTGTTCGCAGCCAAGGCCAGGCAATCACCGTCCGTCTTTATCATGCCGGTCTCGTGGTAGTTGCGCTTGTGCTGCACCCCGGTGACGAGGCGACGAGGGATGCGCAGATCGAAGAACGCGCCGTAGCGGACGCGCAGCTCGTCTGCGGTGACCACGTGCGGGCGGGTGATGTAGCTGGCGAGGACGGCCAGCACGATCAGGATGCCGTACGCGTCGAGCGCGAGGACCACCCCGCGCAGCCCAGCCGGGGCGTCCAACGAGCGCAGCAGGATCTCCACGGCTACGAGTTCGATCACGCAGGCGAACAGGAACCCGAACATGAGCACCGTCTGCTCGCGGTGGTACGACAGTGTCACGGCGCCCGGCGGCACTCCGTGTCGGCGATGACCGACCCAGAGCACCAGGCTGACCAGGCCCTTGGCCTCGAAGCCCATGATCCGCCGCACCTTCTCGGGCACGATCTGCTCGTATGCGCCGCGCAGGGCCGTTCTGCGTCTGGCGCCGTCCTGGCGCAGAGCGCGGTAACCCCGCCACAACACCAACGCCTCCAGCAGCAGCACTGTCAGCACGACCAGCTCGGCGGCAGTGACGACCGGGCGCGGCAGCGCGACGCCGGAGACCAGCAGGACGGCGAGCAGCACCTCTGCCGGCAGGATCGCGAACAGAGCCGCTCGGGCGATCTTCAGCATCTTGCGCGCTCCTTGAGCGTCGTCACCATCAGGCGCAGCACCTCGACCTGGGCTGGGGCGAGTTCGGAGGCCATCAGGTCCAACCAGTGGCGGGTTTCCGCCTGTTCGAGGCTGGCCACCATCGCCGCGGCCATCTCGGCGGGCAGGTGGGCCGCGAACTCGGCGGCGAGCGCGGCGACCTGCGGATCGGATGGGTCCGCACCGGCGATCGCGTCCATCCGCGCGGTGAGGGCATGGCCCCGGCCCCGCGCGTCCGACGCGGTGAGCGGTTGGAACATCGCCATGATCTGTTCCCGGGCGGCCGGGTCGGCGCCGGTGTCGATCAGCGACAACATGTCGCGATCGAGCGCGGCGAACGCGGAGCCGGCCGGGTGGATGTCGTGCAGCAGGTCCCCCAGGTCGGGGGCGACCGTGGTGTCGAGGTTGAGGTCGGCCTCGGCCAGCAGCACGGCCAGTCGGGCCCGGCGGGCGGCGATGGCGTCCTGCTGGCGGGCCAGGTCGGCATCCAGCTCGGTGAGCACCTCGCGCAGCTCACGGCCCTGGTCGTCGGCGAGCACGTCGCGGATCTCGTCGAGGGACAGACCGAGCTCGGCGAGGCGGCGGACCCGGGCGAGCAGGACGGCGTCGCGCAGCCGGTAGTCGCGGTAGCCGCCGGGGGTCCGCGCCGGCTCGGGCAACAGCCCGAGGTGGTGGTAATGGCGCACGGTACGGGTGGTCACTCCGACCAGCGCGGCTAGCTCGCCGATACGCATGGCCCCATTAGAGACGTTGACGTTACGTGAAGGTCAAGGTCAAGCTGCCCGGCCCCGGTGAGCGCTTGAGCTCCGGCTACCCGCCGTGAACAGCAGGAGCTGGGATCTGCTGCACCGACAGGTGACATCTGACTGAAAGGCCTCACTCGACGAGCGTTCGCGTGGGTCGTCGCATCGCCTGAACGACGCGCGGTGCGATGAACCGTTGGAGCGGCAGGGCGACGAGCATCGCGACCGCAGTCACGGAGGCGCTGACCCAGACCGGGCCGAGGTCGCCCACGTTGGTCCCGAGGGTCGCTGCGGCAACGGCAGGGCCGCCGGCAGCACCGATGTTGAGCACCGCAGTCGCGTACGACCCTCCCATGGTCGGGGCACTTGCTGCCTCATGGAGCACCCTGGCGATCAGGGTGCTGCCCAACGCGAAGGAAAGCGTGCCCTGCACGAACACGAGGAGCAGCAGCGCCACCGGCTGGGCAGCCAGGGTCGCCAACGCGACCCAGCCGAGCAACAGCAACGGGCCTCCGACTGCGATCACGATGCCGGGACGTTCGTCGGAGAGCCGTCCCGCGAGGGTGACGCCGACGAAGGATCCCGCACCGAATATCACCAGCACGACCGAAACCCAGAGTTCGCCGAGGCCGGCGGTGTCGGTCACGATCGGGGCCAGGAAGGTGAACGTGGCGAAGGTGGCAGCGTTGACCAGGGCACCGAGCAGCATGACCAGCGCCAGCCTGGGCATCGCGAGCTGGGCGATCTCGTGTCGAAGAGACGATCCGGCCGGAGTGCCCTGAGGGGTTTCGCCGGCATCGACCGGGATGCCCTTCAGGACGCCGAAGGCGGCGGGAAGGCAGAGCAGCGCGATCGCCCAGAAGGTCGCCTGCCAGCTCAGCACCGCGCCGAGCAACGCACCGCCGGGAACTCCGACGATGGTGGCCACCGTCGTACCCGAGAGCAGTACTGCCAGCGCGCGCCCCTTCTGATCAGTTGCGACGAGCGTGGCCGCCGTGCTCAGTGCCAGGGCAAGGAAGCCCGCGTTGGCCAGGGCGGCGATCACCCGGGTGACGAGCAGAACCGCGAAACTCGTCGTGAGGGCGCCAACGACGTGGGCCACGGCGAAGGCGAACACGAAGCCCAGCAGGCTGGCCCGGACGGGCCACCGGCGGGCAAGCACTGCCATCAGCGGCGCGCCGACGATCATCCCGACAGCAAACGTCGAGGTCAGGAGCCCGGCGGCCCCGACCGACACGTCGAGGCTTACGGCGATGTCCGGCACCAGGCCGGCAAGCATGAACTCCGAGGTGCTCATGGCGAAGACCGCCACGGCAAGCAGGTACAGCGGCAGGGGCATCAAGAACTCCGAGGTGAGAGAGAACGAGGAGGTGTCTCGTCACCGCGGCCAGCGCCCCACGGGTGCACGCACGTGCCCAGGCAGCGAAGACTGCTGGGAAGCGGGCTGTGAACTCAGCTGTTCAGGGGGCTGACGGCGTGACCGAAAGCCCCCACCCTGGATGCCTCAGGGCTCGACATGCCACTAACCCTACTCAGACCCACCGGTCATCGCGCAACCGTGTTTCGCTGAGGCTTGCGCAGGCCTGCGACGTGTTTCGGTACGGGTTCCCCGTCGAGCGCGAGGCAGATGTCCCCGGCCCGCATGCCGGTGACGGCCCAGGGACCGCCTCCCGAGCACCGACCGGCTGTTGGCCTGCGGTTGGCCGAACGCCTCCCCGACGGGCTCCTCTCGGACATCGACGTCGGCCGCCGCCGTCATGGTGCCGGCTACGAGGTGCCGGCCGTGGGCGACCGCGCCCGACCGGCCCCCCGGAGCGGGGCGGGGCCGCCCGGTGACCCTCCCGGGCGGGTCAGCGGTTGAGGTAGGCGGACAGGCCGCCGAGTTCCTCGCTGGCGATGAACACCGACCGCACGTTGAGGATGGCCTCCTCGACGTGGGTGGGGCAGCCCCACGCCGAATCGCCCCACGAGTCGGCGATCTTGATTTCGGCAGGTGCGGTGCATCCTGGGGCGCCGCCGAGCTGGCAGTGCTCGGGGTGCGGCTTGGCGGCCTGGGTGGCCGCTGCGGCGCGCATCCGGGCGGCGAGTTCCGCAGAGGCGGCCGCGCGCTGCTCGGCCTCGGCGCGCAGCTTCCGCTCCGCGCGTACCGCCTTGGCCAGCTCGTCGTGGGCTGACTTGGCGCGTGCTTCGGCAGCCGCCTTCGCCTGTTCGATGTGGTGACGTTCGATGGCCAGGGCCGCAGTGTCGGCGAAGACCCGGGTGAGGGCGAGGTCGGAGTCCTGCGGGACGCGTGGGGCGCGGTGGTACATGGCGAAGGTGCCCAGCAGGCCGCCGTCGCGGGCCAGGATCGGCGTGGACCAGCAGGCAGCCAGTCCCGCCTGGTCGGCCAGCTGCCGGAAGTCGGTCCAGAACGGGTCGGTGGTGATGTCGCTGACGATGACCGGTTCCCGCCGGTGGGCGGCGGTGCCGCAGGAGCCGACGCCCTCGCCGGTGGCGATCCCGTCGATGGCCTGGTTGTAGAAGTCGGGCAGGCTGGGTGCGGCGCCGTGGCGCAGGTGCAGACCGTCGGGATCGGCGAGCAGGACGGAGACGAGCACCTCCTGCGGTGCCAGATTCTCGATACAGCGGGCCATCCCGTCGAGCACCTCGGCCAGGGGTGCCTGGCGAGCGATCTGCTCCAGCAGGGCCCGGTGTTCGGTCATCAGCCGTTGGGCGTGCTTGACCTGGGTGGTCTCCACGCCGATCACCCGGATCCCGGTCACGTTGCCGTCGGTATCCCTGCGCGGCTCGTAGGTGAAGTCGAAGAACGTCTCCCGCGCCTGCGGGCCGGTGCCCAGCACGATCCGGACGTCACGGCCGGTGTAGGGCTCACCCGTGCGGTAGACCTGGTCCAGGAGCGCGATGAAGCCCTGCTCGGCCAGTTCGGGCATCAGCTCGGCGATCGCGACCCCGGTGCGAGCCCGTTCCTCGCCGATCGTGGCGAAGAACGCCGGGTTCGCCGTCTCCACCAGGTGCGCCGGCCCCGCAAGTGACGCGTAGACGGCGATGGACTGCCCGAACAACGCCCGCAGATCCTCCCCCGACGCTTCCTGCCCGGCGCCCGCCGGATCCGCAGATGTCGGCCGCTGGCCTGGTACCGCCGTCATGTCCGTGGCCTGCCTCTCGTCTGCGGACGCGGGAGAAGATCGATGGTGCGCCGGTCGGTGATGGTGTTCGGGACGTGGAATACCCGCACTGATCGGGCAGATCACCTGACACCTTATGGCCGTCGGGTGTCCGCCGAACAGTGTGGGTCGACGTCGGCCGGGACCACCCCGGCCACCCCCACCGCTCCACCGGCTGAAGGTGTCGTCAGCCCCTGCCAGCCGGGGTGGTTGTCGGGATTTCCATGGGGATTCCGACAGTGCGGATGGTGCGCTGTCCGTGGGCGGTGCAGTCGCCGCCAGCCGTCGACACAGCAGCGAGGAGACAGGCCATGCGTGGAGTGATCATGCGTACCGCCGGGGACGTCCGGGTGGAGGAGCGTGCGGATCCGGAGATCATCGAGCCGACGGACGCGATCATCCGGCTCACCGCGACGTGCATCTGCGGGTCGGACCTGTGGCCGTACCGCGGTGTCGAGCCGGCCGACCACCAGCCGATGGGGCACGAGTACGTCGGAACCGTCGAGGAAACCGGTTCCGAGGTGAAGAACATCAAGGTCGGCGACTTCGTCGTCGGATCGTTCGTCATCTCCGACAACACCTGCGAGATCTGCCAGTCGGGCAACCAGTCCCAGTGCGTGCACCGCGAGTTCGTCGCCCAGACGATCGGCACGCAGGCCGAGAAGGCCCGCATCCCGTACGCCGACGGGACCCTCGTGGCCACGCCCGGCCCGCCCGATCCGGAGTTGATCCCCTCACTTCTGGCCGCCTCCGACGTGCTCGGGACCGGCTGGTTCGCCGCGGTCGCCGCCGGGGCCGGCCCGGGTAGGACCGTCGCGGTCGTCGGTGACGGCGCGGTCGGCCTGATGGGCATCCTGGCCGCCGAGCAGCTCGGCGCCGAGCGGATCATCGCGATGTCGCGGCACCCCGAGCGGCAGGAACTCGCCCGCTTCTACGGCGCGACCGACATCGTCACCGAGCGCGGCGACGAGGGGGTGGCGAAGATCAAGGAGCTCACCGGCGGGTTCGGCGCGCATTCGGTCATCGAGGCGGTCGGCACCCAGGAGGCGACGATGCAGGCGATCGGCGCTACCCGGCCCGGCGGGCACCTGGGCATCGTCGGCGTCAACTACGACGTCACGATCCCCGGCATCGACCTGTTCTTCGCCGGCATCCACGTGCACGGCGGCCCGGCCCCCGTGCGCCGGTTCCTGCCCGACCTGATCCAGCTCATCTGGGATCGCACGATCGACCCCGGCAGGGTCTTCGACCTCACCCTGCCCCTCGAGCAGGCGGCGGAGGGCTACCGGGCGATGGACGAGCGGCGCGCCACCAAGGTGCTCCTGACCCTGTGACGTCCCGGCCGCCCCGGTCGCGGGGCGGCCGGCATGCACAGCCCGGATCGGACCGGGCTCACGGAGGACGGCCACCGGGACGGCCACCGGTCGATGCGGCACGTGGCGTCCGGCCCGCAGTGCAGCCGGTGACGGGATCGCAGTGGCGCCCGCCGGACCGCTGGGGTGGAGTACGGGCCGGGCAGGCCCGCTGTCCGACGCGGGTACGACGACGAGGGGCCGGTCACGGCACGGTATTGACAGGAGTGGCATCGATCCGCTTAAGATCCAGACCTCTTGCGATCGAGGCTTGTCGTTGCCGTTTGTCTTGCGTGGAACGCTGAGCGGTCGTGACCCGACGTGACCGAGGAAGCGCATGCGGCGAACCGATGGAGCAGCGGTGGAAGACGGCCGGTCGCCGTCCCGGATCGATCGTCGCCACCTACTCGGAGCGGTCACCGCTGCGCTCGCGGTCGGCGTCATCCCGGAGGCATGGCTCGCGGAGGCGGCGTACGGCGCCACGCCCCGCTGGAACCGACCCTTCGACAAGTGGGTCCCGGTCACGTCGTCCTTCGGGCCGCGACGGGACCCGATCACCGGCGAGACCCGGCAGCACAACGGCACGGACTACAGCTACTCCGGGATCCTCGGTTACCCGGCCCGGTCGATCGCCGCGGGAACGGTGACGAGCGTCAGCTACAACGCGAGCGGCTTCGGCCACCACGCGATCGTCACCCACGCCGACGGCTGGCGGAGCATCTACGCGCACCTGCGGGAGGCTCCCGTGGTCGGGACGGGTACCCAGGTCGCCGCCGGGCAGCACGTCGGCAACGTCGGCTCGACCGGCCGCTCGACAGGCCCGCACCTGCACCTCGAGGTCATCCACCCGAACGGTGCGAGAGTCGACCCCGAGTCGGTCCTCGCGGGCGCGCCGTTGGCCGGGGCGCCCGGACAGCCACCCGGAATTCTCACCAAGGACGGACTGATGTATCTCATCTGGAGCACCGGCGGCACCGGCTATCTCGTCACCCCCAACCGCGTCATCGGGCTGCGGTCGATGGCGCACTACAACCTGTTCAAGCGGATCATCAACTCGAACCAGGCCGCCGCCCAGCCGGAGGTCTTCAACGCGTTGGAGATCGACCAGATCAACGCCTACCTCAACGGGAGCGTGCCGGCCTGACCCCGACGCCGGTCGGTCTTCCGATCGGCGGATCGACCGGGCCGGAAGCCCCTGTGACGATCCGCTCGCGGGCCGGTCCCCTGTCGATGGGCGGTGGTGGGCCGGCTCCACATGGAACATGGTCCCTCTGTGCAGAAGGACCATGGGGAGATGGGACCGGACAGCGTCCGGTTGCCGTCAGCGCTGCTGGCTCTGGTTGTGCCGGAGGGCTTCTGCGAGCTGGTCTTCGAGGATGATTATCCGGCAGGCGGCTTCCAGGGCGATGCCCTGGTCGACCATCTCCCGGGCCCTCGCGGCGAGGCGCAACTGGTAACGGGAGTAGCGCCGGTGGCCGCCGGCCGACCGGGTGGGGGTGATCAGCTTTGCCTCGTCCAGGCGACGCAGGAAGTCCTGCGAAGCGCCCGTGATCTCCGCGGCGCGGCCCATCGTGTACGCGGGGTAGTCGTCGTCACCGAACATGTCGTCGGGTTGGGCCATACAGGTACCTCTCCATGACGAGGGCCCCGGCGCTTGTTGCTCGCCGGGGCCCGGGGTTACGGGTCAAAAACACCATCTACCGACAGGTTTGTCGGGATGTCGTATCCGCACCTGCCGCCGTCGGCGGTTCAGCGTGCGAGGATCGCATAAGCGTGACCGGAGACCACCTCTCGTTCGATGGAAACTGCGGTGTCCGGCTCCAGGGTCGAACTGCCTCCCGGAGACGGGCGATCCAATGGTGTTCGGGCCCTCCCTTTCCTCTGCTTCCAATCCGGGTCGCGCTTGTCGTGCTGCCCGCCGGTGTCGGAGCCCCACGCGACTTCATGGCCCCGTCCACGTGCGGCGGACTGTCCTGCCAGGCGAGCCCTGAACCAGCATCGGCCCACCTGCGTGCCCTGACCTGGAACTACGCCAGGGTCTTGACGTACCACTCCCACATGCCTTGCCTGTGCGGTGATCAGACTTCCACCGCCGTGCCGAGCGAGCCCACGACATGAGTCCCGGGCCCTGCGTAACGCTCGGCGTGCCTCGTCTGCGTCTTCGACGATCTCTGCTGTCAACAAGAGGAACACTAGCAGCCCCGATGAGAATGTCTAGTGGTTTGGGCATAGATTTTCTGGGCGATCGTCCCCGGCTTCCGTGACGCATCGACGGCCGCGCCACGCGTCCAGACGCATTCGTCAGGGCCTGACCTGCGCAGCGACGGTACGGACGTACCCGGATGCCCGACCTCGCCGACGGCGGTGATGGCGGTTCTCCCTCGCCGGCGAGGGGGTACGCAGCCGCGCCCCGGTGCAGGCCGGTGGCGACGACCGGTCCGCACCGGACGGCAAGTGACCGCGCTCAGCCGGCGATGGTCTCGGCCGCCAGATGATCCAGGACCGCACCCAGGTCACCAGCGGTACGCGCGATGATCCGCCGCTGCCGGGCCGCGCCGGTGCCCTCGCGGCGGAGCCGGGCCAGCTGCTCCAGCACGTACGACAGGTCACCGTGCCGGGCCAGCGCCGGCGTCACCAGGTGGAGCAGCTCCTCCACCAGGTCCCACGCCGGTCGCGTCCCGCCGGCCCGCAGGTCGATCAGCCGGCCGTCCAACCCCTCGTGGGCGGCTCGCCAGTGGGCCGCCGCGATCAGGCAGCTGCGCAGCCGGGGTGCCGGGACCCCGGCGCGCACGTTGTCGACCATGGTGGCGACCAGGTTCCTGACCAGGGCGGCGACCAGCACGGTGTCGTCCACGCCGGGGCAGACGTCCCCCACCCGGATCTCCACGGTCGGATAGGTGGCCGACGGTCGGGCGTACCAGTAGACCATCGCCGGGTCGAGCATGATTCCCGCGTCGACGAGTTCCGCCACGGTCGCGTCGTAGTCGGCGACGGAGGCGAAGTACGGGGTGGGTCCGATGCTGGGCCAGCGCTCGAGCTGCATGGACCGCCAGCTCGCGTGCCCGGTGTCGGCACCGTCGTGCAGCGGGGAGTTGGCGGTGAGCGCCTGCACGACCGGCAGCCACGGCCGCAGGTGGTTGCAGACCTGCACCGCCAGCCCTCGATCGGGCAGGCCCACGTGCACGTGGCAGCCACAGACGGCCGGGTCGTGCGCGACCGGGCCGAACCGGCGGGACATGGCGTGGTAGCGGGGTTCGTCGGGCACCGTTCGGTGGGACTCGTGGACCGGGGTGGCTCCCACCGCCACCAGTCGCGCCCCGGCCGCCCGCGCCGCGTCGGCCGCCGCACGACGCAGCGCCACCAGGTGCTCCCGCAGATCGGTCAGGTCCGTGCAGACCGGGGTGACCATCTCCACCATGCTGTGCCGGAACTCCTGCCGGCTCTGTTCCCGGGCCCTACCGTGCAGTGCGGTCAGCACCCGGTCGGCGACCGGCAGGCTCTCCCCCGTTGCCGGGTCCAACAGCAGGAACTCCTCCTCCACGCCGAGAGTCAGGAGCGTCGGCGCGTCCACGGCACGTGCGGACGGTGCGGTGGACGGACGATTCGTCGTCATCGTCGTCCCTCCTGCGGCCGACGGTTGCCGCCGCCAGGGGAGCCGATTTCCCGGTCGTGGCTCCGGCAAACGGCAGCCCCTGGCAGTGCGGGCAGTTACCCATCGTGAGCTGACCACATCGGACGTGATCATGCGGCAGGTGCCCTACCCACGTTCGGCGTTCGCCAAACCCGCTGGTGACCACCGTCACGCATAATCTCTTCGATTAGTCGGGATGCATATTCGCGCTAACCTGGGGTAGTTGACCTCCAGCCATAGAGAGGTCTAACTACACAGAGTATCGGACGGGTTACATGGAACACCTACTGGAAGCTCCGGCCTACCAACGCAAGAGGCTCAGTCGACGACTGATGCGCACGCGGCGTTCCACCGGACTCACCCAACAGCAGGTGGCGGCGGAGTTGCGCTGGTCACAATCGAAGGTCACCCGGATCGAAAGTGGCGACGTGGGAATTTCCCACACCGACCTGCTCGCCCTGCTCGCTCTTTACGGCCTCTCCGACGACGGCACCGTACGCGAGTTGACCAAGATAGCCGACATCGCCCGACGACCGAGTCTTCCGCAGATGAGCGACGTCCATTCCAAGGCCTTCCGCGAGTATCTCGAGAACGAGCAGATCGCCCAGACCCTCCACTCGTTCGAACCGTCCTACGTACCCGGCCTCCTACAGACACCGAGATACCGGATCGCGGTACTCAAGAACGACTACCGGTTCTCGTCCCTGAGCGAGCGGGAACGGGCGGAGGTGGAAAAGAAGATCGCCCAGAAGGTCGAGGTGATGGAGTGGCGTCAGCGAATCCTGGAGAACGGCGGCTCGCTCGCGAACGCGAATTTCGTCGTTGACGAGGCGGTGATCCGGCGGACCATCGGAGCCGAGGTCGGCGACACCACGATCATGCGGGAGCAGCTGGAACGACTGGAGGCCGCGCTGGACAACCCGAAGGTGGATCTGCGGGTGATCCGTTTCAACAGCGGGGCGCACGTCGGAATGGGCAACTCGTCGTACATTCTGCTGGACTTCCCGAACGTCGACGACCCGACCCTTCTCTACGAGGAGGGCGCCGCCGGCGAGTTGACCACCCGGGAGGACGAGACACGCATCAAGGTCGCCAGTTCGTCGTTCGAGAACCTTCAGGCGCAGGCCTGCGGGGGCGGCGAGCTCCGGTCCCTACTGAACGAGGCGCTCGCGGCCCTCTAGCCCGATCGCCACCGCCCCGCAGCCGACAGCCCGCGCAGACCGGAGGAGGCCAGCCGCATGCTTCGCCAAGTCGACGTGCCAGCGGCGCGCGCCTCGTGGCCTGCCGTCCGGTCCGAGGCCGCCCGCGCCGCGCACGTGGCAGGCCCTCGTGGCTGACCTCGATCGCGACCTGCCGTTCCGCCCGGCCGCCCAGGCGCCGACGCCGACCACGGCGGACACCACGCTGCTCGGGCTCTGCCATGAGGTGCTCAGCAAGCCCGACATGCTCGCCGGCGCGATGGCTCTGACGCTGTTCATCGCCTGCCTCCTCGGCAGCCTGTTGGCCTTCGTCACCGGGAGGTACTGGGGCTTCATGCTGTTCTTCCCGGGCGCGATCACACTCCTGGTGTGGGCGGTGAGGCGGGCGCGTCGCGAGAAGCGGAGGGCTAGCGGCGGTGGCGCCGGTGAAAAGCGGCGAGAGCGGACAGAATAGGGTCCGCGAGAACGCCGGCACCGCCTCCGACGACAATCATCATGATGACGAGCGTCGCCCCTCGCGCCGTACCGTTCTCGGCGAAGAGCGCGGAACCGAGCGCTTTTCCGACAATCAGCGCGACCATTCCCGCGCCGGTCGCGTAGAGGGCCAGCCGAACGGGTGAGGCAGGATCATCCCGAACAGGCGATGCGGCTTCGTCCTTTTGGCTCCGGCTGTGGTCCCGAGCCGGCTCCGGACGTACGGGTGCGCGCTTGTCGGTGAAGCCGCTGCCGGGCACCGCCACCTCCTCAGGGTGGCCCGTCACTCCTGGCCACCGCACCGGTCATGCCAGCTTATCGGAACCGACCCGAGGCCGCATAACCATGCCGTCCTCCGGACGGACCTGCCCTCGGAAGAGAATTCGGCCTCCACCGGACAGACTAGCTTGCGCATCGAAGTCTATCTAGACTCATAGGCGCTGCGGGATCTCGGCTGCACCGCAGGACTCAGATACTGCGGTAACGGGCCTGCTCCCCATCCGTAACGATCATGGCGAGAGACATCCAGCCGCCGGCAGAGGAGGACCGTTGGGCGACACGCCTACGCCCGTTGCGTGGCGCAAGAGTTCCCGGAGCTGCCAGGGAAACTGCGTGGAGGTCTCGATCGTGAGCCCATCGGTGCTGGTGCGGGACAGCAAGGACCCGGACGGCCCGGCGTTACGGATCAGCCGCGCCGCGTGGCGCAGGTTCCTGACCGGCATGACGGAGACGACCGGCCTGGCGGACGCGCGCTCGTTCGACCGTTGAGGGACACGCAGCTGCCCGGATCCGACCGCTGACGGACAGCCGGCTGCCCGGACCCGTGCGGGTCCGGGCAGCCGGTTCGACCGTTTCCGCAGGGCTGTTCACCCCCGCCGGACGGGCTTCGCGGCACGACGGCGGGCGGCCCGACGGCGCATCCGCCGGTACGCCCGGATGGCGGGCGGCACCGCGGTCACCGCCAACCCCGTGAGCGCCGACAGGAACTTGAGGACCACGGTGATCGACGGCAGCCAGCCCAGAATCTGCGCCGGCTCGATCACCGAGAGGCAGTACGTGACGATGGCAATCACTGGTTCGGCACCCTTCAGTGGACATGTTCCCGCAGGTGGAGCGGGACAAGAACCACGTTGGGGGCGTCCTGGATGTCCCTCAACGAGCTGGACGGGATAGGTCCGGAACGGGTTACGCGGCAACGGATCCGGGACATCGGAGGGCCGTTCCGGGTCGTCTTCAGGACACCATCCAGCCGTCCCGGGACGGAACCAACCGTCTAATGTCGACGGGACGCCGCCACGGGACAGTGCGGGACAACGCGGGACACCGTAGGGGATCCATGAGTACCGACTCGACAGTCACCGCATGGGCGAAGAAGGTGACCACGCCTGCCGAACTCCGTCGACTACTCCGCCACGTCCAGGACGAGTCCGGCAGATCCATTCGCGCGTTGGGTGCCGAGAACGCCCGTGCCAAGGACCAGGCGGGCCTCTCCAGGTCGACCATCAGCCGCCACCTCAGCGGTGACGGTGACCTGCCCCTGAGGTTCGTCGAGAGTTTCGCCGTCGCCTGCGGCGTCTCCGAGACGGAGCGGGACGCGCTGGTGACGGCATGGCGGAGGGTCCGCGGTGTCCCCACCGAGGCATCGACGACCGCCCCGGACCAGCGGTCGGAGAGCGACGCCGCCGCGCGGCCGACCGCGGACCCGGGGCATCTGACCACGCTCAGGGTGATGATGGAGGTCGCGACCCGTCTCGACGGAAGGAACGGGGGTCTGGCGGCGGCGCGGCGCCTCTACGAGCGGGTCCGCACCGCCCGGTCCGAGATCCTCGGCCCGGACGACCCGCTCACCCTGGAGGCCGCCCACAACCTCGGCACCGTGCTGGCCCAACTCGACCAGCACACGGCGGCCAGCCGCGTCCTGTCCGAGACGTACGAGGCGCGCAGGCGCGTACTCGGCCCGGAGGCCTCCGCCACGCTGTCGACGCTGGAGAACCTCGCGACCACCACGGCCGAGATGGGCCACCTCGACGCGGCCATAGAACTCTTCGAGCAGGTGCTCCTCGCGCGACAGCCGGAGACGAGCCCCGGTCACGCCCGGTACGCCGACACCGCCGAGAAGCTGATGACCGCGCTGGACCGGGCAGGTGACCACGTCCGGAGGAAGCAGGTCGCGCGGGAACTCGCACGCGCCCGGACGGCGTCCGGCGACCCGCCGGACTAGCGGACCAACGGACCGACGGACCGACGGACCAGCGGATTAGCGGATTAGCGGATTAGCGGACTAGCGGATCAACTCGAACGAGGCCATCACCGAGGTCAGGGTCGACTCGTCCGGGTCGGCACGTCCGGCCAGACAGGTGCCGAGCATGGTGTAGACGCTGCGCAGTCCGGCCGGCGAGTGGTCCGGCGCCTCGGTCACCACGGCGATCTGGCGCACCTCGCGGCCGTCGACCACGGTGCCGCTGGAACGGACGGCGACCGGGAGGCCACCCGGGGCGGCCGGCTGGTCGATACCGGGATCGACGACCCGGTGCGGTCCACCGTCGAGCAGCGCCAGCTCGGCCACCTCGCCCAGGGTGAGGTCCTCCGGCAGCCGCCGGCCGAAGAGCACCAGGTTGGCCCGGAAGCCGTCCACCGGCGGGCCGAGGAAGGCGATCAGTCCCTCGTCCGGTTCGACGGCGCTCCACTGCTCCGGCGCGGCCAGCCGGAACGGCCACAGTCCGGGGGAGATCGCGTTCGGCCACTCCACGACGGTCATGGCGGCTCCTTCCTGTCGCGGGCCGGGCCCGGTGGCACGGCCGGTCGGGACAGCCCGGTCGGGGCGGTCCCGGTGGTGGGTCGGTCGGATCAGAACGGAGTGATCTTGCCGATGCCGTCGGCGAGCGCCTTGGCCCCGTCGCCGAGGTGATCGGCGATCTTGGGTACGTCCACCTCGCCGCCAACCGTGATCTTGCCGCCGAGGCCGAGCGCCAGACCGACGCTGGCCTGCACCTTCACCCTGCCGCCGTCGACCCCCGCGTCCACCCCGGCCGAGGCGCCGACCCCGATCTGCCCCTCCGCGCCCGCCCGGGGCCGCACCCCGAGCACGTCCACCTCGGCTCGGGCACCGCCCCGGAGTCCGGCGAAGGCCTCCGCCTCCGCCCGGAGCCGGCCGCCGCTGCGCCCCGCGTTGAGATCCAACCCGCCGCTGGCGTCCGCGCCGCCCCGGCCGTACGCCTCGCCCGTCGCACCGAACCCGCCGGCCCGCAACCGGGCCTTGGCCCGGGCGTCGAACACGTACGCCTCGACCCGCGCGTTGAGCGACGCACCGTACCGGTCCTTGCCGAACCGGCCCAGGCCGCCCTCGGCCCGGGCGAGCCGGTGCAGCAGTCGCAGTTGCGTCTCCACGCTGCCGTTGCGCCCCTGCACCAGGGTCTTCTCGTAGTTCTTCCACGCGCCCTGCCAGGTCCGTGAGCCGTACAGCAGGGAGAAGATCGGGTCCCGGGGGCTCAGGCCGTTGCGGGCCAGCCGCGCCCGTTCCGCCGGGGTCAGGTTCCGGCCACCGGTGGCCCGGCCCTTGTTGGGCATGCTGCGGGTCTTCACGTCGTCGAGGAGTCGGGGGCCGAACACCGTGTGGTTGGTCACCGCGCCGGGAGCGCCCGGGGCGGACGGCAGGGCCGGCGCCAGCGCGGCGGCCGACCGGCACACCCCGACGAACGCCTGGACGGCCCGCTTCCGGTCCCGCAGCGCGTCCTCGTGCCGGTGGGCGGCCCGGCGGTGCGCCTGTTCGGCCTCCTCCACCTCCCGCTGTGCCCGGTGCATGCCGGAGGCATCCGGTGCGGGTACGGACAGTCCGGCGGCGGAGTCGGCCGCGGCACGCTTGGCCGCCGCAGCGAAGCCGACCCGCTCGGCGGCGAGTTGCCGGCGGGCCTCGGTCAGCCGGGTCTCGGCCCGGTCCAGCACCTTGCGGGCGCGCTGCTCGTCCTCGATGGGTCCGGCGACCAGGCCGAGCGCGTGGGCGACCCTCTCGTGCGCGGCCCGCGCCGCGGCGAGCGCGGCGTCCAGCGCGCCGAGGGCGCCGTGGAACCGGGCACCGGCCGGGCCGACCAGCACCTGGGCGGCACCGGCGGTCCCCGTGCCCGCGAAACTGGTGCTGACCCGCCGGACGGTGCGCACCGACTGGTCGAGGGCACCGGCCCGGGCCCCGTTGTCCCGGGCGGCCCGGCGCAGGGCGTCCGGGTCGGCGGTGTCGGTCGTCATCGGTCACTCCCCGGCCAGGGCGAAGGCCACCGCGGTCAGGTTCGCCTGACGGGCGATCACCGTCGCCGCGTCCTGGAGCCGCCCGAACTGGCTGCTCCACCGGCGGACGAAGTCGGCCAGCGCGGCGTCGGCAGCCGGGTCCCCCACCGATGCCGGGACGGGGCAGGTCCGGGGCAGTCCGGCCGCCGCCGCGCTGACCGCGGTGCTCACCGCGCGCAGCCCGGCGGGGGCGGCGGCAATCGATCCGAAGCTCATGGACGACACGCTAGGTCCGGGTCGGACGGCGGCCAATGGGAAGTGTTTCCCAGCGTCACCGTCCGGTGTCGACCGCCGGGGGCCGCGCCGGTATCCGCAGCGCGGCGGCGATCCGCTGCCGGCGCGACGACGCCACGGCGAGTTGCCGCCGTACCGTGTCGGCCAGGGCCCAGGCCCGCTCGGCGTCGGCGGTCGTCACCGCGGCCGGACCGTAGGCCGCCGCGTCGACCAGCGCCACCAGTTCCCGCGCCGGCAGGTCGGCCGCCGGGGCCCGGCCCGTCAGCGTGGCCCGTGTCTCGCCGGTCGTACTGGCCCGGGAGACGGCGACTCCCGTCTCGGCACAGCGGTCCAGGGTGTCCCGCCAGGCGGCGAGCAGCCGACGGCCGGGGTCGTCGAGGCGACGGCGTCTGGCCCGTACCGCCCACTTCACCGCCGGTGGCGCGCCCACCGCGACGACCAGCGTCAGGACGACCAGCACCGTCACGGCGAGCCAGGGTGGACCCGCCCCGGGCCGTCCGGCGTTCGCACCGGCGCCGGGTGGGGTGGCCGTACCGGTGGAGCCGGCGGGGGTCGGTGCGCTCAGCGTGCGCTGCGGCTCGGGCGGGCTGCTCGGGGGCGGTTCGGCCTGGTCCGGACGGCGGTCGCCGGACCGACCCGGGGTCGGGTGGAACGGCACCCAACCGGCCCTGGTGAACCGGACCTCCGCCCAGGCGTCCACGTCCCGGCCGGTGATCACGCGACGGTCGGCGTTGCCCGTCCGGGGACGGAACCCCATCACCACCCGGGCGTCGTAGCCGAGCGCCCGGGCCAGCACGGCGAACGCCGACGCGTACTGCTCGGCGGTGCCGTTGCGGGTGTCGAGCAACTGGTCGATCTGGTAGAGCCCGTGCCCGGCCGGTGGCCGTCGCGAGGTGTCCAGCCGGTAGCCGCCGGTACGGGCGAAATGGTCGGCGAGCCGGCGCAGGGCCGGATAGCCCGCGCTGGCCCCGGTGATCGAGGTGGCCTTGGCGAGCAGCCCGGCCGGCACCGACCCGGCCGGCACCGCGCCCGGAGGGAGCGCGGCCGGCGGATCGACCGGCAGGTCCGCCAGCTCGAAGCGGGGTACGGCGCTGCGCACGGTGTACCCGTCCGGCGCCGGCCGGTTCTCCGGAAAGATCACGTCGCCGGTGGCCCGGTCCACCCCGAGCCCGCCGAGCGACACCTCGACCGGTCGCCCGGCGCTGACCAGCCACTCGATCGGGCCCCGCTGGTCGATCCGGATCTGCTGGGTGACCAGCTCCGCCGGGCCGGTCGGGGCGGGTAGCTGTCGACCGGCCCGCCAGTAGGTGGCCGCGCTGGTCCAGTAGGTGCCGTCGAACCGGTCCAGGGTGGCGTACCGCAACCGTTCGGTCGCCCCGTCACCGGTGACGGTCAGCCGCAGGTTGAGCTTTCCGGTGCGCAGCGCCGGGAACTGGGCCAGCGGGCTGCTGCCCGTACGCGGCCGTACGGGTTGCGCGACCAGGTCCCGGGGATCGGGTGGGGTCCGGTCGCCGGACGCGGTGACCAGGGCCGGCCCGAGCAGGCTGGCCCCCGCCCCGGCGGCCAGTACCAGCACCAGACCGGGCACGCCGACCAGCCGACCGGACGGCCCGGCGGTGGCGGTAGCCGTGGTGGCGGTAGCCGTGGCGGCGTCGGTGGCGGAGGCCGTGGTGGAGACGGTGGCCGTGGCGGCGGCGGAGGTGGTCGTGGAGGGGGCGGCGCTGGCGGTGGCGAGCATCGCCAGGACGGTCCCGGCCACCGCCGGTGCCAGCCAATCCGGGACACCGGTGGGCGTGGTCAGGCACAGGCCGGCGGTCATCGCCAGCAGCGGTACCGGCAGCGCCCAGGGCACGGCGGCACGCCGCAGCGACGGTTCCACCGCACCGATGCCGGCGAGCCCGGCGAGCACGGCCACCAGGGCCAGCTCCGGCCCACCCGGATCGATCGGCGGCACGGAGGTGAGCAACCGGTACGGCCCGTCGGTGACCCGGGCCGGGCTGACCAGCCCGACGTAGCCGACGAGCACCAGCAGCTCGACGGTGAGGCGGGTGACCGGCGGAATCCGGGTGGTCATGGCGAGCAGCAACCCGGCCACCGCCGGCAGCAGGGCGGCACCGGCCGTCGGCAGCAGGTAACCGGGATCGGCCAGGGCCTGACCGGCGCTCCGGCCGAAGAGTCCGGCGAAGGCGACCACCGGTGCCAGGGCGAGCAGGCCGGCCAGCACCGACCTGGCCAGGAGCCATCGACTCACCGGCGACCTCCCGCGAGTCCGCTGTAGGCGGTCGCCGCCGTCCGGGCCCGGTCGGCGCGGATGACCACCAGGCCCCCCTGGGCGCTGACCGACGTGCCGGCGGCCGGCTCCGTGGCCGGGGTGGCCGGCCGGGGCGGAACAGGGCCGTCCGGCGCGACGGCCGGCTGCGCCGACCCGTCGGCGACGAGTTGCACCAGCACGATGCCGCCGAACCGGCGCAGCTGCCCGACCAGCGCGGGTGCCAGCGCCGGATCCGCCCCGCTGACCACCACCAGCCCGCCCCCGGCCGGGGCGCGGGCGACCAGCGCCAACAGGTCGGTCAGGGCGAGGTCGTCGGTACGGCCGGCGGCGGCCAGCCGGTCCAGCGGGCCACGGGCCCCGAGCCGGGCCAGCTCCGCGACGTCCTCGCCGAGCACCGCGAGGTCGACCACCTGACCGGAGCGGCTGGTGGAGACCACCACCGAGGCGGTCAGCTCCACCGCCTCCTCGAACAGCTCCGGGTCGAGCACGGCGGCCCGGGTGTCCAGGAGCACCGCCGCGCTCGGTTCGGTGGTGTCCACCCGGTCCTGGACGACCAGCTCGCCCAGCCGGGCGGTGGACCGCCAGTGGATCTGCCGGGGATCGTCGCCCGGCCGGTACTCGCGCAGCGCGGCAAAGGCCATCGAACCCCGCAGCGCCCGGTCGGTGAGCCGTCCCTCGAAGTCGAGGACCGGGCCGATCGGCAGCGGGCGGACCGGATGCACCCGGGGCCGCACCCAGACCCGGTCGGGTGCGGCGAGGGTCTGGGTACGGCGGGCCAGCCGCAGCGGGTCACGACGGTGCAGCCGAACCGGCCCGAGTCGCAGCACGCCACGATCGGCGGTCGGCACCGGATAGCCGAGGCGGGTCGTCGCGCCGGGCGACAGCGGGGGCACCACGACGCGCAGCCCGCTGCCGTGGTCGTCCCGATCGGCCCGGGTCCGGCGGCGGAGGAAGACGGACCGCCCGGCGGGGTCCGCGCCCCGGTCGACGGGGGCGGAGGTGGTGCCCCGGCCGGCGGGGACGGGGTTCGCGGCCGGGCCCGACGCGGTGAGCCGGCCCAGCGCGGTCAGCCCGTCGACCGCCTCGAACCGGCCGGTGGGCAGGCGTCCGGCGTTGACCACCTCGAGCCAGCCGGTGACCTGGTGGCCGACGGTCACCCGGTGCGGGGCGACGGTACGGGTCACCCGGACCCGGGCCGGCAGCCGGACCAGGAGCACGGCGGCCAGCACCACCACCGCACCGGTGGCACCGAGCCCGCCCAGCGTGGGATGGCCGCCGAGGGTGCCGGCGGTGAGCAGCACGATCGAGCCCAGGGCCACCGCCAGACCGGTGCCGGTCAGCCCGGTGGTTCGGCGCAGGCGGCGCATCAGACCGTGGCCGCCAAGGGCACGGGTACCGTCGCCAGCACGTCGCGCAGCACGTCGTCGGCCGAGCCGCCCTCGATCTCGGTGGCGGAGGCGAGCAGCAGCCGGTGCCCGAGGGCGGGCCCGGCGACCGCCTTCACGTCGTCCGGTACGACGTAGCCCCGACCCTGCCCGGCGGCCCAGGACTGGGCGGCCCGGACCAGGGCCAGACTGCCCCGGGGACTGGCCCCGAGGCGTAACCGCTGGTCCCGGCGGGTGGCCTCGGCGATGCGGGCGACGTACTCGGCCACCGCGTCCGCCACGTGCACCCGGCTGACGTACTCGATCATCCAGCGCACCTGCTCGACGCTGGCCACCGGGGAGAGTTCCGGGGCCCCGCCGTCCCGGGACCGGCCGACCAGGATGTCCCGTTCGGCCGCCACGTCCGGGTAGCCGACGGAGATCCGCAGCAGGAAGCGGTCGAGCTGCGCCTCCGGCAGCCGGTAGGTGCCGGCCAGGTCGACCGGGTTCTGGGTGGCGACGACCAGGAAGGGTGCCGGTACCGGATAGCTGCGACCGTCCACGGTGACCTGCCGCTCCGCCATCACCTCCAGCAACGCCGACTGGGTCTTCGGCGAGGCCCGGTTGATCTCGTCGGCGAGCACCAGGTGGGCGAAGGCCGGTCCGGGCCGGAAGTCGAAGGTACCGGTGCGCTGGTCGTACACGGTGGTGCCGGTGATGTCCGACGGCAGCAGGTCCGGGGTGAACTGGATCCGGTGCCAGCTGGCGTCCACCGAGGCGGCGATCGCCTTGGCCAGGGTGGTCTTGCCCACCCCTGGCACGTCCTCGACCAGCAGGTGACCGCCGGCGAAGAAGCAGGTCAGGGCGAGACGTACCGCCTCCGGCTTGCCGGACAGCGCCCGGCTGACGTTGGCCCGGACCGCCTCGTACCGGGCCGCGAAGTAGGCGGCGGGGTCCTGGCCGGCCTCGGAATTGCTGGTGTTCACGCGATCCTCACTCTGGGAGTCGGTCGGACGGCCGGGTACGGCGGGCGACGCGGGTCGCCGGGTGGGGGCGTCCGCCGGTACGGCCGGCGGGCAGCCGGTGGGTCAGCCCGGGTCCCTGGCTGACTGTCGGCCGTCGGCGGTCAGGCAGGCCGGTTCGGCCGGTGCCGGTGGCTGCCGGTCGGTGACCACCAGCGCCCACACCCGGTAGCAGTGCCGGGTACGGCGGTCGACGCCGGGGATCAGGTACGGCGGCACCTTGCCGGCAGTGACCTGACCGATCTTCGTGTCGTCCCGCCAGATCACGTACGAGTCGAAGCCCGGCAGCTTGGACTGGTCACCGAAGTCCAGCCGTACCGTGCCGGCACGCGGGCTGCTCGCGGTGACCGGCAGCGGATACAACTGGGCAGCGGGACCGGTGGGGGCGGCGACGACCGGAGGGGCCGGTCGGGGATCGTCGTCCGGTCGGCCCAGCCACACTCCCACACCTGCGCTGACCAGGGCCAGTACGGCCAGCCCGGCGGCCGGGGCCAGCCAACGACGACGCTTCACCGGCTCGGTTCGGGCCGGCTCCGGAACCGGCACGGTCGCGCCGGTGGTGGCCAGCACCTCCACCGCGCCCGCTGACCGCACCGCCCCGCTCGACGCCGTGCCGGTGGACGCCGCCCCGCTGGACGCCGTGCTGCCGGTCGACGCCGTGCCGGCGGACGCTGCCCCGCTCGACCCCGCCCCCGTGGACGCCGCCCCGGTGGACGGCGTGCCGGTGCGGTCGGCTCCGGTCGACCCCGTACCGGTGCGGTCGGCCCCGGTCGGCACGGCCGGTGCGTCCGTGCCGGTCCGGCTGGCCGGGGTGGTCCCGGCGTCCGGGTCCGGGCGGAAGTTCTCCGGATCCGGCGGGCCGAGTGCGGCGACCGGGGTCGGCTCGAAGCGCCATGCCGGCTGCCCCGCCCCGGTGGTTCCCGGTACCGGCGGCAGCGGCGGCGGGGCGTCGACCGGCAGTGTGCCGGCCGGTGCGCCCAGGGCGGTCAACCGCTCGGCGAGCCGGGTCGGGTCCGGCCGGTCCTCCGGACGCTTGGCCAAACACTGGCGCAGCAGGTGCCACAGCGGCTCGGCCAGCTCGTCCGGGCGGACGGGCTCGTCCTCGATGTGTGCCCGCAGCAGCCCGAGCGGGTGCTCGGACGCGAACGGCCGGCGGCCGGCCAGCAGTTCGTAGCCGAGCACGCCGAGGGCGTACACGTCCACCGCCGCTGTGGCGGTACGGCCCAGGGCCAGTTCGGGGGCGAGGTAGGCGGGGGTGCCGACGGTGTGGCCGTGCTGGGTCAGCGTCTGTCCGTCGGCGACCTGCGCCACCCCGAAGTCGGTCAGCCGGGACCACGGCTCCCCACCCCGCCAGGTGATCAGCACGTTCTCCGGTTTGACGTCCCGGTGCACGATCCCGGCCGAGTGCACCGCGGCGAGCGCGGCGGCGACCTGGGCGAGCACGGTGAGCGCCCGGTGCCGGTCGAACGCGCCCCGGCCGGCGGCGACCCGCAGGTTCTCCCCGGTGACCAGGTCCATCACGATCGCCAGGGTGTCGCCCTCGACGACCAGGTCGTGCACCGGCACCAGGTGCGGGTGGCGCAGCGCCCGCAGCACGTTGCGTTCGCGCAGGAAGCGGGCCACCGCGGCGGGCTCGGCGGCGTACTCCTCCCGCAGGGTCTTGATCGCCACCGGCGCGTCGTCGACCAGGCGTCGGCCGCGCCACACCCGACCGTGCGCGCCTTCTCCGATCGGGCGGTCCATCACGTAACGGCTGCCGAGCGCGACAGCCTGCACGGCCGGCGGGGCCGGTGCGGCGGTGGGCATGGTCGGCGGCAACGTGGGTTGCCCCGCCGGGTCTGCGTCCGGACTGGTCATGGTTTCCACGGTGATAGGGGTGCGGTCGGACCGGTGCGGGGGCGCCCGATGCTCCGTTCTGGACGCCACCGTGGTCGTACCATAGCCGTCCGCCTCCGGCGTCGGGCGACTCATCCGTGCACCGCCAGCTCGGGCAGGGGAATCTGGAGTTGACTGGCCCGTCGGCGCACCATCAGCAGCCCGCGACCGGGCGGCCAGGCACCGCAGGTCGAGCGGGGCAGTTTGACCTCGAACAGGTCACCGTCGACGTGGGACACCGGGTTGAGCAGCAGCCCGGCCTGGGCCCGGCACATCCGGGCCAGCCAGCCCCGGTAGCGCAGTTGGACCAGGTCGTCGGTGGTGCCGGCGGCGAGCAGCAGGTTGCCGGTGTCCCGGGCCTGCCGGGCCAGGTCCTCCAGCAGGTGCGCGGCCGACCCGTCGGCGAGCAGCTCGGCGTCGTCGACCAGCACGGTGACCGGGCCGGGCAGTCCGGCCAGCACCGCCGCCAGCTCGGCGTCGGCCCGCGGTCCGACCAGGACGGCCGCCACGCCGGGTCGGCCGGCCAGCTCCTGCACCGGGGACGGGCGGGGGCAGAGGGCCACCACCGGCAGCGCCTCCGGCCGGCGCAGCAGCGAGTCGGCCAGTGCCAGCAGAGCCCCGCTGCGCCCGGTGCCGGGGGCCCCGGCGACCAGGAAGGTGTGCCCGAGTTCGGCGAGGTCCACGTCGACCGGTCCGAGATGGTCCCCGCCGACGCCGACCGTACCGACGGTGGGCCGGGTCGGCCGCGGGCCCCGGCGCAGCGCGTCGGCCTCGACGGCGGTGATCGTCACCGGCAGCGGATCGACCCGCTGGGGCAGCAGCTCCGCAGGCAGCCCGTCCCAGCGGGAGCGGGTCGCCAGGACGTGCCGCCGCACCGCTGCCGCCTGCACCGTGCCGTCCGGGTCGGGGTCGAGGAGCGCCACCTGGAACATCGTGTTCCCGGGCAGCCCGATGGCCCGCCCCGGCGGCATCGACCGCGGGGCCTCGCGCGGGTTGATGCCGTACGCGGCCAGGTCGTCCGGGTCGGCGTGGCCCAGGATCAACCGGGTGGCCACCGCCCCGGCGAGTCGGTGGGTGAACCCGGACCGGTCGGTGGCGAGCACGGTCACCACGCCCACCGCCGGTCCCCGGCGCAGCAGGGAGTCGAGCAGGTCCACCAGCCGTCCGCCGTCGGTCTCGCCGTACCGGGCGACGAACGTCTCGTACCGGTCGAGGATCAGCACCAGGTAGGGCAACGCCTCGGTGTCGGCGACGGCGGCCCGCTGCTCGGCCAGGGCCGCGTACCCGCCGCTGGCCAGCAGCCGCTGCCGACGGCCGATCTCGGTGTCGAGCAGGGCGAGCACCCGGGCGGTGCGGTCACCGTCGTCGCCGTCGACGTACGCGCCGCAGTGCGGCAGCCCGGCCAGCGGGGCCAGCGCCCGGTTGCCCTGGTCCAGCAGGTACAGGTGCAGGTCGGCCGGGCCGGTCCGCCGGGTCAGCCCGACCACGAGCGCACGCAACAGGGTGGACCGGCCGCTGCGGGACATCCCGGCGACCAGCACCGGCCCGGTGCGCTCCAGGTCCAGCAGGTACGGGCGCTGTGCCTGCTGCTCGGGATGGTCGGCGAGCCCGATCGGCGCGGCCAGCGCCCCTCCGCCGGTGCCACCGGGCAGTTCGGCGTCGACCACCAGCTCGGGCAGGGGCGGCAGCCAGGGGCTCTCCGGCGTACGGATGCCGGCCGCCTCGGCCGCCTGCCGGATCGCCGTGACCAGGACGGTCAGGTCGGTTTCCACCTGGTCCGGCACTGCCGGGCCGGCCGGCCCGACCGGCGATGGTCCCGACGGCGGGGTCGCCCCGCTGCTCGGGGCCGGCCGGTGCCCAGCGGCCGGTGGCGGGGCGGCCGGTGGCAGGGCGGCCGGTGGCGGGGCGGCCGGTGGCGGGGCGGCCGGTGGCGGGGCGGCCGGTGGCGGGGCGGCCGGGGCGACCCGCCCCAGCTCCCGGACCCGGCGGGGACGCAGGGCCACGCTCGTCGGTTCCGCCGTGGCCGTCGCCCGGGGCCAGCCGATCCGGGCGGTCTGCACCAAGGTCAGGTCACTGTGCCCGGCCCGCAGGTACGCCCGTCCGGGCTGGTGTCGGGAGAGCCGGGCGGCGTCCGGTACGTCCACCACGTCCGCGCTGTCCGCCGCGCTGGTGACCCGCAGGCAGATCCGCAGGTTGAGGTTGGCGCGCAGCTCCGCGTTGACCGAGCCGGCCGGTCGTTGGGTGGCCATCACCACGTGCACGCCGAGGCTCCGCCCGCGCATGCCGATGCCCACCACCCCGCTGACGAACTCGGGTACCTCCTCCACCAGCGAGGCGAACTCGTCGATCACGATGACCAGCCGGGGCAGCCGCCCGCCGGTGATCGCCCAGTAGTCCTCGATGTCCTTCGCCGCCGCCTCGGCGAGCAGCGCCTCCCGGCGGCGCAGCTCGGCCCGCAGCGCCGCCAGGGCCCGGTTGACCAGGTGCCCGTCGAGGTCGGTGACCATGCCGACGCAGTGCGGCAGCTGGGCGCACTCGGCGAACGCGCTGCCACCCTTGTAGTCGACCAGCACCAGGGAGAGCGCGTCCGGGGTGTTGCCGAGCGCCAGGCCGGTGACGAGGGTCTGCAACAGCTCCGACTTGCCGGCCCCGCTGGTGCCGGCGATCAGCGCGTGCGGGCCGTCCCGACGCAGGTCGACGGTGATCGGCCCGTCCGGCCCGACGCCGAGCAGCACCCGGGTGGAGCGTCCGGCCGGCTCGGCGGCCCAGCGCTGCTGGATCCGCGCCGGCCCCGGGGTCCGCCCCAGACCGGCCAGCTCCAGCAGTCGGACCGTCTCCGGTACGCCGCCGCCCTCACCCCAGCGCTCCCCGAGCACCCGCAGCGGGGCCAGCGCGTACCCGAGCCGGGCCGCAGCGGGCGGGTCGAGGCGGTCCAGCAGCACCCCGGCCAGGTCGGGGTGCTCCGGTCGGCGCACCACCGCCCGGGTGCCCGAGCCACTGGTGACCACCACGGTGGCCCGGCACTCCCCGGGCAGTTCGGTCTCCAGCGCGTCCAGACAGATCGCGTACACCCCCACCTCGGGGCCGTCGGCGAGCAGTTCGGCCAGGCCGGGCAGGCCCCGCAACCGGCGGGCCCCGTCGGCCACCAGGACCAGCCGCCGACCGGCCGGCGCGCCGGCCCGGAGCGTGGCTGCCCGTTCGGCCCGGCGCTGGTCGACGATGCGGCGCAGCCCGGCCAGCCGGGCGCGGGCCTGCTCGGCGTCGGTGGCGACCATCCGGTCGCACTCCAGGTCGGCGGTGTGCGGCAGGGTGTGCGGCAGCCAGCTCAGCCAACTCCAGTCGTCGGCCTCGTCGCCCCCGGTGAGCAGGACGACCCCGACGTCGTGCGGGGCGTGCAGGGTGGCCAGCTGGGCCAGGACCGCGCGGACGGTGGCCAGCAGGCCGGGCCGGGGACCGGCCAGTCCGAGCACCCCGGCGACGGTCAGGTCCACCGCGACCGGGCTCTGCGCCACCACCGGCAGCTCCAGGGGCTCGGCGGTCGCCTCGAACTCGGCACCCGGGCCGGTCAGGACCGCCTCCACCGTCGTCGACGCCAGCCCCACCCGCAGCCGCAGGAAGTCGGCGTCCGTCGGTCGGCGTTCGAAGAGCCGCCGGGTGGGTCCGGTGGCCGTCCGCAACAGGCGTCCGGGGTCGGGCAGCTCCTCCCGCCGGGTCCGCCCCTGTTCCTCGGCGAGGCGGTCCAGGCGCTCCGTCAACTCGGTGCGCTGCCGCTCGTACTCGGCCAGCGCCAGGCGGTACTCCCGACGACCGCCGCGCCGGTCGGAGAAGACGTTGGCCAGCAGCAGCAGGGGCGAGAGCGCCATGAACAGCAGCAGGTAGCCGGCGTTCGGGAAGATCGCGTACGCCACCCCGGCCAGCAGCACGGGCAGCAGGATGGCCAGCAGCGGGAACCGTACGGTGCGTGGCGGTTCGGGGCGGCGGGGCACGGTGAGCCGGGGGGTGGCGGCCCGGACGGCGATCCGCGGCGGCCGGTTGTACTGGATGGTGCCGGTCGCGTCGACCGGCTCGACCGGGGCGTCGGCCGGGTCCACCGGCCGGAGCGTCAGCACCGTCTCGCCGACGCCGAAGACGTCCCCGGGAGCGACCGGGGTCGGCGCGTCCAGCCGGACGCCGCGCCAGGCCGTACCGTTGCGCGAGCCGGCGTCGGCCAGCTCCGCGGCGCCGTCCGGTCCGGTCGTCAGGCGGGCGTGGAACCGGCTCACCTCCGGATCGGTCAGCACGAGGTCAGCCTCGGGTGACCGGCCGACGGTGAGGCCCGTGCCGGGACGGAACGAGGTGGCCGCCACCCCACCGGCCCCGCCGACGACGGCCACCTCGACCGCGCCGGGCGTCTCGGCGCCGGCCTCCCCCGGGCGGGCGGCCACCTCGATCCGGCTGCCGGCCGGGAGCGGCAGCTCGGCCAGCCGGGCGGTACGGGACAACGGCCGCCCCCGGAGCCAGAGCCGGACCGGGGCGGTCCGCCCCACCGGACCGGCGTCCGGCAACGCCCGGTCGATCGCTGCGACGAGGTCCGCCACGGTGGCTCGGGCTCCCGCCCGGACCACCATCGGGACCTCCCGTCCCCCCACCGCGATCCGTAGTTCCCGTTCCATCCCCGGCCTCCCGCGCCCCGACCCGTACCAGCCCGCCGACCGGTCAGCCGCCGGCCTGCTCCAGGGCGTCCGCGCGACGTCGGACCTCCAGGGCCGCGTCCTGGAGGGCGGCGGAGAGGCGGGTCAGCGCCGGCTCGTACTCGCTGCTCCAGGAGGTCCGGAACCGCTCGGCCGCCCCGCCCCGCCAGTAGGTGTTGGCCAGTTCGGTACGCAGCGCGCGCAGCAGGCTGTCCACCGCCGAGCTCTGCCGGTTGAAGTTGGTGTTCAGGGAGTGCAGTTGGCTGATCTCGCCACCGATGACCGACATCGGATCTCCTTCGCTGGTCGGCGTCGTCGACCACGCTAGGCAGCGGTCCCGGCCGGCGACATCGGAAAGGCTCCCCAAACCGGGGCGGTCAGCGACGGAGCAGGGTGAGGTCCTCCCGGGTCACCAGGCCCCGGCTGATCGCGTACTCGGCCAGGTTGGTGAGCGCGCTGAAGCCGGTCATGTTGGGCACCCCGGCGGCGTGCAGCCGGGTCCGCAGGTACTCGATCCGCTTGACCAGGGTGCTGCGGGGCCAGCCGAGCCGGGCGGCGGCCGCCGCGTAGCTCTTCGGATAGGGGTCGTAGCGGGGCAGTTCCTCGAGGTAGCCGGCGAAGAGCGCGACCATGGCCAGCCGGTCCGCCTCGCTGATCATCACCTCGGCGCCGACCGCGGTGGCCTCCGCCACGTCCGCCGGAGGCGCCGCCCCGGCCGGTACGGGATCCGTCGGCGGCAGCAGGGTCAGGCCGTGCTGGCCGTGCGTGCCGTCGACCAGCACCTTGGTCGGGCTCTCCACCGCGATCCGGCGACCGGGCGCCAGCACCGAGCGGAAGCCCAGGTCGTCCACGACGGAGAGCGGACGGGTGGTGGAGCTGTTCGTCAACCACCAGGTGTCGCCGTCCCGGGCCACCGTGCCGGCGATCCGGGAGATGCCGGTGTCGGTAGGGTCCAGGCAGATGGTGCACTCCCGGATCCGGCCGAAGGTCAACCGTTGGTCCGGGTCGAGTTCCACTGTGTGGTCGGCCGCCTCGATCCGCATCCCTGTCACCGGTTCCGCTCCTTCCCGCGTCCCCTGGGGATCCTTCCCCATCCGCCGGGCCCGCCGACCGCCGCGACCCTCGCCTATTCTCGGACACTGCCGCCTCACCGCGCCGATGCCGCCCCGGGCGCCCGCGGCCTACCGCGTTCTCTGGAGGGTTCCCATGTCCGGCTCCACTGGAGCAGACCGATCCACCTCACCGCCCCGGCGCGGTCCGCGCGCGCTGCGCCGACTGGCCGCCGTACGGCCCGGTCGGAGTGCGCTCACCGGGACCCGACTCAACCGGGTGCTGCTGGTGACCGCCCTGGTCGTCGCGGGGACCGCCTTCGCCTTCGGTACCGGCTACCGGTCCTCCCGGGCGGCTTTCGACGACGGCGGCGCGTACCTGCAGAAGTCGTCGCGGGTCGTGCACGTCAACGCGGACAACCGGGACATCGACGCGCGGACCGCCAAGCGGCTGGCCACCGGCCGGCAGACCCTGGAGGTGGTCCAGGTCGGACCGGAGCTGGTCTACGTGGTCAACAACGAGACCGGCGTGGTCACCCGGCTGCCCACCGAGTCCCTGGAACCGGAGCCGGTGCAGCGGCGGCCGGACTCCAAGGGCAAGCTCTCCGTGGTCAGCGGCGGCGGGTCGACCTACCTGGTCGACGCCGAGCAGGGCACCCTCAACCGGTTGGAGCGCAAGGACGGTCCGGGCGCGCCGGTGCCCGCGCCGCGCGTCACCGCGGCGGTGGTCGACGGCAACGGCACCGCCTGGGCGTACGCGCCGGAGAGCGGCGAGCTGGTGCAGATCAGCGGTGGTGCGGTCACCGGCAAGCAGCGGGTCACCGGCAGCGGTGAGCAGGTCGCCCTGACCCTGGTCAGCGGTGCGCCGGTGCTCTACCGGCCGGAGACCGGACAGGCCAGCCTCTACGGGCCGGACGGGCTGCGTCGCCAGCTCGACCTCGACGCCCGGTACGGGGTCGCCTCCGCCCCCGGCGCCCCCACCCACCTGGCCGTGGTGGTGCCGAACAGCGGCGAACTGGTGATCGCCGACTTCGGCGACGGCGAGGTGCGGCGCATGACGCTGCCGGACCGGGTTGGTCACCAGTTCGGCCCGCCGGTGGTCCTCGGTGGACGGGTGTACGTGCCGGACTTCACCACCCGGCACGTGCTGGTGGTCCCGGTGGCCGAGCTGCGGGTGGCCACCTACACCACCGTGCCGGGCACCTCGGCCACCTTCGAGGTCACCGTCCGGGACAGCCGGGTGTGGATCAACGACCCGCACGGCACCGGCATCGTGGTCTCCTTCGACACCAACGGCCGCTCCACCGAGATCGACATCACCGGTCGGGGGGACGACCCGAAGAAGCCGAAGCCGAAGCCGAGTAGCTCGGCCACCCCTCCGCCGCCCAAGACGCCCCGGCCCAGCCCACCGCCGCGCCCGGCGGAGTTGCTGACCGTCCCGGACCTGGTGGGGTTGGACCGGACGGCGGCCTGCGCCCGGCTGGAGCCGAAGCTGCGCTGCGTGCCGGTGGCCCAGCCGGACGGCGCGGGCGAGACCGACCACGTGCTGAGCACGAATCCGCCGGCCGGGTCCCGGGTCGGCGAGGGCCGCTCGGTGACCGTGGTCTACCGGGGTCCGGCCCGGGTGCCCCGGGTGGCCGGGCTTCCGGCCGGCGAGGCCTGCCAGGCCCTGATCGCCGCCCGGCTGAAGTGCGTGGAGCGGGTCTCCGGCCTCGCCGTGGACGGCACCACCGTGCGGGTGGTGACCGGGCAGAACCCGGCACCGGAGAGCGCGGCGGACACCGACGCCCCGGTGGAGATCGTCTATCCGGCGCAGATCGCGGTCGGCAACTTCGCCGGGCAGCCGTACGACACGCCGTGCCCGGTGGGGCTGAACTGCGTGCCCCGCAACCTCGGACCGGGCACCCCGGCCTACGTGGTGGTGGCGCAGAGCCCCGCCGCGGGCGCCGGCGCGGACCCGGGCTCGAACGTGGTGCTGGACCACTATGCGCACTCGGCCGTACCGAACCTGGTCGGGATGAGTCCGGACCAGGCGTGCGCCGCTCTCCAGGCGGTGCAGTTGGGCTGCACCCGCAACGACAACGCGGTCACCCTGACCGTCAACCAGGTGCAGGCCCAGGACCCGGCGGCCGGGGCCGCACTGCCGGCCGGCGGAGCGGTGACCATCACCTACGAGTCGACCCCGGCGGTACCGCTGCACCGGTTCAAGGCACCGGCACCGAACCGGGCCAACTTCCTCTCCCCGGGCGGCGGCGGCCCCGGCGGCTGGAGCCAGCAGTCCACCATCGGGCAGGTCTACCCGCCGGGGGCGGCGCAGAGCGGCGCGGTGCCGGGGTTGAAGGTCATCTACCAGTCGCGTTGTGCCGCCAACTGCGGTGAGGTGGGTGGCTACTACTTCTCGGACAACCCCCAGGCGCAGCAGAACTGGGTGATGGAGGGGCCGGCCTTCGCCTGCTTCCAGGACAGCCAGCCCGGCACCGTCCCGTTGCACGCGCTCTTCCACGGGGCGGGCGCCGTCTGGGTCTGGGCGCAGCCCGGCAGCGCGGAGTACACCTACTTCAAGGAGCGCGGGTTCGACCACCACTTCGAGTTCGGTATCTGCCACGTCTGGCCCCGCCCCTGACCGAACGCTGCCCGGCCCCCGGCGCTCCTCCGACACGAGGTCGGCGACCGCCGAGGTCCGGGCAGCGGGGGCACCGCCCCCGTCGGCGGATCGCTATCCGCCCGCTGCGGTCCCCGGGGTGTCGACGGCCAGCGAGGGGAGGCGGCGCACCGCCCGGACCGCCCGTCGGGCGACCGGCACGCCCACCGCCAGGACGACGACGACCTGCGCGCCGGCGACGGCGAGGAGCAGGGTGCGCTGCGCCTGTGCGCCGTAGTCCGGCAGGGTGACCAGACGCAGGACGAGCGTGGTCGCGGTGAGCAGGGTGAACGCCAGTGACCAGGGCAGCAGCCGGGCCGACCGGTCGGCCGTCCGGAGCGCCAGGTGGACCAGCAGGGCGACGGTGACCAGGACGCACCAGAGACCGGGCCAGTCGAGCAGCCGGAGGGCCGGTCGGGTGGCCTGGAGGGCGAACAACGGGATCGGGACGGCGAGGATGCCGATCGGCAGTGCGAGCAGCCAGGGCCGGCGCGGCACCGGTGTGCCGTCGTGGGGAAACGCCGCCATGCCCAGGAGCAGGGCCACGTCGAGGAGCAGGCCCGCCCAGGGCGACACGGACAGCGGTACGGCACCGGAGGTCTGGGTAACGACGGTGGTGACCAGGGGCGGGACGACGGCGAGCAGGGCGACCGCCTGGGCCACCCGCCGGTGCCCGAGGACGAGCGCGAGGTAGGCCGGCAGCCAGGCGTAGCCGGTGAGGTCCCACGCCGCGCGCCAGGTGCTCGACGACGGGGTGAGCGCCAGGTCGGGCGGGGGCGTCGGTAGCCAGCCGATCCGGCCCGCCGACCACAGTGCGACGGCGATGCCCCCGGTGGCCATGACGGCGTGCGCGAGCACGGCCATCAGGGTGGCCAGCCGTACCGCCTCGCCCCAGGCGTACGGCCGGGGTGGCGCGTCGGCCCCGCCGAGGCGCAACCGGACCGCGAGGGAGGCGATGCTGGCGACCTCCGGCAGGGTCGGCCGACCGTGGTCGAGGAGGTCCCCGGTCGTCTCGGGGTCACCGGTGTCCATGCTGTCCAGGAAGGCGGCCACCATGTCGTCCTCCCACCGTTGCCGGTACGCGGCGGGCAGCAGCCGCAGCACCCGGCGGTAGCGCTCCTCCAGGCGGCTCACGACGGCGTCGCGTCCGCGATCGGGGGCCGCTGCCCCCGGAGCCGGGTCGAGGCGATGCGGGCGTTGGCCGCCAGCCGGTCGGCCTCCTCGGCGAGGGCGTGACGACCCGCCTCGGTCAACCGGTAGTACCGGCGCAACCGGCCCTGCCACACCTCCTCGCGGTCCGGCTCCACCAGGCCCTCACCGACGAGTCGGTCCAGTGCCCCGTACAGGGAGCCGATCTTCAGCCGTACCCGCCCGTCCGACGCGTCCGTCACGTCGCTGACGATGCCGTAGCCGTGTCGCGGCCCGGCGAGCAGCACGGTGAGGATGAAGAAGGCGGGTTCCGTCATCGCCCGAGAACTCATCGTGCCAATATAATGCACGACAAGATATCTTGGATACAGATAGTCGGTGAGCACCGGTCGACGACCTGCGCCCGGTCCGACGAGACCGCCGTCCTCCGCCGGTGCGGGCCCTGAACCGGGCCGGGGTGCCAGGGTCCGGGACGGGTCCGGGTTCGCGCCGGATGTCGCCGACCCCGCCCGCTGCCAGGCTGGGGCGGTGATCCTCGACGATGCCCGGCGTACCCCGTCCCCCTGGTTGCGGCCGGCGGCCGTGACCGCACCGCTGCTGCTGCTCGGCTACGGCCTGCTGCGGCTGCTCGACGGTCTGGACGGACACCGCGACAAGGGCGGCTGGGAGTGGATCGTCGGCCACGTCCTGTTCCTGCTCGGCATCCTGGTGTTCGCGGTGCTGCTGGTGTGGTTGCGCGACCTGCTCCGGACGCGGCTCCCCCGGCAGGCGACCGTCGTGGACGTGGCGACCCTGGCCGGGCTGACGGGAGCGGCCGCGTTCGTCTGGGTCATCGTCGGGGACCTGTTCCCCCGTTTCGCGGAGGCGGTCGGCACCCCGGACCCGGTGCTGCTCGGCGGACCGCTGCTGTTCCAGCTCGGACTGCTGACCCTGCTGGTGCTGGCGGTACGGGCCCGACTGGCACCGGTGTGGGGGCCGGTGCTGGTGCTGGTCGGCTTCACGGCGATCGCCGTGAACCTGGACCTGCTGCCGGTCGGCGCGGCGCTGGTCCTCGCCGGGCTCTTTCCGCTCGCCGCCGCCCCGCGCGCCGGCTGAACCGGCCGGCCCCCAACAGCCACCGGTCAGCGCCGCCTCAGCTCCGACCGTCGCACCGCGCGCCCACCGGTCAGCGCCGCTTCAGCTCCGACTCCAGTCGCTGGATCATGGTCTTGCGGGCCTTGCCGCCGCGCTCACGTCGCAGGGCCGCCCGGAGCTGGCGCGCGTCGAGTCCCCGCACGAGCTTGCCCGCCTCGGCCACCGGCAGGTCCGTCAGCTGCTCGGGCGAGCTGGCCTCCCGGCGTGCGCGACTGGCCGGTCCCGTGTTGGCCACGTACTGCCGGCCGGTCCTGGAGGCCTTCCGCTTCCGCTCGTCGGTCGCGCGCCGTTCCCCTTCCGAGAGCCGCTCCCAGGCTCGTTTGGGCAGGTAACGGCCTGTCTCACCGTTGCCGCGCGCGCGGGTGGTGCCCTCCTTGGTCTGCCACTGTTCGCCACCCCACCGTTGCAGGGACCGCTGCCGCTGGTCCTTCGGCCCCTGGTAGCCCCCGCCACGCTTCTGGTACTCCTTGGTGAGCAGCTGCGACTTGCGTGCCGACCACTGTCCCGGCCGGCCGCCCCTGTCGGAGGCCCTGATCTCCGCCTTGATCTGCTCCCGGAGTTCCGGTTTCGTGTACCGCGCCATGCCGTGTCGTTACCCGCCGCCGGGCGGTGTGAACATCACCCCGGCCGCCCGGATCGTCGCCGGGGCCGGCACCCCGCCCGGCCGCACCGGAAGCGCTCACTAGTCGAGAGCCGGCAGCGTGGCCTTGCCGTTGTCGACGAAGACGAAGGTGGTGTCGGGCTTCCCGTTCCCCGCCGCCTCGGCCACCAGGCCGGTGTCGGCGGCGGTCCGCAGGTGGAGGTTCCCGTCGCCACGGATCACGTACGTCGGGCGCCCCTTCTCGTCGGTGGCCCGCGTCCGTTCCAGCGTGAAGAGCTGTCCGGCCGCCGAGGTGTCGCAGCCGGCCGCCACGACGGTGGTCGGGCCGGTCCCGTTGTCCCGCAGGCCCATGCAGAACGGCTCGCCACCGGTGCCGACCTTCGCCGTCTTGATCTGATGCCGGTCGCCACCCACCGGGTCGAGGACGAACAGGGTGTACTCCGCCTCGCCGTCGGTGAGGTTGAGTCGCCCCTTCGGGTCGACGGCCAGGATCGCCTCGAAGGAATCGACCGGCACGATGACGACCTGGCGTTCACCTCGCAGGATGGCCTCGCCTGCCCCGCCGCCACCGCCCGCCGGGGGCGAACCGGTGGTCGTCGGTGACGTGCTGACCGACGGTGTGGTCTGCGGGTCGCCGGTCGGGGCAGCTGTCGTCGTGCCGGCCGAGGAGGCCTCGGTGGGCTCCCCGTCCGGGTCGGCGGCGCATGCCTGCTGGGTCACCAGCAGGCCGGCACAGAGCGCCGCCACCAGGCCGGAACGGGCGGAACGGGCGGAACGGGCGGAACGGGTGATCGGACGCTGCATCTCGGATGCCTCCTCAACTCACCGGGCGGCTCAGCGGGCCGTGACGGTCGGTGGAGGCCGTCGGCCCGACCACACCTCGTCGGACCATTCCGTATGCTCGTTATCCATCAGGATCAAACCCGGCAGAGGTAAACGGCAAGCAGGACGCCGCCGACCGGCCGGAACCGGGTCAGCGGGTTCGGCGTCCTCGACGCGGCGCGCCTGATCCCCCGAGCCGTCCAGCGCGGTCCGGTCCGGCCACTGCCGGGGAACCCCGCCGGCAGCCGGACGCCTCCCGACCGGGCGGGATCAGCGTTGCCAGCGGACGACGCCGCCGACGACGGTGAGCGCCACCGTGAGGTCGCGCAGGCCCGCCGGCTCGACCTGGTACGGGTCGACCGGCAGCACGATGAAGTCGGCGAGCATCCCCGGGCGCAGCCGTCCCTTCAGGTGCTCCTCGTACGAGGCGTACGCACCGGCGGCGGTGAAGCCGTGCAGCGCCGCGTCCAGGTCGAGCCGCTCGTGCGGGTCGACCCCACCGGGCGGGGTGCCGTCGGGCTGCTGCCGGGTCACCGCGGCATGGATGCCGTGGAACGGGTCCGGGTCCTCGACCGGGGCGTCCGACCCGAACGCCACCGTCGCCCCGGTGTCCAGCAGGCTGCGCCAGGCGTACGAGGCCAGGTCCCGCCCGGCGAGCATCCTGCTGGTCAGCGGGATGTCGCTGGTGCAGTGGGTCGGCTGCATCGAGGCGGTCACGCCCAGCCGGGCGAGCAGCGGCACGTCCGCCGGGCGCAGGTGCTGGGTGTGTTCGATCCGGTGCCGCAGTCGGGGCACCGCCCCGGCGGCGGCCGGGTCGGTGCACGCCGTCTCCTGCCAGCGGGAGTACGCGCTCAGCACCATCCGGTTCGCCTCGTCGCCGATGGCGTGCGCCGCGACGGCGATGCCCGCCCCGGACGCCTTCGCCACGAGCCGCTCGAACTCCTCCGCCGGGGTGACCGCGATGCCGTGGTTGTCCGGCTCGCCCTCGTACGGCTCGGTCATCAGGCAGGTGTGCGAACCGAGCGCCCCGTCGGTGAAGATCTTGACCGGGCCGGTACGCAGCCAGCGGTCCCCGTCGCCGGTCGCCCAGCCCCGGTCGATCGCCTCGTCCAACGCGGTCGACGGGATCGACTTGTGCACCCGCAGCGGCAGTTCGCCCCGGGCGTACAGGCTCTCGTACGCGGCCCGGCAGTCCTGCCCGTCGAGGTCGTGGATGCTGGTGAGGCCGACGGCGAGCAGCCGGGGCAGGTGGGTGCGCAGCTGCTCGACCAGGTCCCCGGTGAGGGAGGACCGCATCAGCTCGTAGGCCGCGTCGCCGGCCGCCTCCCGCAGGATGCCGGTCGGCTCGCCGCGCTCGTCGCGGACGATCTGTCCGCCGACCGGGTCGGGGGTACGGGCGTCGATGCCGAGCCGCCGCAGGGCGGCGCTGTTGACCCAGGTGGTGTGCCCGTCGATGCTGGGCAGCACGGCGGGCCGGTCCGGGCAGACCCGGTCCAGGTCGGCCCGGTTCGGCTGCACCGGCCGGGCCCACCGGTGGCTGTCCCAGCGACCGCCGAACAGCCAGGCGTCGGCCGGCAGGCCGGCGGCGTGCCGGGCGATCCGGGCCAACGCCTCGTCCAGGCTGGTGGTGCCGCGCAGGTCGACCTGCTCCAGGCCGCGTACGTAGAGCGCCGAGTGGATGTGACTGTCGATCAGTCCGGGCAGCACGGCCATCCCGCCCAGGTCGACCCGGCGCGCCCCGGCGCCGGCGCGGTCCCGGCACTCGTCGCGGTCCCCGACGGCGACGATGCGCTCGCCGCGCACCAGCATCGCCTCGGCGTACGGACGGGCGGGGTCGAGCGTGTGGATCCGGGCGTTCTCGAAAACCGTGTCGGTCATGGGGGCCTGATTCGACGGTCGGGCAGGGGCCACCATGCTAGTGCCGCAGCACGTCGGTCCGTGGCCCCGGACCGCTGGTCCGGCACGGGGTCCCGCAGCGTGCCGGCCCCCGGAGGGCCCGGCGGCCGGCGGTGGCGGGTGCGGCGGCTCCGCACCGTACGGAGCCGCCGTCGGCCGCGACGCGGCCCCTTCCGACTACTTGGCGGCGCTGCCGAACGCGCTGGACAGGTACCCGCGGGCGTCGGCGATGGCACCCTCGATGATCCGGGCCGCCTCGCGGGCCTCCTCGGGCCGGTGACCGGCCTGCACCTGGAGCCGGAACCGGGACGACCCGGTCGGGGTCACCGGGAACTCCACCATGAACGCGAGCACCCCCCGGTCGAAGAGGAGCCGGTTCGCGATGCGGGCGAGCTTCTCGTTGCCGATCAGCAGCGGCACGATCGGGGACGGCTCGCCCATGCAGGTCAGGCCCCGGCCGGTGAGTTCGTCGCGGAGCGCGTGGATCGCGGTGAAGAGCTTCCCGCGCAGCGCGTCCCCCTCGGCCGACGTGATGATCCTGGCCGCCTGCAACACCACCGCCGTCTGCACCGGCGAGAGCGCGTTGGAGAAGAAGTGCGAGCCGCCGAACATCTTGATGTACTGCTTGAGCGCCGGGGAGTTGGAGGCCACGAAGCCGCCGTTGGAGCAGAACGTCTTCGAGAACGCGCCCATCACGATGTCGATCTCGCCGAGCAGGTTCTGCAGGCCCAGCACGCCGGTGCCGCCCGGTCCCATCGAGCCGAGGTCGTGGGCGACGTCGACCAGCAGGGTGGCGTCGTACTCCCGGCAGACCCGCTGGAGGGTGACCAGGTCGGGCCAGTCGGCGTCCACCGAGAAGAGGCCGTCGGTGACCACCAGGATGCCGTTGCGGGTGTCGGTGGCCCGGATCTCGACCAGGTGCTGACGGACCGCCTCGACGTTGAGGTGCTCGTAGCGCACCACGTTGCGGGTCGCGGCCCGTGCGCCCTGTTGCAGGCAGGAGTGCGCCAACCGGTCGATCAGGATGTGGTCGGACTGGCGGACCAGCCCGACCACCGCGCCGAACCCGGCCGCCCAGCCGGTAGGGAAGAGCGTCACGTGGTCGAGCCCCACCAGCTCGCCGAGGGCGGCCTCCAGCTCGTTCGAGATGTGGGTGTTGCCGAGCACCATCGGCGAGCCGGCGCTGTGCGGACCGTAGTCGCGCATCGCCCGCGTCGCCGCCTCGCGGATCGCCGGGTGGGTGTTGAACGACAGGTAGTCCTGGGAGTTGAAGTTGATGCCCCGGGTCCGCTTGCCGAGGTCGTTGGTGATCTGGGCGACGCTGTCCGGGGCCGCCTCCAGCACCCGGGAGTACTGCCAGGTCTCCGTCCGGCGGCGGGCCTCCACCCAACCGTAGAAGTCCTCGGTGCGGTCCAGCAGGTTCCGGCCGGCGGGCCGGTAGAAGTCGTAGGCGTTCTTGTCCAGCGCGTACTCCTCGTCGGGGTCGACGGGGTTGCGCAGGTGGGCCGGCTCCCACATCTCGGTCAGGTCCTCGACGATCCGGGCGAGTTCGCCGTCGGCCCCGGACGCGTCGAGGGTCGCGAAGTCCTCCCAGGGGATGTGACCGGCCCAGTTGCGGGTCATCTCGGAGATGTCGTCGGCGGTCCGCGCCATGGTCTCGACGTCGCCCCGGCGGGCCGCAGCGAGGATGACCTCGATCAGTTCGCCGTCGTCACGCTGGTGCAGCTCGGTGGTGGTCATGAAGTCGTCTCCCGGGGCGAGGTCAGGCGAAGGGGTTCTGCTGGTACGAGCGGGACGTCTCGGCGAAGTTCTCGAAGACCGCGTGGTCGGCGGAGGACTCCTTGGCGGCGTCGTTGAGCAGGAAGAGGTTGGACGCCTGGAAGAACTCCGACACCGGGGCGACGTCGGCGTGGGTGGCGATGAACCGGTCGGTCTCCTGCTGGTTGCCGCGCAGGGCGACGAAGAGTTGCAGTTCGTCGTGCCGGTACGGGCGCATCTCGGCGAGCGTGCACACGTAGTCGTAGTAGGCGGCGGCGTTCTGGCTGCGGCGACGGCCCTCGTACGCCGTCATCGCCTCCTCGACCGACGCGTCACCGGTCAGCCACCGGTCGAGCGCCGCGCTGGCCAGTTCCGCGTCGCGGAAGGCATGGGTCATGCCGATCGCCGTGCACTGGTCCTTCGACGACTCGGCGTCACCGACCAGCACCCACCCCGGCCCGTGCAGCTGCCGGAGGAAGCCGGACTGGTCCAGGGTGCCGTAGATCCGTTCCTCCCGGGTGCCCCGGGTACGGACGACCTCGCCCAGCTCCGGGCTGACGAAGTCCAGCGCCTTCTGGAAGTTGCCCGGCACGTCGGCCCGGAACTCCCGCGACCAGTCGCTCGGCCCCCACACCAGGACCATGTTCTGCTCGAAGTTCGTCGGCACGACCGCGCAGGCGAGCCGGCCCCGTCGGTGGATCTGCCCGGGGCCGAGGTCGAAGCCGGAGAAGTAGCTCCAGTAGGCGAACGTGCACCGGGGGCGCTCGTCGTACTTCGGCAGGTCCAGGGCACGGGCGACGAACGAGTTCCGGCCGTCCGCGCCGACCACGACGCGGGCGCGTTCCTCGAACGTCTCGCCGCCGGCCGCGCGACCCCTGACGCCGACGACCCGACCGTCCTCGATGATCAGTTCCCGTACGGTGACGTTGGTGCGGACCTCGGCGCCCGCCTTGGCGGCGGCCTCGACGAGGATCTGGTCGAGCACCCGGCGGCGGACGGAGGCGAAGCTCCGCACCACCCCCGAGTCGTCGCCGTGCAGGTCCCGGAAGTACTCCCGGAGCAGCTCCGTCGGCACCGAGCCGGTCAGCCGGATGCCGTCGTTGACCACGTCCACGCTCTCGTGCGTGGGGGTGACCGCGGTGACCTGGTCGAGCAGGCCCCACCGGTTCAGGTAGGACATCCCGTGCGGCCAGAGGAAGTGCGTCGAGATGACGTCGCTGGGGAACGACGAGCGGTCCACCACGAGCACCCGGTGCCCGCACCGGGCGAGCAACAGGGCGGTGGAGGCGCCCGCACAGCGCGCACCGACGACTATCGCGTCGTACATGTTCGTCTCGATCCTTGAAGGTGAGTCCATGTCCCCCGCCGGCCCGACCATCGCGGGCGACAGCAGGAAGGTGCCACCGGTCGAGCGGCGGGTATGGACAGCCACCGTACACAGTGGAAGAGCGCGGTCCCGCGCTACCACCGCACGGCCCTCTTTAAATCCACTATCGCCGATTGACCCAGAGTTGCGCTGCGGCTACTTTTCGTGGCAGCGGCGCACGGGGGGCCGCCTCGGTCGCGCGTCAGGCCGACGCCCTGTCCGCCGACGAGAGGCCCGGTCGATGGATCTCCGCTACCACAACTACTGCCTCGCCGATCCGACCTTCTACGACCTGCCCACCGCGCGGGTCGCCGCGGTGCCCGGGTTCGGCACCGGACGGTCACTGCCTCCCGGCTGGGGCGTACGCACCAGGGGCCCCTGGACGATGGTCTCCCCGGAACGGCCCGGCCTGCCCGCCCAGGGCTGGAAGATCCACGTCTCGACCACCCCGGCCGACGCCACCGACACGCTGGAGGTGGTCTGGCGCCACTGCGTCGACCGGAACGTCCCGTTCAAGCACCTCGCCGACGCGACGACGTTGATGCTGAGCAACATGAAGTACGCCGACCGGGCGAGCAGCGGGAAGTTCATCACGATCTACCCCCGGGACACCGCCGAGCTGCACGAACTCCTGGTCGACCTGGACCGCGTACTCGGTGGGCGCCCGGGGCCGTACATCCTCAGCGACGTCCGGTGGAACGCCGGGCCGCTCTACGTCCGCTACGGCGGCTTCGCCGAGCGGTACTGCCGGACCGAGGAGGGCGCGCTGGTCCTGGCGCTCGCCGACCCCACCGGCCAGCTGGTGCCGGACCGTCGCCAGCCCAGCTTCCGGCTACCCGACTGGGTGGCGGTGCCGGACTTCGTCGAACGGGCGATCACGGCGCGGACGAGTCCGGCGACCCCGCACGAGCTGCCCTACCGGATCGAGCGCCCGTTGCACTACTCCAACGGTGGCGGGGTCTACCTCGCCACCGACCCGGTCGACGAGCGGCCGGTGGTGTTGAAGGAGGCCCGGCCGGGCGCGGGGGTCGACGGCACCGGACAGGACGCCGTGCAGCGCCTGCGACACGAGCGGGAGTTCCTCCAGAAACTCGCCGACACCGGGGTCGTGCCCCGGGTGCTGGGTGACTTCGTCTGCTGGGAACACCACTTCCTGGCCGAGGAGTACCTCTCCGGCGAGACGCTCGGTCGGGCCATGGTGCAGCGCAACCCGCTGGTCCGCGCCGACGCCGGCCGGGCGGAGATCGAGGCGTACACCGAGTGGGCGCTGTCCACCCTCGACCGGGTCGAGGAACGACTGCGCACCGTGCACGAGCACGGGTACGTCTTCGGGGACCTGCATCCGCACAACGTCGTCCTGACCGACGACGGTGACGTCCGCTTCATCGACCTGGAGTTGGCCTCACACGCCGCCGACGAGAAGCCGCTGGTCCTCGGCGCGCCCGGCTTCCTGCCCCCCGACGGTCGCGTCGGAGTCGAGGCGGACCGCTACGCGATGGCCTGCCTGCGGGTGTTCATGTTCCTCCCGTTGACCATCCTGCTGCCGCTGGCCCCGGCCAAGCTGCCGATGCTGCTGGCCTCGTTGGCGCAGTCCTTCCCCGTACCGCGCGAGTTCGTCGACCGGCTGGCCGAGACGCTGCGGGACCGCCGCCCGGCCGGCGGGGGCGGTGACCGGGTGGCCGCTCTCACCGCCGCCGTCGACGCCGGCACGGCGGACCGGGGGGAGGTCCGCCGGTCCATGCGCGACGCGATCCTGGCCAGCGCCACCCCGCACCGCACCGACCGGCTCTTCCCCGGTGACATCGACCAGTTCACCCACGGCGGGCTGGGCATCGCCCACGGGGCGGCCGGGGTGCTCGGCGCGCTCGCGCACACCGGGTCGGGTCGCTTCCCGGAGCACGAGTCGTGGCTGGTGGACGCGGTCCGGCAGGGCCGGGACGTGGTCAGCGGGAACGGCGTCCGCCCGGTCGGGCTCTTCGACGGCCTGCACGGCGTCGCCTGCGTCCTGGCCGAGCTGGGCCGGCCGGACGACGCCGCGAACGTCCTGGACCGGGTCCTCGACACCCCGGTCGACGCGCTCTCCCACGACCTCCTCGACGGGTTGGCCGGCGTCGGGGTGAGCCTGCTGCGGCTGGCGGGGATCACCGGCGGCAGCACGCTCCGGGAACGGGCGGTGTCCATCGGCGACCGGCTCGCCGAGCACCTGCGGACGCGACCGGCGTCGACGTCCGTGGCGAACCGGCTCCACCAGGGCCTGCTGCGCGGCCCGTCCGGGCACGCCCTGTTCTTCGTCCGCCTGTTCGAGGCGACCGGTGACCCGGGTTTCCTCGACCAGGCGGCCACCCTGCTGCGGCGGGACCTGGCCGCCTGCGTGCCGACGCCCGACGACGGCCTGCAGATGAACGAGGGTTGGCGGACACTGCCCTACCTGGCCAGCGGGAGCGCCGGGGTGGGCATGGTCGTCCACCGCTTCCTCCGGCACCGGACCGACGAGGAGTTCACCGACGCCCTCGGCCGGATCCGCCGGGCGGCCGAGGCGGAGTTCGTCATCGGCAGCGGACTGTTCAACGGGCGGGCGGGCCTGGTCACGTTCCTGGCGGCGACCACGACCGGGGCGGCCGGCGACGCCCGGTCGGACGGCCGGATCGACCGGCACCTGCGCCGGTTCGCCTGGCACATGATGCCGTACCGGAACGAGGTCGCCTTCCCCGGCGACCAGCTCCTCCGGTTGTCGACGGACCTGGCCACCGGCTCGGCGGGCGTGCTGCTCGCGCTGGACGCCCGCACCCGGGGCACCGCCGACGACCTCTTCTCGTTCATCGGGATCCGCTGATCCCGCCCGACCGGGCGGGACGGAGCCGACCGGACGTGGAGGGAGGTGATCGATCATGACACCACACATCCTGGACCTGCAGACGCTGGTCACCGAGGAGCACACGGACGGGCTGGACAGCAACGTCAGCGTGCTGACCTGTCCGCCCTGCCCCAGCACCCCGAGTCTGATCATCTGCTGCTGACCGGCGGCCCGGGAACGGAAGGAGCCTCGACATGCACGTGCTGGACTTCCAGATGCTCGACCCGGGGGATGTGGGAAGACCCGACGCCTCGCTCAGCACCTGGAGCGAACAGTTGTGCGTCAGCGTCGTCAGCGTCCTGCTCTGCCCCTCCGGACCGATCTGCATGGGGGCGGAGAACGCCGGGAACCGGGGCTGACACCGGCACGGCCCACGGCACCCCCGGGAGGAGGTGATGAGAATGTCGCACGTCCTGGACCTCCAGTCGATCGACCCGACCGGGTCGATCGGCAGCCCGCTGGTCAGCAACTACAGCTGGGCGGCGTGTGAGGACAGCACGGTGAGCATCGTGCTGTGCCAGCACCCGCACCAGCCGGAGTAGCCGACGGGCGGGCTCCGGGACGCCGGCTCCGGACGACCCCGTGGTCGCCCGGCCGGCCGCCCGGAGGGCGGCGCGTCCACGGCCCTGGTCGTGGGCGCGTCGTCCGGCCCGGTGGCGAACGGCGCTCAGGGCGCGGCCGACCGGTCCTGCCGGGAGGTCGACGGATCGTCGTAGCCGGCCGCCTGGAGGGCGAAGAGCTCGGCGTAACGTCCGCCGGCGGCGGTCAGCTCGGCATGGCTGCCGGCCTCGACGAGCCGCCCGTGGTGCAGGACGAAGATCCGGTCGGCGTGCCGGACGTTGGCCAGCCGATGAGTGATCAGGATGGTGGTGGCCCGCCCCTGCCGGTCCCGGATCGCCTGGAAGAGGGCGTCCTCGGCCCGGGGGTCGAGGGCCGACGACGGCTCGTCCATGATCAGCAGTTCGGCGTCCCGGAGGAACCCCCGGGCGGCGGTGATCCGCTGCCACTGTCCGCCGGAGAGATCCTGCCCCTGGGCGAAGGTCCGGTCGAGCAGCGTCTCGTAGCCGTACGGCAGGTCGCGGATCATGTCGTGGGCGACCGCGCGGGCGGCGGCGGCCTCGATCCGGTCCTGCCGGGCCTCGGTCTCCACGTCGCCGATGGCGATGTTCGTCGCGGCCGTGAAGGGCCACTTGTGGTACTCCTGGGTGACCACGGCGATCCGGGCGCGGAGCCCGCCGGCGTGCCACTCCGCCAGCGGCCGTCCGTTCCACTCGATCACGCCCGCGCTGGGGGTGCGCAGCATGGCGATCATCGCGGCCAGGGTGGACTTGCCGGAGCCGTTCTCCCCCACGAACGCCACCGTCTCCCCCGCCCGCACGGTCAGCGTGACGTCGTCGACGGCCGGTGTCTCCCGGTCGGGGTAGCGCAGGACGGCCCCCCGGACGGCGATCTCCCGCAGCGGCGGTGGGGGCGGCAGGTCACCGCCCGGAGCGGGCAGGTGGTCGGCGGCTCGGGCCAGGAAACCGAGGTAGTCGCCGACGTGCTGCCCGTCGGAGTAGACCTCGTCGATCTGGTAGGTCACGGTGGCCAGGGAACGCTGCGCGGCCTGCACGGCGACCACGCAGGTGGCCGCCGCCGCGAGCGGGATCCGCCCGTCGACGAGCAGCAGGCCGAGCAGGGCGTAGACGACCCCGGTGGCGATTCCGCCGACCAGCGCGCCGAGGCTGGTCATCGTGGTGACCCGGCGGGCCAGGGCGAGCTGGATGTCGGTCTCCACCCCCATCACCCGGTCGTACTGGTCGAGCAGGAACCGGCGCAGCCCGTACGCGCGCAGCTCCGGGGCGGAGTCGCGTTCGGCCATCAGCCGGTTGAGCAGCCACTGCCGGCGACGACGGACCGACCCGGCGGTGTACGTCTGGTAGCGCAGGTGTCCGGCGCGCAGCGCCGCCCAGGCCTTCGGCAGCGTCGCGACCAGCAACGCCGCCAGCAGCAGCGGATGGATCACGACCACCGCGACGGCCACCGCGAGCAGGCCGGCCAGCGCGGCGAGCAGGTTCATCGACGCCTGCACCAGCAGGATCACCGAGTTGCTGCCCCGGGACGCGCGTTCCATCTCGTCGGCGAACGCGTCGGCGTCGAACGCGTCCAGCCGGACCGCCGTGGTGACCTCGTACAACCGGCGCTCCACCTCCCGGCCGACCCTCGGGGTGAGCCCGTTCTGGGCGTAACCGGTGGCGATGCCGGTGCCCGCCCGGATCGCGGTCGCCCCCGCCAGGGTCAGCAGCGCGGGTAGCGCGGCGCCCAGCCGGTCGGCGGTCGGACCACCGGCGAAGAGTTCCACCAGCACCCGCTGGGTGGCGAGCAGCCCGAACGCCGACATCGCCCCGCCGCCGACGGTCGCGACGGCGACCACCGAGGTACGGAACCGGTCGGCCCGCCAACTGACCCGGACCGCCTCCGCGACCAGCCGGGGCAGTTCGGCGAAGACGGCGAAGAGACCCGCCTCGGCCCGGGCCCGCACGCCCGTCTCCCACCACATCGCCCGCAACTCGGGCAGGACCGCCTCCCCCGACGCCCGGCCGCGTACTCCGGGGTCGTCCCCGTCGGTGGGGCGGGCGGATCCGACGACGGTTCCGGTCACGGGCGCTCCTCGCAGGACGGCGGGGACGTGGGCGTACGGCCCGACGGGACCGGTGAGCACACGACAGCCGACCCCGTCGCCGACGGTGCCGACCCCACCACTTAACGCCATCAGCCGGGTGGAGGGAAGTGGTCACCTCCACCCGGTCGCCCGCCCCGCCCCACGGTGCCGCGCGGCACCCACGACCCGGTGCGCTGACCGGGGGCACCCCCGCCGCGAGGTGGGCCCGGTGGCCGGGAGGACCCGACTCCACGGCCACCGGACGATTCGGGACTGCTACTCGGCGTGCAGCGCGACCAGGGCGCTGACCGCACGGAAATGATCAGGCGGCCGCACCGGCACCACGGATCATCGCCGGCTCCAGTGTGGACCCCGCCAGGCGGCGAAGCCAGCAATGCAACCTGGGAAATCGCTGACAGAATCGAGTACCCGCCATCCGGGGCGCCCCTTTTCCGCCCGGCTTCACCCGCCGCCAACTGGGCAGCGGCACCCGTGCGGCCGGGGAGGGAGAGTTGCGGGGGCCGGTCATGATGAAAGGGTGATTCGTTTTCTGTTGAACCTGCTCTGGCTGATCTTCGGTAGCGGAATCGTGCTGGGAATCGGGTACGGAATCGCGGCACTCATCTGCTTCGCACTCGTCGTGACGATCCCGTTCGGGGTGGCCTCGCTGCGGTTGGCCGCGTACTCGCTCTGGCCGTTCGGGCGCACCCTGGTCGACAAGCCCGACGCCGGTCTGCCCTCCGGCGTGGCGAACGTCGTCTGGCTGCTGGTCGCCGGTTGGTGGCTCGCCCTGGCGCACGTCGTCGCCGGGGTGGCCCAGTGCGTCACCATCGTCGGCATCCCGTTCGGCGTGGCGAACTTCAAGCTCGTGCCGGCGGCGCTCTGGCCGCTCGGACGGCAGGTCGTCGAAACACCCTGACCGGCGGCGTCGGGAGCGCACGCCCGTTCCGCGACCGGCGGCGCACGCCGGTCGCGGGTCAGGAACGCTCGCTGATCCGGTCCAGGTGCGCGGCGAGTTCGTCGGTGATCAACAGGTCCGTCCGGATCCGGTCGTGCGGGTACGCGGCCCGGCCGACCATGTGCGCGGCCACCGGCGCACTGGCCAACTGGAACGCCCCCACCAGGACGAGGGTGGTGATGTCCACCCCGGTTCGCAGCCGCAACGCGCAGCCGAGCAGCACCAGCAGCAGGCCGAGGACCTGGGGTTTGGCGGCGGCGTGCATCCGGGAGAGCAGGTCCGGGAAGCGGACCAGGGCGATCCCGGCGGCAAGGCTGAGCAGCGCCCCGGCGACCAGGCAGACCGCGGCGAGGGCGTCGAGGACGGCGTCGAGGCTCACTTCGGGCTCCTCCGCCCGGAGGCGGCGAAGCGGGCGACGCTGACCGAGCTGACGAAGCCGAGGATGGCGAGCACCACCAGCACGGGCAACGCGGTGGCGTCCCGACTGTACGCGGCCTCCGTGGCGATGGCGGCGACGACGACGGCCAGTAGTACGTCGGTGGCGACGGCCCGGTCGAGGATGGACGGTCCCCGGATGATCCGGATCAGGGTCAGCCCACCGGCCACGGCGAGCAGGACGGTGACGGTCACGGCTACGGCGGTCATCTCGGTGCCCCTTACAGCTCGGCCGGCGGTGACGTGCCGGTGTGGGTGGCTTCGATCATCAGGCGCTGTTCGTCCTCGGAGCCGACGGCGGCGATGATCCGTTCCTCCAGCTCCAGCACCCCGCGCCGGAACCGCTCGACCTCGTCGAGGGAGCGGACGCCGAGCACGTGGATGTAGAGGGTGCCGGTGGTCCGGTCGGCCTCCATGATGAGGCTGCCCGGCACCAGCGACAGGGCCTCGGCGGTCAGGGTGAGGTTCAGGTCGGTGTTGACCCGCAACGGCACGGCGATGATCGCGCCGCGCGGCTCGTGCCCGAACCGGACGGCCAGCCAGGCGATCTGGGCGCTGGCCACCACCAGGTCGTAGAGGAAGCGGAGCCCGAAGCGGAGCAGTCCCAGCGGGTGCAGCCGCCCGGCGAACGTCACCGGTGGCAGCGGGAAGACGACCAGCAGCACCGCTGCGACGAGCAGCCCGCTGATCAGGTTGGCCCAGGTGAAGGTGCCCCACAGCAGCACCCAGACGGCGACCAGGCCGGTCGCCGCGATCACCAGGTTGCGCCGCCGGTCACGGCGGGTCAGCGGCGGGTTCGACGGCTCGATCGGCGGGCCCGGCGTCATCGGATCGGCACTCACGGCGTCCCCTCCGGGTAGACGGCCTCCACGTACGGCGTGCGGCGCAGCAGGTCGTCGGCGGCGTCCGTACTGATGTCGAAGAGCGGACCGGCGACCACCGTCAGGGCCAGCCCGAACACCACCAGGGCAGCGGTCGACCCGATCATCAACCGGGGCAGCATGACGCCCGACTGCCCGGCGGCCGGGTCCTCGTACGGCTGGTCCGCGTCGTCGCGGTCGGCTCCCGTCGGCATCTCCGGGTGTGGTGCCCGCCAGAAGGCCAGGTTCCACACCCGGGCGATCGCATAGAGGGTGAGCAGGCTGGTGACCAGGCCGGCGGCGACCAGCGCCCAGGCCAGCGCCCCGCCGTTGTCGACCCCGGCCTGGACGAGCCCGAGCTTGCCGAGGAACCCGGAGAAGGGTGGGATGCCGGCCAGGTTCAGTGCGGGTACGAAGAAGAGCACCGCGAGCAGCGGGGAGAGCCGGGCCAACCCGCCGAGGCGGTCCAGGGCGGTGCTGCCGCCCCGCCGTTCGACCAGGCCGGCGGCGAGGAACAGGGTCGTCTGGATGGTGATGTGGTGGACCACGTAGAAGATCGCGGCGGCCAGGCCCAGCGAGGTGGTCAACCCCACCCCGAAGAGCATGTAGCCGATGTGGCTGATCAGCGTGAAGGACAGCAGCCGCTTGATGTCGGACTGGGCGACCGCACCGAGGATGCCGACCAGCATGGTCAGCCCGGCCACCCAGAGCAGCAGGTCGGCGGTGCGGCCACCGGGGAAGAGCAGCGTCTCGGTCCGGATGGTGGCGTACACGCCGACCTTGGTGAGCAGGCCGGCGAAGACCGCGGTGACCGGGGCGGGTGCGGTGGGGTAGCTGTCCGGCAGCCACGCCGACAGCGGGAAGACCGCCGCCTTGATGCCGAAGGCGAGCAGCAGCATGCCCTGGAGGAGCAGGCGCAGGTCGTCCGGGAGGGCGTCGAGGCGCTCCACCAACTGGGCGAGGTTGAGCGTGCCGGTCGCCGAGTAGACCAGCCCGATCGCCACCAGGAAGATCATCGAGGACAGCAGGCTGACCACGACGTACGTGGTGCCGGCCCGGATCCGGGTCTCGGTGCTGCCCAGGGTCAGCAGCACGTAGCTGGCGACCAGCAGGATCTCGAACCCGACGTAGAGGTTGAACAGGTCGCCGGAGAGGAACGCGTTGCACACACCGGCGGTGAGCACCAGGTAGGTCGGGTGGTAGACCGACAGCGGCGTTTCCTCGTCGCCGTCGGCCATGCCCTGCCCGATGGAGTACACCAGCACGCAGAGCGTGACCGAGGCGGAGACGACCAGCATCAGCGCGGCGAGCTGGTCGGCGACCAGCACGATGCCGAGCGGCGCCACCCAGCCGCCCACCTCGACGACGAGCGGGCCGTCGACGGTGGAGCGGATCAGCAGCAGCGCGGAGACCACGACGGTGGCGGTGAGCACGGTGAGGCTGACCCAACGCTGGGCGCGGGGCCGGCCGGCGAGCATGAGGGTGAGCGCCGCGCCGAGCAGCGGCATCACCACCGGCATCGGGACGAGGTGGTTCATGCGACCCTCCCCGCGTCCGCGCCGGAGGGGGTGGGCACCGGGTCGTCGTCCTCGCCCGGTTCGCCGGCGGCCTGTTCGTCGGCGGTGCCCGGACCCTCGTCCCGCTCGGCCAGGTCCATGATCCGGCGGTCCTCCACGTCGTCCTGCACCTCGTCGTGGCCGTTGAGGTGCCAGCTCCGGTAGGAGAGGGCGAGCAGGAACGCGGTCATGCCGAGGGTGATGACGATGGCGGTGAGCACCATCGCCTGCGGCAGCGGATCGCTCATCTCCCCCTCCGGGGTGGTGCCGACGATCGGCGGACCGCCGGCCCGGCCCCCGGTGAGCAGGAGCAGGTTGGCCCCGTTGCCGAGCAGGATGACGCCCATCAGCACCCGGGTGAGGCTGCGCTCCAGCAGCAGGGTCACCCCGGCGGCGAAGAGCACGCCGACCACGAGGACGTAGGTGAGGTTCGGGGTCACACCAGCTCCTTGTCCCGCACCTCGGCCGGTACGTCGCTCCGTTCGGTCTCGTGCTGCCGGTCCATCTCCGCGCCGAGGCTGCGCAGGATGTCCAGCACGAGCCCGACCACGATCAGGTACACGCCGACGTCGAAGAAGACCGACGTGACGAAGTGCAGATGACCCACGACCGGCAGGTGGAAGTCCAGCAGGGCGCTCTGGAGGAACTCCCCGCCGAACGGGATCGCGGCGACCCCGGTGCCCACCGCCACGAACAGCCCCGCGCCGAGCAGCTTGCCCGCGTCGACCGGTGCGGCGCTGTTCAGCTCGGTACGCCCGCCGGCGAGGTACCGCACGGTCAGCGCGAGGCCGGCGACCAGTCCGGCGGCGAACCCGCCGCCGGGGGCGTTGTGCCCGGAGAAGAGCAGGTAGATGGAGAAGACCACGATGGCGTGGAAGAGCAGCCGGGTGACCACCTGGAGGATCACCGACTGGCGGCGGGTGGTCGCGCCGGTGGTCAGCCAGCGCGGCCGGGACGCCGTGCCGGTCGCCCCGGGGATGCCGCTGCGCCGGTCCAGGTCGCGGGAGCGTCGGAAGATCAGGCTGGCCACGCCGGTGGCGGCCACCACCAGGACGGCGATCTCGCCCATGGTGTCCCAGGCCCGGATGTCCACCAGGGTCACGTTGACCACGTTCTTGCCGCCGCCGTAGGAGACCGCCTCGCCCGGGAAGTCGACCGAGATCGGCACGGCCGTCCGGCCGCCCGCGGCGACGTACGCCATCCCGGCGGTGACCGCCCCGACGGCGATACCGAGCCCGATCCGACCGCGTCGGCTGGACCGGATCGGCCGTTCCGAGAACTTCTCCGGCAGGCGGCGCAGGACCAGCACGAACATCACGATCGTGACGGTCTCCACGAGGAACTGGGTCAGCGCCAGGTCGGGTGCGCCGTGCAGGATGAAGAGCACCGCGGTGCCGTAGCCGGAGACGCCGACCAGGATCATCGCGGTCAACCGGCGCAGCGACCGGGCGGCGGCGATCGCGGAGACGATCACCACGGCGGCGGCCACCGCCTGGAGCGGGGTGTCCCAGGCCCGGAACGAGCCGGACCACGGGCTGCCGGCCAGCAGCGCGCTGCCGGGCAGGACGACCAGCACGAGCAGGATGACGCCCAGGTAGAACGGCAGCGAACCACGCTGGGTCGCGCCGGTCAGCTCCACCGCCAGCCGGTCCACCCCGTTGATCACGCGCTGGTAGGCGGCGGCACCGTCGAACGGCAGCCACGCGCCGGTGCGCAGTCGACCGCGGTGGACGAGCAGGAACAACCCGGCACCGACCGCGACGGCCACCACCGAGAGCCCGAGCGCGAGCGTCGGTCCGTGCCAGAGCGCCAGGTGGTACGGGGTTCCGGTGCTCGGGTACAGGTCGGCGTACGGAGCGAGCAACCGGTCGACGGCCGGGGTGGCCACCCCGACGGCCAGGCCACCGGCGGCGAGCAGGGCCGGTGCCGCCAGGAACGGCCAGCGCGTCGGATGCGCCTCGACCTGCGGCACGCCGGGCTTGTCGACGAAGGCGCCCCAGAGGAAGCGCAGCGTGTACGCCACGGTCAGCGCCGAGCCGAGGACGAGCCCGGCCAGCACCAGCCGGTCGATCGTGCCGCCGTGCAGGAACGCCTCGTACGCGGCCTCCTTGGCGACGAACCCGGCCATCGGCGGCAGGCCGGCCATGGAGGCGGCGGCGAGCGTGGCGACCACCGCCAACGCCGGGGAACGCCGGCCGAGCCCGCTGAGTCCGCGCAGGTCACGGGTGCCGGTGTCGTGGTCGATGATGCCGACGCAGAGGAAGAGGGTGGCCTTGAACAGCGCGTGGGCCAGCACCATCGCCACGCCGGCCAGCGCGGTGTCCCGGGTGCCCGCGCCGAGCACCACCATCAGCAGGCCGAGCTGGCTGACCGTGCCGTACGCCAGGAGCAGCTTGAGGTCGACCTGGCGCAGCGCGGACCAGGCACCCAGGAAGAGCGTTGTCACGCCGGCGGTGACCAGCACCGGCCGCCAGGGGGCGACGTCGGCGACCGCCGGGCCCATCAGGGCGACCAGGAACACACCGGCCTTGACCATGGCCGCGGCGTGCAGGTAGGCGCTGACCGGGGTGGGGGCCGCCATGGCGTTGGGCAGCCAGAAGGTGAACGGGAAGATCGCCGACTTGCTCAACGCGCCGAGCAGCACCAGCACCAGCGCCACGGCCAGGTACCCGCCGTCGGGGAGGTTCTCGACGATCCGCGACCAGCGGTAGGTGCCGGCGTGCTGGCCGAGCATGATGAACCCGGCGAGCATGGCGAGACCGCCCAGCGTGGTCACCAGCAGGGCCTGCATGGCGGCCCGACGGCTGGCCCGCTTCGCCGGGTCGTACCCGATGAGCAGGTAGGAGAAGACGGTGGTCAGTTCCCAGAAGACGTAGAGCAGCAGCAGGTCGTCGGAGACCACCAGGCCGAGCATCGCCCCGGCGAAGGCGACGAAGACCGCCGCGAACCGGCCCAGGCCGGGGTCGTCGGAGCTGAAGTAGTGCGCGCTGTACGCCAGCACCAGCGCGCCGACCCCGCCGACGAGGACGACCAGCAGCCAACCCAGGGTGCCCATCCGCAGGGCGATCTCGAGTCCCAGCCCCGGGACCCAGGGAACGGTCTCCACCACCGGGTCGCCGGAGCGGACCTGATCGGTGTGGGCCAGCGCCCAGACCAGGGTCGCCGCCGGCACGGCCGCCACGAGGTAGAGCGCCCGCCGCCCCCAGGTGCGAACCAGCGCCGGGGCGATCACAGCTGCCAGGGCATGGACCGCCACCAGTACCAGCACACAACCTCCCCAAGATCCACCGGGCTTTTCCCCAACGATATCCGGGAAGACGGGTCATCGACACGGCTCGGGAGGTAAGTCATCGATCAACTACTCTGCGCAACACTCCCTGGCCAGGCGACACGCCGGAGACGACGCGCGGTCAGTGCCCGTTCGGGCGGTCCGGGTGACGGTGCGGTGACCGCTGGTGAGCATCGTCACGGTCGATGCGCAGTTCCCGTTCGAGTTCCGCGATGACCGCGCGGAGATCGTCCAGCCGCTGGGTGAGCGCGATCCGGTCGAGTTCGTCCGGCACGCCGTCACCGTCGGCGTCGTAGTCCGGGGCGAGCCGCTCGGTCATCTCCAACCGGCGGGCCTCCTCCATCGAGTTCACGATGACCGCGATCAGGATGTTGAGCAGCAGGTTCACCGTGATCAGCACGTAGCTGACGTAGTAGAGCAGGGTCCACGGCGAGACCGCCATGCCCTGCTCGATCAGGTCCGGCAGGGTCTCCAGGGAGAGCAGGACGAACAGGGTGAGCAGCGAGCGCCCGATGTCCCCGTACTCCTCCGGGTGGGTCTCGGCGAAGATCAGCCAGCCGGCCATCCCGTAGACGTAGAGGGTCACCACGGCCAGTGCGAGGAAGCCGCCGACCCCGGGCAGGCTGCGCCACAACGCGGCGACGATCGTCCGCAGGCCCGGGGAGAAGCGCACCAGCCGGACCATCCGGGCGACCCGCACCACCCGCAGCAGCGCGGAGTCGCCGTGCAGGCCGGGCAGGAAGATCGCCGAGATCACCACGAAGTCGAAGACGTTCCAGCCGTGCCGGAAGAAGTCCTGCGGTCGGCGGCCGTAGGCGAGCAGCCGGATGACGATCTCGGCGACGAAGGCCGCCCGGAAGGACCACTCCAGGCCGCGCAGGATCGGCCCGGCCACCCCCAGGTGCGGGTACGTCTCGACGCCGAGGACCACCCCGTTGGCGATGATCACGACGACGATGGCGATCTCGAACGGGCGGGACCGGGCGATCCGACCGCACCGGTCGGCCAGGCCGGACCGGCCGGCGGTCCGGGTGGTGACGCCGCTCACCGGGCCGCAGCCACCGTGCTGCTCATCGGGCGGTGTCCCGCTCGACCTCCCGGCGCAACCCCTCGGCCTCCAGGTCCAGGTAGCGGCGGATCAGCCGACCTCCGAAGAGGGCGGTGAGCCGGGCGAGCGGTCCGTCCAGCCGCAGCGTGAGGGTGGCCTCGGAGCGCCCCGGACCGGTCGGACGCACCTGGTGGTCGCCCGTGGTGCGGACCCCGGGGCTGGTCGCCGTCCAGACGAAGCCGGACCCGTCGACCCGGGTGACCGTCCAGGTGTTCGCCGGCAGGCGGTGCTGCTTGAGCCGGATGGTCTCGCCGACGGTGAGCGCCCCGGACGCCGGCCGGTCGATCCGGGCCACCGACGCGTTCCAGCGCGGCCAGCCCGCCACGTCCCGCAGCACCCCGGCGACCTCCTCGGCCGGCGCGGCGATCTCCACCTGCCGGTGGTATGCGATGTCCAACGTGCTCACGGCTCCTCCCCCGATCGGCCCCGACACGGTCGGCGTCCCCGGCCCTCCGACCGGTACGCCCGTGTCCGTCGTCGGCGCACCTCATCCACGCCGACCGGGTCAATCATGAACGGTGCTCACCGCGGCACAGGTCACCGGGGCGGGCAGTATTCGGATTGGCGCGCGCCGCACCCGGGCCTACCCTCCGGACGAGGGACCGACCGCCACCACCCCGGCGGTCCCGACCGCACCGGCGCTGAGGAGTCGTTCGTTGGATCTCGACCGCAGCCACGTCATCCGCGAGGGCGACCTGCGCATCCTCAACCCGTTCGACGCCGGCAAACTGGCCACGCTCGGACGGGCGATCCGCCTGCGCCCCGGCATGTCCCTCCTCGACCTGTGCTGCGGCAAGGGCGAACTGCTCTGCACCTGGGCCCGGGAGCACGGGATCTCCGGCACCGGTGTCGACATCAGCACCGCCTTCACCGCCGCCGCCCGGGACCGCGCCGCCGAACTCGGGGTGGCCGACCGGGTCCGGTTCGTGCACGGCGACGCCGCGGCGTACGTACCCGACGAGCCCGTCGACGTGGCCGCCTGCGTCGGTGCCACCTGGATCGGCGGGGGTGTCCCCGGCACCCTGGCCATCCTGGAACGCGGTCTGCGCCCCGGCGGGACACTGCTGGTCGGCGAGCCCTACTGGCGGCGGACGCCGCCGGACCAGGCGACCGTGACAGCCTGCCACGCCGCCTCCCGGGACGACTTCCACGACCTGCCGGGCCTCGTCGAGCTGTTCCAGCGGTGCGGTTTCGACCTGGTCGAGATGGTCCTCGCCGACCAGGACAGCTGGGACCGGTACGCGGCGGCGCACTGGCTCAACCTGCGCCGGTGGCTCGACGACAACCCGGACGACGACCTCGCCCCGCAGCTGCGTGCCGAACTGACCGAGGACCCGGTCCGCCACGTACGGTACGTCCGGGAGTACCTCGGCTGGGGGGTCTTCGCCCTGCGCCGCCGCTGACCGGAGGGCGGGCCGGCTGGCGAGGGGACGCCGGTCAGTCGCCGGTCAGGTCACGGTGCACGGCGACCGCCGCGGCGGCCAGTGCCAGGACCGTCCAGCCGGCGAAGAGGGCCAGGGCGCGGGCGTCCCCGGTGCTGCCGTCCAGGAAGGTGGTGAACGGCAGCGGCAGCTTCAGCCGGCCCAGCAGTCCCTCGACGAAGATGAACCACCCCGCGCTCCCGAGGAACAACCAGGTGGTACGCCGGACCACGGCCGCCGTGGCAACGCCGAAGACGGCCATCAGCGGCACCGCCACCAGGGCGCTGGCGTACCGGTCGGTCTTCCCGCCGACCAGCACGGTCATCCCGCTGAGCGCCGCCACGGCGAGCCCGATCAGCACGTACGCCGCGGCCTGGCCGGTCAGGACCCGCAGCCGGCGCGGCTGTCCCAGGTGGAGCAGCACCGCCGTCCGGTGCTGGAAGTGCTGCGTGGTGCCGACGACCCCGATCCCGAACGCGCCGAGGCCGACCAGCAGGGCCCACATACCGGCCTCGAACGTGCCGAACAGCAGCCCCGTCGCGACCAGCACGGTCAGCGTGACCACCGACGAGCGCAGGGTCACCGCCCGGAGCAGCTCGCTGCGCAGGACGGCGGTCACCGGGCCGTCGCCAGGGTGAGGAAGACCTGCTCCAGGTCGGGTGTGCGGACGGTCAGCTCGTAGATCGGCACCTGCGCCCGGAACGCCAGCTCGCCCACCTGTTCCGGGGAGAGGCCGGCCACCTCCAGCGCCGGTCCGTCGGTGGTGATCCGCGCACCCGCGTCCGTCAGGACGTGCCACAGCCGGCCCGGGTTCCCGCCCCGGACGCGGACCCGGGCCTCGCTGCCCCGGGTCAGGTCGACCAGCGACGTCGCCCGGACCACCCGCCCCTCGGCGATGATCACCACGTCGTCGACGAGCTGCGCCACCTCGGCGAGCAGGTGGCTGGAGATCAGCACGGTGCCCCCGGCGCGGGCGTGGTCGCGCAGCAGCCCCCGCAGCCAGGCGATCCCTTCCGGGTCGAGGCCGTTGGCCGGTTCGTCGAGCACCAGGATCGACGGGTCGCCCAACAGGGCGGTGGCCACCGCGAGGCGTTGCCGCATGCCCAGCGAGTACCCGCCGACGCGCTGGTCGGCGGCGTGCCCGAGCCCGACGTGGTCGAGTAACGCGTCCACCCGCGACCGGCCGGCGCCGGAGAAGACCGCCTGGGTGACCAGGTGGGCGCGGCCGGTCTGCCCCGGGTGGCCGATGCCCTGTTCCAGCACCGCGCCGACCTGGCGTGCCGGGTGCCGCAGGTCGCGGTAGCGGCGGCCGTCGACCAGGGCCTGCCCGGATGTCGGCGTGACCAGTCCGAGCAGCATGCGCAGCGTGGTGGTCTTGCCGGAACCGTTCAACCCGAGGAACCCGGTGACCCGGCCGGCGGAGGCGGTGAAGCTCACCCCGTCGACGGCGCGTACCCGGCCGTACGTCTTGCTCAGCTCGCGGGCCTCGATCATGCGCAGTGGTCCCCCGGGGCGTCAGCGACTCCGGACCGAGAGCCTACGCGCCAGCCCGACCAGTTCGGTGCGGGCGTCGTCCTCGATCGAGGCGTCGTGGAGCGCGGCCACGGCCTCCTCGGTCCGGGTGGCGATCATCTCCTCCACCCGCCGCAGGCCGCCGGTGTCGACGATGATCTCCCGCAGCACGTCCGCGCCGGCCCGGTCGAGGTGTGGGTCACCGTGCCACCGCTCGATCTCGGCGCTCTGCGCGGCCGTGGCGGCCTGCCGGGTCAGCGCCATCAGCACGGTCGCCTTGCCGTCGCGCAGATCGGTCAGGTTGGACTTGCCGGTGAGCCCGTCGTCGCCGAAGACCCCGAGCACGTCGTCGCGGAGCTGGAACGCCTCACCGAGCGGAACGCCGACCCGGGAGAGGGCGGCCAGCCCGGCGTCGTCGGCACCGGCCCACGCGGCCCCGATCTGGAGCGGACGCTCCACGGTGTAGCGGGCGCACTTGTAGCGCAGGATCCGCAGGCAGTCGGCCAGCCCGGCCCCGGCGACCTCGGCCCGGACGTCGAGGTACTGCCCCAGCACCGCCTCGACCCGCATGCGCTGGAAGAGCGTCCGTACCCGGGCCACCCGCTCGGCGCTGCCGCCGCTCTGGAAGAGCTGCTCGGACCAGACCAGGCAGAGGTCCCCCCAGAGGATCGCCGTGTTCCGGCCGAACCGCTCCGCGTCACCGCGCCAGCCGCGTCGTCGGTGCCGGTCGGCGAGGTCGACGTGCAGGGTCGGCCGGCCGCGCCGGGTGTCGCTGTCGTCCATGACGTCGTCGTGGATCAGCGCGAAGGCGTGGAACAGCTCCAGGGCGGCAGCGACGCGCACCACGCCGGGGCCGTCCCCGCCCCGGGCCCGCCAGCCCAGGTGGCAGAAGGTCGGCCGGGTCCGCTTGCCGGCCGCGCCCAGGACGAAGGAGCGGAGCAGTTCGATGCCGTGCCGCCAGTCCTCGTCGCCGGCGGTGTCGAGGTTCCCGGCGAGGAAGTCGGCGAGCACCGCGTCGACCTCTTCCCGGAACGATCCGGCGACGGGGTCGGAGACGACCGTCGTCGGGCCTGCGGCGACCGTCCGGGCCGCGCCCCCAAGGTTGATCATGGGTGTTCTCCCCTCAGCCGGCGCGCGGCGGAACACCACCGCGCGGGCCCGACGGGTCGGGTCGCCGGATCCGTCACCGGCGGGCGGGGCCGGGCGACCGACGGTCCGGACCGCCGGGTGGACGATTTCCCCGCCCCGCCGTCGTGACGTCCGACCGTCCACACTCGCTGGCCCTTTTCCCCTCGCGGAGGCAGCGGTTCACGCACTGCGCGACCGGTTTGGACAATGACCGGAAACAATTCGGCAACGCTCGATGGATTGTATCGGAAGACGACCCTGTGGGCGGCCCGCCACGGGCATTTCCCCGAATCCTGCGGCCCCGCCCGGCAACGCCATGGCCGATCACCGTTTGCCCAGCTCAGGCTTGTTCACGACGGAACACCGGCGGTTCGGGCAGCCCTCGCCACGACGACCGTAGACACACTTCCAGAACCGGGCTGGCCTGCGGTTCGACCGCCGCGCGCCAGCGGGGTCGTCACCGTTGCCGGGCAACCGCCCGCGCATTGGTCCGGCCACCCCGGCACATTTCCCGCCACCGCCCCGGATGCCGGAGGGAAAATGGCGCGCCGACGACGCGACCGCCAGCCCCGTTCACCACTGGCGACAGGAGGGTCACCCAACCTTGACAGCTCCGACTAAGGTTAGGTTAACCTAACCGCCATGAGTGGTCGGGACAGTCGCGCCGAAGGCCTGCGCGGCGTGGATCTGCGTCTGGGCTACCACGGTGCGACCGTGGTCCACGACGCCGCCATCACGCTACGCCCCGGCGCGGTGACCGCCCTGGTGGGGCCGAACGGCAGCGGCAAGTCCACGCTGCTGCGCGGACTGGCCCGACTCCACCCGCTCGAGCACGGCGAGGTGCAGCTCGCCGACGGCACCTCGACCCGGGCGCTCGCCCCCCGCGAGTTCGCCCGTCGGGTCACCCTGCTGGCCCAGAGCCGTCCCACCCCCAACGGTGTCACCGTCCGGGACGTGGTCGGCTACGGCCGACACCCGTACCGGGGCCGCTGGCGGGCCGGCGACCCCGACGGCCCGGCCCTGGTCGACCGGGCCATGGCCACCACCGGTGTCACCGCGATGGCGGACCGGCCGGTCGACGAACTCTCCGGCGGGGAGTTGCAGCGGGTCTGGCTGGCCACCTGCCTGGCCCAGGACACCGGCGTGCTGCTGCTCGACGAGCCGACCACCTTCCTCGACCTGCGCTACCAGGTGGAGATCCTCGACCTGATGCGGGACCTCGCCGACACCGACGGTGTCGCGGTCGGCGTCGTCCTGCACGACCTCAACCAGGCCGCCGCCGTCGCCGACGAGGTGGTGCTCCTCCAGGCCGGGCGAGTCCGGGCCACCGGCGCGCCCGTCGACGTCCTCACCGAGGAGGCCCTGACCGAGACGTACGGCATCCGCATCGAGGTGACCGTCGATCCGCTCAACGGGCTGCTCTCCACCCGACCCGTCGGCCGGCACTCGACCCGGGCCCTCACCTGACCCGACAACCGAATCACGAGCAGAGAAGACCGTCATGATGCGTACCCGCGCGACCCTCCTGGTCGCCGCCGTCGCCGCGCTCGCGCTCAGCGCCTGCGGCACCACCGAAGACCCGGCCGCGAGCCCCTCCACCTCGGCCTCCGCGTCCAGCGGCCCGGTCACCGTCACCGACAGCCGGGGCAAGGCCGTCACCCTGAAGGCGCCGGCCACCAAGGTCGTCGCGCTGGAGTGGGCCGAGGCCGAGACCCTGGTCGCCCTTGGCGTCATGCCCGTCGGCGTGGCCGACACCAAGGCGTACGCCACTTGGGTCAGTGCCGCCAAGCTCGACGCCAGCGTGAAGGACGTCGGTACCCGGGCCGAGCCCAGCGTCGACGCCATCGTCGCGTTGCAGCCGGAGCTGGTGGTGATGGAGGCCGAGCGGGGCGCCACCCTGGTCGACCAGTTGGAGAAGTACGTGCCGGTGCTGGTCACCAAGGGCAGCGACGCCAAGGACAACCTCGGCCGGATGCGGTCGGACGTCACCATGATCGCTCAGGCGACCGGGAAGACCGCCGAGGGCGAGAAGCTGCTCGCCGACTTCGACGGCGCGCTCGCCGACGCCAAGAAGAAGCTCGCCGACGCCGGTGCCGCCGGGAAGCAGTTCACCGTGGCCGACGGCTGGAAGGACGGCAGCAACGTCACCATCCGGATGTTCGGCCAGGGCGCGTTCGTCTCCCAGATCGGCATCCAACTCGGGTTGAAGAACGCCTGGAACGGCAAGGTCGACGAGATGTGGGGGCTGGGCCAGACCGATGTCGAGGGGCTGACCGTCCTCAAGGGGCAGGACCTGACCTTCTTCTACAACGCCTCGGACGGCGACGACGTCTTCAAGCAGGGCCTGGCCGGCAACGCGATCTGGAAGGCGCTGCCCTTCGTGCAGCAGAACAAGCTGCACCGGATGCCCGACGGCATCTGGACCTTCGGCGGACCGCTCTCCGGCAAGCAGTACATCGACGAGTTCGTGAAGGTCTACACGGCTTGAGCCAGCTCAGCGCACCTGCCCGGTCGGGGGCGGCCATCCGGCCGGCCCCGACCGGACCGTTCGCCCCCACCCGGGTCGTCACCGCCTTCGCCGTAGCCACCGCCCTGCTGCTGGTGGTCACGGCGGTGCACCTCACCCAGGGCACCTCGACCGTCGGCGCGCTCGACCTGCTGCGCCTGCTCACCGGATCGGACGACGAGGCGGCCCGGGTGCTGGTCGCGTCCCGGATCCCCCGCCTGCTCGCCGGGCTGGCCGTCGGTGTCGCGCTCGGTTTCGCCGGCGCCGCCCTCCAGTCGCTGGCCCGCAACCCGCTGGCCTCCCCGGACACCCTCGCGGTCAACGCGGGGGCCCACCTGGCCATCGTGGCCGTGGCGGCGTTCGGCATCTCCCTGCCCGCGCTCCCGTCGGGGGGTCTCGCCTTCTGCGGCGGCCTCGCGGCGGCCGGGCTGGTGATGACGCTGGCCACCGGTGGGCAGGCCGGCACGACCCGGCTGGTCCTCGCCGGTTCGGCCACCGCGCTCGCCCTGAGTTCGATCACCATGCTCCTGATGCTCCTGTTCGAGCAGGCCACCATCGGCCTGTTCGCCTGGGGCAACGGCTCGCTGGTGCAGGCCGACCTGACGGCGTTCAAGCAGCTCGCCCCGGTGATCGGAATCGTCGCCGTGGTGCTGGTGGCGCTCGGGCACCGGATGGACGTGCTGGCCCTCGGCGACGACACCGCCACCGTGCTCGGGCTGAACGTCCGGCGCACCCGGGTCACGGTGATCGTGTTCGCCGTCCTGCTCTCCGCCGCCGCGGTGACCCTCGCCGGGCCGATCGGCTTCGTCGGGCTCTGCGCGCCGGTGATCGTCCGGCTGCTCGGCCGGGTGGTCCCCGGGGTGCACCGGCACCGGGTCCTGCTGCCGCTCTCCGGCATCGTCGGCGTGCTCATCGTGCTCGGCTCCGACGTGCTGCTGCGGGCCGTGCTCGGCGGCCAGGCCGGCGTGGAGGTGCCGACCGGGGTGGTCACCACCCTCTTCGGCGCCGTGCTGATGGTCTGGCTGGCCCGCCGGTACCGGGACGCCGGCCCCACCCGTCGGCCCCCGGGCGGACACGCGGCCATCCGCTCCCGCGCCTTCCACCTCATGGTGGTCACCGCCGCCGCCACGGTGACGGTCGGGGCGATGGTGCTCGGCATGCTCGCCGGGGACACCTGGGTCCTCCTCGGTGACGTCGTCAACTGGGTGCAGGGGCGGACCGGACCGGCGTACACCTTCGTGCTGGACCAGCGCTGGCCCCGGGTCACGGCGGCGCTGCTGGCCGGCGCGGCGCTCGCGGTCGCCGGCACCACCGTGCAGGCGGTCTGCCGCAACCCGCTGGCCGAACCCGGCATCCTCGGCATCACCGGCGGCGCCGGTATCGGCGCCGTGGCCCTGCTCACCTTCGTGCCGCTGGCCGGGGTCGCGGCCATCTCCGGCGCGGCCGGGCTGGGCGCGATCCTGGCGTTCGCCCTGGTCTACGGACTGGCCCGGTACGGCGGCCTCAGCTCCGACCGGCTGGTGCTGATCGGTTTCGCGGTCTGGCAGGGCGGCACCGCCATCATCACCTTCATCATCGTCAGCTCCGACCCGTGGAACACCGGCAAGGCGCTGACCTGGCTCTCCGGCTCCACCTACGGCCGGACCGCCCCGCAGGTGCTCCCGGTGGCGATCGCGCTGCTGCTCAGCATCCCGGCCGTCGTCGCGGCGCGCCGGGAACTCGACCTGCTCTCGCTGGACGACGACACCCCCCGGGTGCTCGGTGTCCGGCTGGAGCGGACCCGGCTGCTCGCCCTGGGCGCGGCGGCACTGCTCACCTCGACCGCCGTCAGCGCGGTCGGCGTGATCGGCTTCGTCGGGCTGGTCGCCCCGCACGCCGCACGGGCCCTGGTCGGTGGCCGCCACTCGCGGGTACTGCCGGTCGCCGTGCTGTTGGGCGCGGCCCTGGTCAGCCTCGCCGACACCCTCGGCCGTTCGGTCATCGCCCCCGCCCAGGTCCCCGCCGGCCTGGTCACCGCCATCATCGGCACCCCCTACTTCGTCTGGTTGCTGTGGCGTTCGCGCGGCATGGCGACCGGGCCACGTTGAGTCCCCGACGGGTGGTCCGGCACCTCTGCCGGAGCACCGCGCACCGATAAAGGAAGGCCGTCATGCCGAGCACCCTCTCCGTAGCGCCCTGGCGCGTCTTCGCCGTCGAGGTCCGTGCGCTGCGCCGGCTCAGCCCGTCGTTCCTGCGGGTCACCTTCACCGGCCCGGACCTCGACCGGTTCGCCGACAACGGGTACGACCAGCGGATCAAGGTGGCGCTGCCGCAGACCGGCGAGGCGGTGGCCGAGCTGCCGTCCGGCCCCGACTGGTACCAGCGGTGGCGGGCGCTGCCGGAGGAGAGCCGCTGCCACATCCGCACCTATACGGTCCGGGCGGTCCGGCAGGACGCCCAGGAGGTGGACGTCGACCTGGTGCTGCACGGCGACGGCGGGCCGGCCACCCGGTGGGCGCGACGGGCCCGGCTCGGCGACCGGCTCGCCCTGGTCGGCCCGGACGCCGGGTACGACGGGGTGCACGGCGGCCTCGAGTTCCGGCCCCCGGCGGTCGGGACGCTGCTGCTGGCCGGGGACGAGACGGCCGCCCCGGCGATCTGCGCCATCCTGGAGCGGCTGCCGGCCACCGCCCGTGGCCACGCCCTGATCGAGGTGCCCGCCACCGGCGACGTCCTGCCGGTGACCGCTCCGCCCGGGGTGACCGTGACCTGGCTGCCCCGGATCGGCGCGGCCCACGGCAGCCGGCTCGCCCCCACCGTGGCGGCGCTCGCCGGGGAACTGCTGCCGGCCGCCCGGCCCGTGCCCGCCCTGGCCGGCGGATTCTCCGCACCGGCCGGCTCGCTCGCCGAGGTGGACGTGGACCGGGACATCCTCTGGGAGGTGCCGGACGTGCCCCCCGCCGCCCCGCTCTACGCCTGGCTGGCCGGCGAGGCGGCGGTGATCCGGGGACTGCGCCGGCACCTGGTCGCCGAACGGGGACTCGACCGCAGCGCGGTGGCCTTCATGGGTTACTGGCGGCTCGGCCGCACCGCCGACTGACCACCCTCTCGCCTGCCCCACCGTTGATCCGGCCCCGGAGCCGCCCCGAGTCAAGCCCGCACAGAAGGACTCGGCGACCCTGCGCCTTCGCCCGCCCGCGACACCGCAGAATCGGCGAAACGGCGCGGGGTGAGGCGGGGCGGTCAGGTCCGGGGCGGGGGCGGTCAGGGGTCGGGGCGGTCCAGGAAGAGCAGCCGGGCGCGCTTGTGCGGCAGGTCGACCTGCGGACCGGGGACGAAGCCCGCCCGGACCAGCCGGGCGATGGCCCGGTCGTTGCGGGCGTCCGGCTCGGCGACGATCCGTCGGCGGGACTCGTCGGCCAGGACGAAGTCGAGGAACGCGCCGAGCACGGTGCCGGTGAAGCCCGGCTCGGTGCGGCCGTCCGGTGGGCCGACCATCAGGTGGATGCCGAAGTCGCCCGGCCGCACGTCGTAGCACTCGCCCACCGGGTCGGCCGCCGGATCGTACGTCTGGAAGAGCCCCACCGGGCGGCCGTCCCGGTGGATCAGATACGCGTGGTGGGTGGTCAGCGAGTCCAGGTAGGTGTAGATCTCCCGGACCCGCTCCCGGCTGGCGTCCCGCATGCCCCAGAAGCGGGACCTTTCCCGGGTGACCCAGTCGTGGATCAGGTCGGCGTCGGCGGCCGGCTCGACCAGCCGGATGGACACCTCTCCGAAGCCGTCGACGTGCCGCCGCCAGACCGGGTCAGTGGGCCTCGTCATCTCGCTCCTCGGTGAGCCGGTCCCAGTCGGTGACGACGGGGACGATCTCCCCGCGCAGCCAGTACGGCAACTGGTCGCGCCGGTGCGGGTCGCCGGGTACCCCGGACGCCCCGAACGGCACGACCCACCGGCTGTCGTCGCGTCGGCCCAGGTCCCAGGCGTAACGGGCAGCCGACGCCCGGAAGCAGAGGTGGGTAGCGCCGGGAACGCTGGAGGTGGCGAGCACGCAGTCGTGGTCGCCGGCCAGTCCCGGCCACTGCTCCTCCGGGTCGGGCAGGGCCGCCCAGGGAGCGAGCCGGTGCACGTCCCCCCACCGCACCGCCGGGGCCCCGGCCACCTCGTCGAGTGCGGCCCGCGCGGCGGCGACCCGGTCGGTCGCGGGGAGGAGATCCGTGGTGAGCATGGCCTCCAGCGCGAAGCCGACCTTCGGCACCAGGGCGAGCCAGGGGTGGAACAGCGCCGGGTACCGGGCCGGGTCGGCCAGCGGGGCGAGCGTCGGGTGCGCCGCGAGCCGGCGGGCCACCCCGCCCCGGACGGCGGCGAAGGCGGCGGCGTCGGTGCTGTCGGCGCGCATCTCGCGGTCCCAGCGCAGCATCCGGTCCCGCAGCGCGGCGGCGGCCGGGGCGAGCCCGTCCAGGCCGGCGAGGAGGGTCAGTAGCGGCTCGGCGGAGGCCAGCCGGGTGTCGGTGTGGACGGTCGCCTGGTCGGCGGCGGTCCAGTCCGTGCGGGCGGAGAGCAGGTCCCGGATCCGGTCCGCCCGGTGCGGTGGGGCGAACTCGACGCCCAGCGGCGTGGCGACACCCCGGTCGTTGGCCATCACGGCGAGGTCGCGCACCTCGGCGCGGGGCAGGTCGCGCCAGCCGCGCCACTCGTGACCGGGCTCCCAGGCCGGGACGACACCCAGCCCGTTGGCCCGGTCCCGGACCGGGACCGCCCCGGCGACCCGGTGCAGCAGGCCGCCCTCGGTGTCGGCGGCGAGCAGCACGTTGACCGGCTCCACCCAGTGCTCGACGGCGGCGTCCACGTCGGCCACCCGGGTGGCGGCGAGCAGGGCGGGCAGCGCGGCGAAGCCGAGGTTCCCGGAGACCCGGGGCGGGTAGCGGAGGCTGATCGCCCCGTCGTCGTCCGGACCTCCGATGATCACCGGCCCGCGGTCGGTCTCGATCACCTCGATCTCGACCGGGTCACCGCCGGCGACCTCGACCGTCTCGACCTGTCGCTCGGCGGGGTGCCAGCCGTCCGGGCCGAGCGCCTCGACCGTGTCGCCCCGGCGACGCAGCCGCTCGGCGTAGAGGTCCTGGTAGTCGGCCATCGCGTTGGTGATCGCCCAGGCCACCGACCCGGCGTGTCCGAAGTGGGCGATACCGGGAACGCCCGGCACGGCCAGCCCGACCACGTCGTACGCCGGGCAGGCCAGCCGGACCTGCTGGTAGATGCCGGGGTCCTCGATGAACCGGTGCGGGTCCCCGGCGACGATCGCCGCGCCGGCCGCGGTCCGCGCGCCGGTGAGCAGCCAGCCGTTGCTGCCGGCGGTGTCGGGGCGGTCGGTGGCGAAGAGGTGGACCGCGTCCTCGCCGAGGTGCCGGGCTACCTCGGTCCGCCAGAGCTTGGTCGGGAAGCCGGCGAAGAGCACGTGGTGGGAGAGCCAGACGGCGAGCGGCGTCCAGGGCTGCCAGCGACCGGGCACCAGCCCGGTGGCGGCGAACTCCGGTGCCCGGTGGTCTCCGGCGGCGAGGCCGGCGTTGACGCCGTCGACGTACGCCCGTACCCAGGTCGCGGTGGCCGGGTCGAGGTTGTCGTAGCAGCGGCGGGCCGTGTCGGCGAGCCGGGCCTGCCGGGCGAACCGGTCCCAGTCGAGGGCCTCGGGGCCGAGGAAGGACGCGCTGGTCCCCTGTGACCGGTGCCGTTCCACCTCGATCTGCCAGGCGCGGTCGATCGCCGCGGTGCGCCCCTGCGCGAAGACGAGCGCGTGCGGATCGTCGGCCCGCAGGTGCGGAATTCCCCACGGATCCCGGAAGACCTGATGTTCCACCCGACCCCTTCCATCGATAAGGTTTGCCTAACCTACGTAACCGGAGGGCTCACACACAATCCCGTTCGGTGACGGTACGCGATTCGATCACAACTCCTTGACAAGAAGTTAGGTTAGGGTAACCTAACCACGGCTCGCGCCGGTCTGTCCGTTTCCGGCCGCTGGCCCACCCTGACCGTCTCCACGCGACCGTTGAGGAAAACGCCATGAACCTCCAGGGGCACGAGCCCGCGCCGAACCCGGCGCGCCGCCGGCCGACGGCCGCCCGCGCGTACCTGCTCAACCAGGGCACGGTCGACGACTACCGGCGGACCGTGAGCGCCGGGATCGACCGGGTGGCGGGGCGGGTCGCCGGAGCCGACCGCCCGTTCTCCGGGATCACACCGGACCGGCTCGCCCCCGAGATCGACCGGATCGACCTGGACCGGCCGCTGCACGACCCGGCCGCCGCCCTCGACGAGCTGGACGCGGTCTACCTCCGCGACGCCGTCTGGTTCCACCACCCCCGCTACCTCGCCCACCTGAACTGCCCGGTGGTGATCCCGGCGCTGCTCGGTGAGGCGGTGCTCAGCGCGGTCAACTCCTCCCTGGACACCTGGGACCAGAGCGCCGGTGGAACGCTGATCGAGCGCCGCCTGATCGACTGGACGACCGACCGGATCGGCCTCGGCCCGACCGCCGACGGGGTCTTCACCAGCGGTGGCACCCAGTCCAACCTCCAGGCCCTGCTGATGGCCCGGGAGGAGTCCTGCGCCTCCCAGCCGCTGCCCCGGGCCGAGCTGCTGCCCAAGCTGCGCGTGCTCACCTCCGCGGCCGGGCACTTCAGCGTGCAGAAGTCGGCCAAGCTGCTCGGCCTGGCCCGCGACGCGGTGGTCACCGTCGAAACCGGACCGGACCGCCGGATGCTTCCCGAGGCACTCGCCCGCGAAATCGACCGCTGCCACCGCGCCGGGCTGGTCGTGATGGCCGTGGTCGCCACCGCCGGCACCACCGACTTCGGCACCATCGACCCGCTGCCGGCCATCGCCGAGCAGTGCCGGGCCGCCGGGGTGTGGCTGCACGTGGACGCCGCGTACGGCTGCGGGCTGCTGACCTCGACCACCCGGCGGCACCTGCTCGACGGCATCGAACACGCCGACTCGGTCACCGTCGACTACCACAAGTCCTTCTTCCAGCCGGTCAGCTCCAGCGCGGTGCTGGTGCGGGACCGCCGGGTGCTGCGGCACGCCACCTACCACGCCGACTACCTGAACCCGGCCCGGATGGTCGAGCAGCGCATCCCCAACCAGGTGGACAAGAGCCTCCAGACCACCCGCCGCTTCGACGCGCTCAAGCTCTGGCTGACCCTGCGCATCATGGGCGCGGACGCCCTCGGCGCGCTCTTCGACGAGGTGGTGGACCGGGCCGCGGACACCTACACGCTGCTCAGCACCGACCCGAGGTTCGAGGTGGTCACCCGGTCGCAGCTCAGCACGGTGGTGTTCCGGTACCTGCCGGCGGAGCGTCACCTCGCCGACGACGCGAACCTGCACGCCCGGGAGGCGCTGGCCGCCTCCGGTGCCGCCGTCGTCGCCGGGACCAAGGTGGACGGTCGGCACTTCCTGAAGTTCACCCTGCTCAACCCGGAGACCACGATCGACGACATCGCGCACGTCCTCGACCTGGTCGCCGCGCACGCGAGCCGGTACGTCCGGGCGCGAACAGCCACCGGGGTGCCGATGCCGGCCCCCGCGGAGGTGCCGTCCGTCGACGTCGCCGAACCCTGCCACGTCGGCTGACCGCCCTCGCCCCTCGTTCCCTGGAGAGCCATGTCGACCCACGACTTCATCGCGATCGGGCTGGGCCCGTACAACCTGGGCCTGGCCTGCCTGACCGAACCGATCGCCGACCTGGACGGCGTCTTCCTGGAGGCCCGTCCGGACTTCGACTGGCACCCCGGAATGCTGCTGGAGTCCACCCGGCTCCAGACGCCGTTCATCGCCGACCTGGTCACCCTGGCCGACCCGACCTCCCCGTACTCCTTCCTCAACTACCTGAAGGAGTCGGGCCGGCTCTACCCGTTCTACATCCGGGAGAGCTTCTTCCCGCTCCGCCGGGAGTACAACGACTACTGCCGCTGGGCGGCCGGCAAGCTGAGCTCGCTCCGGTTCGGCCAGCAGGTCACCTCGGTCGAGTACGCCGACGGCGGCTACACCGTCCACGTCACGGTCGCCGCGACCGGCGAGACGGTGACCTACCGGGGCCGGCACCTGGTGCTGGGCACCGGCACCCCGCCGTACCTGCCGCCGGCCTGCGCGGAACTCGGCGGGGACATGATCCACAACGCGCACTACCTGGAGTACCGGGACGCCCTGCGGGCCAAGCGCAGCATCACCGTGGTCGGCAGCGGGCAGAGCGCGGCGGAGATCTACCACGACCTCCTCGGCGACCTCGACCGCCACGACTACCAGCTCAACTGGGTGACCCGCTCGCCGCGCTTCTTCCCGCTGGAGTACACCAAGCTGACCCTGGAGATGACCTCCCCGGACTACGTGGACTACTTCCACGCGTTGCCCGAGCCGACCCGCTACCGGCTGGAGTCCGACCAGAAGAACCTGTTCAAGGGGATCAACTCCGACCTGATCAACGACATCTTCGACCTGCTCTACGCCCGCAGCCTCGACGGTCCGGTCCGCACCCGGCTGCTGACCAACACCGAGCTGACCGGTGCCGCGTACGACGAGGCGACCGGCAGCTACCGGCTCGGGCTGCGCCACGTCGAGCAGGAGCGGGACCTCACCCTGGACACCGAGGGGCTGGTGCTGGCCACCGGCTACCACTACCGGGTGCCGGACTTCCTGGAGCCGGTGCGGGACCGGATCCGCTGGGACTCCCACGGCCGCTTCGACGTGGCCCGCAACTACGCCGTCGACCTCGCCGGACGCGAGATCTTCCTGCAGAACGCGGGCACCCACACGCACAGCATCACCTCGCCCGACCTGGGCATGGGGCCGTACCGCAACTCGTGGATCATCCGGGAGCTGACCGGGCGGGAGCACTACCCGATCGAGAAGCGGATCGCGTTCCAGGAGTTCGGCGTACCGGCGGGTGCCGGATCGTGACCGCCGTCGTGTACCGCCGGGTCGACCACCGGCTCGGCGCGTTCGCCCTGCGTACCCTCGACCCGGACGCGGACGCCGCGCTGCTGCACGGCTGGGTGACCCACCCCAAGGCCGCGTACTGGCTGATGCTCGACGCGGACGTGGCCCGGGTCGCCGCCGAGTACCGCCGTATCCACGAGCACCCGCACCACGACGCCTTCGTCGGGCTGTGGCAGGACCGGCCGGCGTTCCTCGCCGAACGGTACGACCCGGCACGGGTCGAACTCGTCGGCCTGTACGACGCGGCCGAGGGCGACGTCGGCATGCACTTCCTCTGCGCCCCCGCCGGGACGCCCGTGCACGGCTTCACCCTCGCCGTGATCACCACCGTGATGGCCTGGCTCTTCGCCGACCCGGCGACGTACCGCGTGGTGGTCGAGCCGGACGTGCGCAACACGGCGGTGCACGCCCTCAACGCGGCGGTCGGCTTCGAGGTGGTCGGTCCCGTCGCCAAGCCCGAGAAGGAGGCGCTGCTCAGCGTCTGCACCCGGGCCATGTTCGAGAAAGCCACCGGCCTGGACACCACGGTCCGGCCGTCCCCGGAGGAGTCCCGCGCGTGAACCCCGTCGAGTCCGTCGCCGCCCCGACCCCGGAACGGTCCGGCGCAGCCCCGAGCCCGGAACGGTCCGTCGCCGCACCGGAAGCGTCTGCCGGGCCGAGCCCGGAACGGGCCGTCGCCCACCTGACCCCGGAGCACTGGGCGCGGGCGAACCGGCTGCTGGTGCGCAAGGCGCTCGCCGAGTTCGCCCACGAACGTCTGCTCACCCCCGAGCCGGTCGGCGACGACCCCGCCGGTCCGGCCGCGCGGGCGTACCTGGTCCGCAGCGACGACGGCGGCGTCGAGTACCGGTTCACCGCGCGGCTGCTCTCCCTGGAGCACTGGCACATCGACCCGGAGAGCATCACCCGCCACCGCGACGGCCAGGAACTGCCGCTCGACGCCCTGGACCTCTGCACCGAGCTGCGCGGCACGCTCGGCCTCTCCGACCGGGTGCTGCCGGTCTACCTGGAGGAGATCACCTCCACCCTGGCCGGCACCGCGTACAAGCTGAGCCGGCCGACGGTGCGCGCGGCCGAGCTGGCCCGCGCCGACTTCCAGGCCATCGAGACCGGCATGACCGAGGGCCACCCCTGCTTCGTCGCGAACAACGGACGGCTCGGCTTCGGCATCCACGAATACCACCGGTACGCCCCGGAGGCGGCGCACCCGGTCCGCCTGCTCTGGCTCGCCGCGCACCGCGACCACGCCACCTTCACCTGCGCCGCCGACCTCGACTACGACAAGCTGGTCGCGGACGAGCTGGGTGGGGAAACCCTCGGCCGGTTCGCCGCCACGCTCACCGGCCTCGGCCTCGACCCGGCGGACTACCTGCTCATCCCGGTGCACCCCTGGCAGTGGTGGAACCGGCTCTCGGTCACCTTCGCCGGTGAGGTGGCCCGGCGGCGACTGGTCTGCCTCGGCGAGGGACCGGACGAGTACCTGGCCCAGCAGTCGATCCGCACCTTCTTCAACGTCAGCGCCCCGGAGCGGCACTACGTCAAGACCGCGCTGTCGGTGCTGAACATGGGCTTCCTGCGCGGGCTCTCCGCCGCGTACATGGAGGCCACGCCGGCGATCAACGACTGGCTCGCCGAGCTGTTCGACGCCGACGAGGTGATCACGGGAACCGGCCTGACCCTCCTGCGCGAGCGGGCCGCCGTCGGCTACCGGCACCGGCAGTTCGAGGCGGCCACCGACCGGTACTCCCCGTACCGGAAGATGCTGGCCGCGCTGTGGCGGGAGAGCCCGGTGCCGGGCCTGGCGACGGGCCGCCGGCTGGCCACCATGGCGTCGCTGGTGCACGTCGACGCCGACGGACGCTCGCTGGCCGCCGCGCTCGTCGAGGAGTCCGGACTGGCCGCCGAGGTGTGGCTGCGCCGCTACCTCGACGCCTACCTGGTGCCGCTGCTGCACGCCTTCTACGCCTACGACCTGGCGTTCATGCCGCACGGCGAGAACGTCATCCTGGTGCTCGACGGCGGAACGGTCGAACGCGCGATCTTCAAGGACATCGCCGAGGAGATCTGCGTGATGGACCCGGCGGTGGAGCTGCCCGAGCAGGTCCGCCGGGTGCAGGCGGACGTCCCGGAGGACATGCGACTGCTGTCGATCTTCACCGACGTCTTCGACTGCTTCTTCCGGCACCTCAACGCGGTACTGGCCACCGAGGGCGTGCTCGACGAGGAGAGCTTCTGGCGGACGGTGGCGGCGTGCGCCGCCGACTACCGGGACCGGGTGCCGCACCTGGCCGAGCGGTTCGCCCGGTACGACCTCTTCGCCGACGAGTTCGCCCTCTCCTGCCTCAACCGGCTCCAGTTGCGCAACAACGAGCAGATGGTCGACCTGGCCGACCCGTCCGCCGCCCTGCAACTGGTCGGCACCCTCGCCAACCCGCTCGCCCGGTACGCCCCGCGCGGCTGAGGTAGGTCGGGGCAGCGGTACCCGGCCCGGCGCAGGACTAGCGCCGGGCCCGGCCGCCCCGGGTGAGCAGCACGCCGAGAGCGATCATGCCGACGCCGAGGAACAGGTGGAGCCAGTTGTCGGCCGTGTTCAGCGGTACGAAGTTCGCGCCGCTGTCGTGGTCGATCACCAGGCCGTAGAGCCAGAGCACCAGGTAGAGCGCGCCACCGCCGACCAGGTACGTCCGGGCGCCCGAGACGGTACGCGCCAGGGCGAGCCCGGCGACGCCGAACGCGAGGTGCACCAGGTTGTGCAGGATCGACACCTGGAACAGGCCGAGCAGTTTCGCCTCGGACTCGTGTCCGGCGAACGTCATCGAGTCGTACCCGGTGGTGATGCCGGGCACGAAGCCGAGCACCCCGACCAGCAGGAAGACCGCCCCGACCAACTGGGCGGCCCTGCGCACCGGGTGACTGGTCCGGGCGCGAGCACCGGTTCTGGTGGCCATGTCGCTACCTCCACTGAAGGGAAGATCCGACCGCATCTCCCCCTTTGGAGCTGTCTGAAACCTGACAGCGGCGACCACCGCGATCGACCGCCGTCCGGCACGCTCCCCCTGATCAGGCAACCCCGGGAAAAACGACCCGTTCGGCACTTCCATTTCCGCACGGCGACATCATGGGCCATCAACACATTGACGCTCACCGAACTGTCTCCTATGGTCGCTCGGCGTTGGCAAAGCGATGGAGCTTGCCCCGACCCCTGCGAGGTACCGTTGCGACGATCGATGGCTGTCATCCTGCCGCTGGCACTGCTCGGCTCGGGCCTGACCGCCGCGCCCGCCCGGGCCGCGACAACCCTGCCGGTCTCCTCCGTGACCGCCAGTTCGCACGACGGCAACGTCCCGGCCAATGCCGTCGACGGCGACCTGAACACCCGCTGGTCGGCCGAGGGCGACGGCTCCTGGATCCGCTTCGACCTCGGGGCGAGCACCACGATCGGCTCGATCGCCGTCGCCTGGCACCAGGGCGACACGCGGGTGCAGACGTTCGCCGTGCAGGTCTCCGCCGACGCCTCCACCTGGAACACGGTCGTGAGCCAGCGGACGAGCAGCGGCGGCACCACGCAACTGGAGACGTACGGTTTCACCGACCGCACCGCCCGCTACGTCCGGGTGGTCGGCTACGGCAACACGTACAACGACTGGAACAGCATCACCGAGGCCCGGGTGTACGGGGCGGACGGCGGCGGAGGCGGCACCTGCTCCGTCCCCGCCGACGTGCTCGACCTGACCAACTGGAAGATCACCCTGCCGACCGGTCCGGCGGAGAGCCCCACGGAGATCAAGCAGCCCACGCTGGACAACTACCAGATCTCCCCGTGGTTCGTCACCGCCGACTCGTGCCGGGCGGTGCAGTTCCGCGCCCCGGTCAACGGGGTGACCACCAGCGGCTCGAGCTACCCCCGCTCGGAGCTGCGCGAGATGACGAACAACGGCACGTCCAACGCGGCCTGGTCCTCCAACTCTGGTACGCACACCCTGACCGTGGACCTCGCCTTCACCCGCCTGCCGTCCACCAAGCCGCACGTCGTCGGCGCGCAGATCCACGACGGCAGCGACGACGTGACCGTGTTCCGGCTGGAGGGGACGAACCTGTACGTCACCAACGGCGACACCGCCCACCACAAGCTGGTCACCAGCAGCTACCAGCTCGGCACCCGCATCCAGGTGAAGTTCGTGGTCAGCGGCGGGCAGGTCAAGGCGTACTACAACGGCACCCTCCAGACCACGCTCAGCAAGAGCTTCTCCGGCGCGTACTTCAAGGCCGGCGCGTACACCCAGGCCAACTGCAGCAACTCGTCGCCGTGCAGCAGTGACAACTACGGCCAGACGCTGATCTACGGCCTGAGCGTGTCGCACTCCTGACCGCCTGGCGTGACCCGGACTTCCGCCGGCTCTGGGCCGGGCAGGGGGTGTCGTACCTCGGCTCCCAGGTGAGCGTGGTGGCGCTGCCGCTGACCGCAGCGGTGGTGCTCGACGCCGGCCCGCTGCACATGGGCGTGCTGGCCGCGCTGAGCCGGGCACCGTACCTCCTGCTCGGCCTGGTCGTGGGGGTCTGGGTCGACCGGCTGCCGCGCCGCCGCGCGCTGGTCGCGGTCAATCTGGCCCTGGCCGTGGTGCTCGCGGTGGTCCCGGTCGGCGCGCTCCTCGGTTGGCTGGGCCTCCCGCAGTTGTACGCGGTGACCGTCGTCGCCGGGTCGCTCGCCGTCTTCCTCGACGTCGCCCACCTGGCGTACGTGCCGACGCTGGTGCCCGCGCCCCTGCGCACCGGCGCGCAGAGTCTGATCGAGGTGACCCAGTCGACCGGGCAGCTCGGCGGGCCGGCCCTGGCCGGCTGGCTCGTGCAGGTGCTCACCGCGCCGGTCGCCGTCGTGGTCGACGTCCTCTCCCACCTGGTCGCCGCCGGGTCGGTGCTGGCCATCCGGCACCGCGCACCCCGCCCCGCCGGACCGGCCACCGGCCTGCTGACCGCCATCCGGGCGGGGCTGCGGGTGGTCTCCGGCGAGCCGGTGCTGCGCGCCGTCACCCTGGCGACTGCCACCCTCGTCTTCTGGACCAGTGGCTCGTCCGCCCTGCTCGTGCTCCACCTGCTGCGGGAACGGGGGCTCGCCCCGTGGCTGCTCGGAGTGACCCTCGGTGCCGCGGCGGTCGGCGGCCTGCTCGGCGCGGTGGTCGCCGCACCGCTCGGCCGCCGCCTGGGCAGTGGCCCGACCATGGCGTGCGCCCTGCTGGTCGGCGGGCTCGGCGCGGCCCTGACCCCGCTGGCCGAGTTGACGCCCGGGTGGACGGCGTTCACCCTGGTGCTGGCCTCTCAGGTGGTCGCCGGGTTCGGGCAGCAGGTCCACCATGTGCACCAGGTACCGATCCGGTACGCGCTCACCCCGGACCACCTGCACGGCCGGGTCAACGCCACGATCCGTACCGTCGTCTGGGGCTCGGCACCGGTCGGCGCGCTGCTCGCCGGCTGGCTCGCCCAACAGTGGGGCACCACCCCCGTCCTGGCGCTCGGCGCGGCCGGGGCCGCGACCTCGGCGGCCTGGATCGTCGGCTCGCCCGCCGGGCGGGTCCGCCACAGCGCCGACCTGCGCCGCACCGACAGGTGAACAGCACGAGGGCCCCTTCCCGACCGAACGGGAAGGGGCCCTCGTGGGGTGTCACTTGTTCCAGTGTTCGGCAACCAGGTCGGCGGCCTGCTTCTCCCACTGGGCGTAGTGGTCCGGGTAGGCCGACACCTGCACCGTCTGCGCGGCCTCGGTCAGCGGTATGTCCTGCCACCCGTCGACCTGCTTCAGGCCCTTCAGGAACGCCGTCGTGGAGTACTGCGGGTCGGTGATCTGCTCGACCGTGCCCCACCCGGACGACGGGCGCTGCTGGAACAGGCCCTGCGAGTCGTGGTCGTTGCGGTCACCCAGGTGACCCAGGTTCTCCAACTTCGACTCCTGGAGGCTGGTCGCGATCGCGACCACGGCGGCCCGCTCGTCCATGCCGGCCTTCTTCGTCGCCTCGACGATCGCCTTGGCGTTGGCCTTCTGCTCACCCGACAGGGGGATCGTCGACTGCGCGGCGGGCACCCCGTCGGGCAGCAGCTTGTCGGTCGACACCTGCTGGGTCGCCGCCACCGGCGCGGTGGTCACCGCCGGGGTCGCGTCCTGGCCCAGGCCCAGTCCGGGCCCGGCGGCGATGCCCGCCGCAGCGGTCAGACCGGCGATGGACAGCACACCACGCTGAATAAGCTTGTTCATGGTCAAAGCTCCGTTCGGGGGTCGACGCACAACCCGACAGACCGCCCAGCTGGGCAGCGACGGGACAGTGCGTAAGCACCACGCGTAAGGGCGCTCTGAGGAACTTCCGGGGGAGTTCGTCGCGCCGGACGGCGGGGATCGGGGGATCCGCCAGGCGGCCCACGTGCGGGCTGCTCCATCGGCGTCGACATGGTGTAACGACCAGCCGGCCGGCCCCATTCCCGGGGCCACCCGAACCCGGGCGCTCACCAGCGCCGGGCTACGGCCGCACGGTGGATACAACCGACCGGCCCCCACGGCCATTCCCGGCCCGGTGGGGGCGAGCGGGCCTTATTCGGTCGACGGGCGGGGCGATACGGTGACATGGTGCCCCGATGCCGGCATCTCTCCACACGCTCACCCGGTGGCAGTTCGACCTGACCTGGTCGCTGTTCGACTACCACCTCGACCGGATCGAGCCGGAGGACTTCCGCTGGGAGCCGGCCGCGCTCTGCTGGACGATGCGGACAGGCCCCGACGGCGGGTGGATACCGGACTGGGCCGACACCGAGCCCGATCCGGTGCCGGTGCCCACCATCGGGTGGCTCACCTGGCACCTCGGCTGGTGGTGGAGCGTCACCCTGGACCATCTGGAGGGACGGCCCCCGCGCGGACGCGCCGACGTCCACTGGCCCGGCCCCGGGGAGCCGACCGTGGCCTGGCTGCGCGACCTGCGGACGCGTTGGCTGGCCGTGCTGGACCGGCTCACCGACGCCGACCTCGACCGTCCCGCGACCTTCCCGTGGCAGGACGACCCGGCACACACCGTCGCGCACACCCTGAGCTGGGTGAACGCCGAACTGATGAAGAACGTCGCCGAGATCGGTCAGCTCCGGCTGCTGCGCGCGGCGCGCTCGGCCGGCTGACGCGGCGGTAGCCGGTCGGACCGGCCAGGCCGGCGACCGGTGCCCGAACCACTCAGACGGGCGGGCGGCAGACGGTCGGACCGCCGAGCGTGACCATGCCCGAAGCGCTCAGACGGGCGGCAGGTGGTCGCGGAGGGCGGCGAACTGGGCCACCGTCAGGTAGGACGGGTTGGCCCCCTGCGGCTGGCGGAGCACCTCGGCCGCCGCCAGGCGGGTGTCGGCGCGCAGGATCTCGCGGCGCACCCGGTCGTCGGGGGCGAGCACGGTCAGGTCGAGCGGCACCGTCCACCCGTCGCCGTCCGACACCGCCGGGCCGGTGAGCCGACCGACGCCCCAGACGCCGTACGGCAGCCGCCCCCGGCTCCCGCTGGCCCAGAGGACGACCGGCTGCCCGGCCGCCATCAGCCGGGCCCGGTAGCCGGGACGGACGCACCAGCCCCGCACCCGGGGCTCGTGGGCGAACCGGCCGCTCAGGTCGGTGCTGTCCGCGTTGCCCTTGAGCAGCCACGCACCGAGGTCGTCGAGGGTGACCGGCATGCTTCCTCCGTACGCGCGCGTCGGGCCGACCGAAGGGCCGACCCGACGCGGAAGGTGGAACGTGGAACTCAGCTGCGGAAGACGTCCTTGATCTTCTCGCCCGCCTGCTTGAGGTTGGCGCTGGCCTGGTCCTTACGACCCTCGGCCTCCAGCTGCTCGTCGTCGGTGGCCCGGCCGACGCCTTCCTTGACCTTGCCGGCCGCCTGCTCGGACGTGTTATTGATCTTGTCATCGATACCCATGCGGCACCTCCAGGTCGTGGGGGTGGAACCTCTGTTTCGTCCTACCCCGCTCCTCCTACCCCGATCCCCACGGTCCGACACCTGACCCGGTGCCCGGACCGGCCGCAGTGGGCCGGGTCACGCCACCGGGCGGAAGCCCCGCAGACGCAGGCTGTTGGCGACCACGAAGACCGAGGAGAAGGCCATCGCCGCTCCGGCGATCATCGGGTTGAGCATGCCGGCGGCGGCCAGCGGCAACGCCGCCACGTTGTAGGCGAAGGCCCAGAAGAGGTTGCTCTTGATGATCCGCAGGGTCCGGCGGGAGAGGCGGATCGCGTCCACCGCCGCCATGAGATCGCCCCCGACCAGGGTCAGGTCGGACGCCTCGATCGCGGCGTCCGTACCGGTGCCCATGGCCAGTCCCAGGTCGGCCTGGGCCAGCGCGGCGGCGTCGTTGACACCGTCGCCGACCATCGCCACCACCTTCCCCTCGGCCTGGAGCCGCCTGACCACGTCGACCTTCTCCACCGGCAGCACCTCGGCGATCACCTCGTCCACCCCCACCTCGGCGGCGACCGCACGGGCGGCGGCGGCGTTGTCCCCGGTCAGCAGCACCGGGGTCAGGCCGATCGCCCGGAGCCGGCCGATCGCGGCCCGGCTGGTCGGCTTGACCACGTCGGCGACGACCAGGACGCCGCGCGCCCGGCCGTCCCACCCGGCCAGCACCGCCGTCCGCCCTCCGGCCTCCGCGTCGGCCACGGCCCGCTCGACCTCCCCGGGTACGTCGACACCGCGCTCGCGGAGCAGCCGTACCCGGCCGACGACCAGTTCCCGGCCTTCCACCGTGCCGACGACGCCGAGTCCCTCGGCGTTGACGAACCCGGTCACCGGGGGCAGGGTGCCGGCGCGGGCCGCCCCGGCGGCCACCGCCCGGCCGATCGGGTGCTCGCTGGCCGCCTCCAGCGCGCCGGCCAGGCGCAGCAGCTCGTCGGCGTCCTCACCGTCCGCCGCGAACACGTCGACCAGGGTCATCCTCCCGGTGGTGACGGTGCCGGTCTTGTCCAGCACGACGGTGTCCACCCGCCGGGTCGACTCCAGCACCTCCGGTCCCTTGATCAGGATGCCGAGCTGCGCGCCCCGGCCGGTGCCGACCAACAGGGCGGTCGGCGTGGCCAGGCCGAGCGCACACGGGCAGGCGATGATCAGCACCGCCACGGCGGCGGTGAAGGCGGCGGTCAGGCCGGCGTCGCGGCCGAGCCAGTAACCGAGGGTGCCGACCGCGAGCGCGATCACGACCGGGACGAACACCCCGGAGATCCGGTCGGCCAGCCGCTGTACGGCGGCCTTTCCGGTCTGCGCCTGCTCCACCAGCTTCGCCATCTGGGCGAGTTGGGTGTCCCCGCCGACCCGGGTGGCGGTGACCACCAGCCGGCCGCCCGCGTTGACGGTCGCGCCGACCACGGCGTCGCCCGGTCCCACCTCGACCGGCACCGACTCGCCGGTGAGCATGCTGGCGTCGACCGCCGAGGTGCCCTCGGCCACCACGCCGTCGGTGGCGACCTTCTCGCCGGGCCGGACCACGAACCGGTCCCCCACCGCGAGCTGGTCGACCGGGATCCGGACCTCCGTGCCGTCCCGCAGCACGGCGACGTCCTTCGCGCCCATCTCGAGCAGGGCACGCAGGGCCGCACCGGCGGTGCGCTTCGCGCGCGCCTCGAAGTAGCGCCCGGCGAGGATGAACGTGGTCACCCCGGCCGCCGCCTCCAGGTAGATGTTGCCGGCCCCGTCACTGCGGGCGATGTCGAAGGTGAACGGGTGGGTCATCCCCGGCGTCCCGGCGGCGCCGAGGAAGAGCGCCCAGAGCGACCAGCCGAACGCGGCGAGGGTGCCGAGTGAGATCAGGGTGTCCATGGTCGCCGCGCCGTGGCGCAGGTTGACCAGGGCGGCGCGGTGGAAGGGCAGCCCGCCGTAGACCACCACCGGAGCGGTGAGGGTCAGCGAGAGCCACTGCCAGTAGGTGAACTGCCAGGCCGGCACCATCGCCAGCAGCACCACCGGCACCGCCAGCACGGCCGACACCCAGAGCCGGGTACGCAGCCCGCGCAGCCCGTCCACCGGTTCGCCGGTCCCCTCCGGGCCGGCGGTCGGCGTGGGCGGGGCGGGCAGCGCGGCGGTGTAGCCGGTCTTCTCGACCGTGGCGATCAGATCCTGCGGCGTGACGGTGTCGGCGTACCGCACGCTCGCCTTCTCGGTGGCGTAGTTGACCGTGGCGGTGACGCCGTCCAGGCGGTTGAGCTTCTTCTCGATCCGGGAGGCGCAGGAGGCGCAGGTCATCCCGCCGATCGCCAGTTCGATCCGGTGGGGTGCCACCTGCAGTGGCCCAGCGGTGGACATGGGGTCCCTCCCGTTCAGTCGTGCGCGTGGTCGGATTGCCCGTTCAGTCGTGCGCGTGGTCGGATTGCCCGTTCAGTCGTGGGCGTGGTCGGATTGCCCGTTCAGTCGTGGGCGTGGTCGGACGCGCCGGCCACGACGGTGAACTCGGCTGTGCGGACCGTGTCGCCGTGCCGGAAGTCCAGGAAGAGGCGGTACGTCCCGGCGGACGGCACCTCGGCGCGGAAGCGCACCTCCGGGCCGGGACGGGTCCGCCCGTCACCGGGGGCACCCTGCGGGTGCACGTGCAGGTACGCCAGGTCACCCTGGCGCAGCGCCACCAGGTGCCCGTACGCGCCGAGGTAGGGCTGGAGATCGGTGACCGGTACGCCGTCGCGGTGCACGGTCAGGGTCAGCTCGTTGGTCCCACCGGGGCGCAGCTCGCCGGTGAGGTGGACGGTGTACCCGTCGACGGTGGCGGTGGCCGCCGGCGCGGGCAGCGCACGGGGTGCGAACGCGCCGGGGACCGCGACGTCGACCCCGAGGGTGAGTGGTTCCGCCCCGGTCGGGACGAAGTCGGCGAACGCCCGCCAACTCCCCGGCGCGCCCAGCGGGGAGACGATCCGCCAGGTCCCGTCCGGGTCCATCCTCGGGTGCACGTGCCGGAAGCCGGCGAGGTCCCGCCGGGCGACGACGAGGTGCATCCGTTTGTCGTGTGACTCGTCGAAGCCGGTGACCACGTGCCCGTCCGGCCCGGTGACACGGAAGGCGAACTCGCCGACCGGCGTGGAGACGGGGGTGAGCGCGTAGCCCCGGTCGGAGACCAGCAGACCGCCCGGCAGGTGGCTGTCGCCGCCGGTCGGTGCGTCCTCGGGTCCACCGCCGCCCGCGTCCTCGTGCCCGTCGCCGTGGCCGGACGGGGCCGCACTGCCGTCCGGACCGGCGGTGGGGTGCCCGGTGGTGGCGTGACCGCTCTCGGCGGGGGTGACGGGGCCGGTCACCTGCCCGGCCCCGTACGCCGCTCCGAGAACCGCCACGAGGCCGAGGGCGAACCCGCTCAGCTTCGTCGCGGTGTTCATGATCCGACGAGCTCGAATCCGGCCTCGTCGACCGCCGCGCGGACCGTCTCGGTCTCCAGCGGGGCGTCGCTGGTGACGGTGACCTGACCCGAGGCCAGGTCGACCTTGACGTCGGTGACACCGGCGACCGCTCCGAGCTCGCTGCTGACCGCGCTGACGCAGTGTCCGCAGGTCATTCCCTGGACCTGGTACGTCTTGGTGGCCATCGAAACTCCTCTCGACGATGGATACCCACCTGGGGTATCCCTACGACTGGACCGTAGCATACCCCTGGGGGGTAAGCTATCCTCGCTGCCATGAGCACACCCACACCGATCCGGGGATACACGGCCACCAAGGACCAGCTGCTCGCGCGGCTACGCCGGGTCGAGGGGCAGGTCCGGGGCATCGAGAAGATGGTCGACGAGGACCGGTACTGCATCGACGTGCTCACCCAGATCTCCGCCATCCAGGCCGCCCTGGACAAGGTCGCCCTCGGGCTGCTCGACGGCCACGCCCGGCACTGCATGCACGAGGGCGCCGCCGAGGGGCGCGCCGACGAGATGGCCACCGAGATGATGGCGGCGGTCGGCCGCCTGATGAAGCGCGGCTGAGCCCCGCACCCCCGACGCGACGCGGTACCGGGCCGCGCCGCGCCGCGCCGCTGCGCATCGCCGACACGGGGGTGTCCTGGTGCGGGGACACCGCCGTGTCGCCGAACCGGGGAAAGCGGTGGCGGGCGGGCCGGTGAGCAGGCTGCGAGCTGCGGCTTCGCACCCGGCAGAATGGTCCGGCCGGGGCAACCGCCCGCGTCAGGACCGCAGGGAGAAGGTATGGGCCACGACCACAGCCGTCCCGCCACCGCCGCGCCGCCGCGCGTCCGGCGTGTCCTGATCGCCACCGTGGTCCCGCTCTTCCTGGTGACCCTGGTCGCGGCGCTGGTGCTCTGGCCCCGGGACACCCCGTCGGTCGGCGGCGGCGAGGACGCGGCCCGCTACCACGGCACCGTGGCGCGGGTGGTGACCGAGCCCTGCCCGCCCGCCCCGGAGACCCCGGAGGGGACGACGGAGGGGCCGTGCGGCACCGTCACCGTGACCGTGGACACCGGGCCGGACGCCGGGCAACGGGTCGAGACGGCGCTGCCCACCGGACCGGGAGCACCGGCGGTGGAGGTCGGCGACGAGATCGTCCTGGTGGTGCTGACCGACCCGGCCGACCCGACGGTCAGCAGCTACAGCATCGCCGCCCACCAGCGGGGGCAACCGCTGATCTGGCTGGCCCTGGCGTTCGCCGTCGCCATCGTCGCCTTCGGCCGGTGGCGCGGCCTGGCCGCGCTCGGCGGGCTGGTGGCCAGCTTCGCCATCCTGCTCACCTTCGTGCTGCCCGGCATCAGCGCCGGACAGGCGCCGCTGCCGGTGGCGGTGACCGGTGCCGCGCTGATCATGTTCGTGGTGCTGTACCTGACCCACGGGGTCACCGCGCAGACCTCCGTCGCGGTCCTGGGCACCCTGGCCAGCCTGGTGCTGACCGGCATCCTCGGCAGCCTGGCGACCGCGTTCACCCACCTGACCGGGTACGGCTCCGAGGACGCCACCACGCTGTCGATGTTCCAGGCCGACGTCGACCTGCACGGACTGCTTCTCGCCGGCATCATCATCGGCTCCCTGGGCGTGCTGGACGACGTCACGGTCACCCAGGCCGCCACCGTCACCGAGCTGGCCCGCGCCAACCCCGACCTCACCCGGCTCCAGCTCTACCGGGCGGCCACCCGGGTCGGCCGGGCGCACATCGCCTCGACGGTCAACACGATCGTGCTCGCGTACGCGGGGGCGTCGCTGCCCCTGCTGCTGTTGCTGACCGCCGACACGCGTGGCATCAGCGAGATCGTGACCAGTGAGTTCCTCGCCCAGGAGATCGTCCGCAGCATCGTCGCGACGCTCGGACTGATCGCCGCCGTGCCGATCACCACCGGCCTGGCCGCCCTGGTGACCACCGCTGGCCGGAATCGTCCGCCGGCCCGCCGCCCGCCCCGGCCCGCCGGTGACCCGGACGAGGCCCTGGCCGCCCTCAGCAGCCCCCGTGCCGCCACCACCGGCGCCCCCGACGCCGCCCCGGCGACGGGCCGCCCGGGGAACACGGATTCGTCATGGTGAAACTCCACAGCGTAGCCGTCGGGCGCCTGATCTTGACAAATGTGACAGGAGTGACGGAATGCAATAAGGAAATAACGCTTTTGGTCGGGATCCGGGCGTAGAACCCCATGCCCACCGTCAGGTAACCTCGCTGCCGGTTACCGCCGAAGGCGCGCACCGGCGCCAGCGGTACCACCGCCTAATCGCCCACCGGCGAATCGGGGAACCAGGTTCATGGGGTGCATCCGCGTCAGCGGTAGGGGCCACTTCCGCCCCGAACCCGTCAGCTAACCCGGTCGGCGGTCGACGGAAGGGAACACTGTGACGGCACCCCTACGCCGCTGGCTGAAACCTGTCGTGGCCGTGCTCGCCGCCCTCGCCGTGGCCGCCGGGCCCGCGCCGGCGCTGGCGGAGCCGTCGAGCCCGTCGGGGCACGACGGCGAGCAGCCCAAGCTCCTCAACGAGGTCATCGAGGAGGCGAACCGCAGTTACACACAGGCCCAGGCGAAACTGGACGCCTCGAAGAAGCGCCAGCTCACCCTCGCCCTGGAGGTCCAGCGGGCGCAGAACGAGCTGAAGGCGCTCACCCCCCAGGTGGCCACCATCGCCGTGCGGTCCTACATGACCGGCCGGGTCGGCCCCGCCTCCATGCTGCTGGAGAGCGACACGCCCGACTCGTTCGTCAAGCGGGCCAGCGCGCTGGACGAGCTGAACATGGTCAACAACAGGAAGGTCGGCGCGGTCGCCGCCGCCCGGGACCAGGCGGAACGGGCCAAGAAGGCGCTCGACGCCGAGGTGCTGGAGCAGCAGAAGCAGGCCGACATCCTGAAGAAGCGCAAGCGCGAGGCGGAACGGTCGCTCGCCCTGGTCGGCGGCGTCGGGTTGACCGGTGGCCTGGTGGACGCCACCTCCCCGATCGCCCGGCCCGGCCCCGGGCGGGACAGCAACGGCAACTGGCGCCCGCAGGGCTGCACCGAGGACGACCCGACCACCGGTGGCTGCATCACCCCGCGCACCCTGCACATGTACAAGGAGGTCAAGCGGGCCGGCTTCGACATGTTCGTCGGGTGCTACCGACCGGGTGGGCCGTACGAGCACCCGAAGGGGCGGGCCTGCGACTGGTCGCTCCAGAAGTCGGGATTCAGTCGGTGGGACACCACCAAGGAACGGATGTACGGCAACAACCTCACCGCGTTCCTGGTCCGTAACGCCGACCGGCTCGGCATCTACTACGTGATCTGGAACAAGCAGATCTGGTTCCCGGCGACCAACTGGAGTTCGTACAGCGGACCCTCCGACCACACGGACCACGTCCACGTGTCGATGCTCTGATCCCCGCCACCGAACCGGGCCCCGCCTCCGAACCACCGGAGGCGGGGCCCGTTCGCGTGACCGGGCCGAGAAGCGGGTGGGGTGACCGGGCGGCAGCCCGCCGGGATCAGAGTCGCCGGGCCACCGTCCGGGCCACCTCGACCAGTTCCGCCCGCCCACCCCGGCGAGCGGAGACGAGGAGCACCCGCATCCGGGCACCCGACCGGAACGCCGCCGCGACCGTGCCGGTGTCGCCGTACCGGTCGTAGGCCGCCGCGTCGCCGAGGCCATCGACCGGCTCACCCGGACGGTCGTCGAGGGCCGCCCGGACGTTTGCCGACGCGCTGCCGCTGGCCGGTCCGACGGCGACCCTGACGGTGAGCACCGGCTCCCCGTCGGCGAGCAGCTCGCAGGTGTACGTCCGGACGCCCGGCACCGCGTCGACCGGCCGGCGCTCCTTCTTCCGGACCGCCGGCAGCTCCAGCAGGGCCCGGACGGTGGCCGTCTCGACCAGCCGGCAGGCCCCGGTGACCGGTGCCGGCACCCGCGTGCCGGGGGTGCTCCGGGCCGGCGACGAGGGCGCCAGCCAGCCGGTACGCACCGCCCCCTCGCCCGGCCCGCATCCGGTCAGGGGCAGCAGGATGGCCGTCGTCAGGGCCATGGCGAGGCCCTTCCGGCAGGTCGCGAGACTCATGGCCCGGTCCTCCGATCGCACACCGGCCGGGCCGCCCAGCGGGCGGGATCCGGCGGACGGCGTACGACGGCACGGGATCGGAAGGTCCGTCGTCCGCGTCCACCTCGAACGGCGTCCACAAAGGACGATCCGTTACAGCCGTGCCGGGACCGACGGTCGGGCCCTCCCAGCAGGACGGGGGCGACGGGTCAACAGGACCGATGGGTCAACAGGACCAGTGGGTCAGCAGGACCAGTGGGTCAGCAGGACCGGCGGGTCAGCACCGGGCCGAGGGCGCGACCGGGCCGGCGGCGAGGGCGACGTCCTCGGTGGCGGAGACCGAGCGGACCACCCGTACCTCGCCGGCAGCCAGTCGGTACGACATGCCGACCACCGCGCACCGCCCCTCCCGCACCGCCCGGTTCAGCGCCACCGAACGCTCCAGCAGCACCTCGACGGTGTGGTCGATGTGGATGTCGACGATCCCGTCGATGTCGTCGATCCCCTCCCGGGCGGCGTGGCGGAGGCTGGGCACCACCGCGCCGACCACCGCCCCCAGGTACCCGGGGGGCGTCGTCCCGGTGCCGTCGGCCTCCCGGGCGGCCTGGACCGCCCCGCAGGAGTCGTGGCCGAGGACGACCACCAGCGGGGTCTCCAGGACGCTCACCGCGTACTCGACACTGCCGAGCACCTCGGTGCCGACGATGTGCCCGGCGGTGCGGACGACGAAGAGGTCACCGAGGCCCCGGTCGAAGATGATCTCGGCGGCCAGTCGGGAGTCGGAACAGCCGAGCACGACGGCGAAGGGGTGCTGCCCGTCGGCGACCGCGGTCCGGTGGATGGCGTCCTGGTTGGGGTGCAGCGGGCTGCCGGTGACGAAGCGACGGTTGCCCGTCTGCAACTCGACCAGCGCCTGCGCGGGACTCGTCGGAGACTGCGGTGCACCGGAAACGGTCATGACTCCTCCACCCCTCCTGCGGGCCGGGGCCGCACACCCGAACGGCGGGGGAACACGGCTTGCCACCACCGTCACACGGAGCGCAAACTACGTCAAGGGATACGTGATATGGATTTCAGGTGTTGACAGCGGAGGGCGCGGCGGCGAATGCGAAGGGAGGGCCATAACATGACGGTCATGGCGACGACGCAGCGTGGGAGCGGGAGCCAGCGCAACTGGACCTTCCTCACGAACCACGCACACGTACTGCTCGCCATCGCCCGTAACCCCACCGCCCGGCTGCGCGACGTCGCCGACGAGGTGGGCGTCACCGAGCGGGCCGCGCAGGCGATCGTGGCCGACCTGGAGGCCGGGGGCTACCTCCAACGCACCCGGGTCGGTCGACGCAACGAGTACACGGTGAACCCCGCCGGGCGATTCCGGCACCCCGCCGAGGCGTACCAGCACGTGGGGGCCCTGCTCGCGCTCTTCACCGCGCCGAGCGACGAGCAGCCGGCCGCCGCCCCCTCCTGACCACCGTCGCGTCCTTTCTGGACGGAAGATGACGCCGCCGGACCACGGTGGATCCGGTCACACCACCGTCACCGGTGGGCGACCGGGCGGCCCGACCGTTAGGTTGGAACCGTGCAGCCGCCCGCCTTCGTCCGCCCGCTCGGGCCGACGATGCTGCGCGCCCTGCGCGTGCTGACCCGCCTGGCGCTGACCGCCCTGGTCCTGACGCTGACCTTCGGCGGGGCCACCGCCGCCCCGGCCGAGTCGGCGTTCCCGGCCTCGCCCCCGCTCCGGCCGGCCCCCACGGTCGGCGTCGGGCAGCCTGCCGTCCGGCCGGTCGTGGCGCCCGTGCCCGCCCGGTCCGTCGACGAGCACGCCGACGCCGCAGGGGCGCCGGTCCGCCGCGCCGACGACCCGGGCACCGCCCTCGCGGCGGTCACCACCCTGCTTCCGCCGCCGGCCGCCGACCCCGGACGGGGGTCTCCGGGCCGACGCGGCCCGCCCCCGGCCTGACCGACCGCCCACGACCGACCGGCCCCGGACGCTCCCGCAGCCCTCGACCGGTCGACGTCCGCCGTGGGCGGGGACTCCCGCCGGGCCGACGCGTCCGCGCCCGCCTGGACCGGGCACCCCCGTTCGAGTCCTGTCCCGTCCTCCCGTCACGAGGTGCTGGTGATGCAGACCGTCCTCTCCTCCGTCCTGCTCGACGTACCCCGGGCCGCCGTCATCTGGCTGGCCCTCCTCGGCGTCATCGTGGCCGTCGTCGCCACCCTGCTCGCCCGACCGGACCGGTTCCGCACGGGCCGCCGCATCCGGCAGGCCGTACTCCCCGCCGAGCTGGAGGTGACCCGGGAACGGCAGGACCTCGACCGGTACGCCGAGGAGGTGGCGGTCGCCGCCGAACGCGCCGCGCTGACCGCGGGACGCCAGCGGTCCGAGTGGCTCGCCGCCCAGGAGGCGGTCGAGGCGGCCTGGCAGGCGTACCAGGACGCCGAGGCGGGCCTGCGCCGCCTGGAGAGCGCCGCGGCCCTGCCCCTGCCGCACACTCCGCAGACCCCGGCCGAGTACGCCGACCGGGAGCGTTACCTGCACCGGACCGCGCTGGCCGCGTACTGGCGTCGGGAACTGTCGGAGGAACAGCTCAGCGACGTCTTCGCGCACCGCAACGGGTGGGACCCCCGGCGGCACCCGGTCGAGCAGGAACTGGTGCTGCGCCGGGCCGTCCGGGACCACCTGCTCGCCCGGCACCGGATCGCCGCCGACCGGGAGCGGACCGCGTGGCACGACGCGGAAGTGGCCGCCGCGTCCGCCCGGAGCCTGCGCGACGAGGCGTTCGCCGCCGCCGGACGCGAGCCCGAGACCTCCGACCTGCTCCCCCTGCCCGGTACGGAGCAACCGACGGTCGCCGCCAACCGGCCGGTCCGCCCGGAGTTCCACCAGGGGCGGGCCGCCGTCGCCTGACCACGGACCGGACATCGCCCCCGATCCGGGACGGTCGTGCCATGATCGCACTGACCGGAGGACAGGGGACGACATGCGCCAGCGGACCGGGGGCGGGCACCGGCTCGACCCGCACGACGAACGGGTCGCCGCGTTCTGCCGCGAACGGCACCTCGCGACCCTGACCACGCTGCGCCCGGACGGCACGCCGCACGTCGTACCGGTGGGGGTGACCTTCGACCCGGAGGCCGGCCTGGCCCGGGTGATCACCTCGGGGACGTCCCACAAGGCCCACCACGTCGCCGCTGCCGGCCCGCAGGGGGCACCGGTGGCGGTGTGCCAGGTCGACGGCCGGCGCTGGCTGACGATCGAGGGCCGGGCCGTGGTCCGTACCGACGCCCCGGCGGTGACCGAGGCGGAGCGCCGCTATGCCGAGCGGTACCGCCCGCCCCGGGTCAATCCCGCCCGGGTGGTCATCGAGATCACCGTCACCCGCCTCCTCGGGACCCTCTGACCCGCACAGCCGCCGCCGGACCCCGGCCGGGCAGGGGCGGAATGGTTGCCGGGGACGGGTCGTTGACATCTCCGTGAGCCCCTGGCAGGGGCAATTCTCCCTGGACAGTCGGACGTGGTTCGGTGCGGTGTCCGTGGCACCGGCCCCCGGCGCTGTCCGTGCCACCGACCCCCGGCGCGGACGTTCACCCCCGAAGGAGCTTCGACATGAACGGGATGCTGCGCAAGAGCATGCTGTCGGTGGCCGGGCTGGTGCTCACCGGCGGTGCGGTCTTCGGACCTGCCCTGCACGCCCAGGCCGCGCCCCCGCAGGCCGAACGGTTTCCGGGCCAGTCGCCCCGCGCCGACCAGAATGACCGGAACCGGCACGACCGGGGTGACCGCCGGGATGACCGGGACCGCCGGGACGACCGTCGCCGTGCGCGTACGGTCGGCGTCGAGTACCAGGCCCAGCCGAACTTCTACTACTGCGGCCCGGCCGCGACCCGGATCGCCCTGACCGCGGCCGGCAAGCGGGTGAGCCAGCACGATCTGGCCAGGAAGCTGGGCACCACCGTGGCCGGCACCAGCTCGGCCGAGGACATCACCCGGGTGCTCAACGAGCTGACCGGTGGCGGTTACCGGACCACCGAGATCCGGGAGTCGGCGGCCAGCCGGCAGCAGATCGAGCAGTTGCGCGCCGACGTGGTCGACGCGCTGGAGGCCGGGGACCCGGTGGTGGCGAACATCAAGGGCAGCGCGGTCGACACCGACGGCCGGACGCACTCCTTCCCGGGTGGGCACTACCTGACCGTGGTGGCCTACCGCGACGGCGGCGACGTCGTGCGGATCGCCGACCCCGCCGCCCCGGTGGGCCAGTACTGGATGACCACCGAGCGGCTCGCGCACTGGATCGCCGAGCGCGGCTACAGTTCCTGACCGCGCCCACGGATTCACCCCGCGTGACGGATTGATCGACGGAGCGACGGGTACGAAGTGCCACATCCGCAACGATCGGCACCGGTAGGGGGCAGTGACATGACCAACCCAGAAGCAACTGCGGGCCGGGACGTCATCGACGTCCTGACCAGCGACCATCGCGAGGTCGAGACGCTATTCGCCGAGTTGGAGAGCCGCCAGGGCACCCCGGAGCACCGTCGGCAGCTCGTCGACGTGGTGATCGCCGAACTGGTCCGGCACAGCATCGCGGAGGAGTCGTACGTCTACCCGGCCGCCCGGAAGGCGTTCCCGGACGGTGACCAGGTCGCCGAGCACGAGATCTCCGAACACGCCGAGGCCGAACGGACCATGAAGGAACTGGAGTCGGTGGAGCCGTCCGACCCGCGCTTCGACCAGCTCCTCGCCCATCTGACCAGCACCATCCGGCACCACGTGCAGGAGGAGGAGACCGACCTCTTCCCCCGGCTGCGGGCCGCGCTCGCGCACGAGGAACTGGTGGAACTGGCCGACAAGGTGACGGCGGCCAAGCGGATCGCACCGACCCGCCCGCACCCCGCCGCACCGGACCACCCGCCCGCGAACAAGCTGCTCGCCCCCGGCGCCGGACTGGTCGACCGGCTGCGGGACGCGCTCAGCGGCCGACCCACCAGCGTGGCGGAGCTGCGGGAGAAGCAGCACCGCTGACCGGACACCGGCCGAGGCGTACGCCGACGCTGCGCACGGCACCTCCACGGGCGGCACGGCCCACGGAGGTGCCGTGGCACGTCAGCGCGGTCGGGCCGGGTTCACACCTCCGGGGCGATCCGGCGGTCGCTGGCCGCGTCGGAGACCCAGATGGCCTCCATCGGACAGGACTCGGCCGCGTCGATCACCGGGTCGGCCGGCTCGATCAGTTCCCTCCGGGGGCAGGACAGGCCGTCGACGAGGACGAAGTGGTCCGGCGCCGCACCCGTGCAGATGCCGGATCCGATGCACCGGGTGGGGTCGACGCCCACCCGCCACGACGAGGTCACCGCGTTCTCCTCTCGCTCACCAGTTCACCGGCAGGCTGGTCAGGCCACGTACCAGCAGGCCGGTCTTCCAGGTCAGTTCCGGTTCGGGCACGGCGAGCCGCAGACCGGGCGTCCGTTCGACCAGGGTCTCCAGGACGACCTGGAGTTCCATCCGGGCCAGTTGCGCGCCGACGCAGTGGTGCACCCCGTGCCCGAAGGCGACGTGCGGATTGACCGGGCGGGCCAGGTCGAGCTGATCCGGCTCGGTGAAGACCCGTTCGTCCCGGTTCGCCGAGTGGATCGACACGACCACCGGCTCGCCGGCCCGGACCAGCACCCCGCCGACCTCGACGTCCTCGGTGGCGTAGCGGGGGAAGGCGGCGGTGGCCCCGAGAGGGACGAACCGCAACAGCTCCTCGACGGCGCTCGGCACCAGGCCGGGCTCGGCGCACAGTCGCGCCCACTGCTCCGGGTTGGTCAGCAGCACGTAGAGCAGGTTCGGGATCTGGTTCACCGTGGTTTCGTGCCCGGCCGCCAACAGCCCGGCGGCGAGGCTGACCAGTTCGTCCTCGCCGAGCCGCTCGCCGTCGGAGTCGCGGACGCGCACCATCGCGCCGATCAGGTCGTCGGTGGGGGTCGTGCGACGCCGCTCGACCAGCCCGGCCATGTACCCGAACAGGTTGTCGACGTACTCGCGGGCCTGCTCCGGGCTCAGCGCGGTGGTCGAGACGATCGCCTCGGACCAGGTGTGGAACCGGTCCTGGTCGGTGACCGGCACGCCGAGCAGGTCGCAGATGACCCGGATCGGCAGCGGTGTCGCCAGGTGGGTGACCAGGTCGGCGGGGGCGCCGGCGGCGACCATACCGTCGACCAGTTCCCCGGCGACCCGGCGGGTGCCCGCCCGGAGTCGCTCGACGCGGCGGGCGGTGAACGCCTTCGCCACCACCCGCCGCAGTCGCGTGTGCTCCGGCGGATCCATCCCGAGGATGCCGGACTTCCGCTGTTCCGGCACGTTGCGCGGTTCGTCCCGCCCGACCGAGGCGGCCCGGCTGAACCGGGGGTCGCCGAGCACCAGGCGGACGTCGGCGTACCGGGTGGCCAGCCAGGCCGGCTCGCCGTACGGCAACCGCACGCGCACGAGGGGCTCGTCGCGGCGCAGTTCGGCGTACCGGGGATCGAGGTTGAGCCGGTCGGGTGGGCTGAACGGGTACGGGTGCGCGACCGTGTCGGTCACCGGATGACGTCCTCTCGTCGGCGTCCGCGCGAGACGCGGCTGCACGTCCGCGACACACGACTCGACGTCGAGTCATGCCCTGACTGCGGATAGTAGCGAGAGTGGTCGATCCTGACCAGAGCCCCCGGGGTACGGCCCGTCGGCGGTGTCGCCGAGCAGACCGACCGGGGGCCGGAGCGTCAGCGCACCTGGTCACCCTCACCGGTACGCGACTGGGCCTGGTCCACGCCCCGGTCGATCTGCTCGTCGTACTTGCCGCCGGTGCGCTGGTCGGCCAGGTCGCCGCCCTTCTCCAGCCCCTGGTCGACCTGCTTGTCGTGCTTGTCGGCGACGTCCTTGGCCTTGTCCATGAAGTCACTCACGGTGTCTCCCCTCCTTGGATCCGTCCCATCCGCCTTCCCTCCCCCCGGCGGGACAAACGGCTCACGGCGAGCCCTCGGCCACGTCCGGTGCTCCACCGGGTGTCACGGGCGGGATGGGCGGGTACCTCGGGGCCGGGATCGAGGAGGGCCGACGTGATCGACGACGAGGCGCGCGACCCGGGCCGGCGAGTGCCGGGCGGAGTGCGGGGTACCTGGGACCGGCTGCCCTGGCTGCTGCGGTCGATGGTCATGTGGAGCGCCTGCCTGGTGGTGGTGGTCGCCGCCCTCTACCTGCTCGGCCGGATCGCGATGCTGCTCGCCCCGCTGGCGATCGCGCTGGCCGTGACCCTCTTCCTCGCCGCGCTGCTCGACCCGGTGACCCGGCTGCTGCGCCGGCTCCGGCTGCCCGGGTCGCTCGCCGCGCTGTTCACCGTGCTGCTGCTGCTCGGCCTGCTGTTCGGCGCGGCCGCGCTGGTCTGGAACCTGACCGCCGGCCAGTTCGAGGACCTGTCCGGCGAACTCGACCAGGGCATCCAGCGGACCCGCGACTTCGTCACCTCGACGCTACCGGTCAGCGAGGCCCAACTCGACCGGCTGACCGAGCAGGCCCGCAGTGGCCTGGACCGCGGCTCACCGGATCCGGTGTCCAGCGCCCGTACCGCCGTCGAGGTGGTCGGCTCGGCGCTGCTCTCCCTCGTCCTGCTCTTCTTCCTGCTCAAGGACGGCCGGGCGATGTGGCACTGGGTGGTGCGGCGGGTCTCCGAGCGGAACCGGGCGACGGCCGCCGCCGCCGGGCGGGCCGGGTGGCGCACCCTCGGGGCGTACAGCCGGGGGACCGTGATGATCGCCCTGATCGACGCGGCCGGCATCGGGCTGGCTCTGGTGCTGCTCAGCGTGCCGATGGCCTTCCCGCTGGCGTTGGTCACCTTCATCGGCGCGTTCGTCCCGATCATCGGAGCCACCGTGGCCGGCGCGGTCGCCGTCCTGGTGGCACTCGCGGCGGAGGGCCCCGGCACGGCGCTGCTGGTGCTCGCGGCGGTGATCGCCGTCCAGCAGGCCGAGGGCAATCTGTTGGAGCCCCTGATCATGAAGCGTCAGGTACGGCTGCACCCGGCGGTGATCCTGGTGGCGGTGACCGCCGGGACGCTGGTCGCCGGCATCGCCGGGGCCTTCGTGTCGGTGCCGATCACCGCCGTCGGCTACCGCGTGGTCGACACCGTCCAGCGACACCGCCAGCGGGCCGTCCGCCACCAGGCGCTCCACCTGCCGCAGGACGCCGAGCCGGGCCCGGCCTGACCCGCCGGCCACCGGGCCGAGAGCTGGCCGCGCGGGCGACGTTCAGCGCAGGTGGGTGGCGAACCAGGCGGCGGCGTGCCCGGCGACCGCCTCCAGGGTGCCCGGCTCCTCGAAGAGGTGGGTCGCACCGGGGACCACCCGCAGCTCGCCCACCCCGTCGAGCGTGGCGAGGGCGGACTCGTTCAGCGCCAGCACCTGCTCGTCCCGGCCGCCCACCAGGAGCAGGGTGGGTGCGCGGACCCGGGACAGGGCGGCACCGGCCAGGTCGGGACGACCACCCCGGGAGACCACCGCCCGCACCCGGTCCGGCCGGTCCGCCGCCGCGACCAGCGCCCCGGCCGCCCCCGTGCTGGCCCCGAACAGGCCGATCGGCAGCCGCCCCAGCGCGGGCTCGACGGCCAGCCAGTCGACGATGCCCACCAGTCGGCCGGCGAGCAGGTCGATGTCGAAGCGGAGTTCGGCGGTCACCTCGTCCACCTGCTCCTCCTGCGGGGTCAGCAGGTCCACCAGGACGGTGGCGAGTGCCCGCTCGTGGAGCGTGTGCGCCACCGCCACGTTGCGCGGGCTGTGCCGGGACGAACCGCTGCCGTGCGCGAACAGGACCACTCCGACCGGTTCGGCGGGTACGAGCAGGTCCGCGGTGAGCGCGACCGCCGACGGTGCACCGGCGTTCGCGACGGGTACCGCCGTCTCGGTGGCGCGTACGTCCATGGCCCGACCTCCGCAACCGCCGGCCGCTGTGCCGGCTCCGGGTGCGTTACCCGGCTCGGCCGCCGGCACTCCCACCGTCGGGATTCCGCGCCGGGGGACGGTCCGGCGAGGAGGGCGGCCGGCCCGACGGTGCCGGGTTTGCCGGTGCCGGGCCCGGGTAGCCGCCGGTGACCGGCGGGCGACGCCCGCCACCAGACGGCCGGCACACGGCCGCCACCAGACGGGGAGGACCGGCATGGGGCAGCGGCAGGAGTCCCGCAGGCAGCACACCGACGAGCAGCGGCGGCGTACCGACGAGGAGCGCGGCCGGGACTGGGCGGACGAGGCGGCGCAGGCGCGGACCGCCGACGACCCCCGGGCGGTGGCACCGCACGACGCGGCCGGCAGGCCGACCACCGGCGGGCACCTCTGACCCGGAGGCCCGGGTCCGGACGACGTACGGCGGGTCGCCCGTCCCGGTGACGACGGGCGACCCGGGGCCGGGCTACTCGCGGATCTTGTCGGCCTGACGCAGCGGCGCCCGACCGGGCGGCTGCACCGGGGGTGGTCCGGGCGCCCGTAGTGGCGGCACCGGCATGGTGACCGGCTGGTCGCAGGTGACCCGGACCGGCTCACCGTAATGCCGCAGCTCCAGCACCGCGTCCGGTCCACCGTGCCGCAGCGAGTACGTGGTCTGGTGGGCCCGGACGTCCACCCGCAACCGGAGCTGCCGCCACTGGAGCGAGAACTCCAGCCGGCTGAGCCGGCTGGAGAGCCGGGGGCGGAACGTGAGTTCCTCGTCGTGGTCACGGAGCCCGCCGAACCCGGCGACCAGCGCGATCCACGCCCCGGCCAGGGAGGCCATGTGCACGCCGTCGCGGGTGTTCTCGTTGAGGTCGTGCAGGTCCATCAGCGCGGCCTCGCGCAGGTAGCTGTGCGCCAGTTCGGGATGGCCCACCTCGGCGGAGAGCACCGCCTGGGTGCAGGCCGACAGGGACGAGTCCCGGACGGTCCGTCGCTCGTAGTAGAGGAAGTTGCGCAGCTTCTCCTCCGCGCTGAACGCGTCCCCGCGCCAGTGCATCGCCAGCACCAGGTCCGCCTGCTTGACCACCTGCTTGCGGTACAGGTCGAAGTACGGGTAGTGCAGCAGCAGCGGGTACCGGTCCGACGGCGTGCGCTCGAAGTCCCACTCCTCCTGACGGGTGAATCCCTCGACCTGCTCGTGCACCTCCACCTCGTCGTCGTACGGGATGTGCATGGAGTGCGCGGCGTCCCGCCAGGCCGCGGCCTCCTCCTCGGTCACCCCGAGCTGGATCGCCTGGTCGCGGTAGCGCATCGTCACGTCGGCGGCGGTGAGCAGGTTCCGCTGGGCCATCAGGTTGGTGTAGACGTTGTCGTCCTTGACCGCGGTGTACTCGTCCGGGCCGGTCACACCGTCGATGTGGAACTGCCCGTGCCGGTCGTGGTGCCCGAGCGACCGCCAGAGCCGGGCCGTCTCGATCAGCAGTTCGAGGCCGATCGACTGTTCCACCTCGGTGTCTCCGGTGGCCAGGACGTAACGGCGCAGCGCGTCGGCGACACCGGCGGCGATGTGGAAGGCCGCCGTCCCCGCCGGCCAGTACGCCGACGACTCCGGGCCCTCGATGGTCCGCCAGGGGAAGGCCGCCCCCTCCAGGTACAACGTCCGGGCCCGTTCCCGGGCCTGGGGGAGGGTGGAGTGCCGCCAGTGCAGGGCGTCCCGGACGGCGGTCGGCTGGGTGTAGGTGAGCACCGGCAGCACGAACATCTCGGTGTCCCAGAACGCGTGCCCGTCGTACCCGGGACCGGTCAGCCCCTTCGCGGCGATGGGCCGCCGTTCGGCGCGGGCACCGGACTGCAACACGTGGAACAGGCCGAACCGCACCGCCTGCTGGATCTCGGGGTCGCCCTCGACCCGCACGTCGGCGGCGTCCCAGAACTCGTCCAGGTACTCCCGCTGCTCCCGGCGCAGGCCGTCCCAGCCGTCCAGCTTGGCCGCCGCGAGCGCCGCCGCGACCTGGTCACGCAGCGCCGGCAACGACCGCTGGCTCGACCAGCTGTACGTGAGCAGCTTGACCACGCGCAGCGTCTCCCCCGGCTCCAGGACGCAGCCGATGGTGGTGCGGACCCAGTCGTCGTACCCCTCGGTGCTGACCGTCACGTCGGCCGGGGCCTGCACCTCGTGGTCCATCGCGGCGGCCACCCGCAGGGCGCTCACCTTGGTCCGGTGGATCAGCAGGCCGCCATGGCTCTGGGTGAGCTGCTCCTCGGCGAGCAGCGGCGACTCCAGCACCGCCGCCACCCGGGGATCCTTGCTCTGCGCGGGCAGGGCCTCGTTGGCCACCAGCTCGGACTGGGCGATCAGCCGCAACGGCCCGTTGACCGCCTCGACCTCGTAGTTGATCGCGGCGACCGAGCGCTGGCGGAACGAGACCAGCCGGGTGCTGCGCACCTTGACCTCCCGCCCGGCCGGGGAGCGCCAGTGCACGTACCGGTGCAGGGTGCCGGCGCGCAGGTCGAGGATCCGCTCGTGGTCCAGGAGTTCGCCGTACCGGACGTCGAACGGCTCGTCGTCGACGAGCAGCCGGATCAGTTTGCCGTTGGTGACGTTGACGATGGTCTGCCCGGACTCCGGGAAGCCGAACCCGGCCTCGGCGTACGGCAGCGGGCGCAGCTCGTAGAAGGAGTTCAGGTAGGTGCCGGGCAGGCCGTGCGGTTCGCCCTCGTCGAGGTTGCCGCGCAGCCCGATGTGCCCGTTGGAGAGGGCGAAGAGCGACTCGGACTGGGACAGCACGTCGAGGTCGAGGAGGACCTCCCGCACGTGCCAGGGCTCGACCGGATACGCCCGCTCCCGGATCACCCGCCGAACTCCGCGTCGAGCAGGTCACCGAGGTCGGGCACCACGATGTCGGCGCCCTGGGCACGCAGGGCGTCGGCCTGCCCGACCCGGTCGACGCCGACCACGTAGCCGAAACCGCCCGCCCGGGCGGCGGCCACCCCGGCCAGCGCGTCCTCGAAGACCGCCGCCTGGGCCGGTACGACGCCGAGTTGCCGCGCCCCGGCCAGGAAGGTGTCCGGGTGCGGCTTGCCCCGCAGTCCCTCGGCGCGGGCGACCAGCCCGTCCACCCGGACCTCCAGCAGGTGTTCCAGCCCGGCGGCGGCGACCACCTCGCGGCAGTTGGCGCTGGCCGAGACGACCGCCCGGCGCAGCCCGGCCGCTGTCACCGCCTCCAGGTACGCCACCGAGCCGGGGTAGACGTCGACGCCGTCGGAGCGCAGCCGCGCCAGCAGGACGACGTTCTTGCGGTTGCCGAGGCCGTGCACGGTCTCCGCCCCGGGCGGGTCGTCCGGGTCCCCCTCGGGCAGGGCGATCCCCCGGGAGGAGAGGAAGGTGCGCACCCCGTCGGCCCGGGCCCGGCCGTCGACGTAACGGTTGTAGTCGTCCCCCGGGTCGAAGGGGCGGTACGGCTCACCGGTGGCGGTGGCCCGCGCGCGCAGGAACGTGTCGAAGGTTTCGGTCCACGCGGCGTTGTGCACCCGGGCGGTCTGGGTCAGCACGCCGTCCAGATCGAAGAGACAGGCGGTCACATGATCGGGTAGGCCCAGCACCCCATGAATCTAACCAGTGGAAAGTGCTGGCAAACCCCATTCCGCGCGTACCGTACGCCAACGGTCAGTGGGGACGCAGGGTCCAGATGACGGTCATCGTGCCGGTGGTGGTGCCGTCGGCGGTGGCGATCTCGATCGGCACCGGGAACTCCGGCCGGCGGCCGGCCTCCAACTCGGCGACCACCTCGGCGGCCGGGCGGCCCAGGCGGGCGGTCGCGGTCACCGGCCCCATGGCGAGCCGACGGTAACCGATCTCGGCCCGGACGGCCAGCGGCGTCGCCCGGTCGAGCAGGTGACCGAAGGCGGCGAGCACCACCGCGCCGGAGGCGCTCTCGCCCAGGGTGAACATCGCCCCGGCGTGCGGGCCACCGACGTGGTTGTGGGTCGCCGGGGTGTCGGGCAGTCGCAGCACGGCCCGGAGACCACCGTCGGCCTCGGACGCGACCTCGACGACCTCCAGGCCGAGGGTACGGACGAACGGCACCGCCGCCAGCAGACCGGCAGCCACCTGACGCGAGTCAATCGACATGACCAGAGGCTACTGAGCGGTAACTTGTCCGGCAAGGGCCCGCCGGGAATCACCCCACACGCCGGCCGCCACCGGACCGGCGTTCCTCCCTCAGCGCCAGCCCACGTCGATCCGGTCGCCCCGGTCGTCGAAGAAGTGCACGGCGTCCATCCGGACCGAGACCGCCAACTGCTGACCGGCGGCCACCGCCGGGTACGGGGCCAGCCGGACGGACAGCTCCGCCGGGCGGCGGTGGTGGCGCCCCGGGTCACCGAGGACGCTCGCCCGGTTGTCCCGGACCACCGGCTCCTCCGGCGGCGACTCCACCGACCGGCCGGTGAGCCGCTGCACCACCTGCCCGAGCCCCCGGCGCAGGCCGCGCGACCCGGAGCCGGTGTCGTCCGCCTCGGCCCGACGGCCCATCTCGTCCACCACCACCGCCGTCGCGCCGACGTCGAGGAAGGCCAGCGACTCGTGCCCGTGGTGCTCCAGGAACCGGATCCGCCCCCGGAGGACGTCGCCCGGAGCGTCCGGCGCGACCGGGGTCAGCGCCTCGGCCCGCATCCCGACCACGATCCGCTCACCGTGGTAGTGCGCCACCGCCCGGCTGCGGATGTCGTCCCACGGCAGGTAGAGCGACTGCTCGCCGAGGTTCAGCGCCACGTACCGGTCGAGGTGGACGTAGACCGACGCCTCCAGCAGGTTCATCCGGGGGCTGCCGAGGAAGGCGGCGACGTACAGGGTGGCCGGACGGCCGTACACCTGGGTGGGGGTGCCGACGTCCTGGAGCACGCCCCTGCGCATGATGGCCACCCGGTCGGCCATGGTCAGCGCCTCGGCCTGGTCGTGGGTGACGTAGACGGTGGTGACCCCGAGTTCCCGGGTCAGCCCGGAGATCTCCGCGCGCAGTTCGGCCCGCAGGCCGCTGTCGAGGTTGGACAGCGGCTCGTCCATCAGGAAGAGGCGGGGCCGGCGGACGATCGCCCGGCCCATCGCCACCCGCTGCCGCTGCCCGCCGGAGAGCTGACTCGGCCGGCGGCCGAGCACGTCCCCGATACCCAGCGCGCTGGCCACGCTCGTCACCCGCTCCTCACGGGGGGTCAACTCCATCCCGGCCAGCTTGAGCGGGAAGGCGATGTTGTCCTCCACCGTCATGTGCGGGTAGAGCGCGAAGTCCTGGAACACCATGGCGATCCGCCGGTCGCGCGGGGTCAGGTCGTTGGCGTACTCGCCATCGATCATCACCGCGCCGCTGGTCGGGTCCTCCAGGCCGGCGACCATGCGCAGCACCGTCGACTTCCCGCAGCCCGAGGGCCCGAGCAGCACCATGAACTCGCCGTCGTTCACATCGAGGTTGACGTTGTCCACCGCGAGCGTCCCGTTCGGGAACACCTTGGAGACATCCTTCAACGCGACGGTGGCCACCCGTCACCTCCCGCTGGTCATCGCGGACACCGCAATGACTGTGACCAGCATCAAGGGATCGGGACATCGGGTAAACGTGCCATGTTCGGCTCGTGACAGGCCTATTACGCCGGCCGTCCCTCCCAGCGGCCCGGTCCCCGGTCATCCCCCGCCACCCGGCCCGTCGCCGTCGGGCTCGCCGAGGAAGACCCGGCGGACCACCCGCTGCGCGGACCGCCCGTCGTCCCAGACGCAGAACCGGGCCCGGAACCGCTGCCGCCGCACGGTGGCGGCGGCCGAGTCGACCGCCCCGGAGCGGAACACGTCGACCAGGCCGGCGAAGGTGGTCGCCACCGCACCCGGCGGTTCCCCGGTCACGTCGAAGTAGACCCCGCGCGCCAGCCGGTACGCCTCCAGGTCCGGCGCGTACACCACGACCGGGCGGTCCAGCACGGCGAAGTCGAACATCGCCGAGGAGTAGTCGGTGACCAGCACGTCGGCGGCGAGGTAGAGCTCCTCCACCGGGTCGTACCCGCTGACGTCGGTCACCCGGGGAGCACCGGACGGCCAGCCGGACGGGTGGCCGTCCGGCTCACGGTCGTGGAAGTAGTGGCTGCGCACCAGGAGCCGCCCGGCGGGGCCGAGCGCGTCGAGCAGGCGGTGGGGGTCGAACGGGGGACGGTAGCCGGGCAGGTGCTCCCGATGGGTGGGCGCGTAGAGCACCACCCGCTCGCCGGGCCCGACGCCCAGTCCCGCCCGGATCTCGGCGACCTCGGCGGCGGTGGCGTTCACCAGCCGGTCGTTGCGCGGGTAGCCCACCTCCAGCGTGGTGTACGACGCCGGGTACGCCCGCTCCCACATCTGGGTGGAGAAGCTGTTCGAGGAGATGCTGTAGTCCCACCGGTCGACCCGGCGCAGCAGCGCGGCGAAGTCCATCCCGGGCGCGCCGAGCGGATAGCGCCGCTGGTCCAGCCCCATCACCTTGACCGGGGTGCCGTGGTGCGTCTGCACGTGCACCGTGCCGGGGCGCTTGCGCACGTGGTCGGGGAAGTTGACGTTGTTGACCAGCCACCGGGCCCGGGCCAGCGCCCGGAAGTAGGCGTGGGTGCCGGGCACCACGTACTCCAGGCCGGGTGGCAGCGAGTCGACCCGGTCCCGCCGGACGATCCACACCCCGCGCACGTGCGGGGCCAGCCGTTGGGCGGCGGCGTGGATCGCGGCCGGGTTGCAGGCGTACCCCCGGTACCAGTACGCGGCGTAGACGGCGAGCGTCGGGTCGACCGGTCGGCGCAGCTCCGCCCGGTATCCGGCGAGCAGCGCCGCGTCCCGGGTCAGCCGCGCCGCACCGCGCAGCACCGGAGCGCCGCGCCGCTTCGCCACCCGTACGGTCCGCCGGGCCGTCGCCCCGGCCCGGTGGACACCGCGCAGCGCGCTGAAGGTACGCCAGCGGCCGGCCGCCACCAGTCGGTGCTTGAGCCCCTCGGCCCCGTCCGGCATCCGGTACCCGCCCGGTGGCCGCCACCGCGCGTGGTCGGCGACGATCCGCTCGAAGAACGCCGCCCGCAGCTCCGGCGCGATGCGTTCCCCGTTGCCGAGCACCGTCAGGTAGTGCCAGACCATCCGCTCGAACAGCACCGGGTGCAACTCCCCGGCCCCGCTGGCCGCCGGGTGGTCGGCCAGGAACCGGAACACCCGCTCCCACTGGGCGAAGATGTCGAAGTGCCGGTCCCCCCGGGTCCGGGTGATCGCCCCGGCCCGCCGCTGCCGGTAGTTGACGCAGACCCGGTCGAGCAGGCCGATCCGCTCGGCGGCCAGCAGCACCGGGTAGCTGAACGAGACGTCCTCGTACCAGCCGGACGCGAAGCGCAGCCCGAGGGAGACCAGGAACTCCCGCCGGACCAGCTTGTTCCAGGCGGTGTGCAGCAGTCCGACGACCTCCGGGCGGTCCCGCAGCCGGAAGGTCCCCGGCCCGACCGGCTCCGGGTGGACGTCGCGCAGCGCGCTGCGGGTGGCGTTGTCGTTCCAGTGCACCCGGACGTGGTCGACCAGGAGCACGTCCGGCCGGGTGGCGCGGAGCCGTTCGGCGACCGCCGGCAGGCACCCGGGGGCGAGCCAGTCGTCGCCGTCGACGAACCAGACGTACTCGCCGGTGGCCCGGTCCAGCCCGACGTTACGGGCCGGACCGAGCCCGACGTTGCCGGTCAGCCGGACCAGCCGGACCCGGGGGTCCCGGCCGGCGTACCCGGTGAGGATCTCCGGGCTGGCGTCCGGCGAGCAGTCGTCGACGGCGATCACCTCGACGTCGTCGAACGCCTGCCCGAGCAGGGAGTCCAGGCACTCGCGCAGGTAGCCCTGAACCCGGTGGGCCGGTACGACGAAGCTGATCAGCGCCATCCCGGGCCCCCCGGTCAGCCCACCGCGCGGCGCCCCCTCACCGCGCCGGGGCGGTACGCGCGGCGCGGGCCGGGACGGTCACCCAGGTGGCGACCACAGTCATCACGAACACCACGAAAAGGTACGTACCGAGTGTAGCCGTGCCCACCCATGCGAATCCGGCGATCAGCGCCACGACCAGCAGGATCGAGCGCCCCTCCCAGCCCAGCGTGAGATCGTGCAGCGGCGGGGCGGGCTGCCGCTTCTCCAACCGCGCCACCAGGTCGTAGTGGAGCAGGGTGAGCACGAAGACGTACCCGAAGACCAACGGCAGCGGCACGTCGCCGGCCACCCCGACGGCGATCGCGAAGACGTACTCGGCGGCCCGCAGCGCGGCCGGCACCAGCCAGTCCAACGCGCCCTCGGCCCGGCCCCGCGCGCCGAGGCCGGCGGCGAGCAGCACCAGCAGGGCCGCCGGGGCCGCCCAACGGGCGGTGTCGCCGCCGACCAGCGCCGCCCCGAGCAGGCCCACCGCGCCGAGCACGGCGAGCACGGCCAGCGGGAGCTGCGCCGGGATCCGGCCGCCGAACCGGCGCAGCAGCGGGCCGTCGTCCCGGTGCAGGCCGGCGTCGACCGTGCCGAGCACCGGCACCCGCATGAACCGGGCCCGCAGGGTGCGCAGCGCCCCGGTGTACGCGAACGCCAGGACACCCCAGACCAGCACGGCGATCAGGGCGACCCGGGTGTCGAAGAGCGCGGCGGCGAGCGCGATCAGCGCCCAGCGCTCCCCGATCGGGAAGACCACGGTCCGCTTCAGCCAGTACGACACCGAGCCGGTGTCGGCCTGCACCCGGTTGGAGGCGGCGTTGAGCCGGTCGCCGATGCCGCCGCCGGGGCTGGCGGCCTTCGGCCGGCGGGCCGCCTCGTCGTGCAGCACCCCGTACCACGCGTCGGTGTGGTGGCGGACGGTCTGGAGGGTCATCGCGGCGAGCGCCAGCACCCAGCCGTCGCCGAGCCCGGCGTGCGTCATCCCGAAGCCGAGCCCGGCGTAGACGACGTACTCCTTGGCCCGGTCGGCCATGGTGTCCAGCCAGCCGCCCCACGGGCTGAAGTCGCGGGTGTACCGGGCGAGCTGCCCGTCCACGCAGTCGAGCATGAACCCGAGGTAGAGCAGCACGCCGCCGGTCACCAGCGCGGGCCGCCCGCCGACGCCGAACAGCACCGCCGCGACCACGGCGAAGAGCACCGAGATCATGGTGACCCCGGTCGGCGTCAGCCCGAGCCGGGCACAGACCTTCGTCACGTACGGCGACCAGGAGCTGACGAAGTACGTGGTGAAGAAGTCGTCCCGCTCCTTGACCGACAGCCGCAGCTCGGTCGCGTCCTCGTCCACCCCGGCCAGCTCGGCGCGGGCGGCGGCCAGCCCGGCCGGGTCGACGACCCGGTGCGCGACGAGCAGGCGTACCCGGTGGGCGAAGGTCAGCGTCCCGGTCGCCGTGAACGCGGCGAAGAGCCGGTCCACGGCGCTCCCACCGATCGGGTCGGCGGGTCCACCGGTCAGGTCGGCCGGCGTGCCGCCGGCAGCGGTGGGGGCGGGCGCGGCGGCGGCCGTACGGGCCGCGGCGACCAGCGCGGGCAGGTCGGCCGGGACGACCCGGAGCGCGCCGCCGAAGCTGCCGGTGGCCTCGGGCAGCCCACCGGCCGGGGCGGCGGACACCACCTGGCCCCGTTCCTCGCGCACCGCCGCGTGGCCGTCGGCCGGCGGATCGCCGAGCACCAGCGCGGCCGTACCCGCGACCGGGCTGGTCGCCAGGTGCTTCAGCACGGTGGTGTGGGCCACCAGGTCGACGCCGGAGAGCAGGACCGGCCCGGTCGCCCGTCCGGCCAGCACGGCCAGTTCGTCGAGGTCGGCGGCGACCCGCACCTCGTCCGCCCCGGCCCGTCGCCACTGCTCGACCAGGTGGGTGGTCAGGTCCGGCCCGGAGCCGTCGGGAAGCGTCGTCGCCGGTCCCCCGCCGGCGAGCACGATGGCCAGCGTCACCGTGCGACCGACCGGCGGTACGCGGCGAGCGCCTCGTCCAGCGACCCGTCGACGGTCAACCGGCCACCGTCGAGGTAGAGACCCCGACGGCAGAACCGGGTCAGGTCCTTCTCGTTGTGTGACACCAGCACCAAGGTGCGCCCCTCCGCGAGCAGTCGGTCGATCGTGGCGTAGCACTTCGCGCGGAACTCCGCGTCCCCGACGGCCGTCACCTCGTCCATCAGCAGCACGGGGTGCGGCAGTCGGCTGACGATCGCGAAGCCGAGCCGGATCTTCATCCCGGAGGAGTAGTGCCGTACCGGGGTGTCGACGGCCCGCTCGACCTGCTCGCCAGCGAAGGAGATGATGTCATCGAAGTGCCGCCGGAGGTAAACCGGAGAGAGCCCGTGCAGGCCACCGACCAGGTGCAGGTTCTCCCGACCGGTCAGGTCGCTCGCGAAACCGGCGGAGAGTTCCAGCAACGGGGCGACCGCCCCACGCACCCGGATCCGTCCCTCGTCGGGGATCAGCACCCCGGCGATCAGCCGCAGCAGGGTGCTCTTGCCGCTGCCGTTGCGCCCCAGCACACCGACCCGTTCCCCGGCGGCGATGCGGAACGACACCTCCCGCAGCGGCCAGAACCGGCCGGCGTCCGGATGCCGGGCGCCCCGGTGGACGACCAGCTCACGCAGACGCAGCCGCCGGCGCCGGTTGCGGGCGAAGCGGATCCCCAGCCGGTCCGCCTCGATCATCGCGGACACGTCCGCAGCTCTCCGGTCCGCACGCTCACAGCTCCTTCAGCACGGCCGGTTCGAGGCGGCGGAACGCCAACCGACCGGCGACGAGCACGAGCAGACTGCCGGCGACCGAGGTGAGCAGCAGCCGGGTGTCCGGGAACTCGTCCGGATACCAGGCCGCGTGGTGCAGCTGCACGATGCCGACCAGCGGGTTCAGTTCGTAGAGCCCCTTCACCCAGCCGGGGGCCGAGGAGTCCCGGACCAGGCTCAGCGGGTAGATGACCGGGGTGGCGTAGAAGAGCAGCCGGAGCACCAGGCGCAGCACCCGTTCCACGTCCCGTACCAGCACGTTGAGCGCGGAGAGCAGCAGCGCCAGCCCGACCAGCAGGACCGCCTGCACCAACAGGGCCAGCGGAAGGGCGAGCAGCGAGACGCCCGGGTCGATCCGGTCGCGCAGGGCGTAGACCGCGGCCACGCCGACCAGGATCGGCAGGCCGGCGACGTACTCGGCGAACCGGCCGGCGACCCGGCCGACCGGGAAGATCTGCCGGGGCACGTTCAGCACGGTGATCAGTCGGGCCTGGCCGCTCAGCGCGCCGGTGGCCTCGGTGATCGCCGAGCTGGCCCACTGCCAGGCGAAGATCCCGGCGACCAGGAAGAGCGGGTACGACCCGGCCGCCTCGCCCAGGTGCCGGCCGGTGTCCCGGGCGTACAGGACGCCGAAGACGAAGTAGTAGACCGCGCCCAGGCCGAGCGGCTCGATCAGCGACCAGAGGTACCCGAGCACCGACCGCTGGTACTTCACCGCCAGGTCGCGGCGGACCAGGATGCGCAGCGCGTTGCGGTGCGACCACAGGGTCGCGGCACCGGTCGCCACCGTCGCCTCCCGCCCCGGCCCGCACTCCGGCGACCGACTCGCCGGGATGCCCGCTACGCGGGTTGCCCGGCCCCCGGGCTCAGCACTCGATCACGTTGACCGCGAGCCCCCCGCGTGCCGTCTCCTTGTACTTGACCTTCATGTCGGCGCCGGTCTCCCGCATCGTCTTGATCACCTTGTCCAGGGAGACCGCGTGCACCCCGTCGCCCCGCAGCGCGAGCCGGGCCGCCGTGATCGCCTTGATGCTAGCCACCGCGTTCCGTTCGATGCAGGGGATCTGCACCAGACCCCCGACCGGGTCACAGGTCAGACCGAGGTTGTGCTCCATGCCGATCTCGGCGGCGTTCTCCACCTGCGCCGGGGTGCCGCCGAGCGCCTCGGCCAGCCCGGCCGCCGCCATCGAGCAGGCCGATCCGACCTCGCCCTGGCAGCCCACCTCGGCACCGGAGATCGAGGCGTTCTCCTTGAACAGCACCCCGATCGCCCCGGCCGCCAGGAGGAAGCGGACCACGCCGTCGTCGTCGGCGCCGGGCACGAAGCGGGTGTAGTAGTGCAGCACCGCCGGGATGATCCCGGCCGCCCCGTTGGTCGGGGCGGTGACCACCCGGCCACCGGCCGCGTTCTCCTCGTTGACCGCGAGGGCGAAGAGGGTCACCCAGTCCATCACCCGCAGCGGGTCCGCGCTGCCCACGTCCGCCACCAGGCCCCGGCGCAGCTCCGCCGCGCGCCGCCGGACCTTCAACCCACCCGGGAGTACGCCGTCACGCGCGCAGCCCCGGTCGACGCACTCCCGCATCACCCGCCAGATCTCCAGCAGGCCGGCGCGGACCTCCGCCTCGCTCCGCCAGGACCGTTCGTTGGCGAGCATCACCTCGCTGATCGACAGCCCGGTGGCCGTGGTGACCGCCAACAGCTCGGCGCCGGTACCGAACGGGTACCGGACCGGGGTGGTGTCCGGCCGGATCCGGTCCGCGCCGGCCGCCGCCTCGTCCACCACGAACCCGCCCCCGACCGAGTAGTACGTGCGGCTGCGCAGCTGCGCCCCGTCGGCGTCGTACCCGGTGAAGGTCATCCCGTTCGGGTGGTACGGCAGTGACCGGCGCCGGTGCAGCACCAGGTCCCGGTCGGCGTCGAAGTCGATCTCGTGCACGTCGAGCAGGCGCAGCCGCCGCTCGGCACGGACCCGGTCCACCAGGGGACCCACCCCGTCGGTGTCGACCGTCTCCGGGGCCTCGCCGGCCAGGCCGAGCAGCACGGCCCGGTGGCTGCCGTGCCCGTGCCCGGTCGCGCCGAGCGAACCGAACAGCTCGGCCCGCACCCGGGCGGTGTCGGCGAGCAGCCCGTCGGCCTTGAGCCCCTCGACGAAGGTGCGCGCGGCGCGCATCGGCCCCACCGTGTGTGAACTGGACGGCCCGATACCGACGCTGAAGAGATCGAAGACGCTAATCACGATCTGCACCTCTCCCCTCGGCCCCGGCGACGTCGGCGGGGCCGCTGGCGAGCGTACCCGTCCTGGTCACGTTTCCCCGATCGGTCGTCGCCACACCCCCGCGCCGGTCACCACCGTCAGGAGGGGTCACCCCCCTCTGGCGCGGGTATGTACCTACGGGTACGCCGGTTGCCGGTCCACCTGCCGGCCGAGGGCGCGCTGGCGCGCCCCGCCTACCGTGGATCGCAGAGGCGGCCAAAGCGCCGCAGAGTGGGAGTAGACGACGATGAGTCGCAAACTGGTCCGGCCCCGTGAGGGGCGCATGCTCGCCGGTGTCTGCGCCGGCCTGGCCCGGCGGTTCGGCAGGTCTCCCGGGTTCATCCGACTGCTGTTCCTGCTGTCGCTGCTGCTGCCCGGCACCCAGGTCATCGTCTACCTGGTGCTCTGGGTCCTGATGCCCAACGAGGACCGGTACGCCGTCCGCTACTGACCCGTACCGCCACACCCGACCCGACGACCACCGCGCCCGCCCCGGCCTTCCGGGGCGGGCGCTGTTTCGTCCCGGCGTCGAAGGGTCAGGGCTTGGCGTAGGTGACGGTCACGGTCTGGTAGCCGAGGGAGCGGAGCAGCCCCTCCAGCATCTTGCGGGTGTTCGCCTCGGCGCGGGCCGCGAGTTCGCTGTCCCGGGCGGCGGCCGTGATCCGCTCCTCGGCCAGCCGGTAGACCTCCCGCTGTCGGTTCGGGTCGTCGGCGAAGACGTCGCCGAGCCGGTTGAGCAGGCCGCGCTTCTCGGCGAAGACGTAGCTCTTCTCGATGTCGAGGTTGGTGTCGCTCAACTGCGGCGCGGGGAGGGTGATCGTGACGGACTTTCCGTCGGCGGACTCCACCACCGCCCGCTCGGCGATCTTCGAGAAGTCGACGTACGCCTCGACCCGGCCCGCGCCGACGAAGAGGGTGCGCTGGTTGAGCAGGAAGTCCGGGACGTACTTGCGGTCGGTTTCCAGGTCGACGACGACCTGGAAGTTGCCCTCGGCGGCCACGTACCGGCTGAGGTCCCGGATCGACTTCAGCAACGGCGGCTGGCTGCGGTCGGTGGTCTCCTGGGCGAACGGGTTACGCCAGCTCGGCCAGAGCCCGGCCACCTGGGTGCCGAGCAGCACCACCACGGCCAGCGCGGCGGCCCCCAGGACCAGGAGCAGCCCGCGGGCCGGGCCACGGCGACCGGCGGCGACGGGCTCGTCGGTGTCGGCGGGCGGCCGGTCGGCCGGGGCCGGCCCGGTCGACTCGCTTTCGGTCGGGTATTCCGGGAACTCGCGCGTGGGCTGGTTGACATCGCCGTTGCGGGACATCGCCCTCACCGTCCTCGGTCGTGACATCGGTACCTGGGAATGACGGTACGTCCCCGGTACGACGCGCGCGCGTCGAGCCGGATTCACCTCCAGGGCACCGTCCGGCCGGCCGGCCGCAGGAGTCTCCCGCCGTGTCGGGACGGCGCGTACGATGGTCGACGACCGGCCGCGTGGATCGCGGCCCGCTCGCGGCCCGAAGGCGGTGGACATGGAGCTGGTGACCAGCCCCGTCCTCCGCGCGCGCCTGCGACGACGATAGTCGCCGTTCCCCCCTGCGCGTTCCTGCCGTCCGAGCCGTGTCCGTAGCGCGGTCGGCGCTCCGCTTCCTCGATGCCGAGCAGCCGGCCTTCCGTTGCCGCCTTCCCGCTCACCCGAACTTCCGGGAGTACCCGTGACCGTGCCCTCGTTGGCCTCGTCGTTGTCCGACTCCGTGACCGTCGCCGCAGCTTCCCTCGGGCTGTCCGACCTGGCACCGCTGGTCCGCCGATCCGAGCACGCCGACTTCCAGGCCGACGGAGTCCTCGCGGCGGCCCGGGTACTGCGCCGCAACCCACGGGACCTCGCGGCGGAGCTGGTCGCGGCGCTGCCGGCGGTCGGTCCGGTGGCGTCGGCGCGGATAGCGGGGCCTGGATTCGTCAACCTCGACGTGACCGACGCGGCGCTGCTGGCGCAGGTCGCGGCCCGCCTCGACGACCCGCGCCTGGGGGTCGGCACGCCCGAGGCGGGCGTCACGACCGTCATCGACTACTCGCAGCCGAACATCGCCAAGGAGATGCACGTCGGGCATCTGCGGTCCACCATCATCGGGGACGCCCTGGTACGGATCCTCGAACACCTCGGCGGGGCGGTGGTGCGGCGCAACCACATCGGCGACTGGGGCACCCAGTTCGGCATGCTGATCCAGCACCGGTTCGAGCAGCCCGAGCCGCCGGCCGCAGAGGACACCGACACCGTACGTCGGCTGGCCGCCCTCTACCGGCGTGCGCGGGCGGCGTTCGACACCGATCCGGCCTTCGCCGAGCGGGCCCGGCAGCGGGTGGTGGCCCTACAGGGCGGCGACCCGGCCACGGTGACCGCCTGGCGGGACATCGTGGCGGAGTCCAGCCGCTACTTCACCGAGGTCTACCAGCAGCTCGACGTACTCCTCACCGAGGCCGACGCGGTCGGCGAGAGCGCCTACAACGACGAGCTGCCCCGGATCGCCGACGAGGTGGAACGCACCGGGGTCGCGGTGGTCAGCGACGGTGCTCTCTGCGTCTTCTTCGACGAGGTACGCGGCCCCGACGGCCGCCCCACCCCGCTGATCGTGCGCAAGAGCGACGGAGGCTTCGGATACGCGGCGACCGACCTGGCCGCACTCCGGCAGCGGGTCGTCCACCTGGATGCCGACCGGCTGTTGTACGTGGTCGACGCCCGGCAGGCGCTGCACTTCCGGATGGTCTTCGACACCGCGCGGCGGGCCGGTTGGCTGCCGTCGGCCGTGTCCGCCGTGCACGTGGCCTTCGGGACCGTCCTCGGCCCGGACGGACGGCCGTTCAAGACCAGGGCCGGGGACACCGTCCGTCTGGTCGACCTGCTCACCGAGGCGGTCGACCGGGCCCGGAGCGTGGTCGCCGGCAAGAACCCGGACCTCACCGGCGCGGCCCTGGACGAACGGGCGCGGCAGGTGGGCATCGGTGCGGTCAAGTACGCCGACCTGGCCACCGGCCGGGCCCGCGACTACACCTACGACCCGGAGCGGATGCTGGCGCTGACCGGCAACACCAGCGTGTACCTGCAGTACGCGCACGCCCGGATCCGCTCCATCCTCGCCCGCGCGGACGGCGACGCGGTCGTCGACACCGGCACGCTCCTGGAACCGGCGGAACGGGCGCTCGTGCTCGACCTCGACGCCTTCGCCGACATCCTCGACGAGGTGGTGGCCGGCTACGAGCCCCACCGGCTCTGCGGCTACCTGTACCGGCTCGCCCAGACCTTCACCGCCTTCTACGAGCGGTGCCCGGTGCTGCGCGCCGACGCGCAGCGGCGCGGTGTCCGGCTCGCCCTGTGCCGGCTCACCGGTGACACCCTGCGCACCGGCCTGCACCTGCTCGGCATCGAGGCACCGGAGCAGCTGTAGACGCGCGCTGGTGCTTGCGCCGGGCCTCCCGAGGCCCTAACGTACAACCACATGGTTGTAGGTGAGCGGGAACAGGCGGAGGCCGACCGGGTCTTTCACGCCCTGGCCGACGCCACCCGGCGCGACATCCTCGCCCGGGTGATTCGTGGCGGGCAGTCGGTGACCGCGCTCGCGCAGCACTACACCATGAGCTTCGCGGCGGTGCAGAAGCACGTGGCGGTCCTCGAACGGGCGTCCCTCGTCACGAAGCAACGGAAGGGCAGGGAACAAATCGTGCACGGCGACCTGGCGGCGTTGCGCCGGGTGAGCCAGCTCCTCGACGCGTACGAAGAGCTGTGGCGCCACCGCGTACAGCGCATGGACCAGATTCTTGACCAGGAGTGAGAAGGCAGGTCGACAGATGCCCGTCATCAGTTCGCAGCAGGACCCCGAGGCGAAGACCCTCACCATCGTCGCCGAGTTCGACGCCACCGTGGAGCGGGTGTGGCAGCTCTGGGCCGACCCGCGCCAGCTGGAGCGCTGGTGGGGCCCGCCGGAGTGGCCCGCCACCTTCGTCCGGTACGAACTCGTGGTGGGTGGCGCCGCCCGCTACCACATGACCGGCCCCGAGGGCGAGAAGTCACGCGGCTGGTGGACGATCACCGCGATCGACGCGCCGCACCGGCTGGAGTTCGACGACGGCTTCGCCGGCGAGGACGGCGAACCGCTCGACCCGGAGGACCGGAGCCACGGTGTCGTGACCCTGGAGCAGGTCGGCGACCGCACCCGCATGACGACGGTCTCCACGTTCCGCAGCCGGGAACAGTTGGAGGAGATGGTCGCCATGGGCATGGAGGAGGGCTCGCGCGCCGCCATGGGGCAGATCGACGCGCTGCTCGCCGAGGACCGCGCGACCGGCTGAACCGCAGTCGTCCCGGCGGCGCCCCGCCGGGCGGAGGATCGGGGGAGACCAGCTGGTCGTCGGCCTAGGTGAAGGCGGAGACGCCGGTCAGCTTCTGGCCGATGACCAGCTGGTGGATCTCCGAGGTGCCCTCGTAGGTGAGCACGCTCTCCAGGTTGTCGCCGTGCCGCATCACCGGGTACTCCCCGGAGACGCCGTTCGCGCCGAGGATCGTCCGGCACTGCCGGGCGATCGCCAGCGCCTCCCGGACGTTGTTCAGCTTGCCCACGCTGACCTGCTCCGGACGTAACCCGCCCGCGTCGGCCAGCCGGCCGAGATGCAGGGCGAGCAGGTAGCCCTTCTGCCACTCCACCGCCATGTCGGCGAGCTTGGCCTGGGTCAGCTGGAAACCGGCGAGCGGCCGGCCGAACTGGGTCCGCGTGGTGGCGTACCGCAGGGTGGTCTCCAGGCACTCCCGGGCCGCACCGAGCGCGCCCCAGACGATGCCGAACCGGGCCTCGGTGAGGCAGCTCAGCGGGGCCCGCAACCCGGCCGCCTCCGGCAGCAGCGCGTCCGCCGGGAGCCGGACGTCGTCGAGGACGATCTCACCGGTCACCGACGCGCGGAGCGACATCTTGCGGCGGATCTCCCGGGTGGTCACCCCGGCCGTGTCCAGCGGTACGGCGAACCCGCGCACCCCCTCCTCGGCCCGAGCCCAGATCACCGCGACGTCGGCCACCGGCGCGTTGGTGATCCACGTCTTGCCCCCGGTGAGCACCCAGTCGGTGCCGTCCCGCCGGGCCCGGGTCGCCATCGAGGCCGGGTCGGAGCCGTGGTCCGGCTCGGTCAGCCCGAAGCAGCCGATCGCCTCACCGGTCGCCATCGGCGGCAGCCAGCGCTGCTTCTGCTCCTCGCTGCCGTACCGCCAGATGGCGTACATGGCCAGGGAGCCCTGCACCGAGACCAGGGACCGGACGCCCGAGTCGCCGGCCTCCAGTTCCAGGCAGGCCAGACCGTAGGCGACCGCCGAGGAACCGGCGCAGCCGTACCCGGTCAGGTGCATGCCGAGCAGGCCGAGCCTGCCGAACTCCCGGGCCAGCTCGCGGGCGGGCACCTCGCCCCGCTCGTACCAGTCGGCGACGTACGGGCGTACCCGGTCGTCGACGAGCCGGCGCACGACGGCGCGGATCTGCCGCTCCTCCTCGCCGAGCGACGAGTCCAGGTCGAGCAGGTCGAGGGTGGGCGCGCTCATGCGGTCACCCTAACGACTCCTCAGGCCCGGCCGCGACCACGCGGCGGACGCCTACTCGGAGTGGTCGCTCAGCACGAGCACCCGGGCGTGGATCTGGTTGCGCTGCTGGAGGGCGGCGCGCAGCGCCCGGTGCAGCCCGTCCTCCAGGTAGAGCCCGCCGTTCCACTGGACCACGTGCGGGAAGAGGTCACCGTAGAAGGTGGAGTCCTCGGCGAGGAGTTTGTCCAGCGCCAGTTCCCGCTTGGTGGTGATCAGCTGGTCCAGGCGGAGCGGGCGTGGCGGGATCTCGGCCCACTGCTTGAGGGTGAGGTGGTGCTCCGGGTAGGGACGCCCGTCCCGAACCGCTCTGAAGATCACGACGGCACGCTCCCCTCCCCTTTACCGAGCCGGCCGGCACCCGCCAGCGCGGGCCGCGGCGTGACACCGCGACCCAGCGGTATTCGATGACCTTGTCAGCCTAGCGGCCCCGGTCACTTCACATTTTGCTCCCTCTTGTCAGCTTCGCTACTCGGTTGCGCTCCCCGCCTCGGGGATCGCCACCGGTCGCCCCCACCGTCCCCGGTGCACCACCTCGTCGACCGGTCGACGCCCCCGCCGCAGCGACGGTGACCGCTGGTCGGGTGCCCGGTAACCGATGGTGATCGCGCCGACCGGCGTGAACTCCGCCGGAACGTCGAACGCCGCCCGGTACGTCGCGGTGCGCTCCGGCGGGATGCCGAAGAAGCACGCCCCCAGCCCTTCGTCCACGACGGTGAGCAGCATCAGCAGGGCGGCGAAGCCGGCGTCGACGTGCCAGTACGGCACCGGCCAGCGCTCCTCGGCGCGGTCCGTCCAGCCCTTGTCCGGCTCGGCGTACCGGTCGAGGTAGGCGGCGCGGTTGGCGTGCGGGACCACCACCAGCGGAGCCCGCCGCATCCCGGTCAACCAGCGGTCCCGCCCGCCCCGTTCGGGTGTCGCCGCGGCCCAGAACCGCTCCCGGTCGGCCGGGTCCTCCAGCACCAGGAAACCCCAGCCCTGGGCGAAGCCCGCCGACGGCGCGCGGACCGCGTGGTCGAGCAACCGGTCGACCACCTCCGGCGGGACGGGGCGGTCCGGGTCGTAGTTGCGCACCATCCGTCGCCGCCGGACGACCTCTGCGAACTCCATGCCCTGCCTCCCTCTCCGCCGGTGGCTCAGGCGCCCGTCCGGACGCCCCAGACGCCCCGCCAGGTCTCCCCCGGGGCCAGGGTGATCACGTCCCGGCCGGACCGGAACGCGTCCGGCGGGCAGGTCATCGGCTCCACCGCCACCGACCGGCGGTACCGCTCGCCGGACAGGGCATCGCCGGTGAAGACCTGCCACCAGCCGAACTGCGCGTCCGCCCAGAGGTGCACCGCGTCCGAGCCGTCCGGGGCGGCGAGGGTGACCGTCGAGCCGCCGTCGGCGTCCCGGACCACCGCGCCGAAGGTGGTGTCCAGCACCGCGTCGCCGATCGGCCGGGGCGCCGTCCAGTCGTACTTGGTGCCGGCCACCGGGCTCGCCCCGATCGGCAGCAGCCGGCCGTCCACCACCAGCCGGTTGCCGGCGGGCACCCGCATCAGCAGGTCGTCCACGGCGACGTCGGGCAGCCGCAGGTACGGGTGCACGGCGAAGCCGAACGGGGCCGGCTCGGCGGCCAGGTTGGTCGCCTCGTGTTCCGCCCGCAGTCCGTCCGCCCCCACGCTCCACCGGCTGCGCAGTCGCAGCGCCCACGGGTAGCCCGGCTGCGGCGGCAGGTCGTAGCCCACAGTGACCGCGTCACCGGCCTGCTCGACCAGCCGCCACGGCACCCAGTTCACCAGGCCGTGGATGGCGACCTGCCGGCTCGGCTCGGTCAGCGGCAGCGTGTACGACCGCCCGTCGACGGTGTACTCGCCGTCCCGGATCCGGTTGGGCCAGGGAGCGAGCACCTGCCCGGCACAACCGGGGCAGATCTCGTCGGCGCGGTAGCCGTCGACGTAGTCGACGCCGTCGCGGCGGTACGCCCGCAGTCCACCCCCCACCTCCACGATGACGGCCTCGTGGCCGGCGGCGGCGATGGTCCACTGTGCTCCGGAGGGCGGAGTGGGCTCGGTGGTCTGCATGCCGGCGACCCTAGTGCCTGGACCACCGCCGCGCCCGACGGCCTCGCGGCCGTCCCCGCACCGGACGGTCGCTCGCGGCCGGCACCGCGCCAAGCGGTCGCTCGCGGTCGGATCGGGTCAGGGCTACCGCGTCCCGGTGGCCGGGGTGCTCCGGTAGCGGACGAGGGCGGGGAAGCTGACCGCGAGCAGCACGGCCAGCACGGCGGCGACCACGCCACCGCCGACCCAGGCCACCCCGCTGCCGAGACCGGCGGCCATCGTCCCGGCCCGCAGGTCGCCCAGGCGTGGCCCACCGGCGACCACCACGGTGTTCACCCCCTGGAGCCGGCCGCGCATCCGGTCCGGGGCGTGCACCAGCAGCATCGACTGCCGCAGCACCGCACTGACCAGGTCGGCGGCACCGGCCACGGCGAGCAGCCCGACGGCCAGCCAGAGCTGTCCGGCGAGGCCGGCCAGGGCGACCGCCACCCCCCAGCCGACGACCGCGCCGACCAGCGCCAGGCCCTGCCGCCTGATCCGGCCGATCCAGCCGGAGGTCAGTCCGCCGAGCAGCGCGCCGAAGGCGATCGCGCTGAACAGCCAACCGACCGCCGCACCGCCGCCGAAGCGTTCCTCGGCGACCTCCGGGAAGAGCGCGCGGGGCATGGCCAGGATCATGGCGACCAGGTCGATGGCGAACGACAGCAGCAGCACCCGGGTGGTGAGCAGGTAGCGGAAGCCGTCCACCACGCTGGCCAGCCCCCGTCGGGGCGGAACGCCGTCCGGCTCCGGTTCCGGCGGTAGCGCCGGCAGCCCCCGGGCGGCCCAGATCAGCGCGGTGAGCAGCAGGGCGTCCGCCGCGTACGCGATCGGCAGGCCGGTGTCGGTGCCCCAGATCCCGAAGATCAGCCCGGCGACCATCGGGCCGGCGACCGCGGCCCCGGTGTTGGTGGTGAAGTTCAGCGTGCTCGCCGCCGGCACCAGGTCCAGCGGCACCAGCCGGGGCAGCATGGCGTTGCGCGCCGGCGAGGTGATGGCGAACGCGACCGACTGCACCGCCACCAGGGCCAGCAGCAGCACCGGGCTGCGCGCCCCGGCCAGCGCCTGCACCAGCAGCCCGAGGGTGGCGAGCCAGAGCAGCACGGAACCGAACAGGAGCACCTGTCGGCGGTCCCGACGGTCCGCGATCACCCCGCCCCAGAGCCCGAAGACCAGCAGCGGCAGGAAGGCGGCCACCCCGATCAGCCCGACCCAGAACGAGTCGCGGGTCAGCGCGTACATCTCGACCGGAACCGCGACGGCGGTGAACTGGAAGCCGAACATCGCCACGCTGTTGCCGGTCCAGAGCCGCCGGTACGCCGGCACCCGCAGCGGGCGCAGGTCGATCGCCACGCGCCGGGCGGCGCCCGACCGCTTCTCCGCCGCCCCGGTCGCGGTCTGCGTCCCGGTCACGGCGCGAGCCGCTCGACGACCCAGTCACCCTGCCCGGTACGGCGGTAACGGAACCGGTCGTGCAGCCGGTTGGCCCGCCCCTGCCAGAACTCCACCGCGTCGGGGACGACCCGTAGCCCGCCCCAGTGCGACGGGGGCGGGATCGGGTCGGTACCGGCGAACCGCTCGGCCACCTCCCGCTCCCGCTCCACCAGGTAGTCCCGATCGGGGATCACCTGGGACTGCGGACTGGCCCAGGCGCCGAGCTGCGAGCCGCGCGGCCGGCTGGCGAAGTACGCCTCCGTCTCGGCGCGGTCCACCGGCTCCACCCGTCCGGTCACGGTCACCTGCCGGCCGACGGCGAACCACGGGAACACCAGGCTGGCGTACGGGTTGGCGAGCGCCTCGGTGCCCTTGCGGGAGGTGTGGTTGGTGAAGAAGACGAAGCCCTCGGGGTCGTACCGCTTGAGCAGGACGGTCCGGCCGCTCGGACGGCCGGTCGGGTCGGCGGTGCCGACCACCATCGCGTTCGGCTGGGGCAGCGCGGCGGCGGCCACGGCGCGGAACCAGCGGTCGAACTGGGTGCACCAGTCGGCTGCCAGATCCGTCCGGGAAAGCCCTTCCTGCTCGGCGTTCCCGGCCCAACCGACGCCCGGGACCACTGTGTCTCCCGTCACGTTCCCCTCCTTCTCACCTGCCGATACCGTGCCACACCCCGTTGACCAGCACGTTGTGCCCCGGGTCACGGCGATGTTGCGGTTGACCGCGCACCCGGATGTCGCCTGTAGCACAGTGGTTGCGGGTCGCAAACCCGGTTCTCCACCAGGCAAGATGTTCGAACACATCCCTGAGGGTCGCCTACGGCGCCCGGCCGTCCGGCCGGATGGGCCCACAGGCGGGCGCACCGAGCAGATCCAAGGAGACGACATGGCCGACTTCAAACCGGGCCTGGAGGGCGTCGTAGCCTTCGAGACCGAGATCGCCGAGCCCGACCGCGAGGGCGGGTCGCTGCGTTACCGCGGGGTCAACATCGAGGACCTCATCGGCCAGGTCTCCTTCGGCAACGTCTGGGCGCTGCTGGTCGACGGGCGGTTCGGCCCCGGCCTGCCGCCGGCCGAGCCGTTCCCGGTGCCGGTGCACTCCGGCGACATCCGGGTCGACGTGCAGTCCGCCGTGGCGATGCTCGCCCCGTACTGGGGGCTCGACCAGCTTCTCGACATCTCCGACGAGCAGGCCCGCGAGGATCTGGCCCGGGTGTCGGTCACCGCGCTCTCCTTCGTCGCCCAGTCCGCCCGGGGTCTGGGCCTGCCGGCCGTGCCGCAGAAGGAGATCGACAAGGCCTCGACCATCGTCGAGCGGTTCATGAAGCGCTGGCGGGGCGAGCCCGACCCGCGTCACGTCAAGGCCGTCGACGCGTACTTCATCTCGGCCGCCGAGCACGGCATGAACGCCTCCACCTTCACCACCCGGATCGTCGCCTCGACCGGCGCCGACGCCGCCGCCTGCATCTCCTCCGGCATCGGCGCGCTCTCCGGCCCGCTGCACGGCGGCGCTCCCTCCCGGGTGCTCAGCATGCTGGAGGCGGTGGAGCGCAGCGGCGACGCCGAGGGCTACGTCAAGGGCGTCCTCGACCGGGGCGAGCGGCTGATGGGCTTCGGCCACCGGGTCTACCGGGCCGAGGACCCGCGCGCCCGGGTGCTCCGCCGCACCGCCCGTGAGCTGGGCGCGCCCCGCTTCGAGGTGGCCGAGGCGCTGGAGAAGGCCGCGTTGGCCGAACTCCAGGCCCGCCGCCCGGACCGGGTCCTCGCCACCAACGTCGAGTTCTGGTCGGCCGTGGTGCTCGACTTCGCCGAGGTGCCGGCGCACATGTTCACCTCCATGTTCACCTGCGCCCGGATGGGCGGCTGGAGCGCGCACATCCTGGAGCAGAAGCGGCTCAACCGGCTGGTCCGCCCGTCCGCCCGGTACGTCGGCCACGGCCCCCGCAAGCCGCACGACGTCGACGGCTGGAACGCCATCCCCCACGGCGTCTGACCCCCGCACCCCGTACCCCCGCACTCCGCACCCGGTACCCCCGCACCCCCACCTCACCCCGTCGATCATGAAGTTATGGCACCCGATCTGTCGGCTTCGCACAATGTGTGAGGCACCAGAAGTCCATGATCGACGGGGGGAGGGGGAGGGGAGGGGGTTCAGGGGGTTGGCAACAGCCAGAGGATGCGGCCCAGGCAGACCGCGCCGGCCAGGGCGATCGCCGGGAGCAGGAAGGGCCAGAAGTGGGCGGCGGTGTCCGCGACGTACCAGGTCGGGTCGTCCGGGTGGTAGCGGACGGTGATCACGTCGCCGGACCGGGTTCCCGCGACCATGTCGATCTCGGCGGCCACCGTCCGCCTGTCGTCGGTGGTGAAGACGACCCGCCCCTGCCGGCCCGTACGCTCCAGCACCGTCGCCTCGGCCCGGTGGTCCGACCGGAGCAGACGCAGGTCGCGATCCCCGTACTGTCCGGCCACGGTCAGCAGGACCAGGCCGGAACCGGCGCAGACCAGCACGCCGAGCCAGCGGCCGACCGCCATGCCGAACGGCCGACGTGGTCGTTGCCGCCGTCGGTCAGCGCTCCGATCCGCCATGTGCCGTCCTCCGATCGCGCCTGCGGGGCGCGCCGTCGATGATGGCGGCGGCGGCGAGCCACTCCGCGGTGTGGGCAGCGCCTCACCGTCCGACGAGTGACTGACGGCGTTCCACCCCGCCGCGGATGGAAGGATGGAGCCCTCGGCAACGTCGCCGGAACCGCACGACACCCCGGTCAAGTGGCCCACAGAAGGAAGCCTGATCACCGTGGCTGATGTTTCGACCATCCGGATTCCCGACGAGATCAAGCCCGCCGACGGCCGGTTCGGCTGCGGGCCGTCCAAGGTCCGTCCGGCGGCCGTGTCCGCGCTCGCCGACGTCGCGACCAGCTACCTCGGCACATCGCACCGGCAGAAGACGGTCCGGGACGAGGTCGCCCGGCTGCGTCGGGGCCTCGCCGAGTTCTTCTCCCTTCCCGAGGGCTACGAGGTCGTCATCGGCAACGGCGGCACCACCGCGTTCTGGGAGGTCGCCGCCTTCGGTCTGGTCCGCGACCGGGCGCAGTTCGCCAGCTTCGGCGAGTTCGGGGCGAAGTTCGCCAAGGCGGTCAAGGAGGCACCGTTCCTCGGTACGCCGACCGTCCACACGTCCGAGCCGGGCAGCGCGCCGTCGCTGGTCGCCGAGGCCGGGGTCGACGTCTACGCCACCCCGCACAACGAAACCTCGACCGGCGTGGCCGTGCCGATCGCCCGGGTGGACGGGGCCGACCCCGGCTCGCTGCTGCTGGTCGACGCGACCTCCGGGGCCGGCGGCCTGGACGTCAACGTCGGCGAGACCGACGTCTACTACTTCGCCCCGCAGAAGTGCTTCGGCTCCGACGGCGGCCTCTGGATCGCGCTGATGTCGCCGGCCGCGCTGGAGCGGGCCACCGAGATCAAGGCCTCCGGCCGTTACGTCCCGGCCTTCCTCGACCTGGTCACCGCGATCGACAACTCGCGGCTGGAGCAGACCTACAACACCCCGTCGCTGGCCACCGTCTTCCTGGCCGCCGAGCAGACCGACTGGATGAACGCGCAGGGCGGGCTCTCCTGGGCCGCCAAGCGCACCGCCGAGAGCGCCGGCACGGTGTACGGCTGGGCCGAGCGGTCCGCGGTCGCGACCCCCTTCGTCACCGACCCGGCGCTGCGGTCCAACGTGGTCGCCACGATCGACTTCGCCGACGGGGTGGACGCCTCGGCGATCGCCAAGGCGCTGCGGGCGAACGGCATCGTCGACACCGAGCCGTACCGCAAGCTCGGCCGTAACCAGCTTCGGGTGGCACTCTTCCCGGCGGTGGAGCCGGCCGACGTCGAGGCGCTGACCGCCTCGATCGACTACGTCGTGGAGCGGCTCTAACCGCTATGGTGGGGACGTCGCCGACCGGCGGCGTCCCCTGCGACTGTGATCCTGACCTGCTCAGCCGCAACATCCGGGCGTGGCATCCCCCACCCCGCGCGGGATGGGCGTACCGTGTTGACCAGACGCCTGGGTGGCTGACCCTGGCGTGCGGCCAGCGAAGCGGGACGGAGGCAACGTCATGCGCCCAGTACGCTTCGTCGCCCTCTCCGAGGACGGCCAGGCCCTGGTGCTCGCCGACGAGGTGGGGCGCCTGCTCGCTCTGCCCATCGACGAGCGCGTCACCAACGTGCTGCACGCCGAGCCGGGTGCGCCACCGCTGGCCGTCGCCACCGAACGGGCCCCCGACCCGATCCCCTCGCTCTCCCCCCGGGACATCCAGGCCCGGATCCGCTCCGGCGAGTCCGCCGAGGACGTCGCCCGGATCGCCGGGGTGCCGGTCGACCGGGTCCTGCGGTACGCCGGCCCGGTGCTCCAGGAGCGGGCGATGCTCGCCCAGCACGCCCGGCGCACCCGCCTCAAGGGCGCGGAGAAGCCCACCCCGCTCGCCGAGGTGGTCAACGGCCGGCTGGCCCAGCACGGGATCGACACCGAGAAGATCTCCTGGGACGCGTACCGCCGCGACGACGGCACCTGGCGGATCATCGCCACCTGGCCCTCCGGCAAGGCCACCGCGCAGGCCGTCTGGGATCTCGACAAGACCCGGCAGAACGTCACGCCGCACGACGACATGGCGCAGTACCTCTGCGCCGAGCGCCCCACCCCGATCCTCGGGCAGGAGCCGGCCCCGGAGCGGGGCCACGCGCTGCCCGGCCCGTCGCGTGGTGAGCCGAGCCGGGGCGGCCACGGGCTGCCGGCCGCCGTCGAGCGCACCCGTCCCGGGCGTGACCCGATCCGCGCCGGTCGGGACGCCCTGCTCGCCTCCCTGGACCGGCCGCTCGGCTCGACCTCCGGCCGGGGCCTCGAACCGCGTACCCCGGCTGCCCTCGGCGACCAGGAGACGACCCGCCAGCGGGCGATCAGCGGGGGCGCGGCAGCCCTGCTCGGCGGTGGCCAGGGTTCGGCGTTCGACGACGACTCGGACGCGCCGAAGGAGGTTCCGGCCGTACCGTCGCTGGCGGTGCTCCGGCCCCGCCGCACCGGCGCGCCCACCGCCGAGGCTCCCGCCGAAGCTACCGGCAAGCCGCGTAAGCGGCTGCCGAGCTGGGACGACGTCCTCTTCGGTTCCGGTCCGGCGGCTCGCGAGTCCTCCTGACCGATCGGCCCGGCGGCCGGGGCGCCACCCCCGCACGGTTCGACCGCAGCCGGCCAGCCGGTGCGGTCGACCGGGCCGTGGCAGGCTGAGCCCATGGAGTACACGAACCTCGGCCGGACCGGCCTCTCGGTCAGTCGGCTCTGTCTCGGCACGATGAACTTCGGGCCGCAGACCAGCGAACCCGACAGCTTCGCGATCATGGACCGTGCCCTGGAGCACGGACTGAACTTCTTCGACACCGCCAACGTCTACGGCTGGCAGACCGGTGAGGGCGTCACCGAGCAGATCATCGGGCGCTGGTTCGCCCAGGGCGGCGGTCGCCGGGAGAAGGTGGTGCTGGCCACCAAGGTCTACGGCAAGATGGGCGACTGGCCGAACGACCAGGGTCTCTCCGCCCGGCACATCGTCCGGGCCTGCGAGGACTCGCTGCGCCGGCTCCAGACCGACACCATCGACCTGTACCAGATGCACCACATCTCCCGGAGCACCCCGTGGGAGGAGATCTGGCAGGCGATGGAGACCCTGGTCGCCCAGGGCAAGGTGCTCTACGTCGGCTCGTCGAACTTCGCCGGCTGGCACCTGGCCGTCGCGCAGGCCGCTGCCGGACGGCGCAACTTCCTCGGGCTCGTCTCCGAACAGTGCATCTACAACCTGATGACCCGGCACGCCGAGTTGGAGGTGGTCCCGGCCGCGCAGCACCTCGGCCTCGGCATCATCCCCTGGTCGCCGCTGCACGGCGGGCTGCTGGCCGGGGTGCTGGCCAAGATGGCCGCCGGCGGGGCGGCACGCGGTGCGACCGGCCGGTCCGCCGACGCGCTGGCCGCGCACCGCGCGACCATCGAGGCGTACGAGCAGCTCTGCGCGGATCTCGGCCACGACCCGGCCGACGTGGCGCTGGGTTGGCTGCTCTCCCGGCCGGGGGTGACCGCGCCGATCATCGGCCCGCGTACCGTCGAGCAGCTCGACCGGTCCCTCGGGGCCCTGGCGGTCCGACTCGACGAGGCGACCGGGGAACGGCTGGACGAACTCTTCCCGCCGATCGGCAGCGGCGGTCCCGCCCCGGAGGCGTGGGCCTGGTAGCCACGCCTCGTCGGTGCCGGGGCGGTGCCGGTACGTACCGGTGCCGGTGCCGGTGCCGGTGGCAGGGGGTGGGTCAGCGGTGTCGCTGCCGGTGGCCGGCGGTGGCCGCCGGCAGTGGCAGCCCGGCGGCGTGCAGCGCCCCCTCGACACGGACCCGCTCGATCTCCCGGTCCACCCCTTCCAACTCGACCAGGTGTTCCGGGATGCCGAGGCACCGGCAGGCCGACCGGAGCCGGTCGTCGTACGCCTCGATCAGCAGCACCGGCCAGACGGTGGGGCGTCCACCGCGCCCCGACCGGTACCCACGGAGCCGCCACAGGTCGGCGGCGATCTGTTCCACCGGCCGGCGGTCCGGGCGGTCGAACTCACTGAGGTCGATGTCGCGAGTGAGGGCGTCAGCGTCGACGGCGCGGTCGAGCCCGGCGATCGTCCGCCGGTCGCGCCGACCGGCCCACCGACGCGACCAGGCACCGGCGATCCGGTCGAGACGGTCGTCGCCGCAGCACACCAGGGCAACCGCGGCCGGCAGACACGCCACGAGCAGGATCACCAGTACGAGCAGCGTCGCCCGACCGATCTCCACGTATCGACGCTAATCCCCCGTGACCCACCGTGCCAGCGGAATGCCGGTATCCGGTCGGGGACGTTTCAGCGGACACCGGCCTCGGCGGGGACGCGCGGCGCGCAGGCGCCGCGACCGGGCAGGTCGACGGTCGGCGGCGGAACGACGTAGAGCTGGGGCATCGGGCGGATCCGCAGCCGGATCCGGGCCTTGGAGCGACGCAACTGCCAGGTCAGGGCGATCAGGGCGGCGGTCAGCGAGATCAACCCACCCGCCCAGATGCTCACGCCCGCGCCGTACGTCTCGGCGACCCAGCCGACGAGCGGCGCGCCGACCGGGTTGGTGCCGAGGAAGACCAGCACCCAGAGCGCCATCACCCGGCCCCGGAAGGCGGCGTCGGTGCCGAGCTGCACCCGCTGGTTGGCGGCCTGGGCGAAGTAGATCACGAAGAACCCGGTCGGCAGGAGCAACGCGACGACCAGCCAGTACCCGGGGGCGAGCCCGACCAGGGTGCCGAACACCGAACAGGTGACCGCCGCGCCGAGGACCACCCAGATCGACGGCCGGCTGCGCCGTCCGCTGCCGGCCAGCGCGCCGGCGAGCGAGCCCACCGCGAGCGTGGTGGTGAACAGGCCGAACGAGGCCGCGCCGGTGTTGAAGACGGTCTTGGCCAGCGCGGCGAGGGTGATCTGGAAGTTGAACAGGCTCATCCCGACGACCGACATCAGCGCCATGGGCAGCAGCAGGTCGGGGCGCTTCGCCACGTAGCGCAGCCCGTCGACCACCTTGGCCGAGTCGCGCTCCTTCATCGGGCGCAGGTCCTCCCGGTGCAGCTCGGCGGGGTTCATCCGGACCACGTTGGCCAGCGGGGCGAGCGAACTGAGCGCGCTGACCAGGAAGACCGGACCGACGTCGACGAGGGCGATGGCCACACCGGCGACGGCGGGGCCGATGATCCGGGCGCTGTTGAAGGTCGCCGCCGAGAGGGCGAGCGCGTTCGGCAGCAGCGGGGTGCCGACCAGTTCGGAGACGAACGCCTGCCGGACCGGGGTCTCCACCGCGTTCGCGACGCCGAGCAGGGCCGCGAAGAGGTAGACGTGCCAGAGCTGCACCAGGCCGGTGAGCACCAGCAGGCTCATCCCGAGCGCGAGCACGCTCCAGAACGCGTTGGCGACGAAGAGGAGCAGGCGCTTGTCGTAACGGTCGGCGAGGCGGCCGGAGATCAGGGTCAGGAGCAGGACCGGCGCGAACTGGAGTGCGGTGACGATGCCGAGCGCGGTGGCGGAGTTGCCGGAGAGGTCGAGGACGAGCCAGTCCTGGGCGATGAACATCATCCAGACGCCGATCAACTTGATCAGCTGCCCGGACGCGAAGAGCCGGTAGTTACGGATCTGCAGGGACTGGAACATCGTGCTCAGCTTCGTCCGCACGCTCGGTGCGCCTCCTCGGGTACGCGTCATCCACGGGTGGACGGTGCGGACCCGGTGGCGTTCAGCCGCGGGCGAGCCGCTGCAGGATCTCGGCGGCGTGCCGCAGAGTGTCGCGTTCCTCGTCGGTGAGGTCGGCCAGCCGGTTGGCCAGCCACTCGTCGCGGGCCCGCTCGAACTGGTCGAGCACGGCCTGTCCCCCTTCGGTGGCGGCCAGGATGACCTGCCGGCCGTCGGTCGGGTGGGGGGTGCGGCGTACGAGGCCGCGCTCCTCCAACTTCGCGACGATCCTGGTCATCGTCGGCGGTTGTACCCGTTCGACGTCGGCCAGTTCCCGAGGAGTCAGCGCGCCCGCCAGCCGGAGGCTGGTCAGCGCGGAGAGCTGAGTCACCGTGAGGTCACCCACCGGACGGGCCTGTCGGACCCGCCGGTTGAGCCGGGTGAGCGCATCACGCAGTTGTTGCGCCAGTTGCGTCGGTGCCACGCGTCTCGTCGTCACCGTCCGCTCCGTCACGTTGGTTAGCCTAGCTAATGAGCAGAGCTAACGACATCCGAATATGAGCATGCTCACCAGGAGGTGTTCCCTTCCGGCCCGGAACACCCTCAGGTGCCCCGGGCCGGAACGGTGTCACAGGAGGGCGGCCTCGACCGGCCCTCGCAGGAAGTACACCACGAAGAGGGCGGCCACCCCGTACAGCAGCGGGTGGACCTCGCGGGCCTTCCCCTTTGCCAGCTTCACCACCACGTAGGTGATCAGGCCGGCGCCGATCCCGTTGGAGATCGAGTAGGTGAAGGGCATCAGCACGATGGTGAGGAACGCCGGGATGGCGATCTCGTAGTCGGTCCAGTCGATGGTCCGCACCGCGGTCATCATCAGGAAACCGACCACCACCAGCGCCGTCGAGGCCGCCTCGAACGGCACGATCACCACCAGCGGCGCGAGGAACATCGCGAGCAGGAACAGCGCGCCGGTGACCAGGTTGGCCGCACCGGTCCGGGCGCCCTCCGCGACCCCGGCGGCGCTCTCGATGTACGAGGTGTTGCTGGAGGTGCTCGCCGCGCCACCGGCCGCCGCCGCGATCGAGTCGACCAGCAGGATCTCCTTGGCCCGGGGCGGGGTGCCGCGCTCGTCGAGCAGGCCGCCCTCCTGGCCGACGGCGACCATCGTCCCCATCGTGTCGAAGAAGTCCGTGATCAACAGGGTGAAGACGAACATCAGCACGACCAGCCAGCCGGCCCGGCCCCACGAGTCCAGCACGTTGAAGTTGCCGAGCAGGGAGAGGTCCGGGACGTCCACCACGCTCTTCGGCAGCTCCGGCACGTTGAGCGCCCAGCCCTTCGGGTTGGGCTCGCCGTCGACCACCGACGGGCCGACGTTCGCCACCGCCTCGACGATGATCGCCAGCACCGTCGAGGCGAGGATGCCGATCAGGATCGCGCCCCGGACCTTGCGCACCACCAGCACCAGGGTGACCAGCAGGCCGAGCACGAAGACCAGCATCGGCCAGCTCACCAGCTTGCCGCCGATGCCCAACCCGACCGGGACGGTGGTGTTCGCCGCGTCCGGTACCCGGCGGACGAACCCGGCGTCGACCAGGCCGATGATGGTCAGGAAGAGGCCGATGCCGACCCCGATCGCGGTCTTCATCTGGGTCGGCACGGAGCGGAACACCGCGGTCCGCAGCCCGGTGAGCACCAGTACCGCGATGATCACACCTTCGATCACCACCAGGCCCATCGCGTCCGCCCAGGTCATCTGCGGCGCGATCTCGTACGCGACCAGCGCGTTCACGCCGAGCCCGGCGGCGAGCGCCAACGGGAACCGCCCCACCACGCCCATCAGCAGGGTCATCAGCCCGGCGACCAGGGCGGTCGCCGCCGCCAGGGCGGGGATGGCCAGCCGTTGCCCCTCACCGTCGACCGCGCCGCCGATGATCAACGGGTTCAGCACCACGATGTAGGCCATCGTGAAGAAGGTGGCGAGACCACCACGTACCTCGCGGCCCACGGTCGAGCCACGGGCGGAGATCTCGAAGAACCGGTCGAAGCCGCCGCGGGGGCGGGCGGAGCCGGGGGGTGTTCCGGTCTCGAACGGGGCTTTGTCCATCGGTTCCTCGCAACTGATCTTCCGTCTGTCGGGGCGCATCGTCGCAGATCAGGGGCCACCGGGAAAAGTTGATCGAGGTACGCTTCCCAGGTGCCCAGACAACAGCCACCGCGGCCGGAGCCGCTCGACCCGCCGATGGTGCCCTTCGCCCTCGCCGGGTTGGCGATCTGGGCCGTCGTCGGGCTGACGCTCCTGGTCTTCTTCCGCGACTGGATCACCACGAACGGTCACGAGAACTGGCTCTGGACCTGCCTGGCCGGCTTCCTGTGGGGCTTTCCCGGTCTGGCGGTAATGATGCGGCACGACGCGAACCGGCGACGCCGCCGCGTCCGACGCTGACCTGACGGGTCACCGAGAGCCGTCACCGTCCGGCAGCGTCGGGCCCGTCGCCCGGCTCAGGGGTGTCCGTACGGCTCCGCCGGCTCGCTCGCCTCGACCGAACCCGGTGCCCGGCTCACCGACATCTCCTCGACCGCGCTGTCGTCGTAGACGGTGGGCAGCTCGTCGACCGCCGCCTCGGCCGCCTCGGACAGGGCCTCGGAGTGCGCGCCGCAACCGTGGTCGGCGCTGACCACCCGACCGTCGTCGGGGGCGTAGAAGTTGCCGCAGGCACCGAAGGACTGCCGCAGCGCGCCGGCCAACGGGAGGTAGAAGCCGCACGAGCCGCAGCGGGCGGCGACGGGAGCAGCCGCCGAGATCGCCGCGCCGGGGCCGTGGTCACCGTCGTACCACCGCTGGGCGGTGTCCGTCCGCCCCTCGCGGGAGAGGACCCGGGAGCGGCCGAGGCCCAGCTCCCAGGCAGTCTCCTCGATGGCCGGGTCGTCGGAGAGCAGGTAGCCCGGCGCCAGGCGCTCGTCGTCCGGCGGGGTGGGCAGCAGGTCGCCGGGGCCGAGGTCACCCGGCTGGAGCCGCTCCTGCCAGGGGAGCCAGCCCGGCGCGAGCAGCGCGTCCGGACCGGGCAGCAGGACGGTTTCGCAGATCGTGACGTTACGGCTGCGCGGGACCCGGGTGACGGTCACCGCCCAGCGCCAGCCCCGGTAACCCGGAAGGCGGCACTCGAAGTAGTGGGTGACGAGCCGGTCCCCCTCGGCGACGGCCTTCAGGTGGTCACCGATGTCCGAGGGCTCCACCTCGGTGATGCCGTCGCGGGCCACCTCGACGGCAGCGGCGCAGACCTGGTCGAGGCGGGCACGGGCGGAGGCGGGCCTGGTCACCTGTCCATTGTCCCCCATGCGTGGCGCGGACCGACAGGGGAGTCCCCGACACACGTCTTCCCGGGCAGCTGCGGCGTCGGCCGGGGCGATGGGCGAGGATGGTGCACATGCCGTTGTTCTCCCGCTCCGGGCGGTCCGTCCTCGGGACGACCGTCGGTACGGGCGTCCGTACCACCCGCAGGGTCCTGCGGGGTTCGGTCAACGGCGGCCGGTGGATGGGGCGACGGTTCGGGCAGGCCAGGAGCCGCAGCGCCGGGGGCGAGGTCGGCATGGTCCGCCTCTTCGACCTGCACGCCGTCTCGTGCGCCGGGGACACCCTGATCGCCATCGGCCTGGCCGGGACGATCTTCTTCAACGTCCCGCTCGGCGAGGCGCGCAGCAAGGTCGCGATCTACCTGCTGGTGACGATGGTGCCGTTCGCGATGCTGGCGCCGGTGGTCGGTCCGCTGCTGGACCACTTCCGGCACGGCCGCCGCTACGCCCTGGCCGCCACCATGCTGGGCCGGGCGTTCCTGGCCTGGATGATCTCCGACTACATCCACGGCTTCGGGCTCTATCCAGCCGCGTTCGGAGTGCTCGCCCTCTCCCGCGCGTACGGGGTGGCCCGGTCCGCGGCGGTACCCCGGCTGCTCCCCGAGGGGCTCGGCCTCTCCCAGGTCGGTGCGCGGGCCAGCGTCTACGGCACGGTCGCCGGCGGGCTGGTCGCCCCGATCGGGCTCGCCGCGTTCTGGTTCGGCCCGCAGTGGCCGCTCCGGGTCGCCTCGCTCATCTTCCTGGCCGGCATGGTGATCGCCCTGCGCCTGCCGCCCCGCGCCGACTCGGAGCCGCCGGAACGGGTTCCCCGTCCGCTGTGGCGGGCGTTCGGTCGCGACGGGGAACGCCCCCTGGGCCGTGGCCGCCCGGCCGGCCGGCTGGTGCTGGCCACGCTGATCGGCGCGGCCACCCTCCGCGCCGTGTACGGCTTCCTCCTGCTCTTCCTCGCCTTCGCGATCAAGGCGGGGGACCTGACCACCGTGCTGCTCGGCCGGGATCTCGGGGACAAGGCCGCCCTCGGCCTGGTCGGCGCGGCCCTGGCGGTGGGCACCTTCCTGGCCACCGCTGTCGGCACCCGGCTCCGCATCCACCACCCGGCACTGATCCAGTCCAGCGGCATGGTCGTCGTGGCCACGGTGGCGGTGCTCGCCACCCTCCGGTTCTCCCTGGAGACGGTGGCCACACTCTGCCTGGTGGCCGCCCTGGCCAGCGGTGTGGCCAAGCTCGCTGTGGACGCCTCGATCCAGGAACGGATCCCGGAGCGGCTGCGGGCCAGCTCCTTCGCCCACTCGGAGACGGTGCTGATGCTCGCCTTCGTGGCCGGCGGTGGCCTCGGGCTGGTCCCCTTCCACGGGCGGGTCGGCATCGGCGTCGCCGCTGCCGCCGGCACGCTCGCCGCCGTCCGGGGCGTCCTGGTCACCCGGCGGCTACGGGGGGAACGCCTGCTCGGTCGACCGCTCGGCGACGAGCCGCCCGCCGAGCCCGCCCCGGCCCCGGCCCCCGCACCGGCACCGGCACCCACTAGAGCGGAGGACGAGCGACTGGCCCCGCCGGGGTACCACATCTACCGCCCCTCACCCGCGGCCGACCGCTCGGAGGGCGAGGACCGCCAGGACTCGCCGGGGCCGGTGGCATGACCGGCCTGCTCGTGGTCACTGCGGTCCCCGCCGAGGCGGCGGCGGTGCGTACCGGCCTGACCGACCCGACGGCCACCGTCGTCCCGGTCGGGGTCGGGCCGGCCGTGGCGGGGGCGGCCACCGCGCGGCTGCTGGCGCTCGCCGAAGCCGCCGGACGCCCGTACCACGGTGTGGTCAGCGCGGGCGTGGCCGGTGGCTTCGCCCACCGGGTCGCCGTGGGCCGGACGGTGCTCGGCCAACGCAGCCTCGCGGCGGACCTGGGCGCGGAGTCACCGGAGGGGTTCATCCCGATCGACGAGCTGGGCATGTCCCCCGAGCAGCTCGGCGGCCCGGTCGCCGTCGACGCGGACCCGGCCCTGCTCGCCGCCCTACGGTCGGCCCTGCCGGACGCGGTGGTCGGGACGGTGCTGACCGTCGGCACGGTGACCGGCACCGCCGCCAGCACCCGGGCCCTCGCCGCCCGGCACCCCGACGCGGTGGCCGAGGCGATGGAGGGACACGGCGTGGCAGTCGCCGCCGCCCAGGCCGGCCTTCCCTTCGTGGAGATCCGGACGATCTCCAACCCGATCGGGCCCCGGGACCGGGAGTCGTGGCGGCTCCGGGAGGCCCTCACCGCACTGGGGTCGGCGGCGGCGGCCCTCACCGCACTGGGGTCGGCGGCGGCCCTCGACGCCCTGCGGGCCGACGGGGGCTGATCGGCCACGGGCGGGTCCACCCCAGCCGGAAGTCACAGGCGAGCAGGAAATCCACCGCACCGCCCTCGGCGACCGCGTGGACCGCGCCGATCCCGGCCCGCTCCATCTCCCCCCAGGAGGAGGCTGACCAGCCGCCGACCGGTGCCTGACCGGTGCAGACCGGGCGCGACGAGCACCCCGTCCAGCACCAGTTCCCGGTCACCGTGGCCCGGCCGGGCCGCCAGCAGGTCGACGCTGCGCTCGTGGGCCCGCAACTCCCCCACCAGCGCACCGTCGGGCAGCTCGGCGACGAACCGCCACGAGGTGTCCGGCAGGCCGACGCCGTCACGCCGGTACCGAAGCCGCTGGAGATCCGGTCGACCGCACGCCGTCGGTCACGCCGACGCCGGTCGAGGTCGTAGGTCGCCGGAGGCACCGGCAACGGCCACCGTTCCGGCGGCAGGGTGTACCACTCCGCCCACCAGGCCCCGGCCAGTCCTTGAGGGTGCGGACCTCGCGTACATCGAGATGCACGGGGTAGCGACGGTCCGCGCAGGGCGCGCAGCACCGGCCCGCACTCCACACCTGTTCCGAGCGCTCCACCCCCGCTTCCGGCCCCGCCCCCGGTTCCGGCCCCGCTCACGGCTCCGTCCCCGGTTCCGGTCCCAGTCACGGTTTCGGGCCTGGCAGCGGCCCGGTTCTCGTCCCTGGCCGGTAACCGCTCCGCGGTCGGGCGATCCGGGCTCACCGCGTGCTCCGTCACACCTCGATAGTCCGAGGGACCACTGCCGTTCTCAACAGGCTCGCCGGTCCTGTGGACAACCCTGTGGACAACGCGGCGCGCGGTGGACAGTACCGGTTGAACGCTGTCGAGTTGCCCCATCCGTGCGTCCGCTGGAGGAGGCCAGTCGGCGTGCGGTCAGTGGACTTGCAGTCAGGGGACTTGCGGTCAGATGGGCGTACGGTCAGCTGGGTGGGTGCTCCGTCTGTGCGGGCAGCTCCAGAGGACTCGAAGAAGCATGTCGCCGGCACCGGCAACCGGTCGCTCGGAACACCGAGGGTGGGCAGCCCGGTCGAGGGGCCGGCCGGCGCGGCAGGTGAACGGGCTACCGTGAGGGCGTGGCACTCTCGCTGGCGATCTCGCCCTGCCCCAACGACACCTTCGTGTTCCACGCTCTGGTGCACGGTCTGGTGCCCGGCGCACCGCCGGTCGAGGTGACCTACGCCGACGTCGACGTGACCAACAACGCCGCCGAGCAGGGCGCGTTCGACCTGGTGAAGGTGAGCTACGGGGCACTGCCGTGGCTGCTGGACGACTACGAGCTGCTGCCGTGTGGCGGGGCGCTCGGCCGGGGCTGCGGCCCGCTCCTGCTCACCCGCCCCGGAAACGTGGGCGCGGGCGGCACCGGGGACAGCGGCGGCGAAGCGGGCAGCGCCCTGGACGGGGGCGCGGGTGGGGGCGACCTCACCGGCGCGACGGTCGCCGTGCCGGGTGACCGGACCACGGCGTACCTGCTGTTCCGCCTCTGGTCGGCCGACCGGCCGCCGGCGCGGATCGAGGTGGTGCCGTTCCACGAGATCATGCCGGGGGTCGCCGCCGGCCGGTACGACGCCGGCCTGGTGATCCACGAGGCCCGGTTCACGTACCCCCGGCACGGGCTGACCGCCCTGGTCGACCTCGGTGAGTGGTGGGAGGCCACCACCGGCCTGCCGATCCCGCTCGGGGCGATCCTGGCCCGCCGGGGCGTGGTGGACCCGCAGGCCGCCGCCGGGTGGATCCGCGCCTCGGTGGAGCGGGCGTGGGCCGACCCGGCGTCGACCCGGGACTACGTGCTGGCCCACGCGCAGGAGATGGAGCCCGACGTCGTGGACCAGCACATCGGCCTCTACGTCAACGAGTTCACCGCAGACCTGGGAGCGGACGGGCTCGCCGCCGTGGCGGCCCTGCTGAGCCGGGCCGCCGACGCCGGGCTCGTGCCTCAGACCTCCAGCTCGCGCGCGACCGCGTGGACGAGCTGAGCGATCTTCTGCGCGTTCTTCCGGTCCGGGAAGCGGCCCCGCCGCAGGTCCGGCTGGACCTTGGCCTCCAGCACCTTGATCATGTCCTCGACCAGGCCGTGCAGCTCCTCCGCCGGGCGGCGGCGCAGCTCGGCGACGGACGGCGGGGCATCGAGCAGCTTGACCCCCATCGCCTGTGCGCCCCGGCGGCTGTCCACGACGCTGAAGTCGACGCGCTGACCACCCTTCAGATCGGTGACCCCTGTCGGCAGCGCGCCCTTGGGCAGGAACACGTCGCCACCTTCGTCACTGGTGACGAACCCGTATCCCTTGGCCGCGTCATACCACTTCACTCGACCCGTCGGCACCTGAGAACCTCTGCTTCGTTGAGACGTCTACTCCCCTCAGGCTAGCCGGATCCACTGCCTCATCGCCGCTGGGAATCCGGTGAGGTCATCGAGCACGAGGTCCGCTCCGGCGGCACGCAGTTCCGCCGCCGTGCACGGACCGGTCGCCACCCCGATCCCGGGAATCCGGGCCGTCCGGGCGGCCACCATGTCCGCCACGTGGTCGCCGACGTAGTGGGTCGCGCCCTGGGTGACCAGCGCGGTCGCCTTCTCCTCGGCGAACAGGTCACCCGCCAGCTCGTCGACGGTCAGCCCGAGGTGGTCCAGGTGCAGCCGGGCCAGCGGGCCGTGCTTCGAGGTGACCACCAGGACCCGTCCGCCGTGGGCGCGGACCGCGTCGAGGGCGGCGAGCGCGCCGGGCAGCGGCACCGTCGGCGTGATCGCGTACGCCGGATAGAGCTCGCGGTAGAGCGCCACCGCCGTCTCGACCTCCGCCGGCGGGAACCAGCGGGCGATCTCGGTGTGCAGCGGAGGCCCGAGCCGGGCGACCACGGCGTCGACGTCCACGGGCACGCCGGTCCGGGCGGTCAGCGCCCGGTAGGTGGCGGCGATGCCGGGACGCGAGTCGACCAGGGTCATGTCGAGGTCGAATCCGACCGTCAGTGGGGGCATCCCGCGAACCTACCCGTCACCGGGATACCGGCCGGACGTCCGAGGGGCGCGACGGCCCCTCGGCCGGCTAGCGTGGAACGACGATGACCATCTCACTCGCGGACCATCTGCGCACCCTCGACGACGAGACGCTCGCCGCGCTGCTCGCCCGGCGGCCGGACCTCGTCGTGCCGGTGCCCGCCGACCTCTCGGCCCTCGCCGTCCGGGCGCAGTCGCGGGTCTCGGTGGCCCGCGCGCTCGACGGGTTGGACCAGTTCACCCTCCAGATCCTCGACGCCGCCCGGCTGACCCGGGGGCCCGACGGCGGCACCTCCGTCGAGACGGTGCTCGCGCTGGCCACCGCCGGTCCGCGTCCGCCCGCGCCGACCGCCGTCCGGGCCGCGCTGTCGCGGCTGCGCGAGCTCTTCCTGGTGTACGGCCCGGAGCACGACCTGCGCGTGGTGGCGAGTGTGGACGAGGTCTCCACCCACCCGGCGGGGCTGGGCCGGCCGGCAGCGGAGTTGGACCCGGCCACCGCCACGCTCTGCGCGGACCCGGCGAAGCTGCGGCGGACGGTGCTGGCCGCGCCGCCCTCCGCGCGGGCGATCCTCGACCGGCTCGCCGCCGGTCCACCGGTCGGCACGGTGCCCCCGGGCGCGCTGCGCGCCCCCGCCTCCGGGGCGGAGGACACCGTCCCCGCCGACCCGACCAACGGTGGCCCGCCAACCGGCTCCCCGGTGCGTTGGCTGGTCGACCATCGGCTCCTGGTGCCGGTCTCCGGCGCGGAGTCCGGCGGGGCGGGCGCGGTGGAGCTGCCCCGCGAGGTCGGCCTGCTGCTGCGTCGGGAGACCGGCCCGCTCGGTCCGCTGCGGACCGAGCCACCGGCGGTGGCCGCCGCGTCCCGCGAGCCGAAGGTCGTGGACAACGCCGGGGTCGGGCAGACCATGGAGGTGGTCCGGCACACCGAGACGCTGCTGGACGCGCTGGCCGCCGACCCGGCGCCGGTGCTGCGGACCGGTGGGCTCGGGGTGCGGGACCTGCGTCGGCTGGCCAAGGGCACCGGGCTGGACGAGCCGACCACCGCCCTGCTGCTGGAGACGGCGTACGCGGCCGGGCTTCTCGGCGAGCTGGACCTGCCCGGGGCCACCACCACCCGGTACGGGGCGGACCAGCAGGTCCTGCCCACCGGCGGGTACGAGGTGTGGCGGGCGGTCTCCCTGGCCCGGCGCTGGGAGCGGCTGGCCCGCGCCTGGCTGGCGATGACCCGGCAGGTGGGGCTGGTCGGGCAGCGCGACGACCGGGACCGGCCGATCAGCGCGCTCTCCGCCGAGGCGGAACGGGCCGGCGCGCCGGCCGCCCGTCGGGCCGTGCTCGGGATCCTCGCCGACCTGCCCCCGGCGACCGCCCCCAGTCCCGACGAAGTGCTGGCCCTGCTCGACTGGCGGGCGCCCCGGCGCAGTCGGGGACGGGAGACGGCACACCGGGAGGTGCTGGCGGAGGCGGCCACGCTGGGCGTGACCGGGCTGGGGGCGCTCACCTCGTACGGGCGGCTGCTGCTGGCCGACACGGAGTCCCCGGGGACGGGGGCGGACGACCCGCTGGGGGTGCGGACCGATCCGGACGAGCAGGACACCGCCGTCCGGGCCCTGGACGCGCTCCTCCCCGAGCCGGTCGACCACTTCCTCGTCCAGGCCGACCTGACCGTGGTGGTGCCGGGCCCACCGGAGCCGACGCTCGCCGCCGAACTGGACGTGGTCGCCGAGCACGAGTCGGCCGGTGGGGCGAGCGTGCACCGGATCACCACGGCGAGCGTGCGCCGGGCGCTGGACGCCGGCTGGTCCGCCGACGACCTGCACGACCTGTTCCGCCGCCGGTCCCGTACCCCGGTGCCGCAGGGGCTGACGTACCTGGTGGACGACGTGGCCCGCCGGCACGGCGGATTGCGGGCCGGTTCGGCCGGGGCGTACCTGCGCAGCGACGACGAGGCGCTGCTGGCCGAGGTGCTCGCCGACCGGCGGCTGGAGGGGCTCTCGATGCGCCGGCTCGCGCCGACCGTGCTGGTCACCCCGTACCAGGTCGGCCGGTTGCTGGGGGCGCTGCGGGACGCCGGCTACGCGCCGGTGCCGGAGGATCCGGCCGGGACGGTGGTGCTGGCCCGGCCGAAGGCCCGCCGCGCGCCGGCCCGGGTGCCGGTGACCAGCCGTTCGGCCGACCCGCTGGCCGGGCCCCGGCTCACCCCGCCCCGACTGCTCGGCATCGTGGAGCAGATCCGGCGGGGCGAGGCGGCAGCGCGGGCCGCCCGGCGGGCTCCGTCGGTGCTGCGTGGCGTGACGCCGGAGGGGGGCCGCCCCGCTGCGGTGCCGGGTCACCGGGATGCGCTGGCGGTGCTGCAACAGGCGGTCCGGGACAAGGTCCTGGTCTGGGTGGGGTACGTCGACGCGCACGGCGCGACCGCGTCCCGGCTGGTGCGTCCGGTGTCGATCGGGGCGGGCTACCTGCGCGCCGAGGACGAGCGGACGGAGATGCTGCACACCTTCGCCCTGCACCGGATCACCGCGGCGGTGCGGGACGAGTAGGTCGTCAGCGGCGTCGGCCGCGTCGGACGGTGCCGACGATCGAGACGATCAGCAGCAGGGCGAAGGCCGCACCGGCGGACTCGCCGACCGAGTCGATGAACCCCTGCTGGAGCACGAGCCACCCGAAGAGGAACCAGCCGAGGACCGCCGCGCCGGCCATCGCGTACGCCACCACGGTCGCGGTGGACACGGTGGACGCCGGGGCGGCTCCCGTCCGTGGGGGCCGGTCGGCCCGGGACACCTGCGCCGGCGCGGGTGGGGCGTCCCGCTCGGTCCCGGTGGTGGTGTCCCGGTCGACCGTCATCTGCTGACCTCCCCGTCGCCGCCGCCCCTGCGTCCACCCTGTCACCTGAGGGGACGAAGTGACAGGGGGGACGCAGTCCGACCCGCGTCAGGTGCCGGATCGGTGACCGAAGACGACCACCCGGTAGCCGACCTTGCCCCAGTCCCAGAACCGCTTGGCGTCGGCGGGGAGCAGGTTGATGCAGCCGTGCGAGCCGATCGACTTGTCGTGCAGGTAGGTGGTGGTCTGGTGGTACCCGATGCCGCCCACGAAGCGCTGCCAGTACGGCAGCCACACCTCGTACGGGTTGGACCACTCCTTGATGTTCCGGTAGTTGATCTTGTAGGTACCGGTCGGGGTGGCGTAGCCGCGCATCCCGGTCCGGGTCACCGTCGGCGGATAGATCACCTTCCCGTCCCGCATGATCCAGGTGGTCTGCCGGGTCAGGTCGATGCAGAACGTCACGCCGGAACCGGCCTTGCAGCTGCTGACGCTCGTGGTGGCCAGCCGCTTCGCCACGTCGTGCGTGGTGGGCCCGGCGCGGCCCTCGACGGGGCGGATGTCGTACCGCTGCTGGAACAGCTTGATCGCGGCGCAGTCGGCGGCGGACTGCTTGCCGTCCACGGTCATCTTGCCGAACGTGCCCAGCTTGGCGAGGTAGGTCTCGACGGCCTTCTGGTACTCACCCTGCGGGCAGGCGGCGGCCGCCTTGGTCTTGGCCGTGGTCTTGTTGGACGTGGTCTGGACGGTGGTGCGGGTGGTCGCGAGTGTCGCGGTCGTCGTGGTCGTCGTCCTGGCGGACGTCAGGCCGGTCAGCTGGTCGGAGCCGAGCAAGGCGCTCTCCCCCGATAACCGTCCCGACACGCTGACCGCGGCGAGGTCGTCGCCGGCCGGATCAGCCTGCGGGTCGAGCGCGCACGCGCCCGCACCGACCAGCGTGACCACTGCCAGGGCGGCGACCCCGAGGGTGGACCGAACTCTGTTCATGTGTCCTCCTAGGGGCGCAGCCGTCCCTTCGCTAGACGTGTGGGAGTGCTGCGAAGGTTGCACCCTGTGGTGAATTTTTCTGCCTCTTCCGGTTCCGTGCAAGACTGGAGGGTCGTCCCGGGACCGTCCGGAGGGCGAATGACCTGGTGAGAGCAGGAGGACCCGGCGTGAGCGGTGGACCACTGATCGTGCAGTCGGACAAGACCCTGCTGCTGGAGATCGACCACCCGGACGCCCAGGCCTGCCGGATGGCCATCGCGCCCTTCGCCGAGCTGGAGCGTTCCCCCGAACACGTGCACACCTACCGGCTCACCCCGCTCGGGTTGTGGAACGCGCGGGCCGCCGGGCACGACGCCGAGGGCGTCGTCGACTCGCTGCTGAAGTACTCCCGCTACCCGGTGCCGCACGCGCTGCTGGTGGACGTGGCCGAGACGATGGACCGGTACGGCCGGCTCCAGCTCGCCAACGACCCGGTGCACGGCCTGGTGCTGCGGGCGCTGGACCGGGTGGTGCTGATCGAGGTCGCCAAGAGCAAGAAGCTCGCCGGCATGCTCGGCGCGAAGCTGGACGACGACACGATCGCGGTGCACCCGTCCGAGCGCGGGCGGCTCAAGCAGGCGCTGCTCAAGCTCGGCTGGCCCGCCGAGGACCTGGCCGGGTACGTCGACGGCGAGGCGCACCCGATCGAACTGGCCGAGGCCGGCGGGGACGGCGGGCGGCCGTGGACGCTGCGGTCGTACCAGCGGGAGGCGGTGGAGGCGTTCTGGGCCGGCGGGTCGGGCGTGGTGGTGCTGCCCTGCGGCGCGGGCAAGACCCTGGTCGGGGCGGCGGCGATGGCCGAGGCGAAGGCGACCACGCTGATCCTGGTCACCAACACCGTGGCCGGCCGGCAGTGGAAGCGCGAGCTGGTCGCCCGCACCTCGCTGACCGAGGACGAGATCGGCGAGTACTCCGGCGAGCGCAAGGAGATCCGCGCGGTCACCATCGCCACGTACCAGGTGCTCACCTCGCGGCGCGGCGGCGCGTTCACCCACCTCGACCTGTTCGGGGCCCGCGACTGGGGCCTGGTGATCTACGACGAGGTGCACCTGCTGCCCGCGCCGATCTTCCGGTTCACCGCCGACCTCCAGGCCCGTCGCCGGCTCGGCCTGACCGCGACCCTGGTCCGGGAGGACGGCCGGGAGGGCGACGTGTTCAGCCTGATCGGCCCGAAGCGGTACGACGCGCCGTGGAAGGACATCGAGGCGCAGGGCTGGATCGCCCCGGCCCAGTGCACCGAGGTACGGGTCACCCTGACCGACGCCGAGCGGCTGGCGTACGCGACCGCCGAGAGCGAGGAGCGCTACCGGATGGCGGCGACCGCCCGGACCAAGCTGCCGGTGATCCGCGCGCTCGTGCAGCGGCACCCGGACGAGCAGGTGCTGGTGATCGGCGGGTACATCGACCAGCTCCACCAGCTCGGCGAGTACCTCGACGCGCCGATCGTGCAGGGCTCGACGACGAACAAGGAACGGGAGCGGCTCTTCGACGCCTTCCGGTCCGGCGAGGTCCGGACCCTGGTCATCTCGAAGGTCGGCAACTTCTCCATCGACCTGCCCGAGGCGGCGGTGGCGATCCAGGTCTCCGGCACCTTCGGCTCCCGGCAGGAGGAGGCGCAGCGGCTCGGTCGGGTGCTCCGGCCGAAGGCCGACGGCCGCCAGGCGCACTTCTACACCGTCGTCTCCCGGGACACCATCGACACCGAGTACGCCGCCCACCGGCAGCGCTTCCTCGCCGAGCAGGGATACGCGTACACGATCGTCGACGCCGATGACGTGCTCGGCCCGAAGCTGCCCACCGTCGACTGACCGCGGAGCGGGTCGACCGGCAGGGTCACGGGTACCCGGTCGCGGTCCTGTCGAGCTGCCCGCGCAGACGGGGCAGTTCCCGACTGCCTGCGCAGACGGGGCAATGTCGGACTGCTCGCGCAGACGGGGCAGTCTCCGGTTCAGCCCGGCCGGACCGATGCCGCCGGAGCCTCCCGCCATCCCCGCACCCGCATGATCAACACGGTGGCCACGGCCGCCGACGCCCAGACCGTCAGCCGTACCGGCTGCGCCATCAGGCTCTCCGCCACCGGTCCGGCTGCCCACCGCAGACGATCGTGCCCCCGCGTCATGCCGCTCAGTGTGCCGCACCGCGCACTGGCGACCGGCCCGACCGGCGGCGCGGCGGGCAGCCGTCGGGGCCGGTGGGCCGCGCCGAAGACGACGACGTCGACCCGGCACCGGCAGCGGTAGCCGCAGCCACCCGAAGTGGGAAATGGGTTCGTTTCCCTTTCCCGCTCCACCGGTAGCGGACGGCCAGCGGCCCCGGCGGCCCGGCGGGGACTTGTGTCGGCCCGGTTTCCCGACGACGATGATCACGCGAAGGACGTCCGCGCCGCCGCACGACAGGGGCGATCCTCGATGAATGCAGCAGACCCGCGGTTCCGGCTGGTCGGCCACCCCCACCGAGACCGGGAGGTCGCGTGAACCCGGTCAGCCTGGTGGACGTCGGCAGCTACCTGCCCGAACGACGGGTGACCGTGGACTTCTACGGTGGCGACGACGACGCGCTCCGGGAGAGCGTGATGTTCAAGTCGCCCCGGTACCGGCGACACGTGGCCCCCGGCGAGAGCGCCGTGGACATGATCGAGAAGGCCGCCCGGCCGGTCCTGGAGCGCGCCGCCGCCCGGGGCGACGGGCCACTGGACGTGCTGCTCACCAACGTCCAACTACCCGACCTGCCGTGGACCGGCGCGGGAGCGGCGCTGGCGCACCGGCTCGGGCAGGATCCGGGCTGGGTGCTCGACGTGCACAACGGCGGCTGTGCCTCCTTCGTCCACCTGCTCCGGACCGCCCGACAGATCCTGCGTACCGGCGAGGCCCGTACCGCGCTGATCTGCTGCGTGCAGAACACCGCCGGCCAGATGTTCGCCCAGTCGGAGGTACGCCGACGCTCGCACGCCTCGGTGCCCGGGGACGGCTGCGGGGTCGGCTACCTGCGGGTGGGGGACGAGTCGCCGATTCTCGACATCGAGCTGCGCAACCTCGGCGAGTTCGCCGGGGACATGGGCGTCCGGCTGGAGGACGGCCGCCGCTACTGGGAACCCGGGCACAGCCAGCTCGACGTCTCGTTCACCCCGGACCGGGTGCGGAAGATCATCGACCGGGGCAACGTTCTCGTACCGGAGGTGGTCGGTCGGCTCTGCGACCGCCTCGACGTTCCCACCTCGGCGATCGACCTGCTCGTCACCAACCAGCCGAACCGGCTCTTCCTGGCCAACTGGCGGGAGTCGCTGGGTATCGACGCGGCGCGGCATCCGGACACCTTCGACGAGTACGGCAACCTCTTCGGCGCGGCCGTGCCGGTCACCCTGCACGAGAACCTCCAACAGGGCCGGCCCCGCCCGGGTGACCTGGTGGTGCTGGCCGGCTTCGCGCACGCCGGCGACCTCGCCGCAGCCGCAGCCGTCCGCTGGCACCCGGTGTCCGCTTGAATCTTGGACACTTACCGTCCTCATTCGACGGTAAGTGTCCAGGATTCGCAGCCGAGCGGCGGCATGGCGCGCGCCGACCGCCAGCGACGGGCGGTGGGCACCGCCGGCAGGGCAGGCGTGAGGTGGCCGGAGGGGGTCAGGGGGCTACCTGACCGCCCCAGGAGTTCGACACCGCGCCGCCCGCCGGCTGCCAGCGCCAGTCCACCAGCGAGCCGTCCGCGCCCCGGCCCAGCAGGTGGGTCTCGTCCCGCCAGGCGACCGCCACCGGGTCGGTGGTGGGCCCGGTGGTCGCCCGGTCGGCGCTCACCGGCTTTCCGTCCGGGCGCCACACCAGCCGCCACAGCGCGCCGTCGGTGCCCCGGGCGAAGACCTGCTGGCTCTGGCCGTGCCGGATCGCGGTGAGCGCGCCGACCACCGAGCCACCCCAATTGTCGGTGGTCGTGGTCCAGTCGCCGTGGTCGAAGAAGGTGTGCTCGACGCTGCCGTTGGCGGTCCGGTAGAAGACGTGTTGCTGGTCGCCGAAGGAGAACCCGGTGGGGTCGGAGTGGACCCGGCCGCTGCCCACCCCCCAGTTGTCCAGGCCGGGCAGGTTGTTGGCGATCCCGGGGTACCAGAACCAGTGGCGCAGCGAGTTGTCGCTACCCCGGGCGAAGACGTGCTGTTCCTCGCCGACGGTGTACGCCACGGGCGTGCCGACGAGATCACCGCCGGTCCAGGTGTCCCGCCGGACGGTGCCGTCGGGTTCCTGCCACCAGTGGGCCAGCCGGCCGTCCGGGCCCCGGCCGAACACGTGGCGCTGTCCGTTCGAGGCGACGAAGCCGGTCGGGTCGCCGGCCAGCCCGGCTCCCCAGTCCTCCTGGCGGACGCTCCCGCCCGGCGCCCACCACCAGTGCCGCAGCCGCCCGTCCGGGGTACGCGCGAAGACGTGCTGTTCGCTGCCGACCGCGTAGCCCGTCGGCCGGCCGGCGATCGGGCCGCCCCACACGTCGCGCCGGACGATGCGGTCGACGGGGCTCGCCCACCAGTGCGCGAGCATCCCGTTGGGGTCGCGGTCGAAGTGGTGCTGCTCGTCCACCGACAGGTAGCTGCGGTTCGCGCCCGCCTCCTGGCTGGCCCACGGATCCCCGGACGGCGGCGCCTGCACCGCGCCCAGGGAGAGCGGGCGGCCGAAGTTCGGGGTGCCGTCGCTGTTCCAGAGCACCGGCTGGGCCCGGGTGGTGCGCCCCTCGTAGGTGTACGCCGAGGTGGTCTTGCCGTGGTAGACGATCCAGTCCTGGGTGTCGTCGGGTGAGCGGAAGAAGCCGTTGTGCCCGGGGCCGAAGACGCCGGCCGCGTCGTTACGGGAGAGCACCGGACCGGGGTGTTGGCGCCAGTTCGACACCACCAGCGGGTCCGCGCCGTCCGCGATGGACTTCATCCAGAGCTGGTAGTCCGGCTTGCCGGTGTCGCAGGTGGAGTAGACGAGGAAGAGCCGCCCCGGGCCGCGCAGCCCGGTCGGCCCCTCGCGCACCTCGGGGCAGCCGCCGTCGGCGGGCAGGGCCACCCGGTTGCCGGTCGTGGTCCACGGGCTCGTCATCCGGCGCAGGTAGAGCTGGGCCGGGCCGCCCATGCCCCGTCCCGGGCCGGTCCAGGCGAAGTACATGACGCTGTTGTGCACGAACGGCTCGCCGTCGATGGCGTACTCGGCGTAGTCGGCGATCCGCCCCTTGAAGTGGTACGGGCCGCGCGGGTCGTCGCCCTCGGACTCGATCACGTAGTTACGGTGGTTGGCGTCCACGCCGTCGCTGGCGGTGTAGTAGATGTACCAGCGGGGGCCCTCGGGCCGGACGAACCGGTGGATCGAGGGGGCCCACACCTGCTTGTTGCGGCTGGGGTCCGGGTCCCGCCACACCGTCCGCTCCGGCACGGCGGACAGGCCCGCCAGGGTCGGCGAGGACCAGATGCCGATCCGGTCCCCGAGCGTGGTGGCCAGGTGGTAGGCACCGTTGTAGTAGGTCATGGTGGGGTCCGCGCCCGGGTTGAGCGGGTTGCGGAACGGGGTCGAGGCGGCGGCGGGCTGGGCCGGCACCGCCAGCAGCGGCAGGAGGCAGGCTGCCGCCAGCAGGCGGGACATGAGCCGTTTCATGGACGATCCCCCACTCGACGCACGACTGAGATTTCCTTCAGCGTCGCATCGACGACCGTCAAATAGCAACAGTGTCGGTGTCAGCGGGTGGGCAGTTCCGGGCCGCCGTCGAGCAGCGGGGCGAGCAGGTCGCCGTACTCGTCGACCCGGGTCAGGACCTCGGCGGCGGTGAACGGACGCAGCCGACGCCGGCCGTCGGCGGCCACCGCCTCCACCTCGTCCCAGGTGAGCGGCGTGGAGACCGACGGGGCCGGCCCGGCCCGCAGCGAGTACGGCGCCACCGTGGTCTTCGCCGCGTTGTTCTGGCTCCAGTCGATGAAGACCTTCCCGGGGCGCAGGTTCTTCGCCATCCGCGACACGACCAACTTCGGATGGGTGCGCTCCAGCTCACGGGCGATCCGGTGGGCGTACTCGGAGACCACCTCGGCGGACTGGGTGCCGGCCACCGGGCAGCAGAGCTGCATGCCCTTCTTGCCGGAGGTCTTCGGGTAGGCGGCCACGCCGTCGTCGGCGAGCCGGTCGCGCATCAGCACCGCCACCTGGCAGCACTCCCGCAGGCCCGCCGGGGGCCCCGGGTCGAGGTCGACGACCATCGTGTCCGGGTGCGCGCCGATCCGCCACTGCGGCGTGTGCAGTTCCAGCGCGGCGAGGTTGGCCAGCCAGACCAGGGTGGGCAGGTCGTCGGCGACCACGTAGTCGATGGTCTCCCGTCCCCTGGTCGAGCCGGGCGCGGGCAGGGTCGCCACCCGCACCCAGTCGGGGGTGGCGGCGGGCCGGTTCTTCTCGAAGAACGACGTGCCGGTCACCCCGTTCGGGTAGCGGATCCGGGTCAGGGCCCGGTCCCGCAGGTGCGGCAGGAGCACCGGGGCGATCCGGGTGTAGTAGTCGATCACCTCGCCCTTGGTGAACCCGACGTCCGGGTAGAGCACCTTGTCGAGGTTGGACAGCTCCAGCGAACGCCCCTCCACCTCCACCCGCAGCCGCTCACCCGACATCGTCGACCTCCTCGGCGGGCTTGTCCGGACGCAGTCGCAACACCCGGGGGAAGCGCAGTCGACCGTCCGGGGTGCGCTGGCCGTACTTCACCTCGACCACCAGCCGGGGCTCCACCCAGATCGCACCCCGGGCGTCCTCCCTCGGCACGCCGACGCCGAACGGCGAGCCGGCGGTGCGCAGCGGCTCCAACTCGGCCAGGAGCGCCCGTTCCAGGGCCGCCCCGATCCCACCACCGACCCGGCCCCGGTAGGCGAGCCGCCCGTCCGGGCACGGCACCCCGACCAGCAGTCCGCCGATCTTCCGCGCGCCGGGCCGCCAGCCGCCGACCACGAAGTCCCCGGTCACCTCCAGCTTGACCTTGACCCAGTCCGGCGAGCGCACCCCCGGGCGGTACGGCCCGTCGACCCGCTTGGCCATCACCCCCTCCAACCCGTGCTCGCCGGCCGCCTCGTAGGTGGCCGGCCCGTCGGGGAAGGCCGGCGGCACCGCCCACCGGGCGGCCCCGGCGAGCCCCAGCGCCTCCAACTCCGCGCGCCGCCGGGCGTACGGCCAGCCGGTCAGGTCCGCGCCGCGCAGCCGCACCAGGTCGAAGATCATGTACGTCACCGGGGCGACCGCCGCCAGCCGGGCCGCCCGGTTCCGGTCCCGTACGTGCATCCGCTCGGCCAGCGCGGTGAACGAGGGCTGCCCGGCGGCACCGAGGAGCACCACCTCCCCGTCGAGCAGGGCGTCGTCCACCTGCTCGCCCAGGCCCGCCAGTTCCGGGTACGCGGCGGTGATCTCCACGCCGGATCGGGCGTAGAGGTGCTGACCGGCGGCGGAGATGTCGGCCAGGGCGCGTACGCCGTCCCACTTGAACTCGTACGCCCACTCCGACCCGGCCGGCAACGGCCCGGTCGTCGCGAGCATCGGCCTCAGCGGCAGGCGGCCCGGCACGAGTGTGACTGTAGTTCGCCGGCGAACCGCGCGCGCCACCTTCGATCATTTGCGATCCTGGTCAGAAGCGGTGAGAGGAGCGCCAGCATGCGCGCGATCTGGAAGGGTGCCGTCTCGTTCGGTCTGGTCTCGATCGCGGTGAAGCTCTACTCCGCCACCCAGGAGAAGGACATCCGCTTCCACCAGGTGCACCGGGCCGACGGCGGCCGGATCCGGTACAAGCGCACCTGCTCGGTCTGTGGCGAGGAGGTCAGCTACGACGACATCGCCAAGGGCTACGACCTCGGCGGGGGCGAGATGGTGGTGCTCACCGACGACGACTTCGCCGACCTGCCGCTGACCACCTCGCACGCGATCGACGTGCTGGAGTTCGTACCGGCCGAGCAGGTCGACCCGATCCTCTACAACAAGGCGTACTACCTGGAGCCGGAGGGGACGGCGACCAAGCCGTACGTGCTGCTGCGCGACGCGCTGGTCGACGCGGAGCGGGTGGCCATCGTCAAGGTGGCGCTGCGGCAGCGCGAACAGCTCGCCACCCTGCGGGTGCGGGAGGGCGTGCTGGTGCTCAACACCATGCTCTGGCCGGACGAGGTGCGCAGCCCGGAGTTCGGCTTCCTGGACGAGGACATCACCGTCCGCCCACCGGAGCTGGCGATGGCCAGTTCGCTGATCGACTCGATGGCCGGCGAGTTCCAGCCGGACGCCTTCACCGACGACTACCGGGCCGCGTTGCAGGAGGTCATCGACGCCAAGGTGGAGGGGCGGGAGGTGGTCGCGCCGGAGGAGGTCGAGGAGGCCCCGGCCGCAGCGGTGGACCTGATGGCCGCGCTCCGGGCGTCCGTGGAGCGGGCCCGCGCGGCCCGGGGCGAACAGCCGCCCGCCGGCGAGCCGACCCCGATCTCGGCGGCCCGGTCGGCACAGCAGGCCGGGGAACAGAAGGCCGGGGAGCAGAAGGCCCCGGCGAGGAAGACGGCCGGGAAGAAGACCGCGACCAGCAGGGCCGCCCCGAAGAAGACGGCGGAGAAGAAGGCTGCCGAGAAGAAGGCCGAACCGGCGGAGAAGACGGCCGGGAAGAAGACCGGGGCCAGGAAGGCCGCGCCGAAGAAGGCGCCGCGCAAGACCGCCTGACCCCGGCCGCCGTACGTCAGCCCTGGCTGAGCCGCTGGGTCGGGGTGACCCGGACGATCACGCGCTCCTCCCCCGACTTGCGGAACGGGTAGGTCTCCTTGTCCAGGTACTTCTTCGCCATCCGGTCGATGTGCTCGTCGGCGCCCTCGGTGGTCAGCTCGACGGTGCCCTTGATCCACAAGGTCCGGTAGTCGTTCGTCCGGTCGGAGACGGAGATCGCCACCACCGGGTTGCGCTCCATGTTCCGGTGCTTCACCCGCCCCTTCGCGGTGTTGAAGATGACGTGCTCCCCGTCGGTGTCCACCCAGACCGGGGTGACGTGCGGGGTGCCGTCGGCTTCGATCGTGGCCACGTGGGCCAACTGCGGCTCGTTCAGGAGGGCAATGTCGTCTGCGGTGAGGAACGCCATGGGGCCGAATCTACCGTCGTCCCGGCGCGGCCACGCCCCCGTTGCGGCGTCCGGGCCGCTGGGACCCCTGCCTGCGAGGCATCGATCCGGGTACCGTTTGCGTCGACTTCGGCCCGGCACCGGCGCCGACCCACCTTTCCATCGCTACAGGGAGTCCTCGACGTGAGTGAGCGCGCGGAGAACCGGTCCTCGGGCCAGAGCCCGGCGAGCAAGTCGGAGCGGCGACTCGCCGCCAAGCTGGCCGCCCAGAAGGCCGCCGAGGCGAAGCGCCGCCGGCAGTCGATGCTCGGCGCGCTCGCCGGTCTGGCCGTGGTCGGCGTGATCGTGGGAGCGTTCGTGGTCTTCGGCAACGACGACGACCCGGCGGACCATGCCTCGACCGCCCCGTCGGCCAGCGCGCCGGCCGACCAGCCCGCGGCACCGGCTCCGCAGCTGCCCCCGGGCACCGACCCGGCGCTGGGCAGCAAGCCCGCCGTGACCAAGGGCTCCGGCGAGCTGACCAAGCTCACCGTCACCCCGCTGGTCAAGGGGAAGGGCCCGGCCACCAAGGCCGGCCAGCAGCTCACCGTCAACTACGTCGGGGTGTTCTACGCCAGCGGCGAGGAGTTCGACGCCTCCTGGAAGACCGGCCAGCCGTTCACCTTCCAGGTCGGTGGCGGCCGGGTCATCCCCGGCTGGGACCAGGGCCTGGTCGGGGTGAACGTGGGCAGCCGGGTCCAGCTGGACATCCCGGCCGAGCTGGCGTACGGCGAAGGCGGCGGCGGTCGCCCGGCCGGTCCGCTGCGCTTCGTGGTGGACGTGCTCGCCGCCCAGTGACCGGCACCACCGGTGGCGGTCGACCCGAACGGGTCGGCCGCCGTCCGGCGTTCGCGGTCGTTGCGGGCGAGGACCCGGCGGGACGCTCCCGTGCGGTGTGGGCCACAGGAGGCTTCCGGCGGTTTGACCGGTGGCAGTAGGTTCAGGATCCACCACGCAGCGCGGCGTGGTGACCACCCGCGGACGCGGAGGTACACGTGACGTCACTGGACGATCCGGGGCGGACCGCCCGGTTGCTGTGGACCCACTACGAGCCGCTGCACGCGGTGACCTACTTCCACCCCCGGGCTCGGGCCGCCTACGAGGCGGTCGGGCTGCGCGGGTACTGGCGGGGCTACTTCGCCGGGCGCGCCGCGCCGCTGGGCGCGACCGACGCCCCCGCGGTGGTCGCGGTCTTCTTCAGCTTCGCCCCGCACATGGTCGGCCGGGCGCTGCCGGCCGTCTGGCAGCTCGCCACCCCGGAGGAGGCGCTGCGGGCCCGGCTCACCGGCGCGGTGCAGGCGCTCGCCGAGCTGACGTACGAGTTGCCCGAGGGGCATCTGGCCGAGGCCGCCGAGCTGCTGGAGGCCGCCGCCGTGGCGGTGGAGCCGGGTGGCCGGGTGCTGGGCGCGGCGAACGCCGCCCTGCCCCGCGCCGAGTACCCGCTCGCCCGGCTCTGGCAGGCGGCCACCACGCTGCGCGAACACCGGGGCGACGGGCACGTCGCGGCGCTCGTCGCCGCCGGCCTCGACCCGGTGGAGACGCTGGCCTGGCGGATCGCCGACGGCATGGCGCCGGTCATGCTGACCGGCCGGGGCTGGTCCGAGGAGCAGTGGCGGGCGGCCCACGACCGGCTGGTCGAACGCGGCTGGCTGACCCCGGAGGGGAAGCCCTCCGAGGAGGGCCGGGCCGGCTTCCGGGCGGTCGAGGAGGCCACCGACCGGGCCGCCGACCACCCGTGGCGGGCGCTCGGCGCCGAACGGGTCGACCGGCTCCGGGACCTGCTCGACCCGCTGGCCCGCCGGTGCCACACGATGATCCCCCCGGGCAACCCGATCGGCCTGCCGGCCCTGCCGGGCTGACCGGCTTCGGAAATCCCCGGTGCCCCGATCGCCCTGGCGGGCCGACGGGCCCCGGACACGGCAGGATGGAGCCGTGACGGATGCGGTGGTCTTCGACCTGGACGGCGTGATCGTGGACTCCGAGCCGGTGTGGGAGGAGGTCCGGCGCGCGTACGTGGCGACGCACGGCGGCGCCTGGCAACCGGACACGCAACGCCGGCTGATGGGGATGAGCACCGGGGAGTGGTCCCGTCACCTCAGCGACGACCTCGGCGTCGACCGGACCGCCGAGCAGGTCGCCGCCGAGGTGGTCGGGGAGATGGCCCGGCGGTACGCCGAGCGCGTCCCGCTGATCGACGGGGCCGACGACGTGGTGCGCCGGCTGGCCGCCCGCTGGCCGCTGGGGCTGGCCAGTTCCTCGCCGACCCGGCTGATCGCGGCGGCGCTGGCCGCGACCGGCCTCTCCGACACCTTCGGCGCGACCCTCTCCACCGAGGAGACCGCACACGGCAAGCCCGCTCCGGACGTCTACCTGGCGGTGGCCGCGCGCCTCGGGGTGGAACCGGGGCGCTGCGTCGCGGTGGAGGACTCCTCCAACGGGGTGCGGTCCGCCGCGGCGGCGGGGATGCGGGTGGTGGCCGTGCCGCACGGGGCGTACCCGCTGGATCCGGACGCCGAGCGGCTGGCCGCCGTGGTGCTCCCGTCGATCGCCGCGCTCACCCCGGACGTCGTCGCCGGCTGAACCGGTCCCGCCATGCGACCGTCTCCCGGGCCGCTCGGCCAGGGCCGGGACGGCGCACCGCGGGCCCTGCCCGACGGCGGCCGACTGCCCCCTGACGGGCTGCCGGAACCGGCATGATCGGGGCACTGCCGGGTACGGCAGCGCGCGACCGGGAGGAGAGGACGGGATGAAGGCGATCGTGTACGAGCGCAACGGTGACCCCTCGGTGCTCCAGGTGGTCGACCGTCCGGTGCCGGAACCCGGTCCCGGGGAGGTGCTGGTGCGGCTCGCGGTCGCCGGGGTGAACCCGACCGACTGGAAGGGCCGCCGCAACTGGCCGGTGCCCGACGGCGGGCAGACCCCGGGGCAGGACGGCGCGGGAGTCGTCGAGGCGGTCGGCGCCGGACTGGACCGGCAGCTGATCGGCGAGCGGGTCTGGGTGTGGGAGGCGTCCTGGCAGCGGCGGTGGGGTACCGCCGCCGAGTACACGGTGGTGCCGGTCCGCCAGGCGGTGCCGCTCGGCGACGCCTCCTTCGACCTGGGGGCCTGCCTCGGGATCCCGTTCCTCACCGCGCACCGCTGTCTGACCGCCGGCGAGACCATGCCGCAGCGCCTGCACGCCGGGGCGCTGACCGGTCGGGTGGTGCTGGTGCAGGGCGGGGCCGGGGCGGTGGGCAACGCGGCGGTGCAGCTCGCCCGTTGGGCGGACGCCACGGTGATCGCCACGGTCAGCAGCCCGGAGAAGGCGCTCCTCGCGGCGGCGGCCGGAGCCGACCACGTGATCAACTACCGGGAGCAGGACGTGGCCGAGGAGGTCCGCCGGATCACGCCCGACGGGGTGGACGCGGTGGTGGAGGTGTCCGCCGCCCGTAACGCCGCCACCGACGTACGGATCCTGCGGACCGGCGCGGTGGTCAGCGTCTACGCCGACGACGGCGGCGACGAGGTGACCCTGCCGATCCGGGCGCTGATGCTGCCGAACGCGCGCTGGCAGTTCGTCCTCGTCTACACCACCCCGTGGCCGGCCAAGGAGCAGGCGATCGCGGACGTGGCGGCGGCGGTCGCCCAGGGGCACGTCCGGGTGGGTGCGGAGGCCGGGCTGCCGCTGCACCACTACCCGCTCGACGCCACCGCGGCGGCCCACCGCAGCGTGGAGCACTCGGTGGTCGGAAGGGTCCTGATCAGCACCAGCGCGGCCTGACGGCGAATTGCCGGAGCTTCCGCCGACCGGGGGACGGAACCACCGACCACCGGAAAACGTGAATAAGTTTCGCAACAATCCAGGTGCGGGATCGCCCGCAGGAACGGGCGGCCCCGGCGCGGTGCGAACGCCGGGGCCGCTCCTGGGGAGGGGAGCACGCACACCCCTACCTCTCCATGCGTCGGCGCGCCCGAAACCGTTACACCGCCGTCACCGCCTGCACCGCGAGCACGCCCTCGGCGTACCGGGCGCGGACCACCTTCTTGTCGAACTTGCCGACGCTGGTCTTCGGCACCGCGTCGACGAACGCCCACCGCTCCGGCAACTGCCACCGGGCCACCGTGCCGGCCAGGAACTCGCGCAGCTCCTCCGCCGTCGCCGAGGCACCCTCGCGGAGCACCACCGTGGCGAGCGGCCGCTCGTGCCAGCGCTCGTCCGGCACCCCGACCACGCACGCCTCGCGCACCGCCGGGTGGGCCATCAGGGCGTTCTCGAGTTCGACCGACGAGATCCACTCGCCGCCGGACTTGATCACGTCCTTCGAGCGGTCGGTCAGGGTGATGAAGCCGTCCGGGGAGAGCGTACCGACGTCCCCGGTACGCAACCATCCGTCGTGGAACTTCTCCCCGTCCGGGGTCTCGTCCCCGAGGTAGCGGGCGGTCACCCAGGGGCCCCGGACCTCCAGCTCGCCGACCGAGGTGCCGTCGGCGGGGAACACCTCGCCGTCCGGCCCGACGATCCGGGCGGCCACCCCGGCGGGCACCCGTCCCTGCGTGTAGCGGTAGCGCCAGGCCTCCTCGCCGGTCGCTCCGGCCGGCGGACGGGCCACCGAACCGAGCGGCGACATCTCGGTCATCCCCCAGGCGTGCACCAGCTCGATGCCGTACCGCTCGCCGAAGGCGTGCATCAGGGCCGGCGGGCAGGCCGACCCGCCGACCACGACCTCCCGCAACCCGGAGACGTCGGCGTCGTGGGTGTCCAGGTACGCCAGCAGGTCGGTCCAGATGGTCGGCACCGCGGCGGCCATCGTCGGCCGCTCCGCGGCGATCATCTCGGCGATCGGTGCCGCCTGGAGGAACCGGTCCGGCATGACCAGCGACGCACCGGACATGAACGCCGCGTACGGCAGCCCCCAACCCATCGCGTGGAACATCGGCACGATGACCAGCTCCCGGCTGGTCGGGCCGAGCCCGAACCCCTCCGGCATGCACACCTGGAGCGAGTGCAGGTAGACCGAGCGGTGCGAGTAGGCCACCCCCTTCGGATGGCCGGTGGTCCCGGAGGTGTAGCAGAGCGCCGCCGCGTCACGCTCGTCGACCTCCGGCCAGTCGTAGACCGTCGGGCGGTCGGCCAGCAGCGCGTCCCAGTGGTGTACGGCGATCCGGTCGCCGGCCGCCGCCAGCAGGGGCGCTGGGTCCCCGCCGCCGACCACCACCACGTGCCGCACCCCCGTCAGGTCGCCGATCACCCCGGCCAGCAGCGGGATCAACGTGGCGTCGACCAGCACCACCCGGTCGTCGGCGTGGTTGGCGATGTAGGTGAGCTGCTCGGGGAAGAGCCGGATGTTCAGGGTGTGCAGCACGGCACCCATGCTCGGCACCGCGAAGTACGCCACCAGGTGCTCGTTGTTGTTCCACATGAAGGTGGCGACCCGCTCGTCCCCGGTCACCCCGCACTCGTCGCGCAACGCGTGGGCGAGCCGGGCCGCCGTCCGGGCCACCTCGGCGTACGACATGCGGCGGGGCTCGGCGCCGGTCCAGGTGACCACCTCGGCCGTACCGTGCACGGTGGCGCCGTGGTCGAGGATCCGGGCGATCTGGAGGGGGGCGTCCATCATCGTGCTACGCATAGGTAACAACGTAGTGTGGCGCACGACACGTCGACCACCCCGTAGGGTGGTCCGGTGAGTGTCTCCTGGGCCGAGTCGTACGTCGGGCAGCTGCGGGCCCTGGCCGGCGACCGCACGCTGATGTTCGTGGGCGCGCGGGCCGTGCTGCGCGACCAGCGCGGGCGGGTGCTGCTGATCCAACGCTCGGACAACGGCCACTGGTCGATGCCGGCCGGCGCGATGGAGCTGGGCGAGTCGATCGCCGACTGCGCCGTACGCGAGGTCCGGGAGGAGACCGGGCTCCGGGCCCTGCGGGTCAGCGCCTTCGCCCTCTACACCGGCCCGGACCGCACCCACACCAACATGTACGGCCACACGTACCAGGTCTTCACCGCCGCGTTCCGGGTCGACGAGTGGGACGGCGAACTGCTCCGCCGCACCGACGAGACCACCGACGCCGGGTTCTTCCACCCGGACGCCTTCCCCGCCCCGCTCTCCCCCTCGGTCGTCGAGACCCTCGCCGACCTCGCCGACTTCGACCAGAGCGGCCGGCTCGTACTGAAGTAGTTAGGTAAGCCTCACCTCCGGGTAAAACCCTGGACAGGAGGCACCGGACCGGCGAGCATCCGCACGTGCTGATCCGCCTGCTCCGCCGTACGGCGCTGGACGTGACGCCGCTGCGGACCTCACGGGACTTCCGGCTGGTCTTCACCGCGGCGGGCATATCCAGCTTCGGGTCCTTCATCACCTACGTCACGCTGCCGTACCAGGTGTACCAGATCACCGGGGATCCCCTCCTGGTCGGCCTGATCGGCGTCTGTGAGCTGGTACCCCTGCTGGTGATGGCCTTCGTCGGCGGCGCGCTCGCCGACTACCTGGACCGTCGCCTGCTGGTGCTCGGCGGTGAGGTCGGGTTCACCCTGCTCTGCGGGGTGCTGCTGGTCAACTCCCTCGACGACGAGCCGCATCTCTGGCTGCTCTACCTGGTGGCCGCGTTGACCGCGTCGCTCGACGGGTTGCAACGACCCGCCATGGAGGGGCTCACCCCGCGCATCGTCGCGCCGGACCAGATCCCGGCGGCCAGCGCGCTGAACTCGCTACGCATGCAGCTCGCCCAGCTCGGCGGGCCGGGCATCGCCGGCGTGCTGATCGCCACCGTCGACCTGGCCTGGGTGTACGCCTTCGACCTGCTCACCTTCGCCGTCTCGCTGGTCTGCCTGGCCATGGTCCGGGCGGTGCCACCGCCCCCGGCCGCCGACCGGCCGTCGCTGCGGTCGGTGGTGACCGGTCTGCGGTACGCCCGCAGCCGCCCGGAACTGCTCGGCACCTACCTGGTCGACATCAACGCGATGTTCTTCGGCATGCCACAGGCCCTCTACCCGTTCATGGCCGAGAAGATGGGCGGGCCGTCGGTCCTCGGGCTGCTCTACGCCGCCCCGGCCGTCGGCTCGATGATCGCCACGGTCGGTTCCGGCTGGACCGCCCGGGTGCACCGGCACGGGCTGATGGTGGTCCTCGCCGCCGGCGCCTGGGGGCTGGCCATCATCGGCTTCGGGCTGGTCAGCTCGCTCTGGCTGGCCCTGTTCTTCCTGGCCCTGGCCGGCGCGGCGGACATGGTCTCCGGCCTGTTCCGGATGATCATCTGGAACCAGACCATCCCCGACCATCTGCGCGGCCGGCTCGCCGGCATCGAGATGCTCTCCTACTCGACCGGTCCGCTCCTCGGTCAGCTCCGCTCCGGCCTGGCCGCCCGCTGGGTCGGGGTGAACGGCTCGATCGTCTCCGGCGGCATCCTCTGCGTGATCGGCACCGTCGCGCTCGCCGCCGCGCTGCCCGCCTTCCTCCGCTACGACGGCCGCGACGGACTGACCCGCAAACAGGCCGAGGACGCGGAATGGGCGGCCACCGCCGCCGACCGCGCCCCGGCCTGACCGGCACGACCCGGACCGCTCCGACCACATCCGGTCGGAGCGGGCCTCACCCGGGCCGTGCCACCCACCCTCGTTCTTCCGGCACCGCCGGGGCTCCCGGCGTCACCGGTACTCCCGGCGATCCGAGGGCTCCCGGCGATCCGGAGGCTCCCGGCGTCAGCGGCGGGCGAACTCCTCGACGATCGCCGCGCAGAAGGCCGGCAGGTCGTCCGGCTTCCGGCTGCTGACGATGCCGCCGTCGACCACGCACTCCTCGTCGACCCAGTCCGCACCGGCGTTCACCAGGTCGGTGCGGAGCGTCGGCCAGGAGGTGATCCGCCGTCCCCGGACCAGATCCGCCTCGATGAGCGTCCACGGGCCGTGGCAGATCACCCCGATCGGCTTGCCCTGCTCGTGGAAACTCCGCACGAACCGCACCGCCGCCGGGTCGGCCCGCAGGAAGTCCGGGTTCGCCACCCCGCCCGGCAGCACCAGCGCGTCGTACGCCCCGGCGTCCGCGTCGGCCACCGCCACGTCCACGTCGTAGCTGGTCGACGGGTCGAGGTGATTGAACGCCCGGATCGAGCCGCCCTCCAGGGAGACCAGCTCGGTCCGGGCGCCGGCCTTCTCCACCGCCTCCCGGGGCTGGACGTACTCGACCTCCTCCACCCCGTCGGCGGCGAGGAACGCGATCCGCTTGCCCTCCAGTACCTGGTCTGCCATTCGTCGGCCCTCCTCCGTCTCGTCCCGTTCTCCGTGTCCACTGAAGGTGTTCCCGGGGTGGGAGGGACAAAACACGTCGCCCGGGTCACCCCGCCCCGGCCCGGGTTTGACCCGGCGAGGCACGGGGATCCGGCACGGTATGGCAGGAGCAGCAGCGGAACAGCGCCGGCTCGCCACCGTCGTGGAGAGCTGGCGGGGACGTCCCGTCCTGGTCATCGGCGACGCGATGCTCGACGAGTGGCGGTTCGCCGACTCCGAACGGCTCTGCCGGGAGGCACCCGCCCCGGTACTCACCCTGCGCCGGCGAATCTCGGCGGCCGGTGGAGCGGCGAACACCGCCGTGAACCTGGCCGCCCTGGGCGGCCTCGCCGCACTGGTCGCCCCGGTCGGCGCGGACGTCGCCGGTGACGAGCTGCACGACTGCCTGGACCGGGCGGCCGTCTGGGACCGGACGGTCAACCAGCCCGGCCGCCCCACCCCGGTCAAGCGTCGGATGCTGGCCGGTAACCAGATCCTGCTACGGGAGGACTCCGGGGACCCGGACGACGTGCTCACCGACGACGGGGTGACCCGGCTGCTGACCGCCGTGGCATGCGCGGTCGAGGAACTGCGCGCCGCCTCGGCCGGAGCCCCACCCACCCTGGTCGTCTGCGACTACGGACTCGGTGCGCTGTCCGCGCCGATCCGGGCCTGGCTGGTCGCCAACCGGCACCGCTTCGCCACCGTCGCCCTGGACGCACACGACCTCGCCGACTGGCGTGGCCTGGCCCCGACCGTGGTCACGCCGAGCTTCGCCGAGGCGACCCGGCTGCTGGCCCGTGCCACCGCCCTCGGGGCCGCCGCCCGGAGCGCCGGTGTCGACGTCCTCCACCTCGACCATTCGGACCCACCGGACGGCCCCTCGGAACTCGTCGTCGGCACCGCGCCGGGCGAGGGACGGGCCACCCGCACGGCCGCCCTCCCGGACGGGACCGCCCCCGGCCGGTCGCCGCACCCCGGCGAACCGCCACCCGCTCCGGCCGACTTCCCGGCCACCGGCCCGACCGGGGAACCGACCCCGGGCGAGGACCGGGTTGCGCTGACCGGGGACGGACTCAGCGTCACCGGTACCGGGGTGACCGTCTCCGCCGACGGCACCGACACGGACCGGGCACGGCTCGCCGAGTCCCGACTGGCCGAGCTGCGCGCACACACCGGGGCGGAAGTGGTGGCGGTCACCCTGGACACCGAGGGCGCGGTGGTCGGCGGCGCCGAGGGCTCTCCCCGGCGCAGTCATGCCACCCCCGTGCCGGCCAGTCACGCCGTGGGAGCCGGGGACGCGTACCTGGCCGCCATGACGCTGGCCCTCGCCGCCGAGGCCCCGCTGTCCACCGCCGCGCACCTGGCGCAGCTCGCCGCGACCATCACCGTCTCGGACACCGGCACCTGCGTCTGCCGCCGACAGGACCTGCTCGCCGCGCTCGGCGTCACGGTGGACGGCGGCGACCGACCGGTGGTGGTCGGCCCCGAGGAGCTGGCCGAGATCGTGGCCGCGCACCGGGTCGCCGAACGGTCGGTGGTCTTCACCAACGGCTGCTTCGACGTGCTCCACCCGGGGCACGTGCGCTACCTGGAACAGGCGGCCGGACTGGGCGACCTGCTCGTCGTGGCGGTCAACTCGGACGACAGCGTCAGCCGACTCAAGGGCCCGGACCGACCGGTGAACCCGGTCGAGGACCGGGTCGCCCTGCTCGCCGCCCTGGCCTGCGTGGATCATGTGGTGGTCTTCGGGGAGGATTCGCCCGCGACGCTGATCGAGACGATCCGTCCCGACGTGTACGTCAAGGGCGGCGACTACCCGCCCGAGATGGTGCCCGAGGCTCCCCTGGTCCGCCGGCTCGGCGGCCAGGTGCACACCCTCGGCTACGTCCCGGACCGCTCCACCTCGGCGATCATCGCGCGGATCCGTGCCCAGCAGGTCGTCGACACTCCGCCCGCCGACGCCAACGGCAACGCCAACGCCAACGCCAACGCCAACGCCAACGGCGAGGGTCACCCCAACGGCACCGGACACCCCAACGGCCACGGCAAGGAAAAGCGGGGCCCCTTCCTCACCCGCCGGACTTCGTGAGCCCGCCGGACGCCGAGGGCGCACCGAACATGGCGGGCCCGCCGAACGTGTCCGGCGCACCGCACGTGGGCCCCCCGCACGTGGACGCACCGGACATGGTGGATCGGCCGCTCGACCCCGGCTCGCCGGACGACTTCCGCCGCGAGCGCACCCTGGACGTGCTGGTCCCCACCCGGAACCGGGCGGCCGAACTCGCGGTCACCCTCTCCGGGCTGGCCGCACAGGAGGGCGTACCCGGCTTCGGGGTGGTGGTCAGTGACCAGTCCGATGGCACACCGGCCTTCCGCCACCCGGCGGTCGCCACGATGGCCCGAGCCCTACGCCACCGGGGACATCCGGTGCTGCTCACCCGGCGGCTGCCCCGGCGCGGCCTGGCCGAGCACCGGGCGTACCTGCTCGACCGGTCGGCGGCCCGGTACGTGCTCTGCCTCGACGACGACGTCTGGCTGGAACCGGGAACCCTGCACCGGCTGGTCACCGCCATCACCGAGCTGCGCTGCGGGTTCGTCGGCAACGCCGTGCACGGCCTCTCCTACCTCCACGACGTCCGGCCACAGACCCATCGACACTACGAGGAGTGGACCGGCCGGCCCGTCCCGGAGACGGTGCGCCCCGGCACTCACGAGTGGCAGCGCGCGACCATCCACTCGGCGGCGAACCTGCTGCACGTGACCGAAAGCCTGAACCTGCCCCGGGGAGCCTGGCGGGCGTACCGCATCTCCTGGATCGGGGGTTGCGTCCTCTACGACCGGGCCCGGTTGGTCGAGGCGGGCGGCTTCGACTTCTGGCGGCGGCTGCCCGAGGGGCACCAGGGCGAGGACGTCGCGGCACAACTCGCCGTGCTGGCCCGGTACGGCGGTGCCGGCATCCTGCCCAGCGGGGCGTACCACCTCGAGTCGCCGACGACGGTCACCGAGCGGGACGTCGAGGCGTGGGAGGTCGTCCTCACCGACGCCGAGCCCGCCTAGCCGGCCCCGTGCAGGAGTTCGTGGGCGGCCTCGACGACCTCCACCGTCGGCACGTCGGAGACGAACGAATCGCGGTGCGGGCACTCGCCGTCGCCCGGCCGCGCCGGGTACAACCCGGGCGTGCAGTCGACGCCGCAGACCGGACAGTGCACCGTCCAGGACATGATCGGGCGGTGCCGGCGGCGCAGCGGGTGCCCCGTGTTGATCAGGTTCCCGACCCAGTAGACGCCGACGGTCGGCGTACCGACCGCCGCCGCGAGGTGCAGCGGGCCGGTGTCGTTCGACACCACCAGGGCGCAGTCCGCGTAGCAGGCGGCCAGCGCGCCGAGGCTGAGCGTGCCCACCTGGGGGCGGACCGGCACGCCGGCCGCCGCGACCACCCGGTCGACCACCTCCTGCTCGCCGGGGGTGCCGGTGACCAGCACCTCGTACCCGTCGGTGGCCAGTTCCCGGGCCACCTCGGCGAACCGCTCGGCGGGCCAGCGGCGACGGGTGTCGGTGGCGCCCGGGTGCAACGCCACCCGGGGCCGGACCGGCTCGCCGAGCACCGCCCGTGCCTCGGCCCGGTCGGCACCGGTGACCGGAAGGCTCGGCAGCACGGTGGTGGCCGGGGCCCCGACCAGCGCGGCCACCTCCAGGTAGCGGATCACCTCGTGCTGGTAGTAGACGTACCGGAGCCAGCGGTCCAGTGGTGGCGCGTCCTCGGCACGCAATCCGGCGGTGACCCGCGCGCCGAGTCCACTGACGATCGGGTTCGAGTTCGCGCCGCCGCCGTGCACCTGCAACGCCAGGTCGAAGTGCTCGGCGCGGGCGGCGGCGAGGAAGTCGTCCATGGCGGACTCCGGCTCGCCCGGGTCGCGGCCCCGGATGCCGGCTGCCGGCGGGACCACCAGGACCCGGTCCACCGGGCCCGGCCGGTCGCGGAACAGCTTCGCGTGCCACGGCGCGCCGAGCAGCACCAACTCCGCCCCGGGGTACGCGGCCCGCAGCGCGTCCAGCGCCGGCAGGACGAAGATGAAGTCGCCGAGTGCGTTGGCGCGCAGCACGGCGATCCGTGCCACGTCCGGCACATGCCCGGTGACCGGGCCGAGCAGGGACGGGGCGACCATCCGCTACGGCCGGTCGATCTCGCCCGAGCCCTCGGCGGGGTCGGGCCGACCGCTGGATCCGGCGGAGCCGGGGCCGGCGTCCGGACGGTGCAGCTCCCGGTCGGCGGCCGGGTCGGCCGGGTCGGCCGGGTCGGCCGGAAAGGTACCCCGGCCGGGACGGCCGTTGCCGGAGCCTGCCACCGACGTCGCCCGGGGCAGCGGGTTCGGCTGGCCGACGGTGATGGTGCGCGGCGCGGAGCGGGTGGCCCGGGGCAACCGGACCCGGAGCAGCCCATGGTCCATGACCGCGTCGATCGCGTCCGGCTCCACCCGGGAGGGCAGGTCGACGCGGTACTCGAAGCCCCGCGTCTCCAGCCCGCCGGGGATGCCGTGGTCGGCGTTGACCTCGGCCTCCGAACGCGCCCGTACGCAGAGTTCCCGGTCGTCGATCTCGACGGCGACCTCCTCCGGTGCCACACCGGGCAGTCGGACAATGACCTCCCACCCCTCGGCGGTCTCGGTCAGCTCCACCTCCGGTGGCCCGGCCGGGCCACCCACGAGGCGGGCCAGTTCGGCGCGGAGCGACTGCAACTCACCGATCGGGTCCCAGCCCGTCGACCGACCGCGCCAGCTCCGGCCGGAGCCGCCGCTCTGCTGCTCGCTCATCGCATCTCCCCGATCCGTGTGGTAACCGCTCCGACGGTCCCGCGCCGCAGCGGACCGCCGCTCACCGCATCTCCCCGATGCGTGTGGTGGCCGCCGGGGGTCGCAGTGAGCTGGGTGCGTCGAGGTGGGCCTCCCGGTCGACCCCCACGCCGAGCCGGTCGACCAGTTCACCGCCGAGCCATCCGCTGACGCCGAGGATGGCCAGGGCGACCACCTCGATGGCGATGAGCGCACCGCCGGCCGTCCGCGAGTCGGCGTTGAAGCGCACCGCCCAGACGGCGGCGAAGAGCAGGATCACCGCCAGGTTGGCGGCGGCGTGGGTGAGGGCGACTCGTTTGGCCCGGGTGCCGGCCGGGATGGCCAGCAGGTCGAAGGTGCCGGCGGTCGCGGCGAGCAGGCCCATGACCAACCCGACGGTGATGTTCCAGTACGCGATCTCCCCGAAGACGGCGGACCCGCCGAGCGTGTCGACGACGTCGAAGAAGACCGCGGTCACCAGCAGGCCGAACGGGAACATCACCAGCATCGGGTGTACGGGGTGACCCAACACCTTCAGTCGGCTCTCCATCTCCGGCCTCCCAGGGTCTTCCGAGTCGCGGACGCCCGTGGGTGCCGCTGCGTGGCGGTACCCGCGCCTCTGGTGGACAAACCTCGCCGTGGCCCGCCCGGCGTACCCTGGCGGCGGTGTCTGCCCTCAGCGCGGGTGCTGTCACCGAGGTCAACGCACGGGGGAGGACAACGTGACGACGGAGATCACTTCGGCCGAGGAACTGCGTGACCTGCTCGGCGAGCCCACGCCCCGGGTGGCCGGCAAGGAGCGACGCGTCCTGCACGAGCTGGACCGGCAGTGGCTGGCCGCCGCGCCGTTCTGCCTGATCGCCACCTCCGGCGCGGACGGCTCCTGCGACGTCTCGCCGAAGGGCGACCCGCCCGGCTTCACCCTGGTGCTCGACGACCGGACCATCGCCATCCCGGAGCGCCCCGGCAACCGGCGGGCCGACGGCTTCCACAACATCCTGGAGAACCCGCACGTCGGACTGATCTTCCTGGTCCCCGGCCGGTCGGACACGCTGCGGATCAACGGCCGGGCGACCCTGGTCCGGGACGCGCCGTTCTTCGACCGGATGGTGGTGCAGGGGCACCGCCCGCAACTCGCCCTCGTGGTCGAGATCGAGCAGGTGTTCTACCACTGCGCGAAGGCGTTCCTCCGCTCCGAGCTGTGGCGACCGGAGACCTGGCAGCCGGACGCGTTGCCGTCCCGGCCCCGGATCGTCAAGGCGGTCGAGGCCCCCGACGTGGAGCTGGCCGCCCTACAGCGCCACTACGGCCCCGGCTACGCCAGGACGATGTACTGATCCGCTAGCGGAACCGGTCCGGATTCGGCCGTCGCCGCCGGGCCGTGCAGGGCACGGTGTGCTCGCTGGGCAGGGCACACCGGCCACCGCCGGGCAGCAGCCGGTCGCAGAACACCCGGTGCCGTACGCCCTGGGCGTCCTCCTCGGAAACCGTCACCTCACCGGCGTCCACGCAGCCGGTGACCTGTGCGAGCGCTCGGGCTGCGGTGCGGGCGAAGATCCGCGCCCGGGTCAGGTCGGGCACCACGATCGGCAGGTGGATGACCCAGCGGTTCAGGTTCCGGGGGCCGCTCACCATCGGGCCAGCTCCCGGGCGGTCGGGGCCTGGGCGGACTGCCAGCACCGCAACGCGTTCTTGATGCGCAGGTTCTCCTCCCGTACGGCGGTCAGGGCGGTCCGGGCGACGGCCAGCTCACCGGCGACCCGGTCGAGGAAGGCGGTGATCTCGGCCGGATCCAGTCCCCGCCGACGGATGGTGAATCGGTGGTCCCGGATGCGTTCCGGGGTCAGCGGCGGGTGCCCCCGAAGGGCGGCGGTGTCGCAGGTGGACGCGGGTCGTTGGTGGTGGTGCCGGCCCCGTCGCCGGGGCCGGCGGAGGAGTACGCGCACGGGTGACCGCCTTCCGGAAGTCAGGTGATGTTCGCCGAGGTGGTGTTTCCTGGTGTTCGGGGGTGCCCCTGCTGGTTCGGGTCCGGCCGGGACACCCCCGCCCTGCCGTGCGCGGCGTCGAGCAGCAGCGACGGCGGAGCCGCCCCGGTCAGTCGGGGGAAGACGGGCGGCCGGGCTCGGGAAGGAAACCGACCACCCCGACCGGGGCAGATGCGTGGTGGAGCACCGATGCCGCACCCACGAGGCGCCAACCAACCGCAAGCACCGCATCGCTGTCCGTGACGCTATCGACACCAACCCACCTATGTCAAGGATGTCTTCAACCCACAAATGTCACCGAGTCACCACTGTCAACGCTTGTACATACGTTGCCTATGGCGAGGCAACTCATCGATACTGGCGGGGCCAACCGACCGCAAGGGGCCCTGACGTGCCTATTCCGCCCACCATGGATGAGCTGCTCGACAGCCTGTTGAGCAGGATCGAAGACGGGACCTACCCGCCCGGCACCCAGTTGCCGTCCGGCCGCGCCCTGGCCGCTGAGTACGACGTCTCCCAGTCCACCATCAGCAGAGCTGTGGCCACCCTGCGCGAGCGGGGCATTCTGGTCGGGCGACCGGGGCGGGGGGTCTTCGTCGCCGAGAAGTAACCGCGATCGGATGTCGTGATGCGACAACCCGAAGATCCACTCCAGGGTGGCGACATCGCGGTGTCCAGTCGCCAGAGAGCGCCATATCGCCAAAGTGGAGTCGATCAGCGCGGGCGGAGGCCCAACCGGAGCCCGTTCCAGTGAGCGGCGCTCGGGTCGACCGTCCGCTCCGTCGGCAGGGCGGGGTGGTGGGTCGGGTCAGTCGAGGCCGAACAGCTCCCGGCAGGGTTCGAGGCCGGTCAGGCTGACGGTCCGGCGTTCCGTCCGTTCCCAGCGTTCCCGGGTCAGGCGCAGCCGCTGGGAGACGAGGACCTCGCCGGCGCAGAGGTCGCGGCTGATCCCGTCCGGCTCGTACCCCAGCTTGCGGGAGACGGCGAGCGGCGCGGCGTTGTCGACGAACGAGGCGCTGGTCGCGTGCGCGGCCCCGAGACCGGCGAAGGCCAGGTGCAGCGTGGCGGCGCGCATCTCGGTGCCGATCCCCCGACCGTGGTACGCCAGACCGAGCCACGAGCCGGTCGCCACCTCGCGACGTACCGCGAACTCCCGGGCCCAGACGTCCTGGACGCCGACGGGCCGTCCCTCGACGAAGACGACCAGGTCGAGCGACCACGACTGCGGGGTCCATTCGCCCCGTCGACGCCAGTGGGTCTGGACCACGGAACGGGCCCGCTCGGCGGGTGCGCTATCCGCCCACGACACCAGGAAGCGCCGCTCACCCGGCTCGTGCACGCCCTGCGCGGCCACCTCCGCCAACTCGGCGAGTTCGTCCTCGGTGGGCAGTCGGAGTTCCAGCCGGGCGGTCCGTACCCGCAGTCCCAGCAGGGGCCAGTGGTCGATGAGCACGAGGCATTGTCGCGCCGGTCGGTCCCGACCGCACCGGAGTTACCGCCCCGGCTTCGCAACCGGGGGCAGGGCCGACGCCGGAACGGGTGTCGGACTCCACCTCAGCCACTTCCGTTCGACCTCGGCTTGCAGGTCGACACCGTGATGCCGGGCGAGGACCAGCACCTGACACAGCACGTCGGCCAGTTCGGATCGGAACCGCTCGTCGATCTCCTGCTCGGTGAGCCCCTTCTGCCGGGCCTGCCCGCTACGCATCAGGAACGCCTGGGTCAGCTCACCGACCTCCTCCTGCAGCTTGAGCAGGAACCAGGTGGCGTCCTGGGTGATGCCGTGTCGCCGACCGTAGTTGCGGGACACCGTCTCGACCTGGTCGGTGAGTTCGCTCAACTCCACCCGGGCAGCGTACGACCCGACGCCTCCGGAGCCTGTCACCCGCGACCTGCGCGGCCAGCCCCCTTGCGATTCGGCGGCACAATGGGCCGATGCCCGTCGCCGCCGGTGTCACCACATCAGCCGTACGCCCGCGTGGCCGTGCTGTCGTCGCCTGGGTGGTCGGGGTGGTGGCGGCCTGGGGGATCGTCGCCGGGCTGCACCTGTTCGGCCTTCGGCTGGCCAACCTGTGGCTGTTCGGCCTGGTCATCACCGGGTTGGGCTGGTTGGTGGCGCTGACCGTCACCGGGGTCGCCCTGGGGGTCCTGTGGCGGCGGGTCGGGCCGGTCAGGGCGATGGCGCTGGTGCTGGTCCCCGGGCTGCTGGCCCCGGTGGCGATCGTGGCCGTCAACTGGACCTCCGTCTACGTCCACAACTTCTACCGCCTCAACCGGGACGACTTCCGGGCCGCCGCCGCCCTCGCCGACAAGGTCACGGCCGGGTACGGCGACCGGTACGGCCAGGTTCTGCCGAAGAACCTGCGGCACCTGTCGTCCATGGGGCGGGCGGTGCGGATCGGTACCGAGGGCAGCGGACCGGAGGGCGTCCTCCTGCCGGTCTGGCTCGGCACGCCGGACGGCGCGGCCGGCTACGCGTACCTCGACGGGACGCCGGGGGACGCCAGCTTCGACTGCTTCGCGGACCCCTGCCGGATGCGCTGGTCGCTCGGGGACGGCTGGTACTGGTTGGACTGACACCGCTCAACACCGACGCCGGGTGCTTCCCCGAGCAGTCGCCGCCCGGATGGTCCCGGCCGGCGGTGATCGTGGTCGGGGTCGGCTTCGTTCCTGCGGTGCTCTGCCTGGTGGTGGCCCTGTCCCGACTGGCCTCCGCGCGGCGGCGGGCCGATTGGTCCGCCTCGGTCGGCCTCGCCGTGTCCAGCGCCCTCACCGGCCTGATGCTCGTGGTGATGGCCACGCCGCCCGGCTGGGAACTCTTCGACTGGTACGTCAGCTGACGTTGGCGATCACGCCGTCACGGGTACGGTCAGCGACATGGCAAACCAACCCCGACTGACCCTGGTCGCCACCGTGCTGGACTCCCCCGACGCCCGGGAACTCGCCGCGTTCTACGAGCGTCTGCTCGGGTGGTCGCGGCACGAGGACGAGCCGCACTGGGTCACGCTGGGGGCACCGGACGGCAGCGCCGGCCTGTCCTTCCAGACCGAGCCGGCCTACGTCCGGCCGTTCTGGCCGGCTGATCCGCACCAGCAGCAGATGATGGCCCACCTCGACATCAGGGTGGACGACCTCGAAGCGGCCTCGGCGCACGCGGTGGCCGTAGGCGCTGTGCTGGCGGACTTTCAACCGCAGCAGGACGTGCGGGTGCACCTCGACCCCGCCGGCCACCCGTTCTGCCTGTTCATCTGATCCGGCCGGTGCTCGATCGGCAGGAGTCCGGGGCGCCGACGCACCGGCCCGCCCGCGACTGTCCCGACTGACGGGCGAGGGCCGGAAGCCCGCCGTGTCATCCGGCCCGGTCCAGGCGGGTGGCGTTGTCGTACGACTCGCGGGCGTCGGCCAGCCGGATCAGCTACGCGGACCTCGCGATCGCGCTGCTCGACGAGATCCAGGCACCCCAGCATCTCGGCGTCGTCGACCTCGGAAATGGCGAAGCCCAGGCCATCTGACGCGCAAGCTGCGGGCGGTCATTTGAGCCAGTCGTTGCCGGGCAGTTTGCTGAGCTGCCGGATGTCGAGCGTCGGCGAGACCGATGACTTCGGGACGACGCCGAAATGCTCCATCGCTTCGCGTACCCACTCGGCCGCGTCGATGTTGAGGGGGCCCGAGACCCACATGGCGTACGGCAGGTTGACGAACCGCCCTTCCTTGACCGCCTTGAGGTTGCGGGATGCTGGGTTGGCCCTCAAGGTGTCGACCTTCTGCTGGTACGACTGGCCCGGGTAGTCGACGAAGAAGATGACGTCGGGGTTCGATGCGGCGAGCCGCTCCCAGCCCACCTCGGTCCAGGTGTCCTGCACGTCAGCGGTGGCGTTGGTGACCCCTGCGGCGTCGAAGATGGCCTGCGGGCCGCCGTACGAACCGGAGGTGAAGATGGCGTCGGTCCCGGAGTCGAAGAGGAACGCGGTCGGCTTCCCGCCCCTGGGTGCGGCGGCCAGCGCCGTCCGCCGCTTCTCGATGTCGGCGACGACGGTGTCCGCGGTCTCGCGGTGGCCGGTCAGCGTGCCGACGTTGCGCAGGTCGGTGGTGAGCGCGGTCCACGCGTCCATCGTGCCGCGAGCGCCGTTGTCCTGCTTGCAGGTCTCGCTGAGCAGGTAGGTCTTGATGCCGTGGGTCGTCAGGTCCTCAGGCATCAGGTTGCGGGACTCGCTGAACCCGTATCCGTAGCCGGCGAACATCATCTCCGGGTTGACCGCCAGGACGTTCTCCAGGGTGGGGTGCTCGTCCCCGACCTCCTTCATCTGATCGACCCGGGCTTCGGGATAGGCGAGCTTGAGCACGTCCCGGTCCTGGTCCATCCCGGTGACGGCGATCAGTTGGTCGCGTGCGCCGACGGACAGCACGATCGAGATGATGCCGCCGTCGTACGCGTACAGCCGGGTGACGGGCTTGTCGACGCTCACGTCCTGCCCGCAGTTCTGGACGGTGATGGCACCGGTGGCCGCGCTCGATCCGGCATCGCCGGAGGTGCACGCGGTGAGGGTGAACAGGCCGAGCACAAGAGCGGGGACACGGGTACGGCCGGGTGGGAAGACGGTCATGCCGGTGAGGTGTCCTTCCGGGGGTGGATGAGCAGATGGTGCTGCGGGAGGTCGGGGTGGGGCACCTGAACGGAGCCGACGCCGAAGTGCGTCTCGACGTGGTGAGCGCCGAGCACCTCGGCGGGCGGGCCGACGGCGACGATGCACGCTGGCTCCGACGTCCGGTCGCTGCCCGCGCGCCAGCCGACGAGGGCCAGCCGGTCGAAGAAGCGCAGGGCGAGATCGAGGTCGTGCACGGTGGCCACCAGGGTTCGGGCGCGTGTGGCGAAGACCTCCAGGAGGTCGAGCTGCCAGGCGACGTCGAGGTGGTTGGTCGGCTCGTCGAGCAGCACCGTCGGGCACTGCTGGGCCAGGCCGCGGGCCAGGACGGCCCGGCGCCGCTCGCCGCCGGATAGCTGGTCGGCGACGGTGTCGATCCGGCCGGCCAGTCCGACGGCGTCGAGGGCGCCGAGCACGAGATCGCGCTCGGCGCGGCCACCGCGGGCCCAGGGACGGGTCTGCGGCACCCGGCCGAGGGCGACCATCTCCCCGACCCGCAGCTCGGAGGTCGTCACGTCCTCCTGAGGCACGTAGGCGAGCTGCCGGGCGCGTTCCCGGCTCCGGAGCCGCCGCAGATCGATCAGTCCGCCCCGCCCGTCGGCGATCAGCGCGGTTCCGGAGCTGGGGTGCAGCACTCCGGCCAGCACCCGCAGCAGCGTCGTCTTCCCGGCGCCGTTGACCCCGACGATGCCGAGCCGGCTGCCGTCGGCGACGTCGAGGTCGACTCCACGCAGCACGGTACGACCGCCCATCCGGGCGGAGACGTCGTGCAGGCGCAGGGCGGGGGTCATCGGTCACCACCGAACCGGTACGAACCTCGGCCCATGAGCAGCAGGAACAGGGGCGCCCCGAGCACGCCTGTCACCACGCCCAGGGGAATCTCCTGCGGTCGCACCACCACCCGGGCCAGCACGTCGACCCAGACGAGGAACACCGCACCCGCCACCGCCGCGACCGGCAGGACGACCCGGTGCCGGGCGCCCACCACCAGCCGGGCCGCGTGCGGAACGATCAGCCCGACGAACCCCACTCCCCCGCTGACCGCCACCAGCACACCGACGACCACGGACAGGATCACGAACAGCGCCGTACGCAACGCGGCCACGTTGATCCCGAGAGCTGCGGCCGTCTCCGGCCCGGCTGCCAGCGCGTCGAGCCAGCGATGCACCACCAGCAAGCCGGCCGCGAGGACGACGACGAACGCGGCGGGTATCACGAGCTTTTCCCAGGTGGCTCCGCCGACGCTACCCAGCATCCAGAACATCACCGAGTTCGCCGCGCGCTCATCGTCGCTGAGAAAGACCAGCAGCGAGGCAATCGCTGAGAACCCGGAGGAAAGGACGACACCGGAGAGCACCAGCCGGATCGGGGTCAGTCCGCCCTGCGCGGTGGCGATCAGCCAGATCAGCAGCGCGGATCCGACCGCCCCCAGCAGCGCCCCGGTCGAGACTGCGTAGAGGCCCAGCCCGGCAAGCGCGCCGGTGGTGAGGGCCGCGGTGGCGCCCACCGAGGCGCCCGAGCTGATACCCAACAGGTAGGGGTCGGCCAGTGAGTTGCGTACCAGGGTCTGCATGCCGGCCCCGGCGATCGCCAGGCCCGCGCCCACGACCAGCGCCAGCAGCGCGCGGGGCAGGCGCAGTTCCCAGATGATGACGTCCCAACGGCCGGCCGGCTCGCCGGAGAAACGGTCGGTGACCGCCGCGACGACCTCGGTGAGCGGGATTCGCTCGGAACCGAAGGCCAGCGAGGCGATCACGCTCAGGACCGACGCGACGGCCAGCACGAATAACAGCGGCCAGAACGGCAGCCTACGCCGGGGCATGATGCGGCCTCTCAAGTCTGGAGACTCTGATCGCGAGAGTCCACCGACGAGCATGTGAGCCGACAGGTCTTCGGACTTGGGGTCAACCGGCGGCACGGCCTTCCCAGAGAAGTAGTCTCCAGTGGCGAAATCGTGCCGCCGTCGCCCGTACCGCTGCGCGCCAGTCCCGGAATCTCACCGGAGTTCCCTGGCATCCCTCAGGATGCGGTCGACTCGACCGGGACAGTACCCGCACCAGGCGGATTCCGCCACCGAGGATCCCACCCTCGTGACATCGACCGTTGCTCTGCGTCGAGCCGCCACAGCGTGTGCGAGATTCCCCGCGATCGCCGGGATCTCAGCGGCCCGCAGATGACGACTGTTCCTTCAACGACCGCGTCCGCATCGATCGAAGAGTTCCAAGGTACGCCGAGGGTGAGCTGGCCACCCGCCCCCGGTCCGCCACTGGTTTCGGCCCGCTGCTGCGGCTGCACTTCAAGGACTGCCGGCACGCTGACCGGGTCAGCGAGGTCACCCGCCAGCCGCCGGCCACACCCGAGGGCGGTGGGGCGGCCCGGTCGAAGTGCCGCCGACAGGCCGGGCCGGATTCACGCTTCACTGCGGTCCGGTTGCCGACAGTTGTTCGGCTGGATTGGCTCAGGCGTGGTGGGCATCCTGTGCGGATGCGTTCACGACCTGCCACTGCTGTTCAGGAATGTGAGCCGGTGACGGGGTTCGCATACACGGATCCGGTGGAGAAGAAGACGCGGTCGTTGGACTTGGATGGTGGGACGCAGATCCCGGCCGGTGGAACTGCTCAGTAACTGGGTGGCCTGGATCTCGACGGGATTCTTGACGAGGGCCTCGGCAGGCGTTGCGTCGTGGGGCGACCCCCGAAGCCGCGCCCCCACCGAAGGAGCGCGACTCGGTGGTCTCGACGCCGAGCAGCGAGGCGGCGTGACGCACCGGCTCGGTGTCCTGCTCCGTCGGCACTGTCCTCAGGATTGTCCTCATATCCATCTGGCCCGATGCGGATGATCCGCGGCAGAGGGCGGCGGATACGACGAAGGCCCTGGTCAGATGTACTGACCAGGGCCTTTCGGTTGCCGAGCCGCCTGACGGAATCGAACCGTCGACCTACGCATTACGAGTGCGTCGCTCTAGCCGACTGAGCTAAGGCGGCAACGATCGTCAAGTGTACGGCACGCACCCCGCCCCGGTCCCCCGGGATCCCTCCGACGCCGTCCCCTCCGGGGCCGGGCAGCCGCACCTCACCCGGCGGTGAACCGGACAACTACGGTCGGACCGTCCAGCACCAGACAGCGTTACCCATCCGGGCCGGATACGCTCCGCGGCGTGAGTGACGACCGCCCCTCGCCCACCACCCCGCCGGAGGCGACCAGCGCCGACGGGGGTCACCCCCGCCGCCCGCGCAGCACGGAGCCCCGGGAGCTGGGCTTCACCCCCCGCAAGGCGGTGCCGTGGCTCGCGCCGTTCCTGCTGATCAGCACCGGCATCCGTACGCTGCTCGCGATGTTCTTCGGGGCGTACCTGGACAAGCGGGAGTTGCAGAACGCCTTCTCGGACGGGGTGTTCCGCCAGGTCGGGCCGGACGGTGGGCTCTGGCTGGACTACGTCGCCGACCTGGGCGACGGGTTCGACGCCACGTACTCGGTGGCGTACCTGATCGCCCAGCCCGAGCTGGACGTCGACGGGCACCGGCTGCCCCGCGCGCAGGTCCTGGTGATGGGGGGCGACCAGGTCTACCCGTCGGCCGGGTACGAGGCGTACGAGGACCGCTGCAAGGGGCCGTACCAGGCGGCGTTGCCGCTGGCCACGCCGGGCGGGCCGACGCTGTTCGCGGTGCCCGGCAACCACGACTGGTACGACGGCCTGACCGCGTTCCTGCGGCTCTTCGTCCGCTCCCGGGACCAGTACTTCGGCGGCTGGCGCACCGCGCAGTCCCGCTCCTACTTCGCCGTCGAGCTGCCCGCCGACTGGTGGCTGTTCGGGCTCGACGACCAGTCCGGGTCGTACCTGGACGATCCGCAGCTCACCTACTTCGAGACGGCCGCCGCGCGGCTCGGCCCGCAGTCGCGGGTGATCCTGGCGGTGCCGGCCCCGACCTGGGTACGGGCCGTCGACACCCCCACCGCGTACGACTCACTCGACTACTTCATCCGCACGGTCGTCGCGCCGACCGGGGCGACGGTACGGCTGGTGGTCACCGGGGACCTGCACCACTACGCCCGGTACGCGGGACCGGACCGGCACCTGGTCACCTGCGGCGGCGGTGGGGCGTACCTCTACCCGACGCACAAGCTCCCGGAGCAGATCGAGGTGCCGCCGCGCGACACGCTCGCCCGGCGGGCCAGCCGCTCCGAGCCGTACGAACTGGCGGGTCGCTACCCCGACGCGACGCGCTCCCGGCGGTACGGCTGGGGCATCTTCCGCCGGCTGCCGTTCCGCAACCCCGGCTTCACCGCGCTGCTCGGCACCCTGCACACCCTGCTGATGCTGGCGATGGCCGGGGTGGCGGCGAACCGGGCGGACAGCGTCGAGCAGCGGCTGTTCAGCGTGCCGCTGATGGCGATGCTGCTGGTGACGGTCCTCGGCGCGGGCTTCTTCGCCAAGCCGCCCAGCGCGAGCGGCAAGCGCCACTCCCGGCACTGGATCCTCGGCGTCACGCACGGGCTGGCTCACGTGGCGCTGGCCGCCGGGGGCACGTGGCTCTGGCTGGAACTACCGTTCCACGACTGGCCGTGGCCGATGCCGGTGGTCGCGGCAGCGGTGGTCTACGGGCCGGTGATCGGATTCGTGGCGAGCGAGCTCACTGCCCTGTACCTGCTGGTCGCCGGGAGCTTCGGGGTGAACGTGAACGAACTCTTCGCCGGCCAGGGCATCGAGGACGCCAAGTCGTTCCTGCGTCTGCGGATCGATCCGGACGGCACCCTGACGATCTACCCGATCGCCGTCGACCGGGTGTCCCGGGGCTGGCAGGTCAACCCGGACCAGTCCCCGACCGCCTCCTGGCTCACCCCGCAGGCTCCGCTGGCTCCCCGCCTGGCCGAACCGCCGGTGACCCTGCGGCCCTGACCCCGCCGGTGCCCTCCGCCGCACGAAGGCTCACGAAGGCTCACGAGGTGTAGTGCTGGTCGTGGGCCTGGCGGGGGGCGCAGACGCTCGCCCGGGAACAGGAACAGCGGGAGCCGTCGGCGTCCAGCCGGACGGTCACCGAGTCCTTCGGGACGCTGTGGCCGACCACCTTGCCGTCGCCCTCCGGAGTCGACACCCGGGTGCCGACGGCCGGGGCGGATTCCTGGAAGCGCTGGTACAACGGATGTTCGTATTTGAGGCAGCACATCAGCCGGCCGCACGCCCCGGAGATGCGCAGCGGATTGAGCGGCAGGTCCTGGTCCTTGGCCATCCGAATGGTGACCGGCTCGAAGTCGTTGAGGAAGGTGGCGCAGCACAGGTCCCGGCCGCAGGAGCCGATCCCGCCCTGCACCCGGGCCGAGTCGCGGGCGGAGAGCTGGCGCAGTTCGACCCGGCAGTGCAGGGTCGCCCCGAGGTCCCGGACCAGGGCGCGGAAGTCCACCCGGTGCGGCGCGGTGAAGTAGATCGTGGTCCGGCCGCTGCCGCCGACCTCGGCACCGAGGACGTGGTCCACGGCGACGACCTTCATCGGCAGCCCGTGCTCGCGGATCAGCCGCTTCGAGGCGACCTTCGCCTCGGCCTTGCGCTTGCGCAGCAGCTCGTCGCGGTGCAGGTCCTCCTCGACGGCGAGGCCGGCGAGCTTGGGGAAACCGTCGGTGTCCTCGCTGACCCACTGGGGTGCCCAGACGCACTCGGCCACCTCGGGGCCGTCCTCGGTGGGGACCAGCACGCGGTCGCCCACCTGCGGGCGGAACTCGCCCGGGTCGAGGTAGTAGAGGCGGCCGTACCGGTTGAAGCTGACCGCGCAGAGCATCCCCATGCCCTCACCCTACGGCCAATCCACCGCCTTCACCCACCCCGGCGTCGCCACCCGGTCACCCCCCGCAGTCGTCGATCGACTCCGACGAGGTCGTCGTCCCGGCCCGGACGGGGGTGGGCCCCGGCGCGGCGCGCCGGGGCCCACGGTATGAACCGGCCTAGTAGTCGTCCAGGCAGGTCATGTAGGTGAAGCCCCAGCCGGTCCCCGGCACCCAGACCGCGATCCACCCGTTGGCGTTGGTCACGCCACAGGCGGTGTACCGGTCACCCAGGTAGTACGTGTTCGGGTAGCACTCGTACAGCCACCCGCTCTGCCCCCACTCGATGAGCGACGCGGTGGTGCTCGGGCTCGTGCGGACCGGCAGGTTGTTCGCGTCGGAGACGACCCAGCCCGTCGGGCAGCTCGTCGTGTGGTTGACGCCGACCTGCTGGGGGGCGACCGAGGCGACGGCGCCGGTACGCGGCGGCGCCTCGTCGGGGGCCGCCGAGGCGGCACCGGGTGCGGCGACGACCAGCCCCGCCGTGGCCACGAGCGCGAGCAGACTCTTGACGATCTTCACAGGCTTCCCTTCCTGTCCTGTCGGGAAGCTCGAATATATCTAGCAATTTCCATATGCGTGGGTCCTTTTCCACACATCTGAGTCCACCCTGGGCAAATCGACCGATTGACTGACACACTCGGTGACACCGAGGCAAGAAGGCCGATCAGTAACCGACCCGGACGACCCGGTCGTAGGGGGCGGGGCCGACCACCGGTCCCCGCCAGATCGACTCGGCCAGGCTCGGCGACCACTGGCGCAGCAGCGTCTCCGCACCGTCGTACGCCACCCCCAACACCGCCAGCACCCGGTGGGCGATGTCGGCTGCGGCAAGCAGTGCCGCGCTCCCGGGCTCCGCTCCGGGCACGGTGGCGGCACGCACCCGGACCGCCTCGACGGAGCCGAGCACATCGGCCAGGGCTCGGGCCAACGCCCGGCGGCTGCCCTCCACCCAGTCGGCCAGCGCGTCGGCGTACCCGGCCGTCGACTCCAGCCGGCCGACCAGACTCTCCGGCCCCTCGTCGAGGTGCCGCAGCAGCGCCGACCTCGCCTGGTCGTACGCCGAGGCGGTCGGTCCGGACCAGATGACCGGATCGCTCAGGGTCCCGCAGACGGCGTCGCAGGTCGGGATGAGCCCGCGCACCGCGCGGCCGGCCCTGGCCAACGGCTCCGGGTGCAGGTCGAGGAAGCCGCGCACGGCCTCACCGGGCAACACCTGCATTCGGCGCAGCAGCGGCCAGAGGCGGTGCCCGTCCGGTGCCCCGACGGCGAGCAGCGTGTCGACCCGATCGAGCAGGTCCAGCCCTGGCTCGGCGAGACGGTCCAGGGCGTCCATCACGTCTCCCGGCCCATCCGCCGTCGGGCGGTGTCGTCGACCTCTGCGTACCGGTCGGCGGCACCCCGCACGGCCGACGCGGCGGCGGCCAGCCGTGCGGCAGCGATGGTCGCCTCCCGGGCCCGGTCATCGGTCGCCTCGAGCCACCGCCGGTGCAGTGCCCGACCGATCTCGCCGGGCCGCCCGGGAAGGTGGACGCCGAAGGCGGGGTGTGGTGGGTCGGTGGCGGTCGCCGCGCGGGCCAGGGCCTGTAGGTCGCCGCCCGCCTCGTCGAGCCGGGCGGCGAGTACGCGCAGTTCGTCCATCTCACGCCCCCGCCAGCGGTCGGTACGCGGCGAACGTCTCGTTGTGCAGCTTCTCCCGGGCCCACTGCGCGGCGTCGGCCGCCGCGGTGACCGCCGCCTGCACCGAGTGGGCGACGTCCCGGGGGTGGCGGTTGTGCAGCGGGCCGAGGAAGCGGACGTCGGTGATCGTGCCGGCGGCGGTGACCACCACCTCGACCAGCCCGTCGGGGGACCGGACGGTGACCTGGACGCCTGCCACCGCCGCGTCGAACTCGGCCTGGAGGGACTCGATCCGGCGGTACCGCCGGACTGCCTCCTCGATCCAGGCTTCGTCGATCTCCCCCCGCGGCATGGGCGGACTCCTCCCGCAAGCGGTGTCACTGAGGGTGCCGTCGCCGTCACCACGGCACAGGGACCGTACCGCAATCAATCGACACTGTCGATGGCCCGGGGAGCAGGGGAAGTACCGGTCGGGTGGTACCGGGTGGGGCTCAGCCCTTCCAGAGGGCGAGCATCATCGCCTCCACGGCGATCTTCGGCTTGACGTTGGCCTCGATCGCGGTGCGGCACTCCAGCACCGCCTCCAGCCGCCGCAGGGCCCCCTCGGCGTCCCACTTCTCGGCCCCGGCACGGGCCATCGCCACGGTGTCGGTGTGCACCGGCGCGACCGGCGCCCGCAGCGCGGCGACCAGGGCGTCCCGGTAGAACCCGGCCAGGTCGACCAGGGCCCGGTCCAGCGCGTCCCGCTGCGCCCGGGTGGCCCGGGACTTCTGCCGCTTCTCCAGGTCCTTGAGCTGCCCGGCGGCGCCGCGCATCGCGCCGGCGGCCCCCCGGCCGGTGCCGCCCGCGCCGAGCGCGGTCTGCAACGCGGCCCTCTCGGCGGTGTCGGTCTCGGCGACGGTCGCCGCCGCCTCCGCCTCGGCGGCCTCGATCAGCGCGGAGGCGGCGTCGAAGGCGGCCCCCACCCCGGTCAGCCGGCGGGGCACGGCCAGCACCGTGTCCCGCCGGGTGCGGGCCTCCGGGTCCCCGGCCAGCCGGCGGGCCCGACCCACGTGGCCCTGGGCGGCCGACGCCGCCCACTCGGCCACGTCGGGGGCGATCCCGTCCCGGCGGACCAGCACCTCGGCCACCGCGCCCGCCGACGGCTGCCGCAGCGGTACGACCCGGCAGCGCGACCGGATGGTCACCGAGATGTCGTCCGGGTGGGTGGACGGGGCGCAGAGCAGGAAGACGGTTCGTGGGGGTGGTTCCTCGATCGCCTTGAGCAGCGCGTTGCCGGCCGCCTCGGTGAGCCGGTCGGCGTCGGAGATGATCACGACCTGCCACCGCCCGCCGGACGGGGTGCTCGCCGCCCGCAGCACCAGGGCCCGCATCTCGTTCACGCCGATGGAGAGCCCGTCGGGCACGACCAGCCGGACGTCGGCGTGCGTACCGGTCATGGTGGTGTGGCAGCCGGCGCAGCTGCCACAGCCGGTGCCGTGCACACACTGGAGGGCGGCGGCGAAGGCGCGGGCGGCCACCGACCGCCCCGAGCCGGGCGGGCCGGTGAAGATCCAGGCGTGGGTCATCCCCGCACCCGGGTCCGGGCCCGTCCCGCCGCCGTCCGGGCCGGTCGCCTCGGCGACGGCGGTGCGGCCGGGGCCGGTGGGGTGGCTGACGGGGGCACGCAGCACGGCGGCGGCCGCGCCGACGGCCCGGCGCAGCGTGTCGACCGCCTCGTCCTGGCCGACCAGCTCGGCGAAGACCTCCGGCATCAGCGGCGTTGCTCCATCGTCACCAGCTCCGCGTCGGATAACTCCGGTTGCGTCGAGGTGTCCGGCTGCTTCGCCGGAGCCGGGTGCACGATCGCCGCCGGGTCGTCCAGCATCTCCTCGATCCGGCGGGCCACCTGGGCGGCGATCTCCTCCTGCGGGCGGGACGCGTCGAGCACCAGGTAGCGCTTCGGGTCGGCGGCGGCGAGGTCGAGGAAGGCGTACCGGACCCGCTCGTGGAAGGCGAGCGACTCCGCCTCGACGTGGTCGGTCTCCCCGCCCCGGGCGGCGACCCGGGCCAGGCCGGTACGCGGGTCGACGTCGAGGAGCACCACCAGGTCGGGCTTGAGTCCTCCGGTGGCCCAGGAGGAGAGCCAGGAAACCTCGTCGGTCGGCAGCGTCCGCCCGGCCCCCTGGTACGCCAGGGAGGAGTCGACGTACCGGTCGCTGACCACCACCGCGCCCCGGATCAGCGCGGGCCGGACCACGGTGGCCACGTGGTGCGCCCGGTCGGCGGCGTAGAGCAGCGCCTCGGCGCGCGGCGACGGGGTGTCCGAGCCGGGCGCGCCGAGCAGCAGCGTACGGATCCGCTGCCCGACCGGGGTGGCCCCAGGCTCCCGGGTGATCACCACCTCGCGCCCCTGCCCGCCGAGGGTTTCGGCGAGCCGGGTGACCTGGGTGGACTTGCCGGACCCCTCCCCGCCCTCGAAGACCACGAAGAGCCCGGCGGAGACGAAGGGCTCGGCCGGGGTGAGCGGACGGCCCCGCATCGAGCCCCACAGGTCGGCGAGGACCGGCACGCCCTTCTTGTCGTCCATCTGCCGGAAGGCGCTGATCCCGGCGAAGATGCCGGCCAGCCCGGCGGCGAGCAGCAGCAGCCGGGTGGAGGAGATCGAGATGCCGAGGTCGGCGATGCGCAGTTCCCGGGACCCGCCGACGCCGACCAGGAGGCTGCTCAGCGCGATCGCGAAGATCAGCACCAGCCGGGTGCCGATCTGCACCACGGCGAAGACCCGGCCCCGGACCTCGTCGGCGATCTCCCCGCCGAGCAGGGTGGTGCCGGCCAGGAAGGCCATGCCCGCGCCCGCGCCGACCAGGATCGCCCCGAGCATCGCCATGGAGAGGTGGATGGCGAAGGCGAGCGCCAGCACGGACGCGCTGGCCAGCACGATGCTCATGCCGAACCAGCGACGGCGGGACAGGTCCCGGACGATCATCGGGCCACCGCCGATGCCGATCGCCAGACCGATGAAGATCGCGCCGAAGAGGAGATAGAAGGCGGCGTCACCGGCGCCCAGCGAGTTGGCGAAGAACCGGGCGGTGCCGATCACGATGCCGCCGCCGGCGAACGCGCCGAAGATGCCGAGCACCAGCCCCCGCACCAGGGGGGTGTGGCCGATGAACTGCCAGCCCTCCTTGAACTGGGTCAGCATGCTCTGCTCGGCGCGGGCCTCCCGTTCCTCCTTCCGCTGGCTGATCTCCTTGATGCCGAAGGCGACCACCAGCGCGGTGGCCAGCCGGGAGAAGGCGTTGAACCAGAGCGCGAGCTGTGCGGGCTCGGACCAGTCGGGCACCTCGCCGCCGGTGGCGGCCCGGACGCTGGCGTCCAGCCCGGCGATGCTCAGCGCGGCCAGGACCGGGGTGAGGCCGTAGGTGCTGATCAGGCTGAGCTGGTTGGCCATCTCCAGCCGGGCGCGCGGGATGAGGTTCGGCACCGCCGCTTCCTTGGCCGGGAGCCACATCAGCGTGATCGTCTCGATCAGGAACGTGGCCACCGTGGCCCAGCCGACCACCACCCCGCCGCTGGCGCCGAGGAGCGCGACCAACGGGATGGAGGCGAAGAGCAGGAAGCGGAGCACGTCGCAGATGACCATCGTCCAGCGGCGGTCGAACCGGTCGGCGAAGACCCCGGCGAGCGGGCCGAGCACCAGCGCGGGCAGCAGCCGGATCGCGATGACGGTGCCGAACGCGGCACCCTTGGCGGTGCTCCCCTCGACCTGGTCGGCGGCGAAGATGGAGGTGGCGAGGAGACCGAGCCAGTCCCCGTACGACGCGGCGCTGAGCACGATCCACAACCGGCGGAACGGTCGGATGCGCAGTACGGAGCGGAGGGCGGCGTAGCCCGTCCGGTCGCCCTGGCTCGGTGACGACACGCCGGCCGACTCGCCGTTCTGCTGGCTTTCGATGGCCGTACCTCCAGTGCCGGCCCATCCCTGGGCGTTCCCCGGTGTCACACTCTAGTCGCGGTGGGCGGTCATCCCGCCGAGTGACATCCTGCTGCTCGCGAGCCTAGGGCCTCTGCGCACATCACCACAGACCAGGTTGTACGCGAGGGTGTTTCGCATTATCCGTTCCCACAGTTAGCGTGCTCACGTGGCCATCGAACGCGACCTGCTCCGCGACCGTCTGGACCGGGCGACCGCCCACCTCGACCCGCCGTTCGCCGTGGTCGACCTGGCCGCCTTCGACAGCAACGCCACCGCGTTGGTCGGCCGGGCCGCCGGCAAACCGGTCCGGGTCGCCAGCAAGTCGGTCCGCAGCCGCGACCTGCTCACCCGGGTTCTCGACCGGCCCGGCTGGCACGGCGTGCTCGCGTTCACCCTGCCCGAGGCGATCCGGCTGGTCCGCGCCGACGTCAGCGACGACGTGGTGGTGGCGTACCCGACCGCCGACCGGGCGGCCCTGGCCGAGCTGGCCGGTGACCCGGACCTCGCCGCGGCGGTGACCCTGATGGTGGACGATCCGGCGCAACTCGACCTCGTCGACGCGGTGCGCGCCCCCGGGCAGCGCCCCGAGCTGCGCGTCTGCCTCGACCTGGACGCCTCCTGGCGACCCCTGCGCGGGCGGGTGCACGTCGGCGTGCGCCGTTCCCCGGTGCACGACGCGGCGGCGGCCGGCGCGTTCGCCGCCACCGTCACCGGCCGGCGCGGTTTCCGGCTGGTCGGGGTGATGGCGTACGAGGCGCAGATCGCCGGGTTGGGCGACGCCCCGCCGGGACAGGCGCTGCGGGGCACCGCGATCCGGGCGGTGCAGCGCCGGTCGTACCGGGAGCTGCTGGCCCGCCGGGGCGCGGCGGTGGACGCCGTGCGGGCGCACACCGACCTCGAGTTCGTCAACGGCGGCGGCACCGGCAGCATCGCCGCGACCAGCGCCGACCCGGCGGTCACCGAGGTCACCGCCGGATCCGGGCTGTACGGGCCGACGCTCTTCGACGCGTACCGTGCCTGGCGCCCCACCCCGGCGGCGTTCTTCGCCTGCGCGGTGGTCCGCCGCCCCGCAGCCGGGGTGGCCACGGTGCTCGGTGGCGGCTGGGTGGCCTCCGGCCCCGCCGAGCGCAGCCGGCTTCCCCGGCCCTGGCTGCCGGCCGGGTTACGACTGGTCGGCACGGAGGGCGCGGGTGAGGTGCAGACCCCGCTGACCGGCGCGGCGGCCGACCGGCTCCGGGTGGGTGACCGGGTCTGGTTCCGCCACGCCAAGGCCGGCGAGGTCTGCGAACGGGTGAACGAGTTGCACCTGGTGGACGGGGACGCCGTGGTGACGACGGTCCCCACCTACCGGGGCGAGGGATGCGCGTTCCTGTGACCGGGCGGACGTCAGCCGGCGTCGACGGCCACCGGGGCGGCCGACGGACCGGCCGGCGCGGCGCCGTCCGCGCTCTCCCCGGTACCGCCGGCACCCACCGCGTCGGCCGCCTCGACGGCGCGGCCGGAGGCCTGGACCTGGCGGTGCAGGTACTCCCGGATCAAGGCCTTGGCCTCGTCCAGCACCCGCTCGTCCCCCTCCGGCTGGCGGCGGAACGCGAGCTTGATCAACGCGTCGGCCGCCTCGACGGCGATCTCCAGGATGAACCGGAGCCGGGGCCCGTCGGTCAGGCCGAACCGCTCGGTCAGCACCCGGGCCAACTGGTCGGCGATCACGCCGTTGTTGTCCCGTTGCTCGTCGAGCAGGTGCAGGTCGACCACGTCGCCGAAGTGCAGGGTACGGAAACCGGGAACGGTGCGGTGCATCGTGATGTACTCGTCGATCGCCGCGTCGACGCCGTCCCACCAGTCGGTCAGGTCGTCCGAGGCGAACCGCGCGTCGAGCCGCTGGAGGTAGGACTCCATCGTGCGCAGGGTCAGCGCCTGCACGATGGCCCGCTTGTCCGGAAAGAACTGGTAGACCGATCCGATCGCGACCTCGGCCCGCTCGGCGAGGAGCGTCGTGGTCAGACCCTCGTACCCCACCTCGTCGACGAGCTCGGCGCAGGCGTCCAGCATCCGCTGGACCCGCGCGACACTTCGCCCCTGCACCGGTACCCGGCGCAACGGCCCGGTCGTGGCGGCTGGTGTGGACACTCGACGCCACCCCCCTTCGACGGATGAACATTTCTGCACGTCACCGAAGCGTGACGCTACCGGTACTAACGATCGGGCCGGCAATGTGGTGTTTACCAGGCACGACGTTCTGATGGGTTCCCCTGGCGCACGGAGGCGCACATGACGCGGACGGTCACGGTCGGCACCGCCTGGACGAACTGGGCGGGCAACCAACGCAGCATCGCCGGGGCGGTGCCCCGACCACGCGACACCGGTGAGGTGGCCGAGGCGGTACGGGCCGCCGCCGAGGCGGGGGTACGGATCAGGCCGGTGGGCAGCGGCCACTCCTTCACCTCCATCGCCGTCACCGACGGACACCGGCTGGAGCTGGCCGACCTCACCGAGCCGGTCCGGGTGGACCGGGAGCGCCGGCTGGTCACCGTACCCGCCGGGATCACCCTGCGGAAGCTCAACGACCTGCTCGCCGGGCACGGCCTGGCCATGCCCAACCTGGGCGACATCGACGCCCAGACCATCGCCGGGGCGATCTCCACCGGCACCCACGGCACCGGCGCGCGACTCGGTTGTCTGGCCACCACCGTCGAGGCGCTGACCCTGGTCACCGGCACCGGGGAGGTGCTGCGCTGCTCCGCCGACGAGCAGCCGGACCTGTTCGCCGCCGCCCGGGTCGGGCTGGGCGCGCTCGGCGTGCTGACCGAGGTGACGCTGCGCTGCGTGGACGCCTTCACGCTGCTCGCCCACGAACGCCCGGCGCGGCTCGCCGACGTGCTGGCCGACCTGCCCGCACTGCTCGACCGGCACGACCACGTCGAGTTCTACTGGTTTCCGTACACCGACCGGGTGCAGGTCAAGACCAACGACCGGGTGGCCGTCGACGACCGGCCGCTGCCGGGGTGGCGGGGCTGGCTGGACGACGAGTTCCTGGCGAACACCGTCTTCGAGCGGGCCTGCCGGCTGGGTCGGGCGTCGCCCCGCCTGGTTCCGACGATCAGCGCGGTCAGTGCCCGGGCCCTGACCGAACGGCGGTACACCGGCCGCTCCGACCGGATCTTCTGCACCCCGCGCCGGGTCCGGTTCGTGGAGATGGAGTACGCCCTGCCGCGCGCCGCCCTCGGCGAGGCGTTGAACGCGCTGCGCCGGATCGTCGACGGCCTGCCGTTCCCGGTGCTCTTCCCGGCCGAGGTGCGGTTCGCCGCGCCGGACGACATCTGGCTGTCCCACGGGTACGGACGCGAGTCCGCCTACATCGCCGTCCACCAGTACGTGGGCATGCCGTACGAGCCGTACTTCCGGGCGTTCGAGGAGGTGGCCCGGGGGCTCGGCGGGCGTCCGCACTGGGGCAAGCTGCACTACCGCGACGCGGAGTCGCTCGCCCCCGCCTACCCCCGGTTCGCGGACTTCCAGGCTCTCCGGGACACCGTCGACCCCGCCCGCGTCTTCGGCAACCCCTACCTCGCCCGCGTCCTCGGCTCCTGATCGACCTGATCGTGGTGGCCGACGGACCCCCGGAAGGGCCGTCCGCCACCACGATCCGCGCTACTCCGCCTCCGCGGCCGCCTTGCGCGGGGTGGCCTTCTTCGCCGGGGCCTTCTTGGCCGGGGCGGACTTCGTGACGGCGGACTTCGTGACGGTGGCCTTCGTCGCGCCGGTCTTCGCGGCGCTGACCTTGCTGGCGCCGGCCTTCGTGGCGCCGGTCTTCTTCGCCGTGGTCTTCTTCGCCGCGGGAGCCTTCTTCGCCCCGGTGGCCTTCCGCGCCGTCTTCTTCGGCGCCGGCCCCTTCGCCCGCTTCTCGGCGAGCATCTCGGAGGCTTCCTCGATGGTCAGCGCCTCCGGCGTCTGCCCACGCCGCAGCGACGCGTTGGTCTCGCCGTCGGTGACGTACGGACCGAACCGGCCGTCCTTGATCACCAGCGGCTTCTCGGTCAGCGGGTCGACGCCCATCTCGCGCAGCGGCGGCGCGGCGGCCCGCCGCTGGCGGGCCTTCGGTGCGGCGAGCAGGGCCAGCGCCTCGTCCAGCGTGACCGTGAACATCTTCTCCTCGGAGTCCAGCGAGCGGAACTCCTCACCCTGCTTGACGTACGGCCCGTAGCGGCCGTTGTTGGCGAAGACCTCGACGCCGTCCGGGCCGACCCCGATCCGCCGGGGCAGGCTGAGCAGCTTCAGCGCCTCGTCGAAGGAGAGCGTGTCCGGCGACTGTGACCGCAGCAGCGACGACTTCCGCTCGCCACTGGCCACGTACGGTCCGAACCGGCCGGACTTCAGCAGGATCGGCTCGCCGGTGGACGGGTCGTCACCGAGCTTGCGCTCACCGCCGCCACCGAGGAACAGTTCGTGCACCTTCTCCGGGGTCAGCTCGTCGGGAGCCACCCCCTCCGGAATCGGGGCCCGGTCGCCGGGGGTGCCGCCCTCCTCGCCCTCGGCCTGCGTCGCCGGGGCCTGGCCGGGCACCGTCCGCTGGAGGTACGGCCCGTACTTGCCGACCCGGACGACCACCTCGCGGCCCTCGTCGTCGGTGAAGAGCGGGATGGAGTTGACGCTGCGCGCGTCGATCTCGGTGAGGTTCTCGGTGACCAGCTTCTTCAGCCCACCGGAGCGGGCGATGTCCTGGTCGCCGGCACCGTTGGCGCTGCCGAAGTAGAACGCGGTGAGGAAGTCGACCGCCGCGTGGTCACCACCGGCGATCTCGTCCAGCTCGTTCTCCATGCTGGCGGTGAAGTCGTAGTCGATCAGGCGCGGGTAGTGCCGCTCCATCAGCCCGATCACCGCGAACGCCAGGAAGGACGGGATCATCGCCTGGCCGCGCTTGACGACGTACCCCCGGTCCTGGATGGTCTGCATGATCGACGCGTACGTCGACGGGCGACCGATACCCAGCTCCTCCAGGGCCTTGACCAGCGACGCCTCCGTGTAGCGCGACGGCGGCTGGGTGTGGTGCTCCTGGGCTACCAGCTGGTCGGCGGTGAGCGGCTGGTCCTTCACCAGGTTGGGCAGCCGACGCTCGGCGTCCTCGGCCTCGGCGTTCTCGTCGTCGCTGGACTCGACGTACGCCCGCAGGAAGCCCGGGTCGGTGATGGTCTTGCCGGTGGCGCCGAAGTCCGCCTCCTCCTGTGCGCTGGAGACCGCGCGGATCCGCACCGAGACACTGGAGCCGACCGCGTCGGTCATCTGCGAGGCGATGGTGCGCCGCCAGATCAGCTCGTAGAGGCGGTACTCCTCGGTGGACAGCTCGTTGCGCACGTCGCCCGGGGTGCGGAAGTTGTCCCCGGCGGGACGGATCGCCTCGTGCGCCTCCTGCGCGTTCTTCACCTTGCCGGTGTAGCGGCGCGGCTCCGGCGGCACGCTGCGCTCGCCGTACAGCTCGACGATCTGCCGGCGGGCCGCCGCGATGGCGGTCTCGGACAGGTTCACCGAGTCGGTACGCATGTAGGTGATGTAGCCGTTCTCGTAGAGCCGCTGCGCGGTGCGCATCGTCTGCTGCGACGAGAACCGCATCTTGCGGGCCGCCTCCTGCTGGAGCGTGGAGGTGATGAACGGCGCGTACGGGCGACGGCGGTAGGGCTTCTCCTCGACCCGGGTGACGGTGAACGGCCGCCCCTCCAGGCGGGCGGCGAGTCCGCGCGCCCCGCCCGAGTCCAGGTGCACCACGCCCGCACCGGGCCGGACCCGGCCGGTGGTCGGCTCGAAGTCCTTGCCGGTGGCGATCCGGTCGCCGTTCAGCGCGATCAGGGTGGCGGGGAAGGTACGCGGCCCCTCGCCAGGCCCGGCGACCGCCAGGGTGGCCAGGATGTCCCAGTACTCGGCGGTGCGGAAGGCCATCCGCTGCCGCTCCCGCTCGACCACGATCCGGGTGGCCACCGACTGGACGCGGCCCGCCGAGAGCTTCGGCATGACCTTCTTCCAGAGCACCGGGGAGACCTCGTAGCCGTAGAGCCGGTCGAGGATCCGCCGGGCCTCCTGGGCGTCGACCAGGGCGCGGTCGATCTCGCGCGGGTTGGCCACCGCCGCCTGGATCGCCGGCTTGGTGATCTCGTGGAAGACCATCCGCTTGACCGGCACCTTGGGCTTGAGCGTCTCCACCAGGTGCCAGGCGATGGCCTCGCCCTCGCGGTCCTCGTCGGTGGCGAGGAAGATCTCGTCGACCTCCTTGGCCAGCCGGGTCAGCTTGGTGATCTGCTGCTTGCGGTCGGCGGAAACCACGTAGAGGGCGTGGAAGCCGTTGTCGACGTCCACCCCGAGCCGGGCCCAGGGCTCGCCCTTGTACTTGGCCGGCACGTCGGCGGCGTTGCGGGGCAGGTCGCGGACGTGCCCGAAGCTGGCCTCCACGACGTATCCCGGACCGAGGTAGCCCGAGATCGTCTTGGCCTTCGCCGGTGACTCGACGATGACCAGACGGGTGGTCCTGGCGTTGCTCGGCACGTCTCCTGCGACCTCACTTCTGCTCGTGGCCCGGCCGCCTCCCGGGCGGCACCGCCGTACGTCCGGGCCGCCGGCGGTCCGGATGTCCAACGTAACGCGCCGCCCGCGTTCGGGGTTTCGTGGGCGGCGAAGCCACCCGACAGCGCGGTCTCCCCCGACGCGATGCGGACGAATGTGCCGGACGGCGTCACCGTACACCGCGGATCCGCCCTCGGGCGGGCCACTGTGTCGAACGTCGGCCGGTGACCGGCGCGCCGGGGGATCACGGCGGGGGGCCGTCCGACCACCCGCTGTCCTCTACCCGACAGCAGGCCAGAGCATGCGGGGGACGGCCGGGGAAGGCTCCCCGTGGTCCCCGCAGCGGGCGGCGGGCGGTGCGGCGGACGACGCCGCAACGGTCCGGTTCGCACTTTCTGCGGGCGATCCACTACTCACCGTCACCAACGTCAGGTCGGGCCGGGTGGCCATGCGGTCGGCGGTGCGGCCGCCGGACGGTCACCGACCAGCTCGGCCAGCCGGGCCAGGCGTCGCCGGCCACTGATCCGGTACACCGACCCGTCCGCCCCGGCGTCGAGGAACACCCCGGGGAGCCCGACGGCGGCCAGCGCCCGCCCGACCGGTTCGCGGCCGGATTCGTCGGCCGGGCCGAGGTGCAACCGGAAGCCGGACGGCTCGGCGACCCCCGCCGCGGCCAGCCAGAGCCGCAGCCGGCGGCCGTTGAGGTGGAAGGTGACGGGCGGTCGCTTGCGCGGCGCGTCCTCCCCGACGGCGGGTGGACCGTCGGGGACCGGGCCGCCGGGGAGCCAGGCTGCCGCGAGCGGGGCCAGGGCGCTGGTGTACGAGGTACGGATCCGGTGCTGGTCCCCGGCCGCCTCCCAGCTCGCGTTCAACCCCCGGCGTGTCAGCTCGGCGACGAGCACGTGCACCCGCCAGGCGACATCCACGACGACCGACAGTCGGGCGGTGCCCCCCATCCGGACGATCTCGGCCGGCCCGGCGAGCAACCCGGCCAGGTCGGCGAGGGACGGGTCGGCCGCCTCCGTACCGAACAGGGAGAGCTGGCGGACCGGCCCGGTGCCGGCCGGCGCGTCGGAGGGCGGTGTCAGCGACACTCCGGGACCTCGTCGAAGGCCTGTTTGAGCTCTTCCGAGTTGAGCTTGCTGGTGTCCAGCGCGCTCGCGTCGTACTCCTTGTCGAGGGTGTCCACGGCGCCCCGCACCCCGTCGTAGAACGTGGTCGGCTGGCCGGTGCCGAGCCCCGCGATGGTGGTCCGGGCCCGGCCGTAGGCGTCCCGGACCTTCTCCAGCGAATCGAGGAAGCCGGCGGAGACCTGCTCGCCGTGCTCGGTGTCCGGCACCCCGGCCGCCTCGACCTTGCGGCGGGCGGTCTCGCTGGCCTGCTCGGCTCCGGCGAAGAGCCGGACCAGGTTCTCCCGGGCCTGCGCGGGGGTGGTCTGCGCGGTCATCTGCTGCTGGGTGCTGCTGGTGAGTTTGTCGATCTCCGCGCGCCAGGGGGTGAGGGCCTCGCAGACCGCCGCGGCCCAGACCCGGGGCGTCGGGCCGGCACCGCACGCGCCGGCCACGAGGACGATCGCGGCCAGGACCACCGTGAGTTTTCCGGCGGCTGCCGCCCGGCACGTACGCATGCGTTGCAGCGTACGGCCTTCGTCGTGATGCGCCACCCACCCATCGACGTCGGTCGCCCGGTCGCCGACGGGCCCGCCCGAAGGTCCCCGGCCGGCGGTGTGCCGACCGGGGACCGTGGGGCGTCGGAATCAGGCGCGGACCGGCTCCGGCTGCTGGTCCGGGCTGCCGGCGGCGGCTCCGCCCGAGCCGCCGTCGGCGTCGGACATCGCCACGCCCTTGCGCTTGCTGAACAGCACCGCCGCGACGATGACCAGGGTCGCCACGACCGCGATGCCCACCCGCAGCGGGGTGTTCCGTTCGTCGCCGACGCTCCAGGCCACCACGGCCGGGGCGATCAGCAGCGAGACCAGGTTCATCACCTTGATCAGCGGGTTGATCGCCGGGCCGGCGGTGTCCTTGAACGGGTCACCGACGGTGTCGCCGATGACGGTCGCGGCGTGCGCCTCGGAGCCCTTGCCGCCGTACGCGCCGTCCTCGACCATCTTCTTGGCGTTGTCCCAGGCACCACCGGAGTTGGACAGGAAGACCGCCATCAGCGTGCCGGCGCCGATCGCCCCGGCCAGGTACGACGCGAGCGCGCCCGGTCCGAGGCCGAAGCCGACCGCGATCGGGGCGAGGATGGCGAGCAGGCCGGGGGTGATCAGCTCGCGCTGCGCATCCCGGGTGCAGATGTCGACGACCTTGCCGTACTCCGGGCGCTGGGTGCGGTCCATGATCCCGGGCAGCTCACGGAACTGCCGGCGGACCTCCATCACCACTGCGCCGGCCGAGCGGGACACCGCGTTGATGGCCAGGCCGGAGAAGAGGAAGACCACCGCCGCGCCGATGATCAGACCGACCAGGTTGCGCGGGTTGGCGACGTTCAGCGAGTTGAGGATCTCCGTGCCGACGTCGCCCACCCCGGCGTCCGCGTACGCGGTGCTCAGCGTGTCGGTGTACGAGCCGAACAGCGCGGTCGCCGCGAGCACCGCGGTGGCGATCGCGATGCCCTTGGTGATCGCCTTGGTGGTGTTGCCGACCGCGTCCAGCTCGGTGAGGATCTGGGCGCCGTGCTCGTCGATGTCGCCGGACATCTCGGCCACGCCCTGAGCGTTGTCGGAGATCGGGCCGAAGGTGTCCATGGCCACGATCACGCCGACGGTGGTGAGCAGGCCGGTGCCGGCCAGCGCCACCGCGAAGAGCGAGAGGGTGATCGAGCTGCCGCCGAGCAGGAACGCGCCGAACACGCCGGCCCCGATGAGCAGCGCCGAGTAGACCGCCGACTCCAGGCCGACGCTGATGCCGGCGAGGATGACGGTGGCCGCACCGGTCTGCGAGCTCTTGCCGATGTCCTGCACCGGGCGCTTGTCGGTCTCGGTGAAGTAGCCGGTCAGCGCCTGGATCGCGGCGGCCAGCACGATACCGATGACCACCGCGCCGATGGCGACCAGGCGCGGGTTCTGGTCGGCGTCGGTGAGGCCACCCTCCAGGTCGGCGAAGCTCGCCGGGAGGTAGGCGAAGGCGGCGATCGCCACCAGCACCGCGGAGATCAGCGCGGAGAGGTAGAAGGCCCGGTTGATCGCGGTCAGACCGGAGCGGTCCGAGGGGCGCAGCCGGGTGATGAAGACCCCGATGATCGCGATGAGCACGCCGATGGTGGAGATGATCAGCGGGAAGACCAGGCCTTCCTCGCCGAACGCGGCCCGGCCGAGGATCAGCGCGGCGACCAGGGTGACCGCGTACGACTCGAACAGGTCGGCGGCCATGCCGGCGCAGTCACCGACGTTGTCGCCCACGTTGTCGGCGATGGTGGCCGCGTTGCGCGGGTCGTCCTCGGGGATGCCCTGCTCGACCTTGCCGACCAGGTCCGCGCCGACGTCGGCGGCCTTGGTGAAGATGCCGCCGCCGACCCGCATGAACATGGCCAGCAGCGCGGCACCGAAGCCGAAGCCCTCCAGCACGGTCGGCGCGTCGCCCCGGTAGACGAGGACGACCAGCGCCGCGCCGAAGAGGCCGAGGCCGACGGTGAGGAAGCCGACCACGCCACCGGTACGGAAGGCGATCTTCATGGCCGCCTCGCGGCCGCCCTGCCGTTCCCGGGCTGCGGCGGCGACCCGCAGGTTGGCCCGGGTGGCAAGCCACATCCCGGCCCCGCCGATGAAGGCGCTGAACGCCGCGCCCACGACGAAGAAGGCCGACCGGCCGATCTTCACCATGGTCTCGCTGCCGTCGGTGTCGTGCACCGGCAGCAGGAAGAGCAGCACGACGGCGACGACCACGAACACCGCGAGTGTCCTGAACTGCCGAAGCAGATAGGCCGAGGCGCCCTCCTGGACGGCCCCGGAGATCTCCTGCATGTTGGTGGTGCCCTTACCGGCTGCCAGTACCGCCTTGGTCAAGGCGGCGGCGAAGACGAGCGCCACCAGCGCGATGACCGCGGCGATGACGACGTACGACACGTTGGCACCGGTGAGGGAGAGCTCGCCGCCGTCGGCGGCCAAGATCCCGGACATCTGTGTCCTCCTGTACCGAACACTCGCGTCGGCCGGTGGGACGTACCAGCCGGACGCCTGGATGCGGACTCGCAAGCGGAGCCGGCCCACCACCGGAATGCGGACAGCGAAGATCACCTATAGCCGCTGGTGATGGGCGGGACACTTGCTGACAACCCGCGTACTGTAGCCGCAACCAGTGTCAGAGGTCACATCGAGGGTACGCCTGGTGTGGATGATCTTCGTCGCTGTGATATGTGAGGAAATCTGATATAGGCGGGGATCACGACAAGAAGGTCGTGTCCCCCGGCGGGGGACACGACCTCGGTTGATGTGCTGTTCTTCGGGCCCGGCCCGGTCAGCGACCCACGGGCCAGACCATCCGGACCTCGGTGCCGACGCCCTCGTCGACCGGCCGCACCTGGAGGTCCTCGACGAAGCCGGCGAGCAGGGCGAAGCCGACGCCGGTGGTGAGCGCCTCGTCGGTGAGCGACTCGTTGGCCAACTGGTCGGCGTCGAGCGCGGCCAGCCCGAGGCCGGCCTCGATCGGGGCCCGGTCGACCACCCGCACCGCGTACGCCCCGCTGTCCGACATCTCCACCAGCACCGGGGTGGGGATGTCGTACTGCCGGTGCAGGGCGACGGCCCGGGTGCACGCCTCGCCGATCGCGAGGCGTACCTCGTCCAGCAGGTCCTCGCGTACCCCCGCCCGTCGGGCGACCGCCACGCCCACCAGGCGAGCGGTACGGACGTGGACCGGCGCGGGCGAGAAGGAGAGCCGGACCGTCGCCATCACGCGCCCGGGGCGGACGGGTCGGCGGCGATCGCCGCGGCGACCGTCGGGTGCAGCGGGAAGACCTGGTCCAGCGCGGTGATCCGGAAGATCTTGAGCAACGGCTCCTTGTCGCAGACCAGGGCGAAACTGCCACCGACCGACCGGAGCCGCTTCAACGCGCCGACCAGCACCCCGAGACCGGTGGAGTCGAGGAAGTCGACCCGCCCCAGGTCGACCACGACCCGGCGGGCCCCACCGTCGATCAGCTCGATGAGCCGCTCGCGCAGGCGGGGGGCGGTGTACACGTCGACCTCACCGCCGACCTCGAGCACCGTGTGCTCACCCTCGCCGTGCGTCGCCAGCGACAGCTCCATCGGTCCTCCCTCGCAAGAGCCGCAAACTCTCCTGGGCATCTAACCATCTCCGCCGCCGCGCCGAGCAGGTCACCGGTGGCAGGCACCTCCTTACCCCGGCCCGGGTGGTCGAACTCCGGGTTCCGGTGCGAGAGTGCACGATGTGACCGCCGCAGCCACCGTGTCGACCGGCTCCGGACCCGGGCGCTCCCCGGCCGAGCTGCTGCGCCGGCTGCGCGCCCGGAGCGCTGCCGACCCGGTCACCCACGTCGAGCGGGTGCCACCCCGGCCCGGCGTACCGGTGCCGTGGCCGGAGTGGGTCCCGCCGGAGCTGCGCGCGGCGCTGGAGCGACGCGGCGTGGTCGCGCCGTGGCGGCACCAGGCGGAGGCGGCGGACCTGGCGTACGACGGCCGGCACGTGGTGGTCGCCACCGGCACCGCGTCCGGCAAGTCGCTGGCGTACCAGCTCCCCGCACTGGCCACCCTGCTGGCCGACCCCCGGGCCACCGTGCTCTACCTCGCGCCGACCAAGGCGCTCGCCGCCGACCAGTTCCGTGCCGTCGCCGGACTGGAGCTGGAGGGGGTCCGCCCGGCCTGCTACGACGGGGACACCCCGCGCGCCGAGCGGGAGTGGATCCGCCGGCACTCCCGGTTCGTGCTGACCAACCCGGACATGCTGCACCACGGGATCCTCCCCGGGCACGCGCACTGGTCCGGCTTCCTGCGCCGGCTGACGTACGTGATCGTCGACGAGTGCCACACCTACCGGGGCGTCTTCGGCTCGCACGTCGCCCACGTGCTGCGTCGGCTGCGACGGCAGTGCGCCGGTGCGCTGCGCACCTCCGCCGCACCCGGTCCACGCCGCCCCGCCACCGGGGCCGACGGCGCCCGCCGGACGCCGACGTTCGTGCTGGCCTCGGCGACCTCCGGCGACCCGGCGGCGGCGGCCGGGCGGCTCACCGGACTGCCGGTCACCGCCGTCACCGAGGACACCTCGCCGCGCGGTGGGGTGACCTTCGCGCTCTGGGAGCCGCCGCTGCTGCCCGCCACCGCCGACGACCCGCCGCAGGACCTGACGCCGACCCGCCGGTCGGCCCTGCGCGAGACGGCGGACCTGCTCGCCGACACGGTCGCCGAGGGGGTACGCACCCTCGCCTTCGTCCGGTCCCGGCGGGGGGCCGAGGTGGTGGCAAGCACCGCCCGGCGGGCCCTCGACGAGGCGGTGCCGGGGCTCGGCGCACGGGTGGCCGCGTACCGGGCCGGCTACCTGCGCGAGGAGCGGCGGGAGCTGGAGCGGGCGCTGCTCGACGGTGACCTGCTCGGGCTCGCCTCGACCAACGCGCTGGAACTCGGGGTCGACCTGGTCGGCCTGGACGCCGTGCTGATCTGCGGCTACCCGGGCACCCGGGCCTCGCTCTGGCAACAGGCCGGGCGGGCGGGGCGGTCCGGGGGCGAGGCGCTCGCCGTGCTGGTGGCCCGGGACGACCCGCTCGACACCTATCTGGTGCACCACCCGGAGGCCCTGTTCGGAGCGCCGGTCGAGGCGACGGTGCTCGACCCGGCCAACCCGTACGTACTCGCCCCGCAGTTGGCCTGCGCGGCGGCGGAGGCCCCACTGACCCCCGCCGACCTGGAACTCTTCGGCGACGGGGCGAAGGAGGCGGTGGACGCGCTGGTCGCGGCCCAGGCGCTGCGGCAGCGGCCGACCGGCTGGTACTGGCGGCACCGGGAACGGCCGGAGGTGGACCTGCGCGGCGAGGGGGGCGCCCCGGTCTGCGTGGTGGAGTCGGCGACCGGGCGGCTGCTCGGCACGGTCGACGGCGGCTCGGCACACTTCCTGGTCCACCCCGGCGCGGTCTACCTGCACCAGGGCGTCTCCTACGTGGTGGACGACCTGGACCTGGCCGACGGCTGCGCGCTGGTGCACGCCGAGGAGCCGGACTGGTCCACCCACGCCCGGGACGTCACCTCGCTGTCGGTGGTGTCGGTTCGGTCGTCGGTCGACGCCGGCCCGGTCCGGCTGTTCCTCGGCGAGGTGGACGTGACCAGCCAGGTGGTCTCGTACCAACGGCGGCGGCTCTCCTCCGGCGAGGTGATCGACACCCGGCCGCTGGACCTGCCGGCCCGGGAACTGCGGACGGTGGCGGTCTGGTTCACCGTCACGCCGGAGGCACTCGCCGGGGCCGGGGTGGAGCCGGCCGACGTGCCGGGCGGGCTGCACGCCGCCGAGCACGCCGCGATCGGCCTGCTGCCGCTGGTGGCGACCTGCGACCGGTGGGACATCGGCGGCCTCTCCACCGCGCTGCACCCGGACACCGAGGCCCCCACGGTCTTCGTCTACGACGGTCATCCGGGTGGGGCGGGCTTCGCCGAGCGGGCGTACGGAACGGCGGCGGCGTGGCTGCGGGCCACCCGGGACGCGATCGTCGAGTGCGGCTGCGAGACCGGGTGCCCGTCCTGCGTGCAGTCCCCGAAGTGCGGCAACGGCAACAACCCGCTCGGCCGGGCGGACGCGGTGCGGGTGCTCGACGTGGTGCTGGCCAACCTGCCAGATGGGACGTAGGAATAGACCACTGCCATTCGGGGCATCTGCTTGGGAGCGCTTCCATGCCCCCGAGGAGGAGTTGTGGCCGACACCATCAGCGAGACCGTCGACCTGCTCTACACGGTCGACCAGGAGAACCTGACCCGGGACCAGCAGATCGCCCTCGGCGCGGCGCTGGCCCAACTCGCCCAGGCCGAGCGGCTGGATCAGATCAACGAGCGGTTGCGGGCCATCCACCAACTGCTCAACACCTGGGTCCTCCGCGCCCCCAACGACACCCGGTGAACCTCCACCCGGCGGGTGGCGTCCGACACATCGATCATGGGGTCCACGCCACCCGCACCGGCGTGCGCGGTGCCGGACCGATGATCGACTGTGCCGGTGGGTAAGCGGTGTGCAAGAGTCGGCGCATCGGACGGAAGGGACCTTCATGCAGCTCAACCAGCTTCAGGCCCAACAGCGGTTCCACATCCGGCAACGTCTGCGGTTCATGGTCAACCAGTACGAGGTCCACGCGGTCGCGCCGGACGGCTCGGAAGGCGGACTGCTCGCCTTCGCGCAGCAGAAGCGGCTCGCCTTCAAGGAGCAGGTGACCATCTACACCGACGACAGCAAGCAGCAGCCCCTGCTGGGCTTCAAGGCCCGGCAGCGGCTCGACGTCGGGGCCACGTACGACGTCACCGACCATCTCGGCAACCCGATCGGGCTGTTCCGCAAGGACTTCGCCCAGTCGCTGCTGCGCTCCACCTGGCACGTCGAGCAGCCCGGCCTGCCCCCGACGACCGGCCAGGAACGCAGCATGCCGGTGGCCCTGCTGCGGCGGTTCGTCGACTCGCTCTCCTGGCTGCCGTACCACTTCGACTTCACCGCCGGTGGCCAGCCGATCTTCTCGGTGGTCAAGCAGTGGGGGCTGCGCGACCGGTACACGGTCGAGGTGGCGCACCCGCAGATCGACCGCCGCCTGGTCATCGCGATGGCCATCGGGTTGGACGCCCTCCAGGGCCGCTGACCGGACCGCGTCGTCCTCCGCGCCCCGGCCGGGGCGTTCACCGGCGGCCTGGCCCGGGTGCTCACCGGTCCGGCCGGAGCGCGCGGCGAGCGCGGGTGCTCGGCGGTCCGACCGGGGCGGTCCGACCGGGCGGCTCAGCCGCGTACCGGGCCGGCGCGGGAGGTGACGGTGGCCTTCCGGGGCAGCCCGGGGAGCGGTTCGGCCGTCACCTCTGCGGTGACCTGGACGTCCAGCCCGTCCAGGTGACACCGGACCAGCCGGGCACCATTGGCGGCGGCCAGTTCGGCGGCCCGCTGGCAGGCGGCCTCCGCGCCCCGGAGGCTGGTGCCCGCCCCGGCCAGAGCCGCGAAGTCGGCCGCCACCCGCGCCTGCTGCCGAGCCGTCCGGGCGGCGCCCACTGCCGTCCCGAAGAGCCCGACGAGCAGGACGACGAGGCCCACCGCGAGCAGCAGGACGCTCGCCCCACCCCGGTCCGCCGCCGGGCACGTCTGCTGTCTGGTCACGACGGGCGATCCGCTCCTGCATGCCGTCCCCTCCGCCGGCGACGCGGGGACCGTCACGGCGCGGGGAACGGGATGCCGGGCTCGACGGCGGCCACGGCCGTCGCCACCACCGTGATCCGGGGCAGGTTCGCGCCGAGCGCCCGCACCGGGGCCCGCACCGTCACGGTCACCCGGTCCTGACCCACCTCGACCGAGACGTCCGCCCCGCTCGGGGCGATCCGGGCACCGGCCGTCCGTCCGCTCTCCCCCCGGGAGGCGGCGAGCGCCGCCTCCCGGGCCGCGTCCAGACAGGTGGCCTTCGTGGTCGCCGCGCTGACCGCAGTCAGCCCGGCCAGGAGCAGCAGCATCAGCGCCGGCAGGCCGGCCGCCAGTTCAGCCGTGAAGGAACCCCGGTCACCGCCGGTCACCGCCCTGGCGACGTCGGCTCCCCGTTCACCACCGGCAGGCGACACGACGATTCCCCGCCCACCCCCGTTCGGCGGCACGACGAGGGCTGCCCGGCTGTCACCGGTCGGCGATGCGGCGGCCTCCGGTCCACCGGCCCGGACGGCCCACCGGCGCTCGGTCACTTCAGCGCCCGGTCGATGACCGCGGTCAACGCCGACTGCACGTTGCCGCTGGTCAGCACCTTTAGCAGAATGCCGGCGAAGGCGACGGCGGCAAGGGTGCCGACGGCGTACTCGGCGGTGTTCATCCCGGCGTCCCCGCGCAGGCGGGCCATCAGTTTGCGCACGGTGGGTGTCCTTTCTCGACGGTTGTCAGAGCACGTCACCGAGAACGGCGACGATCACCGGCACCAGGCCGGCGAGAATGAAGGCCGGCAGGAAGCAGAGCCCCAGCGGCAGCACGATCAACACGCCCGCCCGACGGGCCGACGCCTCCGCGAACAACGTCCGATCGGTCCGCAGGTCGTCGGCGAGGCGAGCCAGGGCCCCGGCCAGTGCCGCGCCGCTCTGCGCCGACCGGACGGCGGCGCTCACCAGCCGGTCCGCCCCGGCCACCGGAACGAGGTGGGCCCACGCCTCCTCCGGCGTTCCGCCCAAGAGGAGGGTGCGGCCGACCCGACCGAGCCGTTCGGCGAGTGGCCCACCGAGCGCCTCCGCCACGGCGATCACCGCCCGGTCCACGGGAGCACCGGCCCGCATCGCCGCCGCCAGCAGGTCAGCGGCGAGCGGCAGGTCGGCGACCTCCGCGAGCCGCCGGTTGCGGACGGGCGGCGGCTCGATCCTGCGGAGCAGCCGGTCGAGGGCCGCCCCGGCCAGCACGCCGCCGACCAGTCCGGTCCAGCCGCCGACGACCACGGCGACCGCGATCCCGGCCAGGCCGGCGGTGAGCCGGACCAGGTCCGGTCGCCGTCGGGAGGTCGTTGCCGGGTCCGGGCCCGACGGACGTTCCCGTAGGCCGGCCCGGTGGTACGGGTGTCGGTGCGCCAGGGCGACGACCAGCGCCGCGACGACCAGACAGCCGGCGGCGGTGAGCTGAGCGGCACCGGTACCGGCCGAATCGGCGCGGGCCACGGGGCCGGGAGCGAGAACAATGGAGCCGCTGACAAGGGTCGCACCGTGCGTCGACACGACCGGACCACCGGCCGGGACGGTGGCGCCGCCCTCCGGCACGGCGGAGCCGTCAGGGAGGGCGGCGTGGTCGCCGCCGACCGGGGCTGCGCACCGGACGCCCATCAGGCCGCCCCGCCGGGAGTCGCGCCGAGCCGCTCGGCCCAGAGCAGTCCGACCACCTGGAACGCGGTCGCCGCGACCGCGCAGCCGGCACCGACCGGGGTGTGCAGCAGCACCCGGACCGGGTCGACGCCGATGCCGTACCCGAGGGCGATGCCGCCGAGCGGCAACGCGGCGAGCAGCCAGGCGGTGGCCCGCGCCCCGGCGGCCTGGGCAGCTGCGGCGGCCAGGCCACGGTCCAGCGCCCGCAGGTCGGCCTCGATCCGCTCCACCAGGTCGGCCAGCGGCGCACCCGTCCGGTCCGCGAGGCGGGCCGCCGCCCGGGTCAGCCGGTCGATCCGATCGGGGCCGACGGGTGCGGTGGTGGCGTCGGCGGAGCGCTCCGGCCGGTCGGCCGGGTCGGTACCGCCCGGGACGGCGGGACCGTCAGCGACCACGACCGGAACCGAGTGACCGGCCTCCGACCCGGCACGATCGCCGGTGAGGGTGACCGGGACCGGCAGACCGGCCCGCAGGTCGGCGGCGAGCGCGCCGAGCTGGTCGAGCCGGTGCCGGCGGAGCCGTTCCGCCGACCGGTTCGCCTGACGCCGGAGCAGGGCCCGCACGCCGAGGGCGGCGTACGCGGCAGCCACCACGGCGGCCGCCGGCCCGGCGAGCAGGCCACCGCCAGCCGCTCCGGCACCGGCGGCCAGGGCCACGCTCCGCCTCCGGGACAGCGTCCAGCGGCCGGTCCGGCCGCCGACGGCATCGTCGTCGATCCGCCGACCGGCGTCGGTCACCGTTCCCGGCGGGGCCGGGCCGGTGCCGGCGCGCCCACCGGACCAGACCGTGGCCGGGCCCTCGGGTGACCCGGCCGGGCGGGACGGGTCGCGACGGTTGGGCGGCCCCGTCGGGGTCCGCCGGCCGGTCGCACCCCCGTCGAGCCGGTCACCCACCCGGCGACGCCGCGACCGATCCGGGTCACGCAGCGGACCGGGTCGCCGGAGCCCCGGGACGGGGACGGCCCGCCCCGGGCGTGCCGTCGGGTCCCCGTCGACCGGCGGAGTGACGTGCCGCCCGGAGCGGAACAGCATCCGGTACCGGGACCGGCCGGTGTCCACCGGCCAGCCGATGACGGCCGCGGCGGCGAGCACCAGCAGCACCACCGGCCAGGCGACGGCGCTCACGACGGCGTCCCCGGGGAGCCGGGCCACGCCGACAGGATCGGCGGCACCGGCACACCGCGCTGCTGGAGCAGCACGCCCAGGGCGCGGGCGGCCCGCCCGGGGCCGCGTCCGCGTACCCAGGCGGGCACGACCGTGACCAGGCGCTCCGGCCCGTCGGGCAGGAGCAGCGAGACCGACTCCAACACCCGGCCGCTGCGTCCCCGCCGCATCTGGAGCAGCACCTGGAGGGCAGCGGTCACCTGGGCGTGCAGGGCCGCGCGGGGCAGCCCGCCGAGCAGACCGAGCGCCTCCAGCCGGGCCGGCACGTCCGACGGGGCGTTGGCGTGCAGCGTCCCGGCCCCGCCGTCGTGGCCGGTGTTCAGGGCGGCGAGCAGGTCGACCACCTCACCGCCCCGGCACTCCCCGACCACGATCCGGTCCGGTCGCATCCGCAGGGCCTGTCGCACCAGGTCGGCGAGGCCCACCGCGCCCGTCCCCTCCACGTTGCGGGTGCGGGCCTGCAACCCGACGACGTGCGGATGCGACGGGCGAAGTTCGGCGGCGTCCTCGACCAGCACGATCCGTTCGGTGCCCGGCACCAGCCCGAGCAGAGTGTTGAGCAGGGTCGTCTTGCCGGAGCCGGTGCCCCCGGTGACCAGGTACGCCAGCCGGGCCGCCACGACGGCGGCGAGCAGCGGGGCCACCGACCGGGACACCGTGCCGTGGTCCACCAGCTCGTCGAGGGTGAACGGACGCTGCCGGAAGGTCCGCAGCGACAGGTAGGGGCCACTGGTCGCCACCGGGGGCAGGACGGCGTGCAGCCGGGTGCCGTCGGCGAGCCGGGCGTCGGCGAACGGGGAACCGTCGTCGAGCCGCCGGCCCGCGCCGGCCGCGAGTCGCTGCGCCAACCGGCGTACGTCGTCCCCGGTGCCGACCGGGACCGCGACCTGCCGCAGGCCGTCGCCCCGGTCCACCCAGACCCGGGTGCCGTTGACGAGAATGTCGGTGACGCTCTCGTCGGCCAGCAACGGCCCGAGTGGCCCGGCGCCGACGAGGTCGTCGTGCACCCGGTCGGCCATCCGCAGCACCACCGTGTCGCCGAGGACGGCGGCGGCGGGCTCGGCGCGCACCGCCGAGACGACCGTGGCGGGGGTGACCGGGGTGGCCTCGGCGGCGAAGCGCTGGCGTACCCGGGCGGAGAGTTCACCGACGGCGGCCGGACGGTCGGACGCACGGGGATGCTCGGTCATGCCGCGCCCTCCACCGACTGGCCGGTCAGGTCGGCGACGATGCGCTGGCAGAGCACGGCGAGCGGACCACGCCCGGTCGCCGCCGGAGCCTCACCCCGCTCCAGCCCCCGGGAGATGCCCGGCTCGGGTCGCAGGGTGCCGGCGAGCGGCAGGCCGAGCGCCCGAGCCACCTCGGCCGCCTTCAGCCGGCCCGGCGCGGGGCCACGGACGATCACCGCCAGGTCGGTGCAGTGCGGTGCGGCGGCGGTGACCACCTGGGCTGCTGCGGCGGTGGCGCGCAGTTCGGCGGGGACCACCAGGAACACCCGGTCGGCGGCCTGTAGGGCGAGCACGGCGGCGTCGTCGAGCTGGCGGGGCAGGTCGATCACGACCATGTCCCGCCCCCGCCGGGCGGCGTCGAGCGTGGCGGCCATCGCCGGAGCGGGCAGCGGCAGCGGATCGCCCCGGTCCCCGGAGAGGACCACCAGGTCACCCCGGCTGGGCAGGGCCTGGACCAGGGCGGGCGGGTCGACCCGGCCGTCGGCGTCGGTGAGCGCCGGCCAGCGCAGCCCCTCCAGCTGCTCCCAGCCGAGCACCAGATCCAGCCCGCCGCCGAGCGGGTCGGCGTCGACGAGGAGGGTCCGGAGCCGGGCCCGGGCGGCGGTGACCGCGAGTCCGCCGGCGAGGACACTCGCACCCGCCCCACCCCGGCCCCCGAGCACGGCGACCACCCGGGCGGTGGTGTCCGCCTGCGGCGCGCACTCGGCGAAGCGGTCGACGAGCCAGGGCTCCGCCGACGGCAGGATCGCGACGTGTTCCGCACCGATCAGTTCGGCGACCTCCCAGCCGGGGTCGGCGACACCGGTGCGGCCGACCAGCACCAGTCGGGCCCGACGCGGCAACCGGGCCCGCAGGCAGGGCTGGGCCTGGTCACCGCCGACGAGCACCAGCGGTGCCGGGGACCACCGGACCCGGGCCGCCGCCGGGTCGGCGGCCACCTCCACCTCCGTACCGCCGGCTGCGGCGAGCCGGAGGAGGTCGTCGAGGAGGTCGGCGTCCGCGGTGACGACCAGCGGGAGTCGTCGGCGCGGCCGGACATCGGTACGGGGTGGCATCGCGGCCTCCAGCAGTCAGGCTCGGGGGTGCTGCCGAGAGACTGCGCCGACGGGAGCCTCTCCCGCTCGCGTGACCGCCGTGCCTGTGGACAACCGGAGCGCCTGTGGACAGCGCCTGTTCCGGCAGTCGATCTGCTATGCAAAGGGCTGCCGGACCGCCCTTCCCGCAGCCCTCGGCCGTGCTCTCCATCGACCACGGCAACGGGGTCCATCGACGCGCGCAACGATCACTTCTGGATAATCGTGGACCCGTGCCGCCCTTCCGGGGCAGCACCCGAGCGGAGATCGGCCACTGATGACTCGTGCGGCAGGATCCGGACCACAGGAGACCAGCGGGCGGCGGTTCCGTTCGTCCTGGTGGGGGTACTCGCTGGTCGCGGCGATGGTGGGGACGGTGACCGTCACGGTGGTCTGGGCGCTCGGCACCGCCTCCACGCCCGTACCCAGGCCGGTGGCCGACCCGTCGGTGCCGGCGCTTCCGCTGCCGACCTTCGTCGGCACGACACCGAGGCCGGCGGCGGCCTCCGCGCGGAGCACCCCGACCGCCCCCGCGGCGACCTCCCCGACCGTCTCCCCCACCTCCGCCTCCCCGTCAGCGGGCACCCCGACCCCCGACCGGAGCACCACCGCGGGTAGCCGGCCCGCCGCCACCCCGACCCGCTCCGCCGCCCCGGACGTCGTGGAGCTGAGTCCACTCCCCGCCGAGCAGGAACAGGATCTGCGCTCGGTCGACGGCGGGGCCGACACCACCGTCGAGTTCGTCAACCAGCGGGCCGGGCAGGTGACCGTCCACTGGCTGAACCACTGGGGGGTCCGGGTACGCGTCGAGCGGCTGTCGCCGGGCGAGTCCCACCGGCGCGACACGCAGGTCGGTCACCCGTGGGTGGTCACCGACGGCGACGGCCGGGCGTTGGCCGTCTACCAGCCGGTCGCCGCGCCGGCCCGGGCGGTCGTCCGCTAGCGGCTCTCGCCGTCGACCGCTGGTGCGCCGCGCCGTCGACCAGCGGGTTCCTCACCCCTCGGCCAGAACCTCGCGCAGCCGGACGGCGAACCGCTCCGGATCCTCGGCGAAGCCGATGTGGTCGCCGGGGAACATGGTCGGCGCGACGCCCAGCCCGGCGGCGAGCGCCCGGGAGGTCCGGTCGCAGAGCTGACCGGTGGACTCCTCGCCGATGCCGACCACGATCCGCGTCGCGCCCGCGCGCAGGGCCGCCAGGTCGGGCTGCCAGCGGGTGGTCGGGATCAGCATGTGCGCGTACTGGAAGTGCTCGTCCGCCACCGTCTGCGGGTCGCGTTCCCCACCGAACATCGCCTCGATCACCTCGTCGGGCATCGCGATGTTCGCCACGACCAGGAACTGCCGCCACGCGCCGACCGGGTCGCCGGCCAGGTACGTGGCGACCATCTCCTCGGTACGCGCCCGCAGCTCCTCCCGGTCGTCGAGCAGCTCGTCGAGGGGAGGTTCGTGCGCGACGACGGTGTGCACCCGGCCGGATTGGGCCTGCGCGAGCGCCAGCGCGCTGACCGCGCCGCCGCTGGAGCCGAGCACCGCCGCCGGCCCCGCGTCGAGGTGGGCCAGCAGCCGGGCCAGGTCGTCGGCGCGCATCTCGGGGGTCGAGTCCCGGTCGGGGTCGTCGACCGGGCTGCGGTGGATGCCCCGGGGGTCGGTGGTGAGCACGGTGTGGTCGACGGCGAGCAGCTCGGCCAGCGGCGCGAACGACGCGGCGTCCATCGGCGCGCCGACCAGCACCACCAGCGGGCCCCGGCCGCGTACCTCGTAGTGGAGGGTGGCGTCGGGGACGCGCAGGGTTCCGACGGTGGGGGAAGCGGTCACGGTGCGGTTCATCAGGTCCTCCGTCATACGGCCGGATCGTTCCGGTCGAAGGGGTGACTCCCGCCGTCAGGCAGAATCGTCGCTCGTGGGGAACAATTCTCGAACGCCCCCGGACCCGCCCGCCGGCGTCCCGACCGATCCGGCGCTGGACCGGCCCACCGAGGTGGCGACCGATCCGGCTCTGGACCGGGCGCGGGCCGGTGACGACGAGGCGTTCAACCATCTCGTCGCGCCCCTGCGCCGGGAACTGCACGCGCACTGCTACCGGATGCTCGGCTCGACCCACGATGCCGACGACGCGCTCCAGGACGCCCTGCTGCGCGCCTGGCGCGGGCTCGCCCGATTCGAGGGGCGTAGTTCGCTGCGCTCGTGGCTGTACGCCGTGGTGACCCGGGTCTGCCTGGACGCCGTGGCGGCCCGGGGCCGACGGGCCCTGCCGGTGGACCTCGGTCCGGCCAGCGACCGCACCGTGATCGGCGACGCGCCACTGGGACGGGTCGCCTGGCTCGGCCCGTACCCGGATCGGGAGCTGGCAGACGGCCCGGCGCATCCGGACGCCCGCTGTGAGCAGCGGGAGGCCGTCGAACTCGCCTTCGTCGCCGCGCTCCAGTTCCTACCGGGCAACCAGCGGGCCGCACTGCTGCTGTTCGAGGTTCTCGGCTTCTCGGCCGCCGAGATCGCCACCATGATGAAGACCTCGACCAGCTCGGTGAACTCGGCGCTGGCGCGTGCCCGCCGGCTCGTCGCGGACCGGGTCGGCCCATCCAGCCAGCAGCACACGCTGCGGAAGGTCGGCGACGCGCGGCTGCGACAGATCGTCGACGGGTACGCCACGGCGCTGGAGAACGCCGACGCGGACGCCCTGGTCGCCCTGCTGACCGAGGACGTCACCTGGTCCATGCCACCGCTGCCCGCCTGGTACGCGGGTATCCGGGCGGTCACCGACTTCGCGGTACGGGTGCCGCTGACCGGGTGCGGGACATGGCGGCACCTGCCCACGCACGCCAACGGGCAGCCTGCGGTGGCCGGCTACCTCGACGCCGAGGGGACCGGCACGCACCACGCCTGGTCGATCGACGTGCTGACGTTGCGCGGTGACCGCGTCACGGCGATCACCTCGTTCCTGGACCCCGGGGTCTTCCGCCACTTCGGCCTCCCGGCCAGCCTGCCCTGATCCGGCGTCTCATCGGTCCCCACCCGAGGCGGAACCCGACGGTCCAGGCGGTGCGCCCTCGGGTGCGGCGCGCCGGTCACTCCGCCAGGTATCCGGTGGCGGGGTCGATGCCGGCGAGGAAGTCGCGGATGTTCTGCTCCATCTCGGGCCGGCTCATCACGGGGTCGGCAGGCCCGGAGAGTGTGAAGCCGTACTCGTGCGGCCCGCTGAGCCAGTCGAAGTCGTACACGCCGGGCTCCCCGGCACGCGTACGGACCCGGAAGTCCTGCCCGTCGACGGTGAGCAGGACCGGCTCACCGTAATACCTGATGGTCCGCAGGTGTTCGGGTACGAGGCCGGGCTCCGCAGCGTCCCACATGGTTGCTCCTCTCCGGGGCCACCGGACGGCCGCGCCCTTCCCGGCCCGGGTTCCGGTCGCGCACAGACGTGGCAGCGAAACTCTATAGGATATTCTCCACCAAAAGTCTCGGTGAGCACATATTTGACAACCTATTGTCCGGCGGATTTCGCCCGGTCGCTCTCTCCCCGGGTTTCGCGCTGCGCCAGCGGGCTGGGCGCGGGAAGACCAGCGCAGCGCTTGAACGGTAAAGTGCCAGGCGGTTCGGCACCTGCTCGGGCCCACCGTTTGAGTGGCAGCAGCAACATGCCGCACCGGTCCGCCAATGCGGTTTGCGTCGGATCAATCGCCGAGGCAGTGCTCGCATCCGGAGCGCCCGCGGGTGAGGTGCATTATGAGGTCGGGCAGGGAGACTGGTGGCCGAGTCGCTACCTGACGCTCTTTCTCCGATGGTGGAGCGTCTGGAAAAAGAAGTGGAGCATGAGGTTGCAGTCGCCTCGTCCGAGAACCACACCGATGCCGACTTCCACAGAGTGCGATCGGCTCATCAAGGTGCAGGTGGAGGCAAGCCGAGCCGGATCCGGGACCTCGCGATTTCCGCGGCCTATTCTTCGGTGAATTCGCTTCCATACGCCAGCCTAGTGGTGCCTGTTCTAATGCTGAGCCTTTCCATCCTGGTCGTCAGCTCTAGCGGGCATCAGGGGCTAGTTCTCGCTGCACCGCCCTACCGCAATCTCGGAACGCGGTAGGTCGGTGCAGTGTGCAACGGTGGCGTCGTCAGGGATCGGAGCATCGGGGCCTTCGGCGGCGAGGGCTTCGGCCTGCCGGACGCGGCGGATGATGTCGGCCGGCCCGTTGGCGTTGAGCAGTTCCAGTAGCCCGGGCCAGTCGGTAAGGCCGTATGGGCTGACGATGCGGCTGGCGCCATTGCTGAGCAGCACGACGCCGTTCAGGTCATGGAGGGGCCGGCTGCCTGTTACCGCTTCCTCCGCCGCGTGGGGATCATCTTTGGCGATCCAGTAGCCGCCCGGCTGGTTCCGGCGAGCGCGCAGCGCTTCGACGCAGGAGTCTCGGATGCGCTCGTACTCCGGCGTTCCCCTTGGAACGCCATCTAATGGCACTGAGCAGACGCGTCTGGTGGTGACCTCACGTTCGTCGGTGACGACCTGGAGGCCGCCGCTAACCTGGTCGAGGACGAGGAAGGAGTCCGCGAGCAAGAGATAGTCCAGGCGGCCCCGGTGGGCACGGACAATCACCACGGTCGCCTGTGGGCTGCTGGGGTTCGTGATGTCGCAGGTGCCGTAATGATCGGCGGCTATCTCGACGATCGTGGCGGCGAGGATCTCCGCGAGACCTCGCCCGTCGTCACGCGACAGCCGGCCGAGCAGTGCGCCGCCGAGACGGTGCGTATACCAGGCGACACCATGAGAGCAGATCGACTCGGATCCCGGGATGCCGGCGCCGTCCAGCAGTACCGCAGCGCCGGGAACAGCGCCGACGAAGTCCTCGTTCGACTGGCCGGCCCGACCGACGCTCGTCGCCATGCTGATGCGCATTCACTGGCTCCCAGGGTCAGGGACGGAAGGGGTTGACGCCCGACGATATCTGTGAATCGGACGCGCAGGTGACGTGCCCGCCTGCTCACGGTGTCCGTCGTGACGGTGCCGGTTCGGTGGCTGTGCACGCCGCGCCACCTCGATTGTGCAGGCCATCCTCGTGCTGCACCACGTCGAAGCCAACCGCTACCCACAATGAAAAGGGCTCACTGACACCATTCGGCACCTGGTTCCTCCAAGGCATCTAGATCGACTTCGGCCGTCGTTGCTGCGAACGCCCAGGACGGGGCCGCCATCTCCCGGACCGAGGGTGGTCAGCTCTCCGCAGAAGTCGCACCCCCCGAACAGCTTCAGATCCTCGGGAAAGATCCCGAGTCGCACCCAGGCGGCGGGGTGCCACCCGCTCCGCCACGGTCCGCTGCCAGCCACGCGAGGAGCCGGGGCAGCCGGTGGCGGCCCGACGGGCGGGCGACACCGCAGTTCGGTGGGGATCGGGCGCTGATGCTGCGGGTCGTCCCGGGGAGGAGCCACACATCGACGCGGCGGACCGACACCGGCCGGACGCAGGTGGGGCGCTGACCAGGAATGTGACCCGGGGCCGAAAAAGGGACGACCCCCGTCGGGGGGAGACGGGGGTCGTCGGGGGAGTTCGGCTCCGGGGGGGGATTGAGCCGAACTCGCTCAGCGGTTACGGGGGGTGCAACCGCCGAGAGCCGGTGCTGTACAGATGTGAAAAGTCGTCGCAAGTACAAGCATGCCGTAGCAGACGTACTCACGTCGAGTGGCGCAACCTCCACTCCCTGCGAAATTCCGCCTACCCGATGTGACCGCCGTCACTTTATTTCCGGACAACGGGTGCATGTTCGCAGGTGAGTGAGGTTCGCCACCCCCGGGCACCCGCCGACCCTAGACCATCGGGCTAGACTTTCGCGCCGTGGGCCGAGGTGCCGCTTTCTTCGATCTGGACAAGACCGTCATCGCCAAGTCAAGCGCCCTGGCGTTCGGTCGGCCGTTCTACCGGGATGGCCTGATCACCCGGCGGGACGTGGTCAAGTCCGCCTACGCCCAGCTCATGTTCCGGCTCGGCGGCACCGACGAGCAGACCATGGCCCGCACCCGGGACTACCTGGCCGCCCTCTGCAAGGGCTGGCAGGTGGAACAGGTCCGTCAGATCGTCGCGGAGACTCTCCACGAGCTGATCAACCCGTACGTGTACGCCGAGGCCGCCGCCCTCATCGAGGAGCACCAGGCCGCCGGCCGGGACGTCGTGCTGGTCTCCGCCTCCGGCGAGGAGATGGTCCGTCCGATCGGGGAACTGCTCGGCGTCACCGACGTCATCGCCACCCGGATGACCGTGCAGGACGGCCGGTACAGCGGCGAGGTGGAGTTCTACGCCGCCGGTTCGCGCAAGGTCGACGCGGTCGGCGAGCTGGCCACCGCGCGCGGTTACGACCTGGCCGAGTCGTACGCGTACTCCGACTCGTACAGTGACCGGCCGCTGCTGGAGTGCGTCGGCCATCCCACCGTGGTGAACCCCGACCGGCAGCTACGCCGGCTGGCCAGCGAGAACTCCTGGCCGGTGCTGGAGTTCCGGCACCCGATCCCGCTGGGTCGCCGCCTGCGGGAGCGCCCGGCGGTACCGGTGGCCGCCGCCGCGCTCGGCGTCGGCGTGGGGGTCGCCATCGGCATCGCCTGGTACGGCCGGCACCGCCGGAGCCGCATCGCGCCGGTCGCCTGACCGGCCCCGCACTCCCTTCCTACCCACCACGCCCGGTACGGCCCGCGTACCGGGCGTCGTCGTGTCCGCGTCGTCATGTCCGGGCGTCGTCATGTCCGGGCGTCGTCATGTCCGGGCGTCGTCATGTCCGGGCGTCATCGTGTCCGGGCGTCATCGTGTCCGCGCGTCGTCATGTCCGGGCGTCGTCATGTCCGGGCGTCGTCATGTCCGGGCGTCATCGTGTCCGCGCGTCGTCATGTCCGCGCGTCGTCGTGGCCGCCGCCTCGAGGCCCACGCATCGTCATGGCCGCGTGTCGAGGCGGTGCCTGCCGGCTGCATTTGTCAGCGCACCCGTCCGACCGGAGGTCACGCCCCTCTTGAGCGATTGCTCAAACGCCTCTACCCTGCCCTTGAGCGAGTGCTCAAAACGAGAGGACGGGGTCATGACGGAGCAGGCAGCACCCCCGCGACGGACCAGAGCGAACTGGTTACTCGCCGGACTCATCGGCGCCTTCGGGGTGGTGGTCTTCTCGATCGCCGTCCACGACGGGCGGGCGGACAGCGCCCTGCTCTTCGTGGCGCTGCCGGTCCTGCTCGCCGCGGCCCTGGCCCTGACCCCGGGGCGCACCTCGCACGGCCGGGTCTTCGTCACCACCACCATCGCTCTCCTGCTGGCGGCGGTGGCCCTGCACGAGGGCGCGATCTGCGTGGTGCTGGCCGCGCCCCTGGTCTACGCGGTGGCCCACGGCGCGATGGCCCTGATCAACCTGGTCCGGCGCTCCTCCCGCACCTACTCGGTGATCCTGGTGCCGCTGCTGCTCGTACCCGGCCTGGAGGGCAGCGGGATCGGGCCGAGAATCGCCCCGGACCAGTCGGTCGAGGTGATCCGGGTGGTGGCGCTCCCCGCCGACGCGGTGGCGGAGCGGCTGGCGGCGGGGCCGCGACCCGCCCCGGTCCGGTCCCCGGTGCTGCGGTTGCTCGGGGTGCCCGTACCGACGCACGTCGCCGGGGCCGGGCTCGCCCCGGGCGACCGCTGGACGTTCGGCTACCACGGCAGCGCACACGGACCGGGCGGTCACCTCGTCGCCGAGGTCGCCACCAGCGCACCCTCGCAGCTGACCTTCCGCTTCCCCGAGGACACCTCCATCAACGGCCGCTGGTTCCGGTGGCGGCAGGCCGACCTGCGCTGGCAGGCGGTGGACGCCGACCACACCGAGGTACGCCTGACCATCGAATACCGGCGGGGCCTCGATCCCTCCTGGTACTTCGGGCCGCTCCAGGACGCCCTGCTCGACCAGGGTGGCGGGCACCTGCTCGACATGCTGGCGCTGCGGTGACCGTCGCCCGGTACCTCTGCCTGGGGCTGCCACTGCTGGCGGTGCTGGCCGCAGCCCGGTACGACCGGGACCGCGACGCCCGCGCGGCGGCGCTGCTGGCCTTCGTGGCCGCCGCCATCGGGGTCGCCGCCCTGCACGAGGTGGCCCGCGCGACCGGCTGGTACGCCTTCGCGCCGGTGGACGGGGCGTACCGGGGGCTGCCGGTGGACCTGTGGATCGGCTGGGCGGCGCTCTGGGGAGCGGTGCCCGTACTGCTCCGGCGGGTGCTGCCGCTGCCGATCGCCCTCGGCCTGCTGGGCTGGCTCGACGTCGTCACCATGCCCGCTCTGGAGCCCCTGCTCGATCTCGGGCCGAACTGGCTGGTCGGCGAGGCGGTCGGGCTGCTCGGCGTGGCGCTGCCGGCGCAACTGCTGGGCCGGTGGAGCGCCGACCGGCGGCACCTGTCCGCCCGGGTCCTGCTCCAACTCGGGCTCTTCGGCGCCCTGCTGCTGTGGGTCCTGCCCACCCTGGCCTTCACCCTCTCCGGCGGCTCCTGGGCGCGGCTGGCCGGGCTGCCGACGTCCCGGCTGCTGCTCGTCGCCCAGGTGGCTCTGCTGGTCGCCACGCCCGCGCTGGCGGCGGTACGCGAGTTCGCGGTCCGGGGCGGCGGGACGCCGTACCCGTGGGACCCGCCGGACCGCTTCGTCACCACCGGCCCGTACGCCTATCTCGCCAACCCGATGCAGGCCGGCGCGGTGGCCCTGATGATGCTCACCGCGCTGGTCACGGGCAGTGCCGCGCTGGCGGTGGGGGCGGGGCTGGCAGTGGCCTTCAGCGTCGCGGTGGCCGGGCCGCACGAGGACCACGACCTCGACCGCCGGTACGGACGACGCTGGCGGAACCACCGCCGTCAGGTCCGTGCCTGGTGGCCCCGGTGGCGGCCGTACCTGCCCGGGGAGCCGGCCGTGCTCTGGCTGGACGACGACTGCGGGCCGTGCGCGGCGGTCCGGCGGTTCCTCGAACGCCGTCACCCGGTGAACCTCACCATCGTGCCCGCCGGACGGCATCCGACGGAGGTGCTGTGGCGCGCCGGCTACACGGGCGGTGACGGTCACCGGGAACGGGGGGTGGCCGCCGTCGCCCGTGCGTTCGAGCACGTGCACCTCGGCTGGGCCTGGCTGGGCTGGATCCTGCGGCTACCCGGGCTCACCTGGCTGGCGCAGCTCGTGACCGATGCGATGATCGCACCGCCCCATCCACCGCAGCCGCCAGGAGAGCGATGTCCGACACCAAGCGCCGCCTCGTCGACGGGGCGATGGCGGCCATCCGCCAGCACGGTATCGCCGGGGTCTCCGCGCGCACCATCGCCGCTGCCGCCGGGGTGAATCAGGCGCTGGTGTTCTACCACTTCGGCAGCGTGGACGAGCTGCTGGCGGCGGCCTGCCGGGCCGGCACCGCCGAACGGGTGGCGAGCTGGTCGGGCCGGCTGGCCGAGGTGAGCAGCCTGCGCGAGCTGCTGGAGGTCGGGCGGGGCCTGCACGCGGAGGAACGGCGGCTGGGCAACGTCTCGTTCCTGGCCCAGATGCTCGCCGGCGCGCAGAGTGACGAGCGGCTCGTCGCGCCGACCGCCGGCGCGCTCCAGCTCTGGGTGGACGAGATCGAGGCCGTCCTCCGGCGGCTCCTGGCCGGATCGCCCTTCGCCGAGGTCGCCGACGTCGCCGGTCTCGCCCGCGCCGTGTCCGCCGCCTTCGTCGGGCTGGAACTCTACGACGGGGTGGACACCGCCGGCGCGGAACGGGCGATGGCCGCGCTCGACCAGCTCGGCGTGCTCATCGAGGTGGTGGACGAACTCGGTCCCGTCACCCGCCAGATCCTGCAACGGAGGATCAACAAGGCCGCCCGCCGGCCCTGACGACGCGCTCCACCCCGATCGAGATCCGGGCGCGGGCGACCGGGGTGCCGACCGGCGTTCAGGGGGCGGCGAGGACCTCGTCGCCGATGAGGGTGAGTTCGGTGGCGGCCCGCTCGGTGGCGGTCATGTAGTGGCGCAGCCAGGACCGCAGGCCGTCCGGGGTGCCGGTGGCGAAGGCTCCGGCCGAGCCGACGTACTCGGGCTCCCGCTCCCGGTGCCCGACGTCCACCGCGACCAGGCCGCGCGGGTCGAGGCCGGTCGACATGAGCACCAGCCGGGCGGCGGCGCGGGCCACCACCCCGGACGGACCGGCGAACGGCCGCAGTGCCAGCAGTTCCCCGTGCACCACGGCGGCGAGCACCAGCGGTGGGACCCGGGTACCCCCGGCCACCAGGCCGGCCAGGCCGTCCAGCCGGGCGCCGACCACCGGATCGGCCACCGGTCGTCCCAGCTCCGCCTCGGTCACCACGTCCCGGGCGGCGAGGACGTGCAACCTCGCCAGCACCTGCCGAGGCGCCCTCGACCAACGCTCGGTCAACCCGGGCAGCGCGCCGGCCACCCGCAGCGCGCCCTGGAGCACCGGATCGGTGACCGTGCCGGCCCGGACGGTCTCGCGCTCGTGGGCGTACCCCTCGAGGGCGGCGCTGGCCACCGCGGACCGCAGGCTCACCTCGGCGGCCACCTGGCCGCCGTGCCGGCGCAGCGCACGGTGCCGCATCGCCTGGTCGACGTGGTCGCGGGCCCGCTCGACGGCGGGAGCGACGTCGGCGAGGGCGAGGAGCGGGGCGAGCGGATCGGAGGTCACCACGTCACGCTAGCGACCGGACCCGTACGCCCGGCGCCGGCCCGTCACACCCACGCCGCACAGCGGCACCGGTGAGCGCGTGGGGCGGGCCGCTGGGCGCGGCGGAGTGACGATCGTGGTCGCGGGGGCTGGCCGGCGAAGTTAACCTCTCTGCAACGAGACGCAGGTCATCCGAGCAACGAGGAGTCACGCCCATGAGCGAGGCCTTGGCCAATTTGCTGAATGAGACGCGGCAGTTCCCGCCGCCGGCCGCGCTCGCCGCGAACGCCAACGTCAAGGCCGACGCGTACGAGGAGGCGACGAACGACCGGCTGGCCTTCTGGGCGAAGCAGGCCGGGCGGCTGGCCTGGGCGCAGGAGTGGGACCAGGTGCTCGACTGGTCCAACCCGCCGTTCGCGAAGTGGTTCGTCGGTGGCCGGTTGAACGTGGCGTACAACTGCCTGGACCGGCACGTGGAGGCGGGCCTGGGTGACCGGGTGGCCATCCACTGGGAGGGCGAGCCGGGCGACACCCGCACCATCACCTACGCCGAGCTGCACCGGCTGACCTGCCAGGCGGCGAACGCGCTGGCCGACCTGGGCGTGGTGGCCGGCGACCGGGTGGCGATCTACCTGCCGATGGTGCCGGAGGCGGCGGTCGCGATGCTGGCCTGCGCCCGGATCGGGGCGACGCACAGCGTGGTCTTCGGCGGCTTCTCCGCCGACGCGCTGACCAACCGGATCCAGGACGCCAGCGCCAAGGTGGTGATCACCGCCGACGGCGGCTTCCGGCGGGGCAAGCCGTCGGCGCTGAAGCCGACCGTGGACGAGGCGCTCGCGAACTGCCCGTCGGTGGAACACGTGCTGGTGGTCCGCCGTACCGGCGAGGACGTCGCCTGGTCGGAGAAGGACCGCTGGTGGCACGAGATGGTGGAGACCGCCTCGACCGAGCACACCGCGCAGCCGTTCGACGCCGAGCACCCGCTGTTCATCCTCTACACCTCGGGCACCACCGCCCGCCCGAAGGGCATCCTGCACACCACCGGCGGCTACCTCACCCAGACCGCGTACACCACGCACGCGGTCTTCGACCTCAAGCCGGAGACGGACGTCTACTGGTGCACCGCCGACATCGGCTGGGTGACCGGGCACTCCTACATCGTGTACGGCCCGCTGGCCAACGGCGCGACCCAGGTGATGTACGAGGGCACCCCGGACACCCCGCACAAGGGCCGGTTCTGGGAGATCGTCCAGCGGTACGGGGTGACCATCCTCTACACCGCGCCGACGCTGATCCGCACCATGATGAAGTGGGGCGACGACATTCCGGCGCAGTACGACCTGTCGTCGCTGCGGCTGCTCGGCAGCGTGGGCGAGCCGATCAACCCCGAGGCGTGGATCTGGTACCGCCAGCACGTCGGCCGAGGTGAGCTGCCCGTGGTCGACACCTGGTGGCAGACCGAGACCGGCGCGATGATGATCTCGCCGCTGCCGGGGGTGACCGCCGCCAAGCCGGGGAGCGCGATGACCCCGCTGCCGGGGATCAGCGCGGACGTGGTGGACGACCAGGGCCAGTCGGTGCCGAACGGCGGTGGCGGTTACCTGGTGCTGCGCGAGCCGTGGCCGTCGATGCTGCGCACCATCTGGGGCGACGACAACCGGTTCATCGAGACGTACTGGTCCCGGTTCGAGGGCATGTACTTCGCCGGGGACGGCGCGAAGCGCGACGACGACGGGCACATCTGGCTGCTCGGCCGGGTGGACGACGTCATGCTGGTCTCCGGGCACAACATCTCCACCACCGAGGTCGAGTCGGCGCTGGTGTCGCACCCGTCGGTGGCGGAGGCGGCGGTGGTCGGCGCGACCGACCCGACGACCGGGCAGGCGATCGTCGCGTTCGCCATCCCGCGCGGCACCGTGGACACCGCCGGTGACGCGGGCGAGCAGCTCATCGCGGACCTGCGCAACCACGTGGCCCGTACCCTCGGCCCGATCGCCAAGCCCCGGCAGATCCTGCTGGTGGCGGAGCTGCCGAAGACCCGCTCCGGCAAGATCATGCGGCGACTGCTGCGGGACGTGGCGGAGAACCGCTCCCTCGGCGACGTCACCACGCTCCAGGACTCCTCGGTGATGGAGCTGATCTCCTCGGGCATGAGCGGCGGAAAGTCCGACGAGGACTGACGCTCCGCGTACCCCTTCCGGTGGGTGACGGTCCGCGCGGACCGTCACCCACCGTCGTTTCCCGCCGGAGCCTGCCCCACCGGTGGCCGCTGGGGGTCCCCGGCCCGGCGAGGTGCGGCAGCAGCGGCCCCTGCGACCGTCCACAGCGGCGGATGCGGGCCGGGCGGCCGTCCGGTTCGGACGGTCGGGGGACCGGGAGCGGGCTGATCGGGTGGAGAGCGGCCGGGGACCTGTCCCCCGGTCGGTTTCTGAATTACGTTCACGCCGTCGGAGCCGTTGACGTTCATCGTTACCGCAACGTCCACGAACCCGGCGTTCTCGCCCCATGCCCAGAATTGGAGTGGCATGCACCAAACTGGTTCGCAACGCGGGTCGCGGCGACGTCTGCTCGTCGCGCTGCCCGTGCTCGCGCTCGCCGCCTCGGCACTGATCGTGCCGGGCAACGCCTCGGCCGAGGAGGCCGAGGGAGTCCGCGCCGTGGTCGGCGCGGACGAGTTCTACATCAACTACGCCGAACCCGCGGTCCAACCGGACAGCGGCGGTCGGGAGGTCAAGGGTGCCGGCGGCATCCACGCGCCGGCGGTCGAGTCGGCCCGCGCGTACGACCGCAAGTACGCCCGGGGCAACCCGCTCACCGCCCGTGAGCTGGCCCGCAACGAGGCCCGTGCGATCCGCACCGGCAAGAGCCCGCGCCAGTTCAAGAAGGCGCCGCAGACGCAGACCGCCAAGCTGCTGACCCTGCTGGTGGAGTTCAACAACCAGGCGAACGACGACTTCACCGGGACCATGGTGCCGAAGACGGTTTTCGGGGACCGGAGCTGCGTTCCCGGAACCGTCCAGAACGGTCCGCTGCACAACGCCATCCCGAACCCGGCCTCGTACGCCAACGAGGACAACAACTCGATGTGGGTGCCGGACTTCTCCCCCACCCACTACAACAAGATGCTCTACAGCAGGACGGGCATCACCCAGCGGATCCGGACCGACCTGACCGGTCCGGACGGCCGACCGGGCATCGACATCTCCGGCCGCAGCATGCGCAACATGTACCTGGAGATGTCGAAGGGGGCGTACACGGTCGACGGGCAGGCCAGCCCGTGGATCAAGCTGCCGCGCTCGGAGGGCTGGTACGCCGCGTCCCGCTGCTTCCAGGACGAGAACGGCACCTGGGTAGCCGGTCGCGAGCAGGCGATGAACGGCCACCCGGACAACCCGCTGGGCGCGGGGCGGCTCGCCACCGACGCGGTCGACGCGCTGGCCGCGATGGACCCGAGCTTCCCCTGGGCCGACTACGACATCGAGGACCAGGGCGACCGGGACGGTGACGGCAACGTCAACGAGCCGGACGGCGTGATCGACCACCTGGTGCTGGTGCACGCCGGACAGGGCAAGTCCCGGGGCGGCGGCGCGCAGGGCACCTACGCGATCTGGGCGCACTCCTCGGCGGTGGCCGGCGGTTACCGCATCCCCGGCACCGATCTCCAGGTCTCCAACTACATCGTGCAGCCGGAGGACGCCGGGGTCGGCGTCTTCGCCCACGAGTACGGTCACGACCTGGGTCTGCCGGACCTCTACGACACCTCCGGCAACGCCGACTCGGACGTCGACTTCTGGGACCTGATGGGCTCGGGCTCACACGCCGGTGAGGTGTTCCAGGCGCTGCCCACCCACATGGGCATCTGGGACAAGTGGGTGCTCGGCTGGGCCGACCCGCTGGAGATCCCGGTCGGCGCGGACCCGCGGACGGTGCTGCTCGGGCAGACCTCCCGCACCCCGCGTGGCACCAAGGACGGCATCAAGATCAACCTGCCGGACAAGGTGATCACCCTGGCCACCCCGCACAGCGGGGCGAACATGTGGTTCAGCGGTGGCGACCAGGACTGGGCGGACGTCAAGCTCACCCGTGAGGTGGCCGTGCCGGCCGCCGCGGACGCGAAGTTCTGGATGTGGAACAACTACACCATCGAGGAGGACTGGGACTACGGCTTCGTCGAGGTGTCCACCGACGGCGGCGGCACCTGGACCGAGCTGAAGGTCTACGACGAGGCCGGCAACCTGGTCAGCACCAACGACAACTACTCCGACCCGAACGGCCGGATGGCCGACTACGGCGGCAAGAAGTACGGCCTGACCGGTGACTCGCACGGCTGGCGGCACGACTACGTCGACCTGTCCGCGTACGCGGGCAGCACCGTGCGGGTACGGCTGCGCTACGCCACCGACGCCGCGTTCGCCGACCGGGGCTGGTTCGCCGACGACTTCTCGGTCACCGGCGGCGGTGCCACCACCTGGAGCGACGACGTCGAGGGTGGCGCGAACGGCTGGACCCAGACCGGCGGCACGTTCACCGACACCACCGGCGCCGGCTGGCGGACCGACTCCGGCACCCGGGTGCAGGCGCACTACTACCTGGTCGAGTGGCGCAACCTGGACGGCTTCGACAAGGGCCTGAAGTACACCTACGACACGGTGTACTCCAACGACGCCTGGAAGGTCGACCGGATCGCGTACAACGCGCCGGGCATGCTGGTCTGGTACCGGGACACCGCCCTGGGCGACGTCAACCACGTGACCGCGCAGATGACCGCGCTGCCCAGCTACGGGGCCAAGGGCGGGCTGCTCATCGTCGACTCGCACTTCGACCCGCTGCGCCGCACCGGCGAGGCGGCCGTGAAGGACCCGTCGGAGCTGGACAACCTGCCGAGCCGTCCGCAGTCGTCGAACGCCGCGTTCGGGCTGCGCCCGACGTCCCCGTTCACCGAGTGCCTGGAGGCGACCGGCGAGCCGTTCAGCGAGTACTGCACCAGCTTCCCGTCGCAGCCGGCGGTGAAGACCTTCACCGACGCCAAGGGCTGGTACCCGGGTATCGAGGTACGCAACGGCTCGCAGCTGTTCGCCCGGGACAACGACGCCTCGGTGGTCGTCCCGTCGCGCAACGGCGCGGCGTACACCACCCGGGTGGTCAACCCGGACGGCACCCCGGCGACGGGGCTGTACGGACAGGACCTCGGCTTCACCGTCCTGGGCACGGGCAATCCCGGTGACCAGGGCGTGAGCTACGGCGTCTCGATCACCATCAAGCGCACCGCGCGGGACAACGCGTACGCCGCGGTGTACGTGACCCCGGCCCGACGCTGAATTCCGGCCGGGACGCTGCCCACGGGGAGCGTCCCGGCCACCGGCGGAAACCACGACGCCGATACGTCAGCCTCGACTTGTGACGCTGTCGCATCGCCGTCACCGGCTTGTGCAACAAATCGACGTCAGCGTCTTCACACCAGTCCCGGCAGTGTCTATGTTCACCACAGGTCCCTTCTTAGGGATCTCTTCCTCCGACCCTGAACCCCGAACGGGTCGGTTTTCCTTCACACCGGAGGTACCACGTGCGCAAAGTCGCAGTGGGTCTGCTCGGTTTGACGCTGACGGCCACCGGCCTCACGGTCGGCACGACCGCCAGCGCCGCGCCCCCGGCCACCACGCCGGGATCGGCCCAGTCGGCCGCCGAGCCCGCTCACGCTGAGCACGACCTGCCCAACCCGTTGGAGAGCAAGCGGCGCGCGCTGCGCCAGGAGGGCCTCAGCGAGGTCCTCTCCGGACGGGCGACGGCCGAGCGGATCAACGGCAGCACGGTCGTCAAGGTTGGCAAGACCCAGGGCACCGGCGGGCCGGCCGCCCGCTCCGCCCGGGGCGCGGCCCCGACGAAGGACCAGTACGTCGAGCTGGCCCGCGAGCAGACCGACCGGATCTTCGTGATCCTCGCCGAGTTCGGCAACCAGCGGCACCCCAGCTACCCGGACCAGGACACCGACCCGGACACCGCGGGTCCGGCCCGGTTCGACGGTCCGCTGCGCAACGAGATCCCCCAGCCGAACCGCGCGGTGGACAACTCCACCGTCTGGCAGGAGGACTACAGCGCGGACTACTTCCGCAAGCTGTACTTCGGCACCGGCAAGGGCGACGAGTCGGTCAAGCAGTACTACGAGGCCCAGTCCTCGGGCCGGTACACGGTCGACGGCAAGGTCACCGACTGGGTCAAGGTCCAGTACAACGAGGCCCGGTACGGCCGTTCCAACGGCTACCCGTGCCCGGACACCACCTGCAGCAACGTCTGGGCCCTGGTCCGGGACGCCGCGAACCAGTGGGTCGCCGACCAGAAGGCCGCCGGCCGCACCGACGCGCAGATCGCCGCCGACATGAAGTCCTTCGACAAGTGGGACCGGTACGACCACGACGGCGACGGCAACTTCAACGAGTCGGACGGCTACATCGACCACTTCCAGATCGTGCACGCCGGTGGCGACCAGGCCGACGGCGACCCGTGGCAGGGCGAGGACGCGATCTGGAGCCACCGCTGGTACGCCTACGCCAGCGACCAGGGTGTGACCGGCCCGCCGAACTTCCCGGCCGGCGGCACCCAGATCGGCAACACCGGCATCTGGGTCGGCGACTACACCATCCAGCCGGAGAACGGCGGCCGGAGCGTCTTCTACCACGAGTACGCTCACGACCTTGGCCTGCCGGACGACTACAACCTGTACAACGGCGGCGACAACAACAACGAGCACTGGACCCTGATGGCCCAGAGCCGGCTCGGCGCCAAGGGTGACGCGGGTATCGGTGACCGCGGCGGCGACCTCGGCGCGTGGAACAAGCTCCAGCTCGGCTGGCTCGACTACGAGGTGGTCGTGGCCGGGCAGAAGCGCACCATGACCCTCGGCCCGCAGGAGTACAACTCCGACAAGCCGCAGGCCGCCGTGGTGGTGCTGCCGCAGCGGGAGTACACCTTCCAGAACGGCAAGCCGTTCGAGGGCACCAAGCAGTTCTTCTCCGGCAACGACGACGACCTGAACAACACGATGACCCGGACGATCGACCTGACCGGGAAGTCGTCGGCGTCGCTGTCGATGAAGGGCCGCTACAACATCGAGGCCGGGTACGACTACCTGTTCTTCGAGGCCTCGGTGGACGGTGGACAGACCTGGTCCGCCCTGCCCGGCACGGTGGACGGCGAGCCGCTCGCCGAGGTCACCCCGGGCCGCCCGGCGCTGGACGGGTCCAGCGACAACCAGTGGGTCGACATCCAGATCCCGCTGAACTTCGCCGCCGGCAAGACCGTGCAGTTCCGGCTCCGCTACCAGACCGACGGCGGTGTCTCCTCCGGTGGCTTCTACGGTGACGCGATCACCGTGACCGCCGACGGTGCGACCGTCTTCTCCGACGGTGCCGAGAGCGGCGCGGGCGGCTGGACCGTCGCGGGCTGGTCGGTCGTCGAGGAGACCTACACCCGGCTCTTCGACAACTACTACATCGCCGGTCACCGGTCGTACGTGCAGTACGACAAGTACCTGAAGACCGGCCCGTACTACTTCGGCTACGCGAACACCCGCCCGGACTACGTGGACCACTACGCGTACCAGGAGGGTCTGCTGATCTCGTACTGGAACCTGCGGTGGCCGGACAACGACACGTTCGAGCACCCGGGTGAGGGTCGCAACATGATCATCGACGCGCACCCGCGGCCGATCTACAACCTGACCGGGCAGCCCTGGCGGGCCCGCGTCCAGGTCTACGACGCGCCGTTCAGCCTGAAGAAGGCGGACTCGTTCACGCTGCACCACAACAGCCAGCCGCAGTACATCCGCGGCCAGGCGGCGCAGCCGCTGTTCGACGACACCAAGCAGTACTGGTACCCGGAGCTGCCGAACCACGGCGTCAAGCTCCCGGCGACCGGCACCAAGATCAAGGTGCTGGAGCAGGACGGAACCTCCATCAAGGTCCGCTTCTCCTGAACCGACCGGTCATCGACGGCGCCCGGGGCACCCGCCCCGGGCGCCGTCCCCGTTTCTCCCCGCATCCGCCCCGGTCGACCCGCCCGAGCAGGCCGGATGCCTCCGGGCCCTAGGCTGTGGACATGACCGACCAGCATGACGGGCCGATCGACGAGTCCTGTGTTCTGACCGAAGGACCGTGGACGCACCGGTTCGTCGGGGCGAACGGCAGCCGGTTCCACGTGGTCGAGGCCGGCACCGGCCCGATGGTCCTCTTCCTGCACGGTTTCCCGGAGTTCTGGTGGGCCTGGCACGAGATGCTGCCCGCCGTCGCGGACGCCGGGTTCCGGGCCGTCGCGGTGGACCTGCGCGGCTACGGCGCGACCGACAAGCCACCCCGGGGGTACGACGGCTACACCCTCGCCGCCGACGTCGCCGGCCTGATCCGGGCCCTCGGCGAACGCTCCGCGACCCTGGTCGGCACCGGAGCCGGCGGGCTGCTCGGCTGGACCGCCGCCTCGTTCCACCCCAGGCTGGTCCGGCGACTGGTGGTGCTCGGCGCACCGCACCCGCTGCGGTTGCGGGCCGGCATCTTCGCCGACCCCCGGGGCCAGTTCAGCGCCGCCACCCCGACCCTGAAGTTCCAGCTTCCCCGCTACGAGCACATGCTCACCCGCAACGACGCGGTCCGCGTCGAGGAGATGCTGCGCCGCTGGGGCGGACAGCGCTGGGTGGACAGTCCCGGCTTCACCCCGTACGCGGCCCGCTGCCGGGAGGCGATGCGGATCCCGCAGGCCGCCTTCTGCGCCCTGGAGACGTACCGCTGGGCATTCCGTTCGGTGCTACGCCTGCACGGCTACCGCTTCGTCAAGCTGATGCAGAAGCCGCTGATCACCCCGACCCTGCAACTGCACGGCGCGGAGGACGTCGCCTCGCTGCCGCGTACCGCCCAGGGTTCCGGCCGTTACGTGATCGCCCCGTACGAGTGGCGGCTGCTCGACGGCGTCGGGCACTTCCCGCACCTGGAGGCGCCGGACGTGGTGCTCGGCGAGATCCTCCGGTGGGCGAAGTCCTGATCCGACCGGCGGGGTACCGGCCGGTTCAGTTCCGGTGTTCGCGCAGGTCGACGACCTCGCTGGCCGGGGCCCAACCCTGGTAGACGCCGAAGTCGAAGACCTCCAGCCCCATCGCCTGAGCGACCGGCCAGCGCCCACCGGTGTACTCCACCCGCAACCAGCCGTCGTGCTCGGCGAGCACGATGAACGGCTGTCCCTGCCAGGTGCAGGTGGTCCGGATGTACGCCACGTCGTCCACCTCGTCGACCGGCAGCACCCGCACGTAGCGGCCGGGACGGACCTCCTCGAAGCCCTCGCCCGGTTCCGGCTGGTAGATCCGGACGTCGCCGCCGTCCGGACTGGCCTGGTACTCCCGCCCGCGCCAGCGGGCCACGTAGCCGTCGCGCATCACCGCTCCCCGACCTGTCGCCAGAGCAGGGCGTCGGTGTCCAGGGTGGCGATCACCCGCTCACTGCCGTCCGCCCCGATCCGCCAGAGCTGCGCCCCGTGCGGGAGTCGGGCGCTGTCCACCTTGAACTCGGCGACCACGTCGCTGCTCTCGCCCGGGGCGAATCCGTTGCCCCGGAAGGGTGGCCGCTCGATCACCCAGCCCTCCATCGCCCGCATCGCGCTCTCGTGCTGCCCGCCGTACGGGATCCGGTAGAGGCTCGGCCGGTACGCGGGCCAGCGCAGCACGTAGATCTCGTCCGCGTCGGGGGAGAACGGGGAATCGGGGTAGGCGAGCCCGAGCGCCGCGTGCAGCTTCGCCGGAGTGTTCAGGTGGGCGACCTCGCCGGCCCGGTGCACGAAACCGGAGACCCGGTCGTAGCCCCGTTCCAGGTAGTAGGCGAGCTGGCTGGGGGCGACCACCTTCTGCATCATCGGTGGGCGGTTCGGGTCCTCCGGCGTGGTGGCGTACCGGGCGGGGCCGGCCGGCTCCTCGACCGGCGGGGCGACGACCGGTTCCACCGGTTCCGGCTCGACGTCGTCGCCCAACCCGACCTCGGCGGCCCAGCTCGCCAACGCGACGATCTGTTCACCGGGCAGCTTCGCCCCGACCGGGGTGCCCGGGTTGACGGCGAACGACCACTGCTCGTCGGGCCACCGCCGGATGAGCTGCACAAACTTGACCTTGACCGTCTCGACCGGCGTGTCGACGTGGTCGGCCAGCCGTTCCGGCGAGGTGTAGACGACCACGTACGGCTCGTCGTCGAGTTGCTCCGTGCGCCACACGAAGCCGCTCTCGCCGGGGCGGCTGCCCGGTGTGGAGTCCGGCGCGACGGGCAGCAGCACGCGGGCCAGCAGGAGGGTCGACAGGAACGTGTCGGTGCTGCCGGTACCGGCGGCGGCGAGCAGTTCCTCCTCGACGTCGTTGGCGGCCTCGAAGTCGGGCACCGGGGATGCCGGCGGGATCGCCCCGGCCGCCTCGGCGCCGGAGTCGAGCGCCGGTTCCGTCTCCGCCACCGCCGACGGGTACGCCGGTTCGGTCGGCCCGGATGCCGAGATCGGCTCGGAGCCCGGGGCGGCGGTTTCGTACCCGACGGGCTCGTACCCGGGGCCGGTCGTCAGGTCCGGCTGGTGGGCGGTGCCCGGCGGACGGCCGGCGTCGGGGTCCTGCTCCCGGGATCGAGCCGCTGACGGGTCGGCGAGGTCGCGGGACTCGACGACGGTCCCCTCGATGACCAGCGGCGACGGCGACCGGGCCGGCTCGCCTCCGGCGTGCCCGACCGAGGTGGCCGGCTCGGCCCCGGCATACCCCGCCGGCACCGTCGGCTCGGCCCCGGCGTAACCGGACGGCACCGTCGGCTCGACCCCGGCATACCCCGTCGGCTCGGCCCCGGCATACCCCGTCGGCTCGACCCCGGCATACCCCGTCGGCTCGGCCCCGGCGTAACCGGACGGCACCGTCGGGTCCGCCTCCGCGAAACCGGACGGCACCGTCGGCTCCGCTTCGGCATACCCCGCCGGAAGGGTCTGACCGGCACCGGGGTGACCGGTCGGCGCGGTCGGGTCGGCGTGGTCGACCGGCGGCAGCGGTTCGGTGGGGTCCAGCGGTCCGGCGGGCTGCGGGATCGGCTGGGTCGGCTCCTGGCCCACCGGCTCGCTGCCACCCGGCGGCACCCGCCGGGGCAACGACTGGGTGGGCTCGGCGACCGGCTGGGACAACGACCGGTGGGGCAGGGCCTGGGTCGGTTCACCGACCGCCGGATCCGGTCGCAACGGGCGTCGGGGTAGTGCCTGGGTCGGTTCGGCGGCCGTAGCCCGGTTCTGCGGTGGGGCCGGCGGTGGGGCGGGTTGCTCGGCGGGGGCCGGCTCAGTGAACCGGAACGCCTGGGTGGCCTCCTCCCCGGCCTGGTCGGCCCGGTAGGGGCGCCGCCGGGGGAAGGCCCGGCCCGGTTCGCCCAACCGGGAGGAGGGCATGGCCCGGTCCTGGGCCCGCAGCGGCGAGACCGGCGCCGGACCACCGGTGCCGCGACCCGACGGGGCGGGCTCGAAGAAGGAGTTCCGGCCGGCGGGCTGGCCGTCCGGCGGCGGGGCCGCTCCCGGGTCGGGGTACGCCGAATCCGGACGCAGTTGGCGGCGCGGATTGGTCAACCAGCTCGAGGCGGACTCGGCTCCCCCGTTCGACGCCGGCGGCGGGGCCGCACCGCGCGGGTCCGGCTGACCCGGCCGGAGGGCCTCGGTGACCTCGGCGGACTGGTCCGGCAGACCCCGGCGGGGTGGCGTCGCGGCGGACGGCCGGCTGGCTCCGTACGGTGGGGCCGGCCGGGCAGGCTCGGCAGCGGGCGGCTCGCCGCCGGCCGCCCGGTTACGCGCGAGCTGTTCCACCTGCTCCAGACGTGCCCGCGCGCCCAGCGTGCGGCCGGGCAGCCGGACATCGCCCCGGGAGAGCTGCGACACGAACCAGGCCGGCAGATAGCCCTCGATGGGCAGCCCGGGGTTGACCGCCAGCCACCACTCGTGGTTGGGCCAACCGGCCGCCAGGTCGTGATAGGCGCAGCGCCGGCTCGACCCCCCGCTGGCCCCCAGGCAGGCCCGGAGCGCGGTGTCGGAGGTGAAGGCCAGCACGTGTGTCCGGCCGTTGGTGGTCCAGGTGCCCCAGCCCATCGGGGCCTGCCCCGCCAGGGCCTCCGCGGAGACCGGCAGCAGCAGGTCCGTCCGGGCCAGGATCCGGAAGTAGAGTTCCTGGTCGTTGGCGCGAAGCGCGTCCCGCATCGCCGCCTCGGCCTCGGTAGCCGGCTCCCAGTCGGTCACGGCCACCTCTCCTCCCGTGAACAGGCCATAGGCATCGCGTACAACCTACAAGGTTGTAACAAGATCACAATGTCTGGCTGGTGCGATCCGCATCGATGACTTCGAGCCGATAGCATGCCGTCCCGGAGCCGACACGATACGGAGGCGACGAATGCCGCGATCGACTCCACGCCCGGTCGCCGCCACGCTGGCAGCCCTCCTCACGGCCGTGATCCCGGCCGTACCGGCCTCGGCCGCACCGGGCTGTGCCGCCCCGCTCGCGCCGACCCGACCGGTCACCGAGGCACCCTGGCCACAGGTACGGTACGCCCCCGACCGGCTGGCCCCGCTGGCGACCGGCGCGGGAACCGTCGTCGCGGTGGTCGACTCGGGGGTGGACCGCCGGCATCCGCAGCTCACCGGCCGGGTCCTCGACGGGACGGACTACCTCGACCCGGGCGACGACGGCAGCCGGGACTGCGCCGGGCACGGGACCGGGGTGGCGAGCCTGATCGCCGCCGCGCCCCGGGCCGGGGTCGCCTTCCGCGGCCTGGCCCCCGAGGCCCGCATCCTGCCGGTACGCGTCAGCGAACAGCAGGTCGTCGACGGTCGGGAGGCGGGGCGCACGGTCAGCGCGGCGGTCTTCGCCCGGGCGATCCGGTGGGCCGTCGACCGGGACGCGGACGTGCTCAACCTCTCCGTGGTGCTGTACGCCGACGACCCGGCCGTCCGGGCGGCCGTCGCGTACGCCCTGGACCGGGACGTCGTGGTGGTGGCCGCCGCCGGCAACCTGCACGCCGAGGGCGACCCCCGCCCGTACCCGGCCGCCTACCACGGGGTGATCGGCGTCGGCGCGATCTCCGCGAACGGGGTCCGCGCCGAGTTCTCCCAGGTCGGCGGGTACGTCGACGTGGTCGCCCCGGGTAGCGACGTGGTGCTGGCCGCCCCGGGTCGGGGCCACCGGCGAGGGGAGGGGACGAGCTACGCCACCCCGTTCGTGGCGGCCACCGCCGCCCTGCTGCGCGAGTACCGGCCGGAGCTGACCGCCGCCCAGGTCACCCAGCGGATCGTGGCCACCGCCGATCCCGCTCCCGGGCGGGGAGCCGGGTACGGCGCCGGGGTGCTCAACCCGTACCGGGCGGTCACCGGGACCGGGCCCGGTGTGGTCGGCACGCCCCGACGGGCCGCCGCGATCCCGGCCGAACGCGTCGATCCGGTACGGCTGGCCCGGGACGCCCGGCGGGCCGACGCCCGTGACCGGGCCCTGCGGGTGGCCGCCGTCACCGCCGCCCTGGCCGGTGCCGCCGTGCTGCTGGCGGTGATCGTGCCGCGCGGTTCCCGCCGCCGCTGGCGGTCGGGCTGACCGGGAGCACGTCACCGCCGGCAACGGAGGGACCGGGGACGCGTCACCGGCGGGAGTGTCCACCGGCCGGTGCTCACTGGAAGAGGTTGACGTTGCGCTTCTCGGTGTTGAGGTAGTCGGCGGCGGATTCGCCCACGGCGACCTTGATGTCGCGCAGCATCGCCTGGAGGTCCTGCGAAGCGGAACGCCAACGCGCCTGGCGGACCGCGTACGCCTCCCGGGCCTCACCGGTCCAGCCGGCCACCAGCGGGGCGGCATCCCGCTCCAGCTGGCCGAGCTGCGAGTCGAGCGTGTTCAGCGCCCGCTGGATGTCCGCGCCCGCCTGGTGGAGCGCAGCGAAGTTGACGACCAGCACACCGTTGTCCATCGGATCTTCCCCTCAGTCGCGGATCGGTCAGAGCGGCAGCTGGATGCCACGGTTGGTGCCGGCCACCCGGCTGGCCACCTCGGCGTCCGAGGTGTCGTACTGCGTGCCGGCGGTGCGGATCGCCTGGGCGGTCTCCCGCAGGGCCCGCTGCAACGCCGCCTGGTCCTGCGACCACTGCTGCCGGACCTGCTCGAACGACCGGCCACCGGCCCCGCGCCAGGCCTGCTGCAACACCTCCAGCTCGGACATGAGCTGGGTCAGCATCGTCTGCAACGACTGGTCGACCTGCTCGAACTTCGCGGCGGTCTGCTGCATCACCGCGGCTTCTGCCTGGGTCTGGGACACCCGGACGTCACCTCGTCTCGTGGTCGTGGCTGCCCGCCGACGCCCGGAGGGGACGCGTCGACCGCCCGCCGGGTCGGCGAGCCGTAGTGGAGCGGGTCAGCGGAACTCGTCGCTGACGGTAGCGGTCGCCATCTGCTTCTGCTACCCCGCCCCGGTCTTCTGTGGACGGACGCCACCCCCTCCGGCCCGCCCGAACCCCTACCATGGGCCGCTGGACGAACTGGTCGTAACGGCGAAGGGGGCGCACGGTGACGGTGGCGACGACCGGACGACCGACCCCGCCGGCCCCGGCCCGGACCGGGCGGCCGGACCGGAGCGGGGGGTCCACCACCCCGGACGCCGGGTCCGTGTTCCGGCCCCCGCCGCCGGTCCGGTGGACCGTGCGCCGACCCCGCCCGGTGCTCGGCGTACGGGTCGGCCAGGTCGTCGCGGCCCAGGTGGCGCTCGCCCTGATCGGCGCCGCCGTCGGCCGGGGCGTCCCGGCCACCGCCGGTGCGGTGCTGGTCGCCGTGCTGGTGCTGGCGGTGGCCTGGCTGCGGATCCGCCGACGGTGGCTGTTCGAGTGGCTGGGTACCGCCGCCGGCCACCTGACCCGGCGGCGAGTCCTGCCCCCGGCCGCCGCTCCGGCCGCGCTGCTCGCCCTGGTCGCGCCGGACGCCTCGGTCCACGCCGCCGAACTGGCCGGTGACCCGGCTGCGGTGGTCGCCGACCCGGACGGGCTGACCGCCCTGCTCGAACTGACCGATCCGGGCGGCCTGCTCGGCGACGGGGAGCGGAACCTGCCCACTCCGGCGGCGCTGCTCCCCCCGGTCGGCCCGGACACGCCGCCACTGCGGATCCAGCTGCTGCTCGCCGGCACACCGGCCCCCGCGCCCGGAGCGGGTGGCAGCCAGGTGGCGATCTCGTACCGCCAGCTCACCGAGGGGCGGGTGCCCGGGTACGAGCGGGCGGTGCTCGCCGTGCGGGCGCTGCGGGTCGACGGCTGGTCCGACGAGGAACTGCGGCGCGCCCTCTCCGGGGCGGTTCGCAAGGTGGCCCGCCGTCTCGCGCCGGTCACCGCCCGGCCGCTGGGCGGGACGGCCGCGCTGCGCGTGCTCGGCGAACTGGCCCACCACGACGGTGGTCAACCGGGGCGGGAGAGCTGGCAGGTGCTCCGGCTGGGCGGTCTGCTCCAGTCGACCCACCGGCTGCGGCGGTGGCCCGGCCCGCGCACCGAGGGTGGTCGGGAGTTGGTGCCTCGACTGCTGGGGCTGCCCGCCTCGGCGATCACCGTGTCGCTCTGCGCCGGCCCGCGCGGCGGCGACCCGGCGGCGGTGCCGGTCGACCTGTCGGTGCGGCTGGCCGCCGACACGCCCGGCGACCTCGCCGTGGCCGAGCAGGCGCTGCGCCGGCTGGTCGGCGGCCTCGGCGGGGCGGTACGCCGACTCGACGGCGACCACCTGCCCGGACTCACCGCCACGCTGCCACTGGCCGGGGCCGGGGCCCGGGGGGCCACGCCCACCGGATCGCTCGACGGGGTGACGCTGCCGCTCGGCAGCGCCGGTCTGATGCTCGGCGCGAACCGGCACGGCCGCCCGGTCACCCTGCGGCTGTTCCGCCCGGAGCCCACCCGGATCGTCCTGGTCGGCGGGGTCCGCGCCGCCCAGCTGGTCGCCGTACGGGCGATGGCGCTCGGCGCCCGGGTCGTGGTGCAGACCGCACGCCCCCGGGTGTGGGAGCCGTTCGTCCGGGGCGTCGGTGTGCCCGGCGGCGCGATCACGATGCTCCCGCCCGGCCGGCCACCGGGCGCAGTGGCCGGCACGCCCCTGCATCCGCTGCTCCTGGTGGTGGACGCCGGACCGGTGTCCACCGATCCCGCCCCCGGAGCGGGTTGGCAGGCCAGCCTGGTCGTCCGGGACGAGCTGACCCCGTCCGACGCCGCCGTCCTCGGCCGTGCCGACCTGGCCGTGCTGCAACCACTGGACCCGGCGGAGGCCGCCGTCGCCGGTGTCGCGCTCGGGCTGGGCGGCTCCGCCGACTGGCTGACCCGGATCCGGGCGGACATGGTGGCGGTGGTGAACCGGCGGGCGCTGCGGTGGGCGCTGGTCGCCCCGACCCCGGCCGAGGTGCAGCTGATCGGCCCCGTCACCCGCCACTGACCCGCACCGGGCGGGTTCCACCGGTTGGCCCGGCGTGGCACCATCGCCGCCATGACGTCTCTGCTGATCCGGTTGGGAAGCACCGTGGTGGCCCTCTGGCTGGCCACCCTCCTGATTCCCGGGATCGCCCTCCATTCCGACTCGGCCACCGAGACGGTCACCACGCTGGTCGTCGTTTCGGTGATCTTCGGTGTGGTCAACGCCGTCCTCCAGCCGATCATCAAGACCGTGGGCTGCGGCTTCTACCTGCTCACGCTCGGCCTCATCGCGCTGGTCGTCAACGGGCTGCTCTTCATGCTCACCAGCTGGATCGCCAACCAGGTCGGCCTGCCGTTCGAGGTGGACGGCTTCTGGCCGGCGGCGGTGCTCGGCGCGCTCCTGGTCAGCGTGGTCACCTGGCTCCTCGGCGCCCTGCTCGACCGGGACTGACCCGCCGGGCCGGGTGACCCGAGCCGCATGGCGGGAAGTGGCTGTTCAACGCCCCGGTGACCGGGGTTAGCCTGCGCACGTGCTGAATCTGACCCGTGCCGACGGCTACCGGATCTCCACCGACCCGACCCGCATCGACCTGGACCGCGTCCACCGTTGGCTCTCCACCGACACGTACTGGGCGATGGGGCGGGACCGGGCGACGGTGGCCCGCGCGTTCGCCAACTCCGTCCCGTTCGGGGTGTACCGGCCGGGCGACGGCGTCCAGGTCGCGGTGGCCCGCGCGGTCACCGACTCGGCCACCTTCGGTTGGCTCGCCGACGTCTACGTCGAGCCCGCCGAGCGGGGACGCGGGTTGGGCGGCTGGCTGGCCGGCGCGGTTCGCGACCACCTGGCCGACCTCGGCGTACGCCGGATCGTGCTGGCCACCAACGACGCGCACGGGGTGTACGCGAAGGTCGGCTTCGCCCCGATGGAGCATCCGGACCGCTGGATGCAGCTCGACACACGCGGCCTGTCGTGACCCCGGCGCGGCTGGGCTACCTGTACGCCGTCACGGCCTACCTGGCATGGGGCTTCTTCCCGCTCTACCTGCGGCTGCTGCGGCCGACCGGGCCGATCGAGGTGCTCGCCCACCGGATCTTCTGGTCGGTGGTCGTGGTGGCGTTGCTGCTGGCGGTGCTCCGTCGGATGACGGTGCTGCGGGACCTGCTGCGCCGCCCCCGTACCCTCGCCGGGATCACGCTCGCCGCCGCCCTGATCGCGGTCAACTGGGGTGTCTACACGTACGGGGTGGACAGCGGGCAGGTGGTGGAGACCGCGCTCGGGTACTTCGTCAACCCCCTGATGTCGGTGCTGCTCGGGGTGGGCCTCCTGGGGGAACGGATGCGGCCGGCGCAGTGGGCGGCGGTGGGCGTGGGCGGGCTGGCGGTGGCCGTGCTCGCCGTGGACTACGGCCGGCTGCCGTACCTCGCGCTGATCCTGGCCGTCAGCTTCGGCGGGTACGGCCTGGTCAAGAAGCAACTGGGGCTGCCCGCCGCCGAGGGGCTCCTCATCGAGTCGGCGGCGCTGCTCCTGCCCGCCGTCGGCTACCTGGCCTGGCTCTGGTCCACCGACGGCTTGACCTTCGGTCGGGTCTCGGCCGGGCACACCACACTGCTGGTGCTGCTCGGCGCGGCCACCGCCGTGCCGCTGCTCTGCTTCGCCGGGGCGGCCAACCGGCTGCCCCTGACCACGCTGGGCATGTTGCAGTACCTCGCCCCGACCATCCAGCTCGGCTGTGGCGTGCTGATCCTGCACGAGCCGATGCCGCCGGCCCGGCTGGCCGGTTTCGCGCTGGTCTGGGCGGCGCTGGTGGTCTTCACCGTGGACGCCCTGCGGCACGCCCGCCGCCGGGCCGCGACCGCCCCGGACGGCGCGGCGCCCGCTCCCCGGTCGGCTCAGCGGACGTCGTAGCCGAGCACGGGGGTACCGTCGGCGCGGAGCAGTTCCAGCCGGACCAGTTCCGCGTCGGTGAACCGGGTCGCCCCGGTGAACCGGACCTCGTCGCCGGGGGCCGCCCGCCAGGAGCCGACCTGTTCCGACGCGCCGTCCGGGCCGTACGCCACCAACCGGAAGACGTACGCCTTGACGTAGTCGGGGCGCGGGTCGTACCCGCAGCGCATGGTGATCTCGGTACCCCATTCGGTGCCGGTCAGCCCGATCTCGGCGCGCACCGGGGCGGCCCCGGCGACCGGCCGCATCGCCACCATCCGGACCCGGTCGTCGGGCTGCCCGGCGGGGCGCAACGCGGCCACGCCGAAGCCCACGACCAGCGTGAACACGGCGGCGGTCAGCACGGTCAGGGCGTACCGCCAGCGGGTCCGCCGCCGCTGCTGCCGGCGCTGCCGGTCGGCGGCGGCGAGCAGCGCGGGCACCCGGGGCTGCTCCGGCGTCGGCACCAGGTGCTCCACCTCGGCCGGGTCCAGCCGCCCCAGCAGGCCGGGCAGGGCGGCGACCTCGGCGACCGCGGCCCGGCAGGCGGCGCAGCCGGCCAGGTGCTGCTCGTACGCGGCCCGCTCGGCCGGGGCGAGGGCACCGAGCACGTACGCGCCGTCGTCATAGGCGAACTCGCAGCCGGTCACCGGATCACCCCCATCTCGGCCAGCACCAACCGTAGTGACCGCAACGCGTAGTGGGTGCGGGACTTGACCGTGCCCGGCGGCACGCCGAGCCGGGCCGCCGTCTCGGCGACCGACCGCCCGCGGTAGAAGCACTCCACCAGCACCTCCCGGTGGGTCGGGCTGAGCCGGGACAGCGCCTCGGCGATCGTCCAGGCCTCCACCGCCCGCTCGGTCTCGTCCACCGTCGGCGGCGGCTCGGGCAGCGCGTCCGTGACCACCTCACCGACCCGGGCGGACCGCCGCCGCCAGGCGTCGATGGCCAGGTTGCGGGCGGTGGTGAAGAGCCAGGCCCGCACCGACCCGCGGGCCGGGTCCAGGGACGCGGGATTGCGCCAGGCCCGGAGCAGGGTCTCCTGCACCAGGTCCTCGGCCCGTTGCCGGTCACCGTCGACCAGGCGCAGGGCGTACGCGTGGAGCGCGTCGGCGTGCTCGTCGTGCAGGGCCCGGAGCAGGTGGGCGTCGTGGTCGCTGATCGCGGTCTCCTCGCAGTCGCCGCAGCGGGGCGTACGCCGCAAGATACGCACCACACGCCCGATCGGTTCACCGAGCCGGAGGTGTTCACGTCCGGTTCACGCCGAGGCCGGCGCCCGCTCAACCTGCCCTCCTAGCGTCCGGCAGGACGCGTGCCCAGAGATGTCCCGCGCGCGCACCCACCCTCCAGGAGGTTCCTCCCCATGAGCGACCGACGCCGGCTGCTTCCCCTGCTGGGCGCGAACCGCCACGGCAGCCGCGACTCGATGACCTGCCTGTACCGCTGCGGCAACGCCTGCGACCACCCGGTCCCCAACACCTCCGACAACCCGTACCTCGGCGACCTGGTCGGCGCCGAGGTGTCCCGGCGCGGGGTCGTCCGGGCCGGCGCGGTCGGCGCGCTCGTCCTCGGGGTCGGCGGCTCGCTCGCCGGAGCCGGCGTGGCCTCGGCCGCCCCCTCCGGCGCCGCCACCCCCGCGCTGCCCGAGGTGGCGGACTTCGCGGCCCGGCAGCGGACCGGCAACGGCGCGCTGACCTTCCGGGCCATCCCGCCGAACAAGCTGGACACCCTGGTCGTGCCGAACGGGTACGACCACGCGGTGGTCATCCGCTGGGGCGACGAGGTGGTGCCGGGCGCGCCCGAGCTGGACGTGCACCACCAGACCGGGGCCCGCCAGTCGAAGCAGTTCGGCTACAACAACGACTTCGTCGGGGTGCTCCCGCTGGACCGGCGCGGCCGGCGGGCGCTGCTCGTGGTCAACCACGAGTACACCAACGAGGACCTGATGTTCCCCGGCTTCACCAGCCAGGACGCGCTCACCGTGGAGCAGGTACGGGCCGCGATGGCCGCGCACGGGCTCTCCGTGGTCGAGATCGAGCGGGTCGACGACACCGGCCAGTGGCGGCCGGTGACCCGGGGTGCCCGCCCGTACAACCGGCGGATCACCGCGCTGGCGACGAAGTTCGACGTGACCGGCCCGGCGGCCGGCTCGACGTGGTTGCGGACCGCCGCCGACCCGAAGGGGCGGACCGTCGTCGGCACGCTCAACAACTGCGCCGGCGGGATCACCCCGTGGGGCACCGTGCTCTCCGGTGAGGAGAACTTCAACCAGTACTTCGTCGGCGGCGACGCGGTGGCCGCGGAGCTGAAGCCGAAGCTGGCCCGGTACGGCATCGACACCGCCAAGCGGTACCCGTCCGGCAGCCGCAAGTGGGAACGCGCCGACGAGCGCTTCGACCTGGCCGAGCACCCCAACGAGGCGAACCGGCACGGCTGGATCGTCGAGGTCGACCCGTTCGACCCGGACGGCCGCCCGCGCAAGCACACCGCGCTGGGCCGGTTCAAGCACGAGGGCGCGAACGTCATCGTCGCCAGGAGCGGGCACGTGGTGGCGTACCTGGGCGACGACGAGCGGTTCGACTACCTCTACAAGTTCGTCTCGGACAAGAAGTACCTGAAGGGCAACTCCTGGCACGCCCGCCGGCACAACCTGACCCTGCTCGAGTCGGGCACGCTCTACGTCGCCACGCTCGACCACACCAGCGCCGACGAGATCGACGGCTCGGGCCAACTCCCCTCCGACGGCGCGTTCAACGGCCGGGGCCGGTGGATCAAGCTGGTCAGCGGCAACCGCTCGTACGTCGACGGGATGACCGCCGCCGAGGTGCTGACCTTCACCCGGCTCGCCGGGGACAAGGTCGGGGCCACCAAGATGGACCGCCCGGAGGACGTCGAGCCCAGCCTCGCCACCGGCAAGGTGTACGTCGCCCTGACCAACAACACCAACCGGGGCGTCGGCAGCAACCCGAAGGCGGACGAGGCCAACCCGCGCAACGCCAACAAGCACGGGCACATCCTGGAACTGGTCGAGGACCGGGGCGACAACACGGCCGAGGCCTTCGCCTGGTCCCTGCCGATCGTCTGCGGCGACCCGACCGACCCGTCGACCTACTTCGCCGGGTACGACAAGGCGAAGGTCTCCCCCATCTCCTGCCCGGACAACGTCGCCTTCGACAGCACCGGCAACCTGTGGATCTCCACCGACGGCAACGCGCTGGGCAGCAACGACGGCCTCTTCGCCGCGCCGATCGAGGGTCCCGAGCGGGGGCACCTCCGGCAGTTCCTCACCGTGCCGCTGGGCGCGGAGGCCTGCGGCCCGTTCATCACCACCGACGACCGCTCGGTCTTCGTGGCCGTACAGCACCCCGGCGAGATCAGCGGCGCCTCGCTGGAGAACCCGGCGTCGAACTGGCCGGACGGCGACTTCGCCAAGCCCGGCGTGGTCGTCACCTGGCGCCTCGACGGCGGCCACATCGGCGCGTGAGGTGGGTGCAGGGGGCCCTGGTCACGCAACAGCGGTGCCCAGGGTCCCCTGCCGCCAACCACCTCAGCTCGGTGGGGCTCAGGGGTCGGCGGTGAGGCCCTCGGCGACGGTCCGGGCCACGGTGAGCAGTTTGGCGCGGACCACCCGGGCGGAGGTCATCAGCTCGCCGGCGGGCATGGCACAGGCGAGCACCACCCGGCGTTCGATGTCCTTGTCCGGGGCGACGAGCACCGCGGCGCAGGCCACCCCCTGCCGGAACTGGCCCAGCTCCATCTGCATGCCGCGCCGGTCGCCGGCGGCCAGGTCGGTCTCGAACGCCTCGGCCGTGGTCAGCGTGGCGGCCGTGAACGGACGCATGCCGTACTCCCGCAGGTAGCGGAAGCGCTGCTCGGCGGTGAGCGTGGCCAGCATGGCCTTGCCGAGCGCCGTGGCGTGGGCCGCCTCGTCGAAGCCGGGCATCAGGTCCTCCAGGTACGGCGAGCGGGCCCCCTCGGCCACCGCCGTGATCGCCACCTGACCACCCACGAACCGGCCGAGGAAGTGGCTGTAGCCACTGTCCAGGGCGGCCCGGCGTAACGTCTCGCCGACCACGGAGGGGCCGCGGAAGGCGGTCACCAGCTCCCGGTACCGGTCGGCGATCTCCAGCCCGACGATGTACGTACCGTCCTCGCGCCGGATCACGTATCCCTCGTAGGCGAGGGTCCGCACGAGGTGGTAGGTGGTGGCCACCGTCAACTCGCAGCGCCGGGCGATCTGCTTGACGGTCAGGCCCTTCGGGGCGCGACCGACCGCCTCGAGCACCCGTAGCGCGCGGGACACGCTCCGGATGAGATCGGAAGGTTCCGCCAAGGGGTCGCGCACAACCACCTCCGCCGCCGGGGATCTACACCATATGAAAAACAGGCCTCGTAGGAAATGCCTGCCCGATCGAGGATGCCAGATATCCATCGACTGTGTGTGCACCGACAGACACAGTGGGTAGATCGACTGTGATCCTGGCCCGAATTCATCGGGAGTTGACCCCCGCTGGGTAGGTTGGCCGGACCATGACCGACACCGTCTCCGCCACCCCCGTCCGCCCCGCCCCGGCCCGTCCGGTACGCGTCGGCATCGGCGCGGTCACCACCACCGTCGTCTGCGTGCTGCCGGTGTTCCTGGTCGGTGGTCTGGCCGTGCAGATGGGCGCGGAGCTGGACTTTTCCGCCACCGGACTGGGCATGGCCGTCGCCGTCTACTTCGGGGTCAGCGCGCTCGCCTCGGTCCCGTCGGGGGCACTGGTGGAACGGTTCGGCCCCGCCCGGACGGCTCGGGCCGGCATCCTGCTGGCCGCCGGCTCGCTGCTCGCGGTGGCCACGGTCGCGCGATCGTACCCGGTCCTGGTGGTTCTGCTGGCGGTGAGCGCCGGGGCGAACGCCCTCGGACAGCTCGCCAGCAACGCCGCACTCGCCCGGCACGTGCCCGCCCGTCGGCAGGGGCTGTCCTTCGGCGTGAAGCAGGCTGCGGTCCCGGTCGCCACCCTGCTGGCCGGTGCCGCCGTACCGGCGGTCGCGCTGACCGCCGGCTGGCGGTGGGCGTTCGGCGTCGCGGCGGCCGCGGCCGTGGCCGCGCTCTTCGCCGTGCCCGGTGCGGGGGTCGGGCCGGTCCGGCGGACCGGCACCGGCCAGCGGGACCGGCCCCCGGCGCCGCTGGTGCTGATCGGGGTGGCCGCGACGCTCGCCGCTGCCGCCGCGAACGCGCTCGGCACCTTCCTGGTCGACTCCGCCGCCAGCCGTGGGCTCGATCCGGGGCTGGCCGGCCTGACGCTGACCCTGGGCAGCGCGGTCTGCGTACTGGCCCGGGTGTCGGCGGGTTGGCTCGCCGACCGGCGCACCGGCAGTCACGTGGCGGTCATCGCCGGGATGCTGGGGGTGGGCGCGCTGGGGCTGGTGCTGCTCGCCATGGCCGGGACGGTGCCGCTGGTGGTCGGCGTGCTGCTCGGCTTCGGTCTGGGCTGGGCCTGGCCCGGGGTGATGACCTTCGCCGTGGTCCGGCTCCATCCCCGGGCCCCGGCCGCCGCCACCTCGATCACCCAGACCGGCGTGTACGCGGGTGGCTGCCTCGGCCCGCTGGCGCTCGGGCTCCTGGCCGACCGGTTCGGCTACCCGACCATGTGGGCCACCGGCGCGGCGGCGATGCTGGTGGCCGCCGCCCTCATGCTCGTCGCTGCCCGTACCCTCCCGCCGTCCCCGGCCACGCCGCACTGAGCAGGCACTCCCACCGGGGTGGGCTGGGGGTCAGCTGGTGCGGTCGGCCACGAAGTCGCAGAGCGATTCGAGGGCACGCCGGGCGGGGCCGTCGGGCAGCGGTGCGAGCTGCTCCCGGGCCTCCTCGGCGTAGCTGCGCACCGTTTCCCGGGCCCGCTTCAGCGCCGGGCTCTCCCGGAGCAGGCCGAGCGCCTCGGCGTGCAGGTCGTCGTCGGTGAGCGGGCCGGTGGCCAGGATCTCCCGCAGCCGCACCGACGCGGCGTCCGCGTCGTCGGAGGCCAGCGCGTAGAGCACCGGCAGGGTGGGGACCCCCTCACGCAGGTCCGTCCCCGGGGTCTTGCCCGACTGCACCGACTCCGACGAGATGTCGAGCAGGTCGTCGGAGAGCTGGAAGGCCAGCCCGATGGTCTCGCCGTAGCCGGCGAGCGCCTCGACGTGCGCGGCCGGAGCACCGCCGAACATGCCGCCGAACCGGGCGGAGGTGGCGATCAGCGAACCGGTCTTCTCGGCGATCACGCGCAGGTAGTGCTGGACCGGGTCGTCCCCGGCACGCGGGCCCACCGTCTCGGCGATCTGGCCGTGCACCAGGCGGGCGAAGGTGCGCGCCTGGAGGCGGACCGCCTCGGTGCCCAGGTCGGCCGCGATGTCCGCGGCGCGGGCGAAGAGGTAGTCGCCGACCAGGATCGCGACCGAGTTGGTCCACCGGGAGTTGGCGCTGGGCGCGCCCCGGCGCACCGACGCCTCGTCCATCACGTCGTCGTGGTAGAGCGTGGCCAGGTGGGTGAGTTCCATCACCACCGCCGCCGGCACCACCTGCGGGCCGGTCGGATCGCCGAACTGGGCGCCGAGCGCCACCAGCAACGGCCGGAACCGCTTGCCGCCGGCCTCCACCAGATGACGGGCGGCCTCGGTGACGAGCGGGTCCGCACTCGCCACGCTCGACCTCAGCTCGGCCTCGACGGTCTCCAGCAGTCCGAGGACGGACGCCTCGACCCGGGCGTCGGCGAGGTAGAGACCGAGCGAGTCGAATTGCCCCGTACCCGGCCGGGTCCGACGACCGCCGGAGCCGGGGGCACCTGTTCGCTGGCCAGCCGCTGTCTCCACGCCCTCAACCATGCCACACCCGCTCGGCCTGTTCCGGTCGGGGCGGCCCCGGCGGCACCCGACCGGCCGTTCCGGGAACCCGCTGCCGGAGCAGGGCGGACGAAACGGTCGGCCGGCCCCGATCGCCGCCGTGGCGTCCGGTGGGCCGGAGGCGACGACGGCGGCCGGAGCCGGCCGACCGGATGGATCATCGAATGAACTGCGCGGCCCCGTCTGCCAGTTCGAGCAGCGGTGCCGGCGCCACCCCCAGGAGCACGGTGGCGGCCACACCGATCATCAGGGCGGCGGCGGTCAGCCCACCGGGCACGACGACCGTGGGAGTGGACTCCCCCGGCTCGGAGAGCCACATCATCACCACGACCCGCAGGTACGGGAAGGCCAGCACCATGCTGGTCAGCACACCGGCGATCACCAGCCAGGCCTGCCCGCCGTCGAGGGCCGGGCCGAAGACCGCGACCTTGCTCATGAAGCCGCTGGTCAGCGGGATACCGGCGAAGGCCAGCAGGATGAGGGTGAACAGCGCGGCGTAGAACGGCGACCGCCGCCCCAGCCCCGCCCAGCGGGACAGGTGGGTGGCCTCGCCGTCGGCGTCGCGCACCAGGGTCACCACGGCGAACGCGGCGAGCACCGAGAAGCCGTACGCGACCAGGTAGAACATCGTGCCGGCGACGCCGTCCCGGCCGGGGGCGAGCACCCCGACCAGCAGGTAACCGGCGTTCGCGATGGACGAGTACGCCAGCAGCCGCTTGATGTCGGTCTGGGTGACCGCCAGCACCGCGCCGACCAGCATGGTGAGCACCGCCACCCCACCGAGCACCGGGGTGAAGTCCCAGGCGGCCCCGCCGAAGGCGACGTGGAAGATCCGCAGCAGCGCGCCGAAGGCGGCGACCTTGGTGCAGGCGGCCATGAAGCCGGTGATCGGGGTCGGCGCGCCCTGGTACACGTCCGGGGTCCAGACGTGGAAGGGGGCCGCCGCGGCCTTGAAGAGCAGGCCGATGGAGAGCAGGGCGACACCGGCGAAGAGCAGCACCCGGCTGGAGGTCGACTCGCCCACCGCCGCGGCGACCGTGGCCAGGTCCACCCCGGCGTCCCGGCCCGGCGTGCCGGAGGTGAAGCCGTAGATCAGCGCCACACCGAAGAGGAAGAACGCCGAGGCGTACGCGCCGAGCATGAAGTACTTCAGCGCGGCTTCCTGGCTGAGCAGCCGCCGCCGACGGGCGAGCGCGCAGAGCAGGTAGAGCGGCAGCGAGAAGACCTCGAGGGCGATGAACATGGTGAGCAGGTCGTTCGCCGCCACGAAGATCAGCATGCCGGCGATGGCGAAGGTGGTCAGCGGGTAGACCTCGGTCGCCCCGTTCTGCCCCTCCGCCTGCTGGCGGTCCTCGGCCGACTCGGCCCGGACCGCGGCCTGGGCCACGAACGCCCCGCCCCGCTCGACCGTCCGCTCCCCGATCAGCAGCAGGGCCACCGCGGCGAGGAGCAGGATGCCGCCCTGGAGGAACAGGGTCGGCCCGTCCACGGTGATCGCCCCACCGATGGTGATGCCGCGCCGGTCGTCGGCGAAGACCACCGCCACGAAGGCAGCCACCACGGCCGCCAGGGCGAGCAGGAGCTGGACCGGGTGACGGCCCCGGCGCGGCACGAACGCCTCGACCAGGACGCCGAGCAGAGCCGCGCCCAGCATGATCAGGACCGGTAGGAGCGCCAGGTAGTCGATCGAGGGCAACTCGAGCTGCTCGGTCACTTTGCTGCCTCCTGGACGCTGCCGACCGTCGGGGCGGGGTCGGACTTGCCGACGTCCTGCATGGTCGCCTGGACGGCGGGGTTGATGACATCGGTGAGCGGCTTGGGATAGAAGCCGAGCAGCACGATCAGCGCGATCAGCGGGGCGACCACGACCTTCTCGCGCAGGTTCAGGTCACGCTTCATGCCCTCGACCTCGGTCAGCGCCGGGTTGAGGGTGCCCTGCGTGGTGCGCTGCACCATCCAGAGCACGTACGCGGCGGCCAGGATGATGCCGAGGGTGGCGATCACCGCGACCGGCTTGTTCACCGTGAAGGTGCCGATCAGCACCAGGAACTCGGAGATGAACGGCGCGGTGCCGGGCAGCGCCAGCGAGGCGAGACCGGCGAAGAAGAGCACCCCGGCCAGGACCGGGACCAGCTTGCCCGCACCGCCGAAGTCGCTGATCAAGGCCGAGCCACGCCGCGAGATCAGCATGCCCACCACCAGGAAGAGCAGGCCGGTGGCGAGGCCGTGGTTGACCATGTAGAGGACCGCGCCGGTGCCGGCCTGGGTGGTGAAGGCGAAGATGCCGACACCGATGAAGCCGAAGTGCGCGATCGACGTGTACGACACCAGCCGCTTCAGGTCGTTCTGCCCGACCGCCAGCAGCGCGGCGTAGATGATGCCGATCAGGCCCAGCGCCAGCGCCCAGGGCGCGAACCACTTCGACGCCTCCGGGAACATCGGCAGGCAGTAGCGCAGGATGCCGAAGGTGCCGACCTTGTCCATGACGCCGACGAGCAGCGCGGCGGAGCCGGCCGGGGCCGCGCCACCGGCGTCCGGCAGCCAGGTGTGGAACGGGAAGAACGGCGCCTTGATCGCGAAGGCGATGAAGAAGCCGAGGAAGAGCCAGCGCTCGGTGCCGGCGGAGATGTCCGCCTGCACCAGCGCCTGCCAGTCGAAGGTCTTCCCGCCGACGACCCAGAGGCCGATCACCGCGGCGAGCATGAACAGACCGCCGACCAGCGAGTAGAGGAAGAACTTCACTGCGGCGTACTGACGCTGGTGACCGCCGTAGCTACCGATGATGAAGTACATCGGCACCAGCATGACCTCGAAGAACACGTAGAAGAGGAAGATGTCGGCGGCGGCGAAGACGCCGATCATCGTGCTCTCGAGCACCAGCAGCAGCGCGAAGTAGGCCGGCACCGACCGCTTCGAGGCGTCCGCGTCGTGCCAGGAGGCCAGGATCACCAGCGGCACCAGCACCGCGATCAGCATCAGCATCACCAGGGCGATGCCGTCGGCGGCGAAGGTGAACCGGGCGTCCCACTGCGGGATCCAGGTGTAGGACTCGCGGAACTGGAACCGCTCGCCCCCGGTCTTGAAGGCCACCCACATGACCACGGTCAGCGCCAGCACCGCCAGCGACCAGACCAGGGCGACCTGCTTGGCGAACTCGGGCCGGCTGCGCGGCAGGAAGGCCACGATCAGGGCGCCGACCAGCGGCGCCACGGTCAGCACCGAGAGGAAAGGGAAGTCGGACATTATGCGGCCTTACCTCCGTCGTGACTGCGCGGTCCGCCGGCAGCGGCGGCCCCCGGGAAGAGGTCGATCACGCCAACCACCCCGCCTGTACGGCCAGGAACGCCGCCACCACCAGCAGCGCGCCGGTCAGGATCGACGTCGCGTACGAGCGGACGAAGCCGGTCTGGAGCCGCCGGAGCCGGCCGGAGCCCCCGCCGACCGCCGCGGCGAGACCGTTGACCAGCCCGTCGACACCCCGGTTGTCCAGGTAGACGAGCGCCCGGGTGAGGAAGATGCCCGGCTTCTCGAAGACCGCCTCGTTGAACGCGTCGGTGTAGAGGTTGCGCCGGGCGGCGGTGACCAGCACCCCGGCCGGCTGCGGCGCGGTGGCGGTGCCGTTGCGGAACAGCATCCAGGCCAGTCCGGCACCGAGCACGGTGACCAGCAGGGAGAGCACCGTGATGACGGTGTGCGACAGGACCGCCTCGTGGTGCCCTTCCTCGCCGCCCAGGCCGGCGGTGGCGGTGAGCCAGTCCGGCACGGAGGTGGAGAGGAGGAAACCGGCACCGACCGAGCCGACGGCCAGCAGGATCAGCGGGATCGTCATCAGGGCCGGCGACTCGTGCGGGTGCTCGATCTCCTCGGTCCACCGCTTCGGGCCGTGGAAGGTGAGCACGAAGAGCCGGGTCATGTAGAAGGCGGTCAGCCCGGCACCGGCCAGCGCCGCCCCGCCGAACAGCCACGCCGTCCAGTCGTCCCGCTCGAAAGCGGCCACGATGATCGGCTCCTTCGAGAAGAAGCCGGAGAACGGGAACATGCCGATGATGGCGAGCCAGCCCATCATGAAGGTGATCCAGGTGATCTTCATGTACTTCGACAGCCCGCCGAAGCGGCGGATGTCCACCTGGTCCTTCATGCCGTGCATGACCGAACCGGCCCCGAGGAACATGTTGGCCTTGAAGAAGCCGTGCGCCAGCAGGTGCACGATGGCCAGCGCGTACGCCCCGCCGCCCAGCCCCACCCCGAGGAACATGTAGCCGATCTGGCTCACCGTCGACCAGGCGAGCACCCGCTTGATGTCGTCCTTGGCCGCGCCGATGACGCAGCCGATCAGCAGGGTGAGCGCACCGACGCTGACCACGACGAGCTGAAGCGTCTCGTTGGCCGAGTAGATCGGGTTGGACCGGGCGATCAGGTAGACGCCCGCGGTGACCATGGTGGCCGCGTGGATGAGCGCCGACACCGGGGTCGGGCCCTCCATCGCGTCCGGGAGCCACGCCTGGAGGGGGAACTGGCCGGACTTGCCGGTCGCGCCGAGCAGCAGCAGCAGGCCGAGGACCAGGACGGTGCCACCGGCCAGGCCGCTCACCCCGTTGAACACCTCGTCGTACTGGGTGGTGCCCAGGGTGGCGAACATGATGAAGATGCCGATGGCCAGGCCGGCGTCGCCGACCCGGTTCATCAGGAACGCCTTCTTGCCGGCGGTGGCCGCGCTCGGCCGGTCGTACCAGAAGGAGATCAGCAGGTACGACGCCAGACCGACGCCCTCCCAGCCGAAGTAGAGCATCACGTAGTTGTTGCCGAGCACCAGCAGGAGCATGGCGGCGACGAACAGGTTGAAGTACGCGAAGAAGCGCCGCCGACCCGCGTCGTGGGCCATGTACTCCACCGCGTACAGGTGGATCAGGAAGCCCACGCCGGTGATCAGCAGGACGAAGACCGCGGCCAGCGGGTCGAAGAGCAGGCCGAAGTCCACCCGGAAGTCACCGACGGCGATGAAGTCCCAGAGGCTCCGCTCGACCGACTTGTTCTCCAGGCCACGCAGCTGGAAGAAGTAGGTGAGGCCGAGGACGAAGGCGGCACCGATGGCGGCCACGCCGAGCCAGTGTCCCCACCGGTCGGCCCGCCGGCCCAGCAGCAGCAGGATCGCCGCGCTGGCCAGGGGGATGGCCACCAGCAGCCAGACGCTGCCGAGCAAACCCGTGGCCTCTGCGTAACGCACAGTTTCTTCCACTGCGTCGGCCCCTCTAGTACTTGAGCAGGTTGGCGTCGTCGACGCTCGCCGAGCGTCGAGTCCGGAAGATCGACATGATGATCGCGAGTCCGACCACGACCTCCGCGGCGGCCACCACCATCACGAAGAAGGCCATGATCTGCCCGTTCAGGTCACCGTTGATCCGGGCGAACGTGACCAGGGTCAGGTTGGCCGCGTTGAGCATCAGCTCGATGCACATGAACAGCACGATCGCGTTGCGGCGGATGAGCACCCCGACCGCGCCGATGGTGAAGAGCACCGCGGCCAGGATCAGGTAGTAGTCGGGGGTCATCCCTGAGCCAGCCTTTCGTTCGCGACTGCGGGGCTCCGCTCCGCTGCACTCCTCGCGCTCACCGGTCGGTCCCCTTCAAGGTGGTCTCGTCCGCGCTCAGCTCCCGCACCGGCATGATCTCGGGGATGCTGCGGTCGGTCAGCCGGCCGTCGGGCAGCCGGGCCGGGGTGGCCACCGAGGAGGAGGTGGCGAAGACACCCGGGCCGGGCTTCGGGCCGGGGTAGTTGCCGGGGGCGAAACGGGCCTTCATGGTCGCGATCTGGTCCATCTTGTCCTCCCGGCGCCGCTCGATGTGCGCCAGCACCATCGCCCCGACCGCGGCGGTGATCAGCAGCGCCGAGGTCAGCTCGAAGGCGAAGACGTACTTGGTGAAGAGCAGCCGGGCGATGCCCTGCACGTTCCCCTCGGCGTTGGCCTCGTCCAGGCCGACCGGGGTGGTGCCGTCCAGCGCGCGGGAGAGGCCACCGGCCACCAGGGCGGCGAAGCCGAGGCCGAGCAGGATCGCCGCGACGCGCTGGCCGCGCAGCGTCTCGATCAGCGAGTCGGACGAGTCCCGGCCGACCAGCATCAGCACGAACAGGAACAACATCATGATCGCGCCGGTGTAGACGATGATCTGCACCATGCCGATGAACGGGCCCGCCTGGAGCACGTAGAAGACGCCCAGGCAGAGCATGGTGAGCACCAGCCAGAGCGCCGAGTGCACCGCGTTGCGCGCCCAGAGCATGCCGATCGCGCCGAGCAGCGCCAGCGGGGCGAGGATCCAGAAGGTGATCTCCTCGCCGCCGGACACCTCGCCCGCCGCGGCCAGCACCGTAGCCGTGGTCATGCCCTGTCTCCCTTGCTGCCCTTGGCCGCCTCGGCCCGCTGGGCCGCCTGCTCGGCGCCGGGGAACGTCACGCCCGGGGTCTCGTCGAGCGCGTACCGTCCCGGGCCCATCGGGGAGCGCTCGGCCCCGGCCGAGGTGCCCGGGTTCTCCAACGCGCCGACGTAGTAGTCCTTCTCGCTGTCGCCCAGGCGCATCGGGTGCGGCGGCTGCTCCATCCCCTCGAGCAGCGGCGCGAGCAACTGCTCCTTGGTGAAGATCAGATCCTGCCGGTTGTCCCGGGCCAGCTCGTACTCGTTGCTCATGGTCAGCGAACGGGTCGGGCAGGCCTCGATGCAGAGTCCGCAGAAGATGCAGCGGGCGTAGTTGATCTGGTAGGTGCTCGCGTACCGCTCACCCGGCGAGAAGCGCTGCTCGTCGGTGTTGTCGCCGCCCTCGACGTAGATCGCGTCCGCCGGGCAGGCCCAGGCGCACAGCTCACAGCCGATGCACTTCTCCAGCCCGTCCGGGTGCCGGTTGAGGATGTGCCGCCCGTGGTAGCGCGGCGCCGGGGTCGGCGGCTTGAACGGGTAGTCGGTCGTGACGACCTTCCTGAACATGTGCGAGAAGGTGACGCCGAAGCCCTTGAACGTTCCGGTGATCCCGCTCACGTCACACCTCCTTCGAGTCCGGGCCGGCGCCGATGTTGGCCGGCTCCCGCTCGGCCACCACCCGCTTGGTGCGCGGGCTCGGTGGCACCTGCAGGTCCATGGGGGGCACCGGGAAGCTGCCGTGCGGTCGCTTGTCGACCTGCTCCTGCGGGGTGAGCTTCCGCTCCGGCTTCCGGCTCGGCCAGAGCAGGACGGCCAGCAGCAGCAGACCGGCCAGCACGCCGATGCCGGTCAGCCGACCCCGGCTGTCCCAGTCCTCGATCGAGCGCAGCCAGGCCAGCGCCAGGATCCAGACCAGGTTGATCGGGAGCAGGACCTTCCAGCCCAGCCGCATGAACTGGTCGTACCGGAGCCGGGGCAGGGTGCCCCGCAGCCAGACGAAGACGAAGACCAGCATGACGACCTTGCCGAAGAACCACAGCATCGGCCACCAACCGGAGTTCGCCCCCTCCCAGAAGGTGGTGATCGGCGCGGGGGCCCGCCAGCCACCGAGGAACAGCGTCACGGTGAAGGCCGACATGGTCACCATCGCGACGTACTCGGAGAGCATGAAGAGCGCGAACTTCAGCGAGCTGTACTCGGTCATGAAGCCCGCGACCAGCTCCGACTCCGCCTCCGGCAGGTCGAACGGCGCCCGGTTGGTCTCACCGACGGTGGCGATGAAGAAGATGATGAAGCTCGGCAGGAGCAGGATCGCGTACCAGCCCGGGGCGGAGAACTCCTGCCCGAACACGTTGATCTGGGTGCCGTGTGCCTGGGCGGCGACGATTCCGCTGGTGGACATCGTGCCGGCGGTCATGAAGACGGCGACGATGCTCAGCCCGAGCGCGACCTCGTACGAGATCATCTGGGCGGTGGAGCGGAGCCCACCGAGCAGCGGGTACGTCGAGCCGGAGGCCCAGCCGCCGAGCACGATGCCGTAGACCGCCATCGAGGAGCAGGCCAGCACCACCAGCACCGCCACCGACACGTCGGTGACCTGGAGCGGCGTCCGGTGCCCGAAGATGCTCACCATCGGGCCGAACGGGATCACCGACAGCGCGGTGACCGCACAGATCACCGAGACGGCCGGGGCGAAGAAGTAGACGACCTTGTCCGCCGCCTTCGGGAGGATGTCCTCCTTGAAGGCCATCTTGAGACCGTCGGCGAGGGTCTGGAGCAGGCCGAACGGACCGACCTGGTTCGGGCCGGGCCGGACCTGCATGTAACCCACCACACGCCGCTCGAACCAGACGCCGAGCAGGGTGGCGAGCAGACCGAAGACGAAGGCGAAGAGGATCTTGATCAGGACCAGCCACCACGGGTCCCTGCCGAAGTCGGCCAGCGTCGGGTCCTGCGCGAGGTAGACCGCGTTCACTGGGATACACCCCCGGTGTTGAGGAGCGGGCCCGGGCGGTCGGCGGCGTCCGCGGCGACGCGTTCGGTCGCGGTGGCCGGCTCCGTCGCAGCGGAGACACGTACCACCGTGCCGGACGTCGCCCCGAGGCTGCGCCGGACGGTCGAACCGGGTGAATTGGTCGGCAGCCAGACGACCCCGTCCGGCATCTCCGTGATCGCCGCCGGCAGGGTCAGCGCCCCCCGGTCGGTCCCCACCGTCACCGCGTCACCGTCGGCAACGCCGAGCGCCTCGGCGGTGCCCTTGCCCAGCCGCACCACCGGCGGCCGGGCGGTGCCGCCCAGGTGCTCGTCGCCGTCGATGAGGCTGCCCAGGTCGACGAGCTGGTGCCAGGTGGCGAGGACGGCCTCGCCGTCGCCCGTGCGGGGCGCCGGCTGCGGCTCCACGCTCGGAGCCGTCGGGCGGTCGGTCCGGGTGCCGGGCAGGGAGCCCAGCTCCCGGCGGACGCTGAGCACGTCGCCGGTGCCGAGCCGGACGCCGAGCCGGTCGGCGATCGCGTCGAGCACCCGGCCGTCGGACATCGCCGGGGTCTGGAGCACCGCGTCGAACGGCCGCAGCCGTCCCTCCCAGTCCAGAAAGCTGCCGGCCTTCTCGACCACCGGCGCGACCGGGAGGACCACGTCCGCCCGCCGGGCCACCGCGCTCATCCGCAGCTCCAGGCTGACCAGGAACGGCACCTCGTCGAGGGCCCGCTCGGCCAGCCGCGGGTCGGCCAGGTCGGCCGGGTCGACCCCGGCCACCACCAGCGCGCCGAGCTTGCCGGCCGCCGCCGCCGCGATGATGCCGTCGGTGTCCCGACCGGCCTGGCTCGGGATCACCCCGGCCGCGATGTCCCACGCCTCGCCCAGCTCGGCGCGGCCCGCCGGCTCGGTGACCAGACGGCCGCCGGGGAGCAGGTTCGGCAGGCAGCCGGTGTCGACCGCACCCCGGTCACCCGCGCGCCGCGGCACCCAGGCCAGCTTCGCACCGGTACGCCGGGCCACGTCGGCGGCGGCGGAGAGGCCACCGGGCACGCTGGCCAGCCGCTCGCCGACGATCAGGATCGCGCCCTCGGCGCTGAGCGCCTCGCGGACCGTGTCGTGCTCGGCGAGCAGCAGCGCCTCCTCGCCCGGCACCACCCGGGCGAGCTTCGCGCCGAGCTTCTCCAGGCCGCGGGTGGCGAACGGCGCCAGCGCGTACACCTTCAGCTTCTTCTTCAGGTACGCCTTGCGCAGTCGCAGGAAGAGGATCGGGCACTCCTCCTCCGGCTCGAGCCCGGCCAGCACCACGGCCGAGGCGTTCTCGACGTCGGCGTAGGTGACCTCGGTGATCCCGGCGACGTTGCTGGCCAGGAACTCGGTCTCCTCCCGGGAGACCGGGCGGGCCCGGAAGTCGATGTCGTTGGTGTTCAGCGCGACCCGGGCGAACTTCGCGTACGCGTAGGCGTCCTCGACGGTCAGCCGACCACCGGTGAGCACCGCGGTGCCCTGCCCGCCGTCCCGCGCGGCGGCCAGCCCCTCGGCGGCCACGGTGAGCGCCTCGCTCCAGGACGCCTCGCGCAGCTCACCGGTCTTCGCGTCCCGCACCAGCGGGGTGGTGAGCCGGTCGAAGGCGCGGGCGTACTGGAAGCCCCAGCGGCCCTTGTCGCAGTTCCACTCCTCGTTGACCTGGGGGTCGTCACCGGCGAGCCGGCGCAGCACCTTGCCCCGCCGCCAGTCGGTGCGCTGGGCACATCCGGCCGAGCAGTGCTCGCAGACGCTCGGGGTGGAGACCAGGTCGAACGGGCGGGCCCGGAAGCGGTACTGGGCCCCGGTGAGCGCGCCGACCGGGCAGATCTGCACGGTGTTGCCGGAGAAGTACGAGTTGAACGGCACGTCGCCGTCGTCCTCGCCCTCGGCGGCCCCGTACGCCTCGTCCCGGTAGATGTTGATCTCCTCGGCGGAGGACCGGCCCATCAGGTCGATGAACTTGTCCCCGGCGATCTCCTCGGAGAAGCGGGTGCACCGCTGGCAGAGCACGCAGCGCTCGCGGTCCAGCAGGACCTGGGTGGAGATGTTCAGCGGCTTCTCGTACTCCCGCTTGTGCTCGTGGAAGCGGGAGTCGGCGCGGCCGGTGGACATCGCCTGGTTCTGGAGCGGGCACTCGCCGCCCTTGTCGCACATCGGGCAGTCGAGCGGGTGGTTGAGGAGCAGCAGCTCCATCACCCCCTCCTGCGCCTTCTTGGCCACCGGGGAGGTGAGCTGGGTCCGGACCACCATGCCCTCGCCCACCGTCTGGGTGCAGGAGGCGACCGGCTTGCGCTGCCCCTCCACGTCGACGAGGCACTGCCGACACGCGCCGGCCGGGGCCAGCAGCGGGTGGTCGCAGAACCGGGGGATCGAGATGCCCATCTGCTCGGCGACCCGGATCAGCAGCGTCCCCTTCGGGGCGGTGACCTCGATGCCGTCGATGGTGAGCGTTACGGTCTCGGTCTGCTTCGCTACGTCGGTCACTGGGCCAGCCTTTCGCTCGCGACTGCGGGGCTCGCTCCGCTCACTCCTCGCGCTCGCATCAGTGCGCCCCTACCAGGGTCTTCTCCGACAACTTGGGAGCCGTGCGTCCCTCGATGTAGTCGAGGTAGTCCTGCTTGAAGTACTGGAGCGACGAGGTCACCGAGCTGGTCGCACCGTCACCCAGACCGCAGAACGAGCGGCCGAGGATGTTGTCACAGGTGTCGAGCAGGGTGTCCAGGTCCTCGTGGGTGCCCTGGCCGGCGAGGATCCGCCGGTACACCCGGACCATCCAGTAGTTGCCCTCCCGACACGGGGTGCACTTGCCGCACGACTCGTGGTGGTAGAACTCCAGCCACCGGTACGTCGCGTAGACCGGGCAGTCCTGGTCGGAGAAGATCTGGGTGGCCGTGGTGCCCAGGATCGAACCGGCTCCGGCGACACCCTCGAAGTCCAGCGGCACGTCGAGGTGGTCGGCGGTGAGCAGCGGCGTCGAGGAGCCGCCCGGCGTCCAGAACCGCAGGTTGTGGCCGGGCTGCATGCCCCCGGCCAGCTCCAGCAGCTCGCGCAGGGTGATGCCCATCGAGCACTCGTACTGGCCCGGGTTGGTGATCCGGCCGGAGAGCGAGTAGATCATCGGCCCGGAGGACTTCTCGGTGCCCATGCTCTTCCACCAGTCGGCTCCACCGAGCACGATGTACGGCACGCTGGCGATGGTGCCGACGTTGTTGACCACCGTCGGGCTGGCGTAGAGGCCGTGCGTCGCCGGGAACGGCGGACGCAGCCGGGGCTGGCCCCGGAAGCCCTCCAGCGAGTCCAGCAGCGCGGTCTCCTCGCCGCAGATGTACGCGCCCGCGCCGGAGTGCACCACCAGGTCCAGGTCGAACCCCGAGCCCTGGATGTTCCGGCCGAGGTAGCCCCGGTCGTACGCCTCGCGGACCGCGTTGCGCAGCCGGCGGGCGGCGTGCACCGCCTCACCCCGGATGTAGATGTACGCCCGGTTGGCCCGGATCGCGTACGACGCGATGATCACGCCCTCGACCAGCGAGTGCGGGTCGTGCGCCATCAGCGGCAGGTCCTTGCAGGTGCCCGGCTCGCCCTCGTCGGCGTTGACCACGAGGTAGTGCGGCTTGCCGTCGCCCTGCGGGATGAAGCCCCACTTCAGGCCGGTCGGGAAGCCCGCGCCACCCCGTCCGCGCAGGCCGGAGTCCTTGATCAGCTGGATCAGGTCGTCCGGGTGGGCCTTGAGCGCCTTGCGCAGGGCGGCGTAGCCGTCCAGCTTCTGGTAGGTGTCGATCTGCCAGGCGTCCGGCGAGAGCCAGCGCTTGGTCAGCACCGGGGTCAGCTTGGCCAGCGTCTCCGGCCGAGGCGTCGTCACTTGTTGGCCTCCGCTTCCTTGAGCGAGTGCTCCTGCGCGGTGGCGTCGTCACCGGCGGGCTTGCCGTCACTGGCCGGCGTGTTGGTCGCCACGCCCGCCGCCTCGGCGGCCTGCGCGTCGCGCGTGGCCGGCGGCGCGCCGTCGACCGGAGCCTTGGTGCCCGGCGCGTCCGGGACAGCGGTCTTCGCGTCCGGCTGCCGGGTCTCGGCGGCCCGCACCTCGGGCGACTTGTCGTCCGGGGCCTTCACGTCCGGCGCGGTGCTGCCGGTGGCCGCCTTCGGCGCGGCCGGCTCGGGCGCCGGGGCCGGCTTCGCGGCCTCGGCCCGCGCCTTCGCCTCGGCGGCGGCCCGGTCGGCCTCCGCCTTGCTGCGGATCGGGGTGTTCGGGTCGAAGCCCGGCACCGAGATGCCGTGCTGCTGGGCCAGGCGCAGCCCGCGCAGGGTCGGCTCCCCCGGCCCGCCGTCGGCGACCGCGCCCTCCCGCTCGTCGGCGAAGCCGGCGAGCTGGACCGACATCTCCTTCAGGGTGCAGAGCCGGGCACCCCGGGTCGGCATCGGCCGGCCACCGGAGCGCAGTTCCTCGACCACGCCGAGGGCGGTCTGCGGGTCGACACCGTCGAAGAAGTCGTAGTTGACCGTCATCACCGGGCCGTAGTCGCAGGCCGCGAGGCACTCGGCGTGCTCCAGGGTGACCTTCCCGTCGGCGGTGGTCTCGTCGTGACCCACGCCGAGGTGCTCGGCGAGGGTGTCGTAGACCTCCTGCCCGCCGAGCACGTTGCACATCGTGTTGGTGCAGACGCTGACCAGGTAGTCACCGGTGGGCCGGCGCTTGTACATGGTGTAGAAGGTGGCGACCGCGCCGACCTGGGCCTTGTTCAGGCCGAGCACCTCGGCGCAGAACTCGACCCCGGCCGGGGAGACGTACCCCTCCTCGGACTGCACCAGGTGCAGCAACGGAAGCAGCGCGGAACGCGACCGGTCGGCCGGATAGCGGGCGATGATCTCCCGTGCCCGGACCCGGGTCTCTTCGGTGAAAACGCTCATCTGCGCCGCCCTTCCGTTCGCGACTGCGGGGCTCGCAAGCTCACTCCTCGCGCTCACCGGTCACAACCACCCATCACGGGGTCCAGCGAGGCACCACCGGCGATCACGTCGGCGATCAGGCCCCCCTCGGCCATGGCCGGGAGCGCCTGGAGGTTGACGAAGCTCGGCTCCCGGTAGTGCACCCGGTACGGCCGGGTGCCGCCGTCGGAGACCGCGTGCACGCCCAGCTCGCCCCGGGGCGCCTCGATCGCCACGTAGACCTGGCCCGGCGGAACCCGGAAGCCCTCGGTGACCAGCTTGAAGTGGTGGATCAGCGACTCCATCGACTGACCCATGATCTTCGCGACGTGCTCCAGCGAGTTACCCATGCCGTCGACGCCGATGGCGAGCTGCGCCGGCCAGGCGATCTTCTTGTCGGCGACCATCACCGGCCCCGGCTTCAGCCGGTCCACCGCCTGCTCGACGAGCTTGAGCGACTCCCGCATCTCGGCCAGCCGGACCTGGTAGCGGCCCCAGACGTCGCCGTCCGGGTGGGTCGGCACGTCGAACTCGTACGTCTCGTAGCCGCAGTACGGCGCGGTCTTGCGCAGGTCCCAGGGCAGCCCGGCGGAGCGGAGCACCGGCCCGGTCACGCCGAGCGCCACGCAGCCGGTCACGTCGAGCACGGCGACGTTCTTCGTCCGCTCGATCCAGATCGGCTGCCCGGAGAGGAGGTCCTCGTACTCCTTGAGCTTCTTCGGCATCTCCTTGAGGAACTTGCGGATCTTGACGATCGCGTCGTCCGGCACGTCCTGGGCGACCCCGCCCGGTCGGACGTACGCGTGGTTCATCCGCAGGCCGGTGATGATCTCGAAGATCTCGAGGATGTACTCCCGCTCCCGGAAGCCGTAGAGCATGATCGAGATGGCGCCCAGCTCCATGCCGGTGGTGGCCAGCCAGACCAGGTGCGAGGAGATCCGGTTCAGCTCCATCATCAGGACCCGGATGGTGGTGGCCCGCTCGGTGATCTGCTCCTCGATGCCGAGGAGCTTCTCCACCGCCAGGGCGTACGCCGTCTCGTTGAAGATCGGGGCGAGGTAGTCCATCCGGGTGACGAAGGTCGAGCCCTGCACCCAGTTGCGGTACTCGAGGTTCTTCTCGATCCCGGTGTGCAGGTAGCCGACGACCGACCGCATCTCGCGGACGGTCTCGCCCTCCAGGTCCAGGATCAGCCGCAGCACGCCGTGGGTGGACGGGTGCTGCGGACCCATGTTGACGACGATCCGCTCGTCGTTGATCGGGTCGGTGCCGGAGACGACCTGGTCCCAGTCCCCGCCGGTGACGGTGAAGACCCTGCCCTCGGTCGTCTCGCGCTCGGTGGCGTAGCTCGGGGTGCTCACTGGTAGGACCTCCGCTGGTCTGGCGGTGGGATCTCGGCGCCCTTGTACTCGACGGGAACACCGCCGAGCGGGTAGTCCTTGCGCTGCGGGTGCCCCTCCCAGTCGTCCGGCATCAGGATCCGGGTCAGGTTGGGGTGGCCGTCGAAGAGGACGCCGAACATGTCGTACGCCTCCCGCTCCTGCCAGTCGGCGGTCGGGTAGACGGCGGTCACGCTCGGCAGGTGCGGGTTCTCGGCCGGCACGGCGACCTCCAGCCGCACCCAGCGGCGGTAGGTCATCGAGGTGAGGTGGTAGACCACGTGCAGCCGGCGCTCGTCCGCGCCGAGGTAGTCCACCCCGGAGACCGAGGAGCAGAGCTCGAAGCGGAGGGCGAGGTCGTCCCGCATCACCTGGCAGACCTCGGCGATCTTCTCCGGGCGCACGTGCAGGGTCAGCTCGCCCCGGTCGACGACGACCTTCTCGATCGCCTCGTTGAAGGCCGGGTACGCCTCCTCCAGCGCGTCGCGGACCTCGTCGAAGTAGCCGCCGTACGGCCGGGCGGCCTCCTCGATCGGCCGGCGCGGCCGGACCAGGCCGCCGAACCCGGAGGTGTCACCGGAACCCTGGATGCCGAACATGCCCCGACCGGCCGGGCTGGCCGGCGGGTACTCGGCCGGCGCGGTGCTGCTCGCGCCGGCCGGCGTCACCGGTACCGGAACACCACCGTCGTTCGTCTTGTCGTTCGGTGCGGTCACCGTTGCTGCCCTCCGTTCGCGACCGTGGTCCGCGCGCTCACTTGATGCCCTTGGGTGGCTGGAGGTGGTTCTGGGTCTTCATCCAGTTCTCGATCCGGAGCTGCTCCTCGCGCCCCTCCCGGACCGCCTGGGTCCACTCGGCGCGGCGGGCCTTGTCGTGCCGGTACGACGACGGCATCGAGCCGTAGGCGACCACGGGCACGTCACCGCGGGCCTGGCGGGCCTCCAGCATCTTGCGGCCGTTCGGGCCGAGCGGCTCGTGCCCGATCTTCTCGCGGAGCTTGAGGATCGCGTCGATCAGCATCTCCGGCCGGGGCGGGCAGCCGGGGAGGTACATGTCGACCGGGACGATGTGGTCGACGCCCTGCACGATGGCGTAGTTGTTGAACATCCCGCCACTGCTGGCGCAGACGCCCATCGAGAGCACCCAGCGGGGCTCGGCCATCTGGTCGTAGATCTGCCGCAGGACCGGGGCCATCTTCTGGCTCACCCGACCGGCGACGATCATCAGGTCGGCCTGCCGGGGCGAGGCACGGAAGACCTCCATGCCCCAGCGGCCCATGTCGTAGTGCGGCCCACCAGCGGCCATCATCTCGATCGCGCAGCAGGCCAGGCCGAAGGTGGCGCCCCAGACCGACGACTTGCGCGACCAGTTGACCAGCTTCTCCACCGAGGTCAGCAGGATGCCGGCGGGAAGCTTCTCCTCGATTCCCATGTGGGGTTCCTCCCTCAGTCCCAGTCCAGGCCGCCGCGCCGCCAGACGTAGGCGTAGGCGACGAAGACCGCGACGATGAACAGGACCATCTCCACGAAGCCGAAGATCGGCAGGGCGTCGAACGAGACCGCCCAGGGGTAGAGGAAGATGATCTCGATGTCGAAGACGATGAAGAGCATCGCCGTCAGGTAGAACTTGATCGGGAACCGGCCACCGCCGACCGGCTGGGGGCTCGGCTCGATACCGCATTCGTACGCTTCGAGCTTTGCCTTGTTGTAGCGGCGCGGACCGGCGAACCGGGCAGCCGCGATGGAGAAGAGAGCGAACGCCGCGGCGAGGGCGAACAGCCCGATGATGGGTGCGTAAGGCGAGAGCGTCATCGTGGTCTCCTGCTCGTCCTTCCCTGCCCTCGGTGGATGGCGAAATCACACTATTCACTTCACCTCCGGCAACGCACGCCGGGGGTGCGGCCTAGACGGCTGGCGCCGCCTTCGTCATCGCGTTGATGACCCGGTCCATCGCGTCCCCGCCGCGCGGGTCGGTCAGGTTGGCCAGCAGCTTCAGCACGAAGCGCATGAGCATCGGGTGCGGCATGCCGTGCTTGGTGGCGATCCGCATGATCTCCGGTCGGCCGATCAGCTTCACGAAGATCCCGCCGAGCCGGTAGTAGCCGCCGAACCGCGCCTTCAGCTCGGTCGGGTACGCCGTCAGCGCCCGCTCCCGCTCCGCGCCCGCCGGACGGGCCAGCGCCTGCACCGCGATCTCCGCGGCCAGCTCGCCGGACTCCATCGCGTACGCGATGCCCTCGCCGTTGAAGGGGTTGACCATGCCACCCGAGTCGCCGACCAGCAGCACGCCCCGGGTGTAGTGCGGCACCCGGTTGAAGCCCATCGGCAGCGCCGCGCCGAGGATCGGCCCCTCGGCGTTCGCCTCGTCGGTCATGCCCCAGTCGGCCGGGGTGTTGGCCAGCCAGTCGGTGAGCAGCCGCCGGTAGTTCGTCTTGCCGAAGGCGGAGGAGGAGTTGAGCACGCCCAGGCCGACGTTGACCCGACCGTCGCCGAGGCCGAAGATCCAGCCGTAGCCGGGCAGCAACGCGTCGCTGCCCTTGCTCCGCAGTTCGAGCCAGGACTCGAGGTAGTTGTCGTCGTGCTTGGCCGGGGAGCGGTAGTACCGCCGGACCGCCACGCCGATCGGACGGTCCTCCCGCTTGGCCAGGCCGAGCGCGAGGGGGAACCGGCCGGAGACGCCGTCGGCGGCGACCACCAGCGGCGCACGGAAGGTCGCCGGGACGCTGTCCGGGCCGACCTCGGCCTCGACGCCGGTCACCCGGCCGGAGGCGTCGAGCACCGGCCCCATGACGGTCACGCCGGTGCGCAGCTCGGCGCCGGCCTCGACGGCGCGCCGGGCGAGCAGGTCGTCGAAGTCCAGCCGGGTCCGCACGAGCCCGTAGTTGGGGAAGCTCGCCAGGTCGGGCCAGTCCAGCTCGAGCCGGAGGCCGCCACCGATCACCCGCAGGCCCCGGTTGTGCAGCCAGCCGGCCTCGGGTGAGGTGTCCACGCCCATCCGGATGAGCTGCCGGACCGCGCGCGGGGTCAGCCCGTCACCGCAGACCTTCTCCCGGGGGAACTCGGTCTTCTCGAGCAGCAGCACCCGGACCCCGTGCCGCGCCAGGTGGTACGCGGTCGCCGAGCCGCCGGGTCCGGCGCCCACGACGATCACGTCGGCGTCGTGTTCCACCGTCGTCATCCGGGCCTCCTCCCCCTACGCTCGTGAAACGCTTCACAAGCCAGTCGAGGAGGAGTCTATGACCGTCTTTACCCCCACCCAGGGTTAGGTGACCCTAAGTTGGCTGGAGGGGGATCGGGACGGCCTGAGTGAGCGCTCAGGGATGGCCGGGCGTCACCCGATCCAGGCCCACGTCGAGGCGGATCGCCTCGGGCAGCTGGTCACGCAGCGCGCCGCCGGCCACCCGGTCCAGCGCTGTCAGCACCTCGGCCACCACCTGCCGGACGACGGCCGGGTCGGCACCGGCGAGCTGGCGGAGATGAGCGACGAGTTCACGCGTGTCGTCCTCGTCCGCGGTGGCCCGGTACGCCTCGTCTGCTCCCGTCATGGCGGACAGCCTACGTGGACAAAGAACCCCAAAAAGGGATAACAGGGAAAGTCGGCGTGACTAGTCGCGGACCGCCCGGTGCAGGGCGGCGACACCGCCGGTCAGGTTGCGCCAGGCCACCCGGCTCCACCCCGCCCCACCGATCCGCGCGGCCAGCGCCGGCTGGTCGGGCCAGGCCCGGATCGACTCGGCGAGGTAGACGTAGGCGTCCGGGTTGCTGGCGACCGCGCGGGCCACCGTGGGCAGGGACCGCATCAGGTACGACAGGTAGACCGTCCGGAACGCGGGGTTGGTCGGGGTGCTGAACTCGCAGACCACCAGCCGCCCGCCGGGACGGGTGACCCGGGCCAGCTCACGCAGGGCCGCGTCCGGGTCCGACACGTTGCGCAACGCGAAGGAGATGGTCACCGCGTCGAAGGTCCCGTCGGCGAAGGGCAGCCGCAGCGCGTCCCCGGCGAGCAGCGGCACCTCCGGCCGTGCCCGCCGACCGGCGGCGAGCATGCCCAGGCTCAGGTCGGCGCCGACCGCGTACGCCCCGCTGCGGGCCAGCTCCTCGGTGGAGACCCCGGTGCCGGCGCCCACGTCCAGCACCCGCTCACCGGGCTCCAGCGCCAGCGCGGACCGGGTCGCCCGGCGCCAACCGCGGTCCTGGCCGAAGGCGAGCACGGTGTTGGTCAGGTCGTATCGGGCGGCCACGCCGTCGAACATCGCGGCGACCTCGTGCGGCTGCTTGTCCAGACTGGCGCGCTGGCCCTGCGGGGTACGGCTCACTCCTCCACTCTGCCAGCCCCGTACACGACGGGGCCGGGCGGGATGGTCGCCCACCCCGCCCGGCCCCGGGCGTGTTCCGGACGTCAGTCGGTGGACCGCTCGTCGGCCGGGGTCACCAGCACGACCCGACGACGGCGGGAGAGCACCAGCAGCGCGCCGCCGAGGAGCAGGACGGTGCCGCCGACGCCGCCGATCAGACCAGCCTGGACACCGGTCACCGGCAGTCCGCCGTCACCGCCACCGCCACCGGCCGCCGGCGGGACGCTCGGCGAGACGGACGGCGAGCCGCTCGGGCCCGGCGTCGGGGTGCTCAGGTCGACGAAGACGTCGAAGACCGCGTTGTTGTCGATCTCGTCGACCTCGTCGAACGCCCGACGCTGCGCCGGTGCGGCGACCTCCGGCTCGCTCTCCGGCTCGCCCGGCCCGACCTGGTCCAGCCCGGCGGCGAAGATGTGGCCGATCCGCAGCACCGGCTCGGCGACCTCCTTGGCCACCTTCACCCGCACGATGTCGCTGTAGAACTCGCCCGGCTTCAGCACCACCGCCGGGTCGTCGCAGAACGCCTGGGCGAGCCCGAGAAAGTCCTCCTGGACGCAGTTCTTCGGCAGCTCGACGAAGCTGACCCCGGCCGGCAGGGTGATGCCGTAGAACAGCCCGGTGGCCCGCCGGCTGCCGCCGTTGTAGACGGCCCAGTCCAGCGGGGCGGTCTCACCCGGGCGGACCGGCCGCAGGCCGGTCTCCTCGTCACCGTCGACCACGACGTCGGCGTAGACGTCCTGGGCCCAGGTGACCAGGTCGTAGCCGGGCTTGGTCACGTTGAGGTCGACCTCGACGGTGTTGTCCTCCAGGTTCGCGTCGGCGGTCGCGGAGGTGATGCTGACCACCAGCGTTCCGGCGGCACCGCGCTTGCCGGTGCTGAACAGCGGGATGCCGAAGTCCTCACTGGTCCCTGCGGAGAGGTCGCCGAGGACGCAGGAGTAGACGGCCTTCCCCTGTTCCTGGCAGCCGCCGGGGACGAAGAAGCCGATCTTCTTCTGGTTGACCTTCCGGGCATCCACCGTGACGGTGACGTCGCGGGCGTCCGCCGTACCCCGGCTGTTGTCCACGGTGAACTTGAAGGGCTTGGCCTTGGCCTCGGAGACGCCCTTGGCGATCTGGCCGCTGAGCGGGATCAGCGCCAGGTCGACCTGGTCGGCCGCCTGGGCCGGCGCACCGACCGCGACCAACCCGGCCGTGATCAGGGTCACGGCGCCGGTACGGGCCAGCGCCGAACGAGTGAACAGGTTCATGCGGTCCCTCGAGGTTGGATGCGTGGGAGAGGTGGGTGGGGACGGGCCGGCCCGGGTGGACCGCGCTGGCGGAGACGACGGGGGCGGGACGGTCGCCCATCCCGCCCCCATCGCGGTGCGTTATGTATACGGCCCGCACGGGCCGGCTGAGGACCGTCAGACGGTCGACGTCTCGTCGCCCCGGGTCACCAGGACCGCCCGGCGGCGACGGTCGGAACACGGAAGGTCATGAAGGTGTCCCCCATGGAGAACCGGAAAGAAGATGGCCGGACACGACACCCGACCAGCTCCGCCGACCGCACGTTAGCGGTCGGCGGTCGCCCCCGCCACCCCTTCGGTGAAGCCGGGGTGAGCTGCTCGGCTAAGAATCACTTAAGGATTGTCCGAATTGATGTGCTTGCCGGGTCGAACCGCAGGTCACACTGGCCCCAATGGGCATCATGATCGGCCCGCCCGCCGGACGACCACTGCCCGTTCGGTCGACCCCGCAGATTCGGCGATGATTACCGACCGTTTATTGGACATCCACCAATGGCAGCGAACGACCGACTCCGCCGCCGGGAATCGCAATCGACGAGAAGTGCGAGACGACGCGCTCGTCGGTGGGGTCGTCGGCCGGCGTACGGTGCACCGCCAGGTGGCGGTAGAGGGTGTCCCGCTGCGCCGGGATCCGGTCGGCCGACCGGATCATCGCGATCAGCTCGTGCAGGTTGGAGCGGTGCCGGGCGCCGGCCGAGGAGATGACGTTCTCCTCCAGCATGATCGAGCCGAGGTCGTCCACCCCCATGTGCAGGGCCAACTGGCCGACGTCCTTGCCCGTGGTCAGCCAGGACGCCTGGAGGTGCGGAACCGTCTCGAAGAAGAGCCGGGCCACCGCGACCAGACGCAGGTACTCCAGGGCGGTCGCCTGGGTACGCCCCTTGAGGTGGTTGTTCTCCGGCTGGTACGTCCACGGGATGAACGCGCGGAAGCCCTTCGTGCGGTCCTGGACGTCGCGGATCATCCGCAGGTGCTCGATCCGCTCGGCGACGGTCTCGCCGGTGCCCATCATCATGGTGGCGGTCGACTCGACCCCCTGCCGGTGGGCCAGCTCCATGACCTCCAGCCAGCGCTCGCCGGACTCCTTCAGCGGCGCGATCGCCCGCCGTGGGCGCTCCGGCAGCATCTCCGCCCCCGCCCCGGCGATCGAGTCCAGCCCGGCGGCCTTGATCCGGGCGATCGCCTCGTCCAGGCTCACCCCCGAGACCTTCGCCATGTGCAGGATCTCGCTCGGCCCGATCGAGTGGATGGCGAGCTGCGGGTACGCCTTCTTCACCGAGGAGAACAGCTCCTCGTAGTACTCGACGCCGTAGTCCGGGTGGTGGCCGCCCTGGAGCATCACCTGCGTCGCGCCCAGCTCGACCGCCTCGCCGCAGCGGCGCAGGATCTCCTCGGTCGGGTGGGTCCAGCCCTCGCGGTGCTTCGGCGCGCGGTAGAACGCACAGAACTTGCACGCGGTGACGCAGACGTTGGTGTAGTTGATGTTGCGGTCGATGAGGTACGTGACGATGTTGTCCGGGTACCGCCGGCGCCGTACCGCGTCGGCCGCCTCACCGAGGGCGTGGAAGGGCGCCTCGGTGTAGAGCAGCAGCGCCTCCTCGGGCGTGATCCGCCCGCCGTCCGCGCCGCGCTGCAGGATGTCGTCGATCTCCCGGCTCACACTCACACCTGCGAGCCTACTTCGCCCGCGAACCCACCCCGCCACGTCGGGATCCTGGTGTGACGAACAGCAGCTCCAGAGACACTCACGGAACCGGCGACCAGGTCGGCCGGGGCGGGGTCGGGCCCGGACCTGGCCGCCGCCTGCTGGACGATGCGTGAGTTCAGCCGGTCCGGCCGGCACCGCGTCCCCGCACCGACACCACGCGGCGCGACCGACCCCTGTCCCGGCAAGGCATTGATCGACTACGATCCCCGACATGTCTGCCGAACGATCCGCAGCCGACCGTCCCGCTCCCCCCGGCCGCCGTTACCGACCGGCACCCACCGGCGGAACCGTGCCGACGGGCCCGGCCTGATGGCGACCATTCCCTGGCTGGCCGACGTGCTCCGCGCCGCCGGCGTCCGCGTGGTCGAGCACGGCAACTGGCTCGGCCGGGTCGCCGGCAGCTCGTTCGATCCGATCGGCGTGCTCTGGCACCACACCGCCGCGACCTCCAGCGCCAGCAACCCGCACCCCGCGCTGAACATCTGCATCAACGGCCGGTCCGACCTGCCCGGCCCGCTCTGTCAGGCGCTGGTCGACTACCACGGCGTCTTCCACGTCATCTCCGGCGGCCGGGCCAACCACGCCGGTACCAGCCGGGGCAGCGGACCGATCCCCGCCGGGGACGGCAACACCATGCTGGTCGGCTGGGAGATCGACTACAACGGGGTCAACCAGGCGATGACCCCCGCCCAGTACTCCGCCTCGGTGCTCGCCACCGCCGCCGTGCTGCGGCGACTCGGCCGGGACGCCAGCCACGCCCGCGGTCACCGGGAGACCAGCACCAGCGGGAAGATCGACCCCTCCTTCATCGACCTCGACTCGATGCGCGCCGACGTGGCCCGTCAGCTCACCGGTAACCCACCCCTCGACCTGTGGAAGGACGACATGAAGCTGATCCAGTCGCCCGGCCGGGGCATCGCCCTGGTCGGCCCCGGCTACTTCCGGCAGTTGCGCAACGACGAGGAGGTGCACGCCGCCGTCGCCCTGGCCGGCAACCCCCTGGTCGGGAACGACCGCCAGTTCGACCTCTGGCGCAGCATCGCCTACGACGGTCAGGTCAAGGCCCCCAGCTGACCTGCGCGGCCGGGGCAGCGGCGTTCGGCGAGGATGGTGGGATGCTGCTGCTGGTACCTGCCGACCCGCTCCGTCCGCACCGTCCCGACCAGCACTTCGCACCGGAGGCGACGGCAGCCCGGGAGGCCGGCGTACCGGTCGCGGTGGTGGACCACGACGCGCTCGCCCGGGGCGACGTGAAGGGCGCGTTGGGACGCCTGCCCGGCCGGGGCGAGGCGGTCTACCGGGGCTGGATGCTCCACGCCGAGCGGTACGCGGCCTTCGCGGAGGCGCTGTCCGCCCAGGGCGTCACCCTGCGTACCCGCGCCGAGCAGTACCGGCGGGCGCACGAACTGCCCGGCTGGTACCCGGCGCTGACGTCGGTGACCCCGGCGACGACCTGGACCGCAGGCGACGGGCGTGAGGCCTTCGAGCTGGCCCGCGTCGAGCTGGGCGACGGCCCGGCCGTGCTCCGCGACTACTGCAAGTCGATGAAGCACCACTGGGACGAGGCGGCCTTCGTCCCCGACCTGACCGACGGCGAGGCCGCCTGGGCGGTGGCCCGCCGGTTCCGGGAGCTGCGCGAGGACGACTTCGTGGGCGGCTTCGTGCTGCGTCGCTTCGAGCGGTTCACCTCGGCGGAGGTCCGCACCTGGTGGCGCGACGGCCGGTGCGTGCTCGTCGGCCCGCACCCGGACACCCCGGACCGGCCACCCGTCGACGACCCCGACCTGACCGTCGTCACACCGCTGGTGGCCGCCCTCCAACTGCCCTTCGTCACGGTCGACCTGGCCTTGCGCGACGACGGCGTCTGGCGGGTGGTCGAGCTGGGTGACGGCCAGGTCAGCGATCGACCCACCACCGTCGAGCCAGCCCGCCTCCTCACTCCGGCCCTCACCCCCAACCTCGTTGATCATGGAGTCGTGGCGCCCGATTAAGCCTTGGATGTGAGCTTTGGGTGGTGCCCGAAGTCCATGATCGACGGCGGTGGGGGCGGGCCGGGGTGGGGTGGGGTGTAGCAGGGGTGGGGGTGATCGGGGGGTTTTCCACAGGGGGCGGAGTTGTCCACAGGTGGCGGGTGAGGGCTGGGAGGGGCGGCGAGGATCCCCGGTGTGGCCGATGATCTGTATCGCTATCCAGAGTTGCGCTCCGCCGGCAACACCCGCGGTGCCGTGCGGCACGCCGTCGAGGCGGGACGTCTCCGCCGGGTGACCCGGGGGATCTACACCGGCTCGAACCGTGAACCCGGCGAGCAGGTGCGCGCGATGCTCATGCGGCTGCCAGCCGAGGCAGTGGTCGGTTTTCATACGGGAGCCCGCCTGCACGGGTTCGGTGACGTGCCGCAGGATGTGCTTCACGTGATCGTGCCGGCCGGCTCGGTCGTACCGAGAATCGCCGGGGTGACCGTCCACGAGGCGGTGCTGCCGGTACCCGATCCGGTGCTGCTCTCCGGCGTACCGACTGCCCCGGCCGCCCGTTGTGCCATCGACCTGGCCCGCACGCTGCGGCGGATCGAGGCGCTGCCCCTGCTCGATCTTGCGCTGCGATCCGGCGCCTGCCGGCCGGGCGACCTTGCGCAGGAAGTGACCCGACATGGCCGGTTGCGCGGCGTGCGTCAGGCTCGGCACCTCGTACCCCTGGCGGACGCCCGGTCGGAGTGCCGGCAGGAGAGCCAGCTCCGTCTCGTGCTCCTCGACGGCGGCCTGCCCCGGCCCGAGCCGCAGCTCTGGATCACCGACGAGTGGGGGCGCCCGACCTTCCGACTCGACCTGGGCTACCGCGCCCACCGGGTCGGCGTCGAGTACGACGGCAGGTCCCACCTGACCCGCGAGCGCCTCCGGAGCGACCGGGCCAGGATGAACTGGCTCTCGGCCCACGGCTGGACCATGCGCTACTTCACCGATCGGGACCTCTACCTCCGCCCGGATCACATAGTCCGAGAGGTCCGCCGAATCCTCCCGCCCCGGCCGACGGGACCCACCGTCGGCACCGGGGACCGGGGCTGGCGGTGGTCGACGTGTCAGGCGTCGTAGTCGATGACGACCTGATCGGTCGTCGGGGAGGACTGGCAGGTCAGGACGTAGCCGGCGGCCACCTCGTCCGGTTCCAGAGCGTAGTTGCGGGCCATCGACACCTCGCCGGAGACCACCTTCGCCCGGCAGGTCGAGCAGACCCCGCCCTTGCAGGCGTACGGCAGTTCGCCGCGCACCTTCAGGGCGGCGTCCAGGACCCGCTGCTCGCGGCCCATGGTGAAGGTCGACGCCCGCCCCTCCAGCAGGATGGTGACCTCGGCGCCGGTCCCCGGAGTGTCCGCCGGTCGGCGCGGCGGCTCCGGCGGCGCGTCCACGTGGAACAGTTCGGTGTGCACCGCTGCCGCCGGCACGCTCCGGTCGGCCAGCACCGCCTTCGCGTCGACCACCATGCCGTACGGGCCGCAGAGGAACCACTCGTCGATCGCTCCGCCCGGCACGACCGTGTCGAACAGCCGGCCCAGCCGGTCGGCGTCGACGCGGCCGGAGAGCAGGGGCGACTCGCCCGGCTCCCGGGAGAGCACGTGCACCAGGTGCAGCCGGGTGGGATGGCGGTCCTTCAGGTCGGCCAGCTCCTCGGCGAACATCACGGTGTTCGCCGTGCGGTTGCCGTACACCAGGGTGAACGTGCTGGCCGGCTCGACGGCCAGCGCGGTCGCGACCAGCGCGAGCACCGGGGTGATGCCCGACCCGGCGACCACCGCGCCGTAGTGTCGGGCCCGGTCCGGCGCGAACGCCGTGGTGAAGTGCCCCAGCGGTGGCAGCACCTCGACGGTGTCGCCGGAGCGCAGCGCGCCGCAGGCGTACGTCGAGAACGCCCCGCCCGGCACCTCCCGGACCCCGATCCGCAGCCGACCGTGCCGGGCCAGGTCGTCCGGCGTCGAGCAGATCGAGTACGACCTGCGCACGTCGGCGTCGTCGGTTCCGCCGTCGGGCAGCCGCACGGTGAGGTGCTGACCGGCGCGGAACGCGAAGGTGGCGCGCAGCTCCTCGGGCACCGCGAAGGTGATCGCCACGGCGTCCTCGGTGAGCCGGTCGACGGCGGCGACCGGCAGCGGGTGGAAGACCGGCCGACGACGGACCGGCCGGGTGATCGTGACAGTCACAGCGCCTTCAGGTGGTCGAAGGGTTCACGGCAGGATCGGCAGCGCCACAACGCCTTGCAGGCGGTGGAGCCGAACCGGCTGACCTGCTCGGTCTCCGGCGACCCGCACTGCGGGCAGCGGACGGCCAGGGTCAGCGGCACGGCTACGCCGCCACGGGTCGGAGCCGGCGGGGCGATGCCGGCGGCGGCGAGCTTGGCCCGCCCGGCCTCGGAGATCCAGTCGGTGCTCCACGCGGGGGCAAGCACCGTGCGGACCTCGGTGTCGGGATGGCCGGCGGCGACCAGCGCGCGACGGATGTCGGCGCGGATGACGTCCATCGCCGGGCACCCGGTGTAGGTGGGGGTGATGGTCACCACCACCCGGCCGGTGGTCGGGTCCTCCTCCACCGAGCGCAGGATGCCGAGGTCGTCGATGGTGACCACCCGGATCTCCGGGTCCACCACCGCCGCCACCGCCTCCCACACACCTACCACTGGGCACCCGGGTGGGCGCGGTGCAGCACCTGCATCTCGGCGAGCAGGTAGGACAGGTGCTCGGTGTGCACGCCGTCGCGTCCGCCGGACGGACCCCAGCCGTCCGCCGGGCGGGTCAGCGTCGCCTCGGCGAGCACCGCCTCCACCGTCTTCAGCCACTGGTCCCGCAGGGTCGACGGGGCGGCGGCCAGCCCGGCCGCGTCCAGCCGGGCGGTCGGCTCGTCGGTGGCGAACAGCTCGTGGGTGTACGGCCAGATCTCGTCCACGGCGACCTGCATCCGCCGGTGCGACTCCTCGGTGCCGTCGCCGAGCCGCCGCACCCAGAGCGCGGCGTGGTCGAGGTGGTACGCGGACTCCTTGCGCGCCTTCGCGGCGATCGCGTGCAGCCGCTCGTCGGTGGAGGCCACCAGCCACTCGTAGAGCAGCCGCTGGTAGGCGGCGAGGAAGAGCAGCTTCGCCATGGTCACCGCGAAGTCGCCGTTGGGCAGCTCGACCAGGAGGCAGTTGCGGAACTCCCGGTCGTCGCGGAGGAACGCCAGCGCGTCCTCGTCCCGCCCGGCACCCTCCAGCTCACCGGCGTAGGTCAGCAGCAGCCGGGCCGCGCCGAGCTGGTCGAGGGCGATGTTGGCGAGCGCGACGTCCTCCTCCATCTCCGGTGCCCGGGTGGTCCACTCGGCGAGGCGCTGCGCGGCGACCAGGGCGTCGTCGCCGAGCCGGAGGGTGAACTCGAAGAGGTCGCGGTTCACAGGTGGGCCACCCCGTCCGGCACCTGGTAGAAGGTGGGGTGACGGTAGACCTTGTCGGCCGCCGGGTCGAAGAAGGCGTCCTTCTCGTCCGGGCTGGACGCGGTGATCGCGCCGGCCGCGACCACCCAGATCGAAACCCCCTCCTGCCGCCGGGTGTAGAGGTCCCGGGCGTTGCGCAGGGCCACCTCGGCGTCGGGGGCGTGCAGGCTGCCGACGTGCGTGTGCGACAGGCCGCGCCGGGCGCGCACGAACACCTCCCACAGCGGGGACAGTTCCTGGCTCATGCGGCGACCTGCTCCTTCTTCCGCTCCGCCTGCTTGGCCGCGTACGCCGTGGCGGCCTCGCGCACCCAGGCCCCCTCGGTGTGGGCGCGGCGGCGGTGTTCGATCCGCTGCCGGTTGCACGGTCCCTCACCCTTGATGACCCGCATCAGCTCGGCGTAGTCGGGCTGGGTGTAGTCGTACGCCTGCCGCTCCTCGTTCCAGCGCAGGTCGTCGTCGGGGAGGGTGAGGCCGAGGATGCCGGCCTGCTGCACGCACATGTCGACGAAGCGCTGCCGCAGCTCGTCGTTGGAGAAGCGCTTGATCTTCCAGGCCATGGACTGCGCGGAGTGGGTGGAGTCGCCGTCCGGCGGACCGAACATGGCCAGGGACGGGTACCACCAGCGATCGACGGCGTCCTGCGCCATCGCCTTCTGCCCCGGTGTGCCGTGCGCGAGGACGTGCAGGATCTCGAAGCCCTGCCGCTGGTGGAAGGACTCCTCCTTGCAGACCCGGATCATCGCCCGCGCGTACGGGCCGTACGAGCAGCGGCACAGCGGCACCTGGTTGACGATCGCCGCGCCGTCCACCAGCCAACCGATCGCGCCGACGTCCGCCCAGGTCAGCGTCGGGTAGTTGAAGATCGAACTGTACTTCTGCCGGCCGGAGACGAGCAGGTCGACCAACTCGTCCCGGCTGACCCCGAGAGTCTCGGCGGCGGAGTAGAGGTAGAGCCCGTGCCCGGCCTCGTCCTGGACCTTGGCCAGCAGGATCGCCTTGCGCTTGAGCGAGGGGGCGCGGCTGATCCAGTTCCCCTCCGGCTGCATGCCGATGATCTCGGAGTGGGCGTGCTGGGCGATCTGCCGGATCAGCGTCTTCCGGTACGCCTCGGGCATCCAGTCGCGGGGCTCGATCTTCTGGTCGGCCCTGACCATCTCGGCGAAGTACGCCTCCAGGTCGGCTCCGGGTGGAGCGCCGTCGGGACGCCCGCGGGCGGCGGCCTCCCGCAGGGCCGCCTCCGCTGCCTCGACCTGATCGAGCAGGCCCCCGCCGGGTGCCTCGTCCGGGTTCGCGAAGTCGTTGCCGTACACGGGTCAAGTGTTACAGCTCCCCGCAGCGGGCGCCAGAGGGATGTAACAGCGATCGGAACTGCGCGGCCGACGTCCGGCCGGCCGCCTGCCGGGGGATCCGGTGGGGGAACCGCCCGACAGTGGGGCATGTCACAGAAAGTGAGCTGGACAAAGTGGGTCAATGCGCCAGATGTCCTGGTTTTCCGGCGCGCCCACAGCGCACGGGTTCCGGCGCGCCCCGGTTCCGGACGTAGACTTTGCCGGTCACACCGATCGGCAACGGGCCTTCGCCGTCCTCGACCGGCCGCTTCCCCCGGCCCCGGCCGTCCCGCCGACGTACATCGGAAAAGCTGGTTCCCCCGGCCTGACTTCTGGGAGTTCGCCCGCTCATGCGTCCCCGCGTGACCCTGGTGCTCGCCATTCTGGCGGTTCTGCTCGGCGGCGGCATGCTGGTCCCCGCCGCCTACGCCCGCCTCTCCGATGACGACGGCGGCTCGGGTGGTGACACCGAGAGCGTCGCGGCTCCGCCGCCCGCCGCGCCGCAGCCGCCCACCCTGACGCACGCCTCCGTGTCGGTGCCCTTCGACGGCAAGTACTTCTCCTGGGCGCTGATGGACCGGGAGACCGGCACCATCTCGGGCGCGAAGAACCTCACCACCACGAACTCCACCGAGTCGATGATCAAATCGTGGATCGTCGCCGACTACCTGCGCCGGCTCGGTGACAAGCCGCTCTCCGGCGAGCGGCGCAAGCAGGCCGTGGTCGCCATCCGGAACAGCAACGACACCGCTGCCCAGTCGCTCTACCAGGCGGGCGGCAGCGGAGCCGTCCTCGAACGGCTGATCAGCGTGTGCAAGCTGACCGACACCCGGCTCGACCCGAGGGCCCGGTGGGCGTACACCCAGATGTCGCCCCGGGACGCGGTCCGGATGGGCGACTGCATCGCCGACGGCACGGCCGCCGGCCCGAAGTGGACGCCGTTCCTGATGAAGGAGATGGCCAGCGTCCAGGGCACCACCGCCCCCGAGGACCAGCAGCTCAAGGAGGGCGGCGGCCGGTGGGGAATCATCGACGGCCTGCCCCCGTCGATCACCACGCAGGGCCCGGTCAGCATCAAGAACGGCTGGACGATGCTCTGGGCGGACCTCCAGTGGCACCTGAACTGCCTGGCCGTGACCGACAAGTGGAGTCTCGCGGTGATGATGCGGTACCCGAAGGACCACGGGCTGGACTACGGCGCGCAGGTCTGCCAGAGCGTGACCACCCAGCTCGTCACCCCGCAGCCGGGTGCCGCGCTCAAGGTCCCGCAGCCGGTGGTGAAACCCTGATGGCGGGCAACCGCCGGCGCAACCGGCCGGGAGACGGTGATCCCTCGCCGCTGCGGCTGCTCGGCGTCGCCGTCGTCCTGATCGGGCTGGTGCTGGTCGCCCTCCGGCTGCTGCCCGGATCGCCGTTCGAGTCGGATGCCGCCGCCCGCTGGGGCGTCAGCGACGACCCCGCCGGCCGGGTCGCCGACGAGGCCACCGACCGCAGTGCCCGCGACACGCCGAGCCCGACCCCCTCGCCCGAGCCACCGCCGCTGCCGCTGCGCCCCACCGAGGTCACGCTGGACGCCGAGGGCTGGTGGAGCTGGAGCCTGCTGGACACCCGCACCGGCGAGGTCGCCGGCTCGGCGAACATGAGCGAGACCAACACCACCGCCTCGCTGATCAAGGCCTGGATCGTCGCGGACTACCTGCGCCGAGCCGACGAGGCCGACCGGACGGTGAGCGAGGCGAAGCTCGCCGACGCCACCAGGATCATCCGGGACAGCGACAACACCCGGACGCAGCAGTTCTACGAAGCCCTCGGCGGCGAGCCGTCGATCAAGCGGTTGATCGCCACGTGCAAGTTGACCGACAGCAGCCCGGCCGCCGACGGGGGCTGGAGCCGGACCAACCTCTCCGCACGCGACACCGCCCGGATGGGGGCCTGCATCGCCGACGGCCGGGCCGCCGGGCCGGAGCGGACCGACTGGCTTCTCAACGAGATGAAGCTGGTCCGGGGCACCGGTGACTTCGGCATCCGCAAGGCGTTCCCGACCGCCGAGCAGAAGCGGATCGCCATCAAGAACGGCTGGGTCGACCGGACCCGCGAGCAGGAGATCCACGTCAACTGCCTGGCCATCGGCGACGGCTGGACCATGGGCGTGATGGTCCGCTACCCGATCAACCTGGGCTACGAGTACGGCATGGCGAACTGCGAGAAGGTCGCCGAGCAGCTGCGGGCGGCCGCCGCCTGACCTCGTCGGACGACCGTCAGGTCGGTCGGGCCGGTCAGGTGGGTCAGGTCGGTCGGGTGAGCCGGGCCGGTCCGGTGGGTCAGGTCGGCCGGGTGGGTCAGGTCGGCCGGGTGGGTCAAGTCGGTCGGGTGGGTCGGGTCGGTCGGCGAGGAGCGCCGGGCCGTCGGGGCGGCTGTCCGGGTCAGCCGGCGAAGAACTCCGGGCCGCCGCTCGGCAGCGCCGGGGCCTCGCCGGCCTCGGCGGCACGGCGGGCGAACTCCCGCAGCCCCGCGACCTGGCGCTCGCCGAGGGAGAAGTCCAACACCCGGAAGTACGACGCCAGCGTCTCCGCGTCGAACGGCTCCCACCGGGCCGCGGAGGCCGCGACCTCGTCCAGCTCGGCCAGGCAGAGGTCGCGCGAGCGCAGGAAGGCCTCGTGCACCTCCTTGACCAGGCCCGGGTGGGCGGCGGCGAAGTCCCGGCGTACCGCCCAGACGGCGAAGACCATCGGCAGGCCGGTCCACTCCCGCCAGGCCTGCCCGAGGTCGGTCACCGCCAGCCCCCGGCGCGGGGCCTCGTACAGAGCGCGCAGCGCCACGTCGCCGATCAGCACCCCGGCGTCGGCCTCCAGCAGCATCTGGGTCAGGTCGGGTGGGCAGCGGAAGTACTCGGGTCGCACCCCGTAGCGCTCGCCGAGCAGCAGTTGGGCCAGCAGCACCCCGGTCCGCGAGGTGGAACCGAGGGCCACCCGGCGGCCGTCCAGCTCGGCCAGTGGCCGGGTCGACACCACGTTGACCGAGAGCACCGGGCCGTCGCTGCCCACCGCCAGGTCGGGCAGGAGCAGCAGGTCGTCGGCGTGGCGCAGGTACTCCACGTGCGAGATGGGGCCGATGTCCAGGTCACCGGCGACCAGGGCCGCGCTGAGCCGGTCCGGCGAGTCCTTGTGCAGGTCGACGTCGATCAGGGCACCCGAGCGCATCAGGCCCCAGTAGATCGGCAGGCAGTTGAGGAACTGGATGTGCCCGACCCGGGGGCGTGCGACGCGGTCAACCATGCCCCGACCGTATCCCCGCCGGGAACGGCCGGCTCACCGGGCGGGGCGGGGAGTGGGCAACCCCGCACCTACGGCACCGTCCGGGGCCGGGCGGTGCCGGCGCTCGGCCCGTTACCGCGCGGGCGACCGGCACCGCCGCCCTGACCAGGACCATCAGGCAGCAGACGCGGAGGGGGAGGGCATTTCGCGGAACTAGTTGCGCGCCTCCGGTCGGGACAACCGGTTGATCCGCGACGGTCACCGCCGCGACGGGCGGAATATCTGCCGCCGTGCCGGGCCCCGGGGCGTAGACTCCTCGTTCCCGCCGACGGCCGCGGTGATCGAGCACCGCAGCGGACGTCCCGCGCCGACCCAGCCGGTCGGAAACGCGAGCGGCAGTGTCTTCTCCCCCGTGTCGAGGAGTACGTCGGATGTCCCTGCACGCCCCCGTGTCCCTGGCGGACGAACTCGCCGCCGAGCAGTCCCACCTGGCCGCGTCCCGTACGGCACTGCGCCGGATGCGCGAACGCGCCGAGGTCCTCTTCGCCGGCGGCGACAAGGTCGCCGGCGACGCGTACACGGCTGAGCAGCTCGGCCGGCACATGGCCCGACGGGTCGCGGAACTCGCCGACGACCCCACCACCCCGCTCTTCTTCGGTCGGCTCGACTTCGGCGGGACGGCCGACGGGGAGCACAGCGGCGGGACGGCCGACGGGGAGCACAGCGGCGGCAGCGACCCGGAGCATGCCGGGCACCGCTACCACGTCGGGCGGCGGCACGTCAGCGACGAGGCCGGCGAGCCGCTGGTGCTGGACTGGCGGGCCCCGGTGTCGCGGTCCTTCTACCGGGCCAGCGCCCGCGACCCGCAGGGCGTGGCGGTCCGTCGCCGGTTCGGCTTCAGTGGCGGCACGCTGACCAGCTTCGAGGACGAGCGCCTCGACCGGGGCGAGGAACTCGGCACCACCAGCCGGATCCTCACCGCCGAGATCGAGCGGCCACGCGTCGGGCCGATGCGGGACATCGTCGCCACCATCCAGCCCGAGCAGGACGAACTGGTCCGCGCCGACCTGGCCGACTCGATCTGCGTGCAGGGGGCACCGGGCACCGGCAAGACGGCGGTCGGCCTGCACCGGGCCGCGTACCTGCTCTACCTGCACCGGGAGCGGTTGCGCCGCTCCGGCGTCCTGATCGTCGGGCCGAACCGGGCGTTCCTGTCGTACATCGCGGCGGTGCTGCCGGCCCTCGGCGAGGTGGAGGTGGAACAGGCCACCGTGGAGGACCTGGTCGACCGGGTCACCGTCCGGGCGGTCGACGACCCGGCGGTGGCGACGCTCAAGCACGACGCACGGATGGCGGAGGTGCTGCACCGGGCGGTCCGGTCGCACGTGGGCGGGCCGACCGAGCCGATCGTGGTCTCGGACGGGTCGTTCCGCTGGCGGATCGGGTCGGACCCGCTGCACCGGGTGGTCGAGGAGACCCGCCGGGAGAGGTTGCCGTACGCCACCGGACGGGAACGGGTCCGGGCCCGGGTGGTCGGGCTGCTGCAACGGCAGGCCGAGGCCCGGCGGGCCGAGTCCCCGGGCGACGCCTGGCTGCGCCGGATGGGGAAGGCCCGGCCGGTCACCGCGTTCCTCGACGCGGTATGGCCGGCGCTCACCCCGGAGGGGCTGGTGCACCGGCTGCTCGCCGACCCGCACCTGCTCGCCGAGGCGGCTGACGGCCTGCTCACCCCGGCCGAACAGGCCCTGCTCAGCTGGGCGAAGCCGGCCCGGACCCCGAAGGCGACCCGGTGGAGCGCCGCCGACGCGGTCCTCGTCGACGAGGCCGCCGGCCTGATCGAACGACCCACCGGCTACGGACACGTGGTGGTGGACGAGGCCCAGGACCTCTCCCCGATGCAGTGCCGGGTCATCGCCCGGCGCAGCGAACACGGCTCGATCACCCTCCTCGGCGACCTGGCCCAGGGCACTGCCCCGTGGGCCGCCACCGACTGGCGGGAGACCCTGGCGCACCTGGGCAAGCCGGACGCGGTGGTGGTCCCGCTGACCGTCGGATTCCGGGTGCCGGCCGTGGTGGTGGCGTTCGCCAACCGACTGCTCCCGGCGCTCGCCGTGGACGTACCGCCGGCCCGGTCGCTGCGCCGCGACGGTGCGCTCGACGTGCGTACCGTGACCGACCTGACGGCGGCGACGGTGGCCGAGGTGCGTGCGGCGCTCGCCCATGACGGTTCGGTCGGGGTCATCGCCGCCGACGACACGGTCGACGCCCTGCGCGCCGCCCTCGACGCCGCCGGTGTGCCGAGCGTCGGCGTGGACGACGTCGAGGCTGCCGCGAGGGTCACCGTCGTCCCGGCCACCCTGGTCAAGGGCTTGGAGTACGACCACGTGGTGGTCGTCGAGCCGACGGCGATCGTCGCCGCCGAGCCGCGTGGCCTGCACCGCCTCTACGTGGTGCTCACCCGGGCGGTGTCCCGCCTCGCCGTCCTGCACACCACTCCCCTGCCCGCCCCCCTCACCGAGCCGGCCTAGCGCAACGGGCTCACCCCGGGGAGCCGCGACGGTCGTCGCCCACGCCCGACCACCTGGGCGTACCGACGGGACGAGGGTCGCCGCTTCGGTGAGGCGCCGACCCTGACGTTCTGACCGGTTCCCCGGACGGGGTGCGGTCGCCGGTGTGAGGATGCCGGCAGGGCGTGCCGCGGGGTACGCCCCGGCGAGAGGGGGTCCGGTGCGCGGCACCGTTCCGCCGGGTACGCCTTGCTGGACCGACCTGGCCACCCCCGACCTGGCGGACGCACGGCGCTTCTACCCGGAGCTGTTCGGCTGGACGGCGCACGTCTCGCCGGAGCCCGACGCGCAGGGGTACACGACCTTCCGGCACGACGGCCGGACGGTCGCCGGGGCGGGCCCGCCGGCCGCCCCCGACCAGGTGCCGATCTGGTCCACCTACGTGGCCACCGACGACGCGGACCTGCTCGCCGGGCGGGTCACCGCAGCGGGTGGCCTGGTGTTCGTCCCACCGTTCGAGGTCTTCGACCAGGGCCGGATGGCGGTCTTCAGCGACCCGGCCGGGGCGGTGCTCTCGGTCTGGCAGCCGATGGCCATGCCCGGCGCGGAGCTGCTCGGTGCCCCGGGCGCGATGGCCTGGAACGAACTGGTGACCCCCGACCCGGAGGGGGCGAAGGTCTTCTACGAGCTGGTCTTCGGCTGGCAGCCGGAGGACCAGCCGACGGACGGCCGGTACACCGGCTGGCGGCTCGGCGACCGGATCGTCGCGGGGATGATGCCGCCGCTCGGCGACGGGTTCCCGGCCGACCTGCCGGCGTACTGGGCGGTGTACTTCGCGGTGGCCGACGCCGACACGACCGCCGACCGGGCCGTCCGGCTCGGTGGGGAGGTCCTGGTGCCACCCCGGGACAGCCGGTCCGGCCGGTACGCCGCGCTCCGTGACCCGCAGGGTGCCCTCTTCGCCGTCATCACGCCCGGCGGCTGACGGTCGACCCGGCTGACGGTCGACCCGGCTGACGGTCAGGGCGTGGTGGAGGGCGACCGGGTGGGACGGACCGGCACCACCAGCGGACCGTGGGTGCCGTCGACGACCCGGACCCGGGCCCGGTAGTGGGTGGCGAGCAGTTCCTCGGTGAGCACCTCGCGGGGAGTGCCGGTGGCCACCGCCCGGCCGTCGGCGACCAGCACCAGCCGGTCGGCGTACTCGCCGGCGACGGTGAGGTCGTGCATGGTGGCGAGCACGGTCAGCCCGTGCGCGTGCCGGAGCTGGTCGACCAGCTCCAGCACCTCCTGCTGGTGCCCGATGTCCAGCGCACTGGTCGGCTCGTCGAGCAGCAGCAGCGTGGCCCCCTGCGCCAACGCCCGGGCCAGGAAGACCCGCTGCCGTTCCCCGCCGGAGAGGGTGGCCAACTCGCGGCGGGCGAAACCGACCAGGTCCAACCGGTCCAGCACCTCGTGCACGGCGGTCAGGTCGGCGGCGGACTCCCGGCCCAGCGGCGGGACGTACGGGGTCCGCCCGAGCAGCACGTAGTCGAAGACCGACATGCCGGCCGGTACGGCCGGGGACTGGGCGACCGTGGCGACCACCCGGGCCCGGTCCCGGCGGCGCAGGGCGGCGCTGGGCGTACCGAACAGGTCGATGGTGCCGGACGCGGGCAGCAGACCGCCGACGGCGCGCAGCAGGGTGGACTTGCCCGCGCCGTTCGGACCGATCACGGTCACCCACTCCCCGGCGGCGACGGTCAGGTCGACCCCGGTGAGGATCGGAACCCCGTCCAGGCTGACGTGCAGCCCCCGTACCTCGACGGCGGGGCCCGCCCCGGCACTCCCCGAGCGGTCGGCACCCGACCGGGCCGCCGGGGGACGGCCGGTGCCCGCGGCGGGGGCGGGCCGGGCGGCGCTCACGTCAGCACCCGCCGGGCGGTACGCAGCACCAGCACGAAGAACGGGCCGCCGAGCAGGGCGGTGACCACCCCGATCGGCACCTCGGCGGGGGCGGCGGCGGTCCGGGCCACCACGTCGGTCAGCGCCAGGAAGGCCCCGCCGAAGAGCATCGACAGCGGCAGGATCGCCCGGTAGCTGGCACCGGCGAGCAGCCGGACGGTGTGCGGCACGATGATCCCCACGAAGCCGATCAGCCCGGAGGCGGAGACGGCGGCGGCGGTGCCGAGCGAGGCGGCGGCGATCAGCAGGTACCGGGAGCGCTGCGGGTGCAGGCCGAGGCTGCTCGCCTCGTCGTCGCCGAGGGCGAGCACGTCGAGTTCACGCCGGTGCAGCAGCACCACCCCGGCGGTCAGCGCGAAGTAGGGCAGCACCAGCAGCACGTCGTGCCAGCCGGCGGTGGCCAGCCGCCCGAGCAGCCAGGAGTAGACCTGCTGGATGTTGTCGGAGTTGCGTTGCAACAGGTAGGTCTGGCCGGCGGAGAGGAACGCCGAGACCGCCACCCCGGCCAGGATCAGGGTCGCCGGGGAGCGGTCGCGGCCCCCGGCGGCGCCGAGCAGGTACGTCATCGCCACCGCCCCGAGCGAGCCGACGAAGGCGGCCAGCGGGATGGTGAACGGCAGCCGGCTCAGCGTGCCGTCGGTGCCGCCGAGGGCGATCACCGCAGTGACCGCCAGCCCCGCACCGGCCGCAACCCCGAGCAGGTACGGGTCGGCCAGCGGGTTACGGAACACACCCTGGTAGCAGCCGCCGGCCAGGGCGAGCAGGCCACCGACGAGCAGGCCGAGCACGGCGCGGGGCAGGCGCAGCTCGGTGACGATGGCGATCTCGCGTTCGGTGAGCCCGCTGTCGAGGCGTACCCCGGGTAAGAGATTGAGCAGTTCGACGGCGACGCTGCCGGGCGGCAGGCTGACCGCGCCGAACGACACCCCGGCGATGAGCGCGACGAGCACCGCGAGGACCCCGGCGGCCAGCCAGGGCAACCGCAGCCCGGCCGGCCGCACCGCCGCCCGACCGGCCGAGGCTGTGCGCGCCCTGCCCCCGTGTGCCGAGGGGTCCCCGGTTACCGCTTCAGGCATGGGAGGGGACCCCTGCTACCGACCCGGCACGGTCACGCGACCGGTGCCTTGGCGACGGCGTCCACGATCGCGCGGAGCAGGTCGACCACGCGCGGCCCCCACCGTGAGGCGATGTCGTCGTCGAGCGGGACGACCTGGTTGTTCTTCACCGCGGTGATGCCGGCCCAGCCGCCGCGCGCGGCCACCGTCTGCGCGCTCTGCTGGCAGCACTTGGTGTCGGCCAGGAAGATGAGGTCCGGGTCCGCCTTGACGATGATCTCCTGCGAGAGCTGCGGGTAGCCGCCGCTCTTGCCGTCGGCGTCGGAGGCGTCGGCGATGTTCTCCAGCCCGACCAGCGCGTACAGCGAGCCGATGTAGGTCTTGCTGGTCGCGGTGTACAGCTCCGGGCCCAGCTCGTGGTAGTAGGTGAGCTTCTCGGCGCGCTTCGGCAGGTCCGTGACCAGCTTGGCGATGTCGTCCTTCATCCGCCGGGTCAGGTCGGCCGCCCCGTCGACCTGGCCGGTGAGCTGGCCCACCTCGCCGAGCTGCCGGTAGGTGTCGTCCAGGTTCTGGGCCGCCGGAAGGATGTGGACCGGGATCTTCAGCGCGGTGAGCTGGTCGACGATCTTGTTCCTGTCGTCGGAGAGCAGGACGAGGTCCGGGCTCTTCGCGGAGATCGCCTCCGCGTTGGGCTGGAAGCCGGAGAGGTCGGTCTTCGGCGCCTCCGGCGGGTGGTTCGACTGCTCGTCGACCGCGGTGACCTGCGGGCCCGCCCCGACGGCGAAGAGCATCTCGGTGACGGCGGCGGAGAGCGAGACGATCTTCTCGGGCCGCTTCTCCAGGGTCAGCTTGCCCACCGTGACCGGGAACTGTCCGGCCGCACCGCTCGCGCCGGGAGTCGGCTCGTCGCGGTCCGGATCGGCGCAGGCACCGAGCGCGAGCGCGGTGACCGCGAGCGCCACGGTGAGGAGTCGAGGGGTACGTCGTGTCACTTGGCCTCCTGTCGGTCGAGGAGTGTGCTTCGCCGACAGGGGCCGAGAGCCCGACCGCCCGCGAGGCGCCCTTCCTCGAGAGCGCGGGTCGCGACCCTCCGAGGCGGCCTGGCTCGTCCTTTCGCCCGGCTCGGCCGGTGACCCGGCGTCGAGCGGCGGCCCGGCCCGGAGGTCGGAACGGACCGGCCGGAAGGCCGGGGCGGAAGGCGTCACAGTTGCGGGACAGCGCCGGGTTCGAACCGGCTTCGCTGCGGGTGGTCCGGGGGAACGGTAGCGCACCACGAACGGAGAGGGCGGACCGGTGGTCGGCCCGCCCTCTCGACTCAGCTGGTCAGAGCGTTACTAGCAGTAGGTCGTCTGCTTGCCGATGGCCCGGTACGGGCAGTCGGCGTACTCGCTGAGCAACAGGACCGCGTCCTTGTTCCGGGTGGTCTCGCGCGGGATCACCTCGTCGGGCGGGTAGAAGCCGCCACCGGTGGCACCGCGCGGGTACATCTCGAAGGTGTACGCCCAGATCTTGTGCTGCCCCCACATCCAGTCGATGCTGTCGCCGTCGGTGATGTAGAGGTCACTGGACTGCTGCGGGGTGTAGCCGTTGAGGTTCGCCATCTGCTGACCGATGGTGGCGAAGGTGTTGTACTGGTCGGTGGTCATCCCCGGGGCGGTGTTGTTGTACGTGTAGCCGAACGGCCAGAGCACCAGCTCCGAGTACGAGTGGAAGTCGATGTTCGCCTTGATCTGCTGGACCCCGCCGATCACGCGGCTGTTGACGAAGTTGCGGAACGCCGTGGTCTCCGGGGCGGAGAACGCCGACGGGCCCCGGTAGGTCTCCGACGCCGGCGAGCTGGACGAGCCGCCGCAGCAGCCCCACTGGAAGCCCCAGTTCCGGTTGAGGTCGGTGCCGACGTACCGCGAACCGGTGTTCGGCTGCCGGTTCTTCCGCCAGGAACGGTACGAGCCGGTGGCGATGTCGTACTCGCTGCCGTCCGGGTTCACGGTCGGGATGATCCACAGCTCCCGGCTGTTCACCACGTTGGTGACCCGCGAGTCGCTGCCGTAGCTGTCGGTGAAGAGGTTGAGCAGGTAGATCGCCATCTCGACGGTCAGGTGCTCCCGGGCGTGCTGCTGCGCGTTGATCACGATCTCCGGCTCGTTCTCGTCGGTGCCGACGTTGTCGGAGATCTTCACCGCCATCAGGTCGCGGCCCTCGTACGACCGACCGATGCTGATCTTGCTGGCGATGGTCGGGTGGTCGGCGACCACCTTGTTGACCACCGCGGTCAGCTCGGCGTAGTCGTGGTAGTTCGAGTCGGCGGGCGGGAAGGCGGCGGCGCCGACGTCCGACGACTCGTGGGAGTGGTCGTGCGGGGCGGTCACCGGCGCGAGCGTGAAGCCGAGCTTGGTGATCGCGGCGACCTCGGCCCTGGTGGCCGAGATCGTCAGCCGACCGTGGTCGACGTTGTCGATGGACGCGCCGGTGCGGGCCACTGCCGTGCGGTCGGCCAGGGTGCGCGGGCCGAGCACCTCGTACTGCTCGGCGGCCGGCGCGGACCGGTCGGCGCGGGGCTCGGCGGACACCGGTCCGGTGACGACGGCGAAGAGCCCCACCGCGGCACTGACGGCGAACACCACCCCACGGCGGAGCGGGACGGACTTTCGGATGGCCATGCCAACCTCCTGACGGCGCGGAGTGTCTCCGCGGGTGGATCACACTTCACCACTGGCTACATGGTCATATCAATATTGACAGCTATCTCTTTCATGCCAAGCGCATCCTCGCATCGGCAAAAATTTTCCCCTCAATGGACATCTGGCGAAACTTCCCGCCGAACGGGATAGTGAAAGCCGACGATGTACCACCTCCTACCAGCAGCGGAGCTTCCATGGCCGGACCACGTCTGCGCGCGGTCGCCGTCGTCGGCGTCACCGCGTTCGCCCTCCTCGCCAGCACCGCCACCGCCACCGTCGCGGCCCCGGGTGCCGACCGCAGGGGACAGACCACCCACGACGAACAGATCACCTGGCAGGACTGGACCGGGCCGGGCGAGTGGCGGCGGGGCAGCACCGCCGGCACGGTCGTCACCCCGGCCGGGCTCACCCTCGGCATCCCGGCCGGCACCACCACCTACCAGGACCCGCACACCGGCACCACCCGCACCTGGGCGTACGGCACGTGGACCTCGCCGGTCACCCGGATCGGCTTCGACGCGAGCGAGATGATCGCCTCCTGGAACGCGACCACCCCGGCCGGCACCTGGATCCAGGTCGAGGTGCAGGGCCGCTACGCCGACGACGTCCAGACCCCGTGGTACGTCATGGGTCGCTGGGCCTCGGGGGACGCCGACATCCGGCGGGCCAGCGTCGACGACCAGGGGGACGGGCGTTCCGACGTCTGGACCGACACCCTCTCCGTCCGGAACGCGGCGACCGCACCGCTGCTGCGCGAGTACCAGCTCCGGCTGACCCTGTACCGGGCGACCGACCAGTGGGTGTCCCCGGTGGTACGGATGGCCGGCGCGATGAGTTCACACGTCCCCGACCGGTTCACCGTCACCCCGAGCGCCGGGCGCATCGCCTGGGGCGTCGAGCTGCCGGTGCCCCGGTACTCGCAGATGGTCCACTCCGGCCACTACCCCGAGTACGACGGCGGTGGTCAGGCCTGGTGCTCGCCCACCTCGACCGAGATGGTGGTGGAGTACTGGGGCCGCCGGCCCAGCGCCCGGGACACCGCGTGGGTCGACCCGACGTACCCGGACCCGACGGTGAACCACGCCGCCCGGATGGTCTACGACTACACCTACGCGGGGGCCGGCAACTGGCCCTTCAACACCGCGTACGCGGCCAGCTTCCGGGGCCTGGAGGGACGCGTCACCCGACTGCACTCGCTGGACGAGCTGGAGCGATTCATCGCCGCCGGCATCCCGGTGGTGACCAGCCAGTCCTTCCTGGCCAGCGAACTCGACGGGGCGAACTACGGCACCGCCGGCCACCTCTTCGTGGTGGTGGGCTTCACCGCCGACGGTGACGTGATCGTCAACGACCCGGCGTCGTCGAGCAACGACGTGGTGCGCAACGTCTACAAGCGGGAGCAGTTCGAGCAGATCTGGCTGCGGACCAAGCGGACCACGGCCAGCGGTGGCGTCGCCGGCGGCCCCGGGGGCATCGCCTACCTGATCAAGCCGGTCGACCGCCCCTGGCCGGCCCGCCCGGCCGGCTCCACCAACTGGTAGTCGGTCACCGGTCGCATCGTCGGGGTCCGCCCGGCCCGGTCCGCCGGGCCGGGCGGACCCCGACGGTTACGCGGTCAGCGGCGGGGCTCGTCGGTGGACGGGGCGTCCGGCCCCGCCCCCCGCGTGCTGTCGGCCTGGTCCTCGCCGGCCAGGGCGGAGCGGAGCCGCTCCTTCTCGGTCCGGCGGCGGTCGGCCGCGGTCGCCATCTCCTCGGCCATCTCGTCCCGCCAGCCGCGCAGCAGGAAGAAGGCGAGCGCGGCGGAGAAGGCCAGCGCCACCATCAGCTTGATGAAGATGTTCAGCTCGACCGGCCAGAGGGCGAGCAGCACGACAGTGAACAGCCCGATCCGGCCCAGCGTGTACTTGCCCGCCGCGCTCACGTTCCCACTCCGTTCTCCCGCGCCGGACGGGTGCCCGGCGAGAGGTCTCGGCCCGTCCGTCGGGCCGGTGTCCGGGCCGCCTGACGGGCCAGCTGTCCAGCCCGTGCGGGCCGGCGGTCAGCCCGTCCTGCGGGCCAGCCAGTGCACGCCGTTGAACCACACGGTCGCGTAGACGACGGTGAAGACCGTCGCCGCCAGCGCGCCGGAGCCCAGCGGCGGCCACCCGTCGGCCAGGCCCGCCACCAGCAGGCCCCCGGCCACCCCGAGCACCGCGGCGACCAGCGCGGCGACCACCCGGGCGGCCCCGAAGCTCCAGGCCCGGAAGTCCTCCAGGAAGAGCCAGGCCGGCAGGATCACCGCGAGCCAGCCGTTGGCCTGGCCGAAGTCTCCCGAGCCGATCAGCTCGAACGTCCAGTCGAACAGCACCAGGGCCAGGAGCCCGATGACCACGCCGGCCAGGGTCACCCCGAGCAGGTCGCCCAGGGCGACGACCCGCCCGTCAGCGTCCCGCCGGGGGAAACCGACCGGCGTCTCGTCGCGTTCGCTCATGACGCTTGCAGGGTACGTGAGCAGGCCGGCCGCCCGACGGCGACCGGCCCGGCGGCGGTCAGGCCCACACCTGCTGCGGCTCGGAACGCCGCTCGGCCAGCGACGGGGCCGGGTCGTACTCGCGGACGACCTCGTAGCGGGTGTTCCGCTCGACCGGGCGGAACCCGGCGTCCCAGATCAGGTGGAGCAGGTCGTCGCGGTGCATGGTGTTCGGCGTGCCGTAGGAGTCGGCGTCGTGCGTGATCTTGTATTCGACGACCGAACCGTCCAGGTCGTCCACGCCGAAGTTCAGCGAGAGCTGGGCCACCGAGAGCCCGTGCATCACCCAGAAGCACTTGACGTGCGGGACGTTGTCGAAGAGCAGCCGGGAGACCGCGAAGGTCTTCAGCGACTCGGCCGGCGAGGCCATGGTGGTCCGCGCCTGGATCCGGTTACGGACCTTGCCGTCCGCCGAGTCGACGAAGTCGTGCTGGTAGCGCAGCGGGATGAAGACCACGAACCCGCCGGTCTCGTCCTGGAGTTCGCGCAGCCGCAGCACGTGGTCCACCCGGTGCCGGGGCTCCTCGATGTGGCCGTAGAGCATGGTGGACGGCGTCTTCATGCCCTTGCCGTGGGCCAGCCGGTGGATCCGGGACCAGTCCTCCCAGTGGCAGGCATGGTCCACGATGTGCTGCCGGACCTCCCAGTCGAAGATCTCCGCGCCGCCACCGGTCAGCGACTCCAGGCCGGCGTCCATCAGCTCGTCGAGGATCGCGTCGGCGGGCAGGCCGCTGATCTTCTCGAACCACTGCACCTCGGTCGCGGTGAACGCCTTGAGCTTGACGTTCGGCAGCGCCGCCTTCAGCTCGCGCAGCACCTTGGGGTAGTAGCGCCAGGGCAGGGTCGGGTGCAGGCCGTTGACGATGTGCAACTCGGTGAGCTGCTCGTCCTCCATCTCCTTGGCCTTGCGGACGGCCTCGTCGATCCGCATCGTGTAGGCGTCCTTCTCGCCCGGCTTGCGCTGGAACGAGCAGTACGCGCAGGAGGCGGAGCAGACGTTGGTCAGGTTGAGGTGCCGGTTGACGTTGAACATCACCCGGTCGCCGTTGCCCTCGGTACGCCGGTGGTGGGCCAGGCGGCCGAGCCAGGTGAGGTCGTCGCTGTCGTAGAGGGCGATGCCGTCCTCCCGGGTCAGCCGCTCACCCGCGTACACCTTGGCTTCGAGCTCGCGCTTGAGTCCGGCGTCCATTGAAAGCCCGTCCCTTCCACCTCTGTCGGGTCGAGCCTACGTCGCGCGCCTCCCCTACCGTCGGGGGTGGGCACCGGCAGCGACGTACTTCACCGGACTCTCAGGTTGTCGTTACCGTCCCACCATCGACACAGCTGAAACATTCAGGTAAGACAAAGTAGGACGCGCAACCCGCGTCCGGACGCCGCGCTCTTCGAGAGCGCGGCTTCACCACGCCGGACGGGGAGCGGAATGGCCGACAGCCGGACGGGAAGCGGAATGACCGACACCACGCGCACGCGACGACCGCGACGGAGGACACCGCTGGTGTCGCCGGTCCTGCGTCCCGGGCTCTGGTCGGCGCTGCTCGGGCTGGTCGCCGCGGCGGCCATCGCCACGCCGGTCTTCGCCGACCCCGCCCTGCCCCAGACCGTCCCGGACACCGGTACCCGTCCGGTCCTGGCCGGGCCGCTGCACCTGCCCGGCGGGGTGCCCGGCGGCAACGGCCCGCTCGGCACCGCCCCGATCACCCCGGTCGGCACCGGCCCGCTCGCCGCGCAGATCGCCGCCGCCGAGGCGCAGGTCGGCCTGCTCGGGCAGGAGTTGCTCAAGCTCGAACAACTCCAGACCGAAGCGAAGACCCAGCTCGCCGCCGCCGACCGCGACCTGAAGCTCGCCCGCGAAACCCTCGCCGTCGCCCAGCGGGAGGCCGACGCCGCTGCGGCCGAGGCGGTGAAGACCGCCGCCAAACTGCCCCCGGGCAGCCTCGCGGCGGACCTGCACGGGTTGAGCGTGCTGGAGCGGATCTACCGGGGCGAGCAGGTGGAGGGCACCACCACCGCCGCGACCGGCGAACTGAACCGGGCCCGCACCACCGAGCAGGCCGCCCAGCAGGCGTACACGGCGGCGGAGGGCCGGCTGCGGACCGCGACGGAGCAGTTCGCCACCGTCCAGCGGAACTACCGCACCCAGGAAGCCGCCCTGCTCAAGCTGCGGAAGGACAACGCCGCCCAGCTCGCCGAGATCGAGCGGCAGCAGGAGGCCGCCGAGCAGCAGCTCGGCGAGCAGTACATCCAGGGCGCGACCGCCAACGGGCTCACCTCCCACCCGCGCGCCATGGCCGCCGTCCGGTACGCCCTGGCACAGCTCGGCGACCCCTACCTCTGGGCGGCCGAGGGGCCGGACCGCTTCGACTGCTCCGGCCTGATCTGGGCGGCGTACCGGTCGAAGGGCGCCGACCACTTCGGCCTCCCCCGGGTCTCCCGCGACCAGTACAACGACACCAGGCAGCGGACCGTCAGCCGCAGCGCTCTACTCCCCGGCGACCTGCTCTTCTACGCCTCGGGCAGCAGCTGGACGACGATCCATCACATGGGCATGTACATCGGCAACGGCAAGATGGTGCACGCACCGACCACCGGCGACGTGGTGAAGATCTCCACCGTCCGCTGGTCGCGGCTGTACGCGGCCACCCGGGTCATCGACGCGGTGCCGGTGCCGGGAGCGACCCCGCCGCCGCCCACCACGTCGCCCACCCCGAAGCCGACGAACACCGCCTCCCCGAAGCCCACCAACTCGGTCACGCCCAAGCCCACCGGCAGCGCGACCCCGAAGCCGACCGGCACGCCGTCCACGTCGCCCGACCCCACGCCCACGGCGACCCCGTCGGTCACCCCGACGCCGAGCGCCTCGACCGAGCCGGAGCCGAGCGCGAGCAGCACCGGCGGCGGCGAGCCGAGCGCCTCGGCCAGCAGCACCGGAGAGCCCAGCGGCAGCCCGACGCGGAGCGGATCCGCGAGCCCGAGCACCGGTGGCTGACCGGTAACCGAACTCCGGCTGTGCGGCCGGACCGGAATGTGGCACCGTGAGAGCCAGGCACTCCCGGCTCGGCGCCAGGGGTCCGGGTGCGAGCACGGAGGACGAACATGGGCGAGCAGCAGGGTCCGGCCGAGACCGTCGAGTCAGGTGCCGGGTCCCGCCCACGGACCGGTCCACCCGGTGCCGGCGACTCCGCACCGGACCCGTCCGCGCCGGGCAGTGCCGGCAGCGCGTCCGCCGCACCCCGGCAGCAGCCACCCGACACCGCGCCGACCAGCACCGCGACGCCGACCGGCGAGTTTCCCGAGGCCGGGCCGCGGCCGGGACCGGACACCGTCGCCCCGGCTCGGGGGCGGGCCAGCATCGCCAGCCCACCCCGGGGTACGCCGGACACCCCCGTCGTGCCGGCCCAACGCGGTCCCGCCTCCCCGGCCCGCGCCAGCGCCGCCGTGCCGGGCCTGCAACGCATGTCACCGCAGGAGGCCGGTATCGCCGCCGGGGTACGCACCGGCGGGGCGAAGGTGTACCGGTCCACGCCCGCCGAGTCCCCGGAAGCCAGCGCACCCGCCAGCGCACCCGCCGGTGCTCCGTCCGCCCGGCAGCCGGAACCCGTCGCGCCGCCCGTACCGACGGAGCCGCCGCCCCCGCCCGCCCCCACGCCGGCCCCGGAACCACGCCCCGAGCCGGTACCCGCTCCCACGCCGGTCCCGGAACCACGCCCCGAGCCGCTGCCCGCCCCCACGCCGGCCCCGGAACCGCGCCCCGAGCCGGTACCCGAGCCTCCGGTGCCGCCGCTGCCGAAGCCTCCGGCGCCCACGCCGCCCGGTCCGGTGCCACCGACACCGACACCGCCCGCACCGCCGCCCGGCCCGCCGATCCCCCCGTCGCCGTCACCGCCCGGACCGATGCCGGCACCGCCGTTCCCGCCGCCTCCGGCCTCCGCCGCCCCGAGCCCGGGTACGCCCGCCTCCACCGCCCCGGTCTCCGGTGGTCCGGCCCCTGCCGCTGGCGCCCCCGCTCCGGTGCCGGCACGGGTGACCGGTAGCGCCGCCGTCCCCGGATCGCTGGCTCCGTCCACCGCTCCGCCGAGCGTCGATCCGGCTCCGGCTCCGGCTGGCGTACCGGATTCCCCGGTCGTCCGGGGCGGCCACCCGGTCCCGACACCTCCGCCCCCGGTTGCCCCCACCTCGGGCCCGTCCTCGCCGTGGGCCCCACCGACCTCGGCTCCCCCCGCGTCCTGGGCCGCACCGGCCTCCGGGCCTCCCGCGTCGTGGGCCGCACCGACCTCGGCTCCCCCCGCCTCGTGGAGCCCACCGGCCTCCGGGCCCCACGCCTCGTGGAGCCCACCGGCCTCCGGACCTCACGCCTCGTGGAGCCCACCGGCCTCCGGGCCTCCCGCCTCGTGGAGCCCGAACTCCGCTCCGTCCGCGCCGTGGGCACCGCCGACCTCGGCTCCACCGGCCGCCCCGACCTCCGGCCCGGCCACACCATCGGCCCCGACAGGCCCGACGGCTCCGACGACAGCTTGGGCCCCGTCCACCTTCGGCACGGCGACACCGCCGGCCGGACCGGCTTCCGCGTCGACTGCGCCGTTCGTCCCGGAGCCGGCCCTGCCGACCTGGCCGCCGCCGACCGAGCCCGGCGGACGCACCGGGGCCGATCCGACGGCCCGGTCGGCACCGACCGGGTACCCGCCCCTGGCGCCCACCAGTGGCGGGCCGGTGCACCACCTGCCGTCCAACGGGATCCCCGCCGCCCCGGCGACCGGAAACGACGCCGACGACCGTGCCGGCACGTCCGCCCGGTCCGGGACGGTCTACGGCGGATCCGTCACCGAGGGACCCGGCTTCGCCACGGTCGCCCTGCCGACCGGGAACCCGGTCGAGAACACCGGGTCCCTGACCGGGCACATCCTCGCCCAGGGCTGGGCCGACACCCCCACCGAGCGACCCCGTACGGCCCGGGTGGTGATCGTGCTGGCCGCCTCGCTCGCGCTGCTGGTGGCGATCAGTGTGGTGGTGGCCCTGATGGCGAACGACGCGATGGGTGGCCTGATGGACAACCTGATCAACGGGTGAGTCGGTGGCGGGCGGTGACCCCGGAGCCGACCGCTCCGGGGTGAGCCCGCCCACTACCCCGTCGCGGTGCGGTTGCCGACCGTGCGGGTCGCCGTACACTGTCTATTGATCATTGACCCGGTGCGCGTAGTCGCGTGCCCTTGGGCGATCTTGCGGGCGAACCGGCGGCGTACCCATCCGCGGCGGGCCATCGCGAAGATGCGCCCCGCTGGAGAGGTATTTCTTGACGACCTTTGCTGACCTCAGCACGCCCCCGTCCGCCTTCGAGACCCCGCTGGTGACCACCGGCGACCAGACCGCCCCCGCCGACGGCGGCGAGCACGTCGACTTCGCCACCCTGGGGCTCCCCCAGCAGCTCGTCCGGGTCCTGGCCCGGCAGGGCATCACCAGCCCGTTCGAGATCCAGCGGGCCACCGTGCCGGACGCCCTCGCCGGGCGGGACGTGCTCGGCCGGGGCCAGACCGGCTCCGGCAAGACCCTTGCCTTCGGCCTGCCGCTGCTGGCCCGGATCGCCGCCGGTGAACGGGCCCGGCCGCTGCGCCCCCGGGCCCTGGTGCTGGTGCCCACCCGGGAACTCGCCATGCAGGTCAACGATGCCCTCGCGCCGCTGGGCAAGGCGGTCGGGGTGTTCCTCAAGACCGCCGTGGGCGGGGTCCCCTACGACCGCCAGATCGACGCCCTCCGGCGCGGTGTGGAGATCATCGTGGCCACGCCGGGCCGGCTCGGCGACCTGATCTCGCGGCAGGTGTGCCACCTCGACGACGTCGAGGTCACCGTCCTGGACGAGGCCGACCAGATGGCCGACATGGGCTTCCTGCCGGAGGTCACCGAGCTGCTGGCGAAGACGCCGGCCAACGCCCAGCGGCTGCTCTTCTCGGCCACTCTGGACAACGACGTGGACTCGCTGGTCAAGCGGTTCATGACCGATCCGGTCACGCACTCCACCGCCCCGGCCACCGCCGCGGTCTCCACGATGGACCACCACCTGCTGCTGATTCCGCCGCACGACAAGTTCCCGGTGGCGGCGTCGATCGCGGCCCGCTCCGGCCGGACGATGATGTTCGCCCGTACCCAGCTCGGGGTGGACCGCCTGGTGGAGCAGCTCGGCGCGGTCGGCGTCCGGGCCGGCGGCCTGCACGGCGGCAAGACCCAGCGGATGCGTACCCGCACCCTGGCCGAGTTCCGCGAGGGCCGGGTGAACGTGCTGGTGGCCACCGACGTGGCCGCCCGGGGGATCCACGTCGACGGCGTCTCGCTCGTGGTGCACGTCGACCCGCCCAAGGACCCGAAGGACTACCTGCACCGGGCCGGGCGTACCGCGCGGGCCGGCGAGTCCGGCGCGGTGGCCACGCTGGTCCTGCCGAAGCAGCGCCGAACCACCCTGGCGATGATGGAGAAGGCCGGCGTCGAGCCGGGCCAGCTGCGGGTCCGGGCCGGTGACCCGGAGCTGACCGAGCTGACCGGTGCCCGGCAGCCCAGTGGGGTGCCGGTGTCGAACGAGCCGCAGGAGCCGCGCCGGTTCGGCGACCGTCCGGGCGGCCCCCGGCGGTTCGGCGACCGGGACGGCCGGAGCGGACAGCGGTTCGGCGGCGAGCGGGACAGCCGCGGCGGACAGCGGTCCGGTGGTGACCGGGAGGCCCGGTTCGGCGACCGCGACAGCCGCGGTGGCCGTGGCTACGGCGCCCAGGGCGAGCACCGGGCGGGTCCGGGCGGGCAGCGCTGGGCCGACCGGCCCGAGACCCGGTCGACCGGTCGCGACGAGCGGCGCTTCGGCGACGACCGCGCCGGCCAGCACAGCCGCACCGACGATCGTCCCGGCTACCGCAGCCGGACCGACGACCGCCGGGGCTACCCGGGTCGCGGCGACGACCAGCGGGGGTACGGCGGCCGCAGCGACGACCAGCGCGGATATGGCGGACGGGCTCCCGCGCGTACCCACTGAGACTCCGGGTCCACCGGATCGATCGGACGCCGCCGTGGTGCAACATGCCACGGCGGCGTCCGCGTCGTCGCGGTGCGACCGCGATGCTCTCCCGCGACCCGGGTGCCGGCGGTGCGGTCCTGCCGTAGTGTCCGGCTCATGCCGACCATGCCGAAGTCGCTGTTCTGGAACCGGGTCGACACCGCCGGCGGCGAACACACCCTGCTGGACGACGGGAACGGTCTCACCGCCCGGGGGACCGCGCTGGCCGTCGACACCCTCCCGTACACCTGCCGCTACACCCTGACCACCACGCCGGAGTGGGCGACCGTCCGGCTGGAGGTCGACGTCGAGGGGGCAGGCTGGTCGCGGGGGGTCCGGCTGGAACGGCAGCCCGACCGCTGGCGGGTCGTGACCAACGAGCAGGGCGACCTCGACGCCGCTCTCCGTGCCGCCGGCCGACCACCCGTCGGACTGCCCGGCACCGACGACCCCGACCGGCTGGCCGACGCGGTCGACGTCGACCTCGGCGCATCGCCACTGTTCAACAGCCTCCCGGTCCGCCGGCTCGGGCTGCGCGACGCCGCGCCGGGCACCGAGCGGCAGATCGAGGTCGTCTGGGTGCTGGTGCCGAGTCTGCTGGTGTTGCCCGCCGAACAGACCTACACCGCGCTCGGCGGGGGCCGGGTCCGCTTCGCCAGCGGCGACTTCACCGCCGAGTTGGACGTCGACCAGGACGGCTACGTCCGCCACTACCCGGGCCTCGCCGACCGGATCGATGCCGGCCACTGATCGACGGCGGCCGGCGGCCGGTCCCTGCCCTGTCACCTGGCCCGGACCGTGCCGACCTGCGTGAGACGACCGGGGACTTCGCGGGCGCGACGACCGGGGGTCAGTCGGTGGGCCAGGCGCCGGACTTCAGGAAACGCTCGACGGTGGCCAGGTGCGGGGTCAGGTCCAGTCCCTGTGCGGCCACCCAGTCGTCGGCGTAGTACGTGTCGACGTACCGGTCACCGGCGTCGCAGATCAGCGTCACCACCGAACCGGTCCGCCCCTCGGCGAGCATGGCGGCGATCAGCCCGAACGCGCCCCAGAGGTTGGTGCCGGTCGAGCCACCCACCCGCCGGCCGAGCACCGCCGAACCGGCCCGCATCGCGGCCAGCGAGGCGGCGTCGGGCACCTGCACCATCCGGTCGACCACGCTGGGCAGGAAGGACGCCTCGACCGTGGGCCGGCCGATCCCCTCGATCCGGGAACCCCGGCCGGTACGGACCGACCAGTCCGCCGCCTGCCAGGCGGGGTAGAACGCGGAGTTCTCCGGGTCGACCACGCAGAGCTTGGTGGACAGCCGCCGGTACCGGGTGAAGCGGCCGATGGTGGCACCGGTGCCGCCGGTGCCCGCGCCCACCACGATCCAGGCCGGCACCGGGTGCCGCTCCAGGCCGAGTTGGGCGTAGATCGACTCGGCGATGTTGTTGTTGCCCCGCCAGTCGGTAGCCCGCTCGGCGTAGGTGAACTGGTCCATGAAGTGCCCGCCGGCGTCCTCGGCCAGCCAGCGGGCCTCGACGACCACCTTGGCCGGGTCGTCGACCAGGTGGCACCGGCCGCCCTGGAACTCGATCTGGCTGATCTTCTCGGGCGAGGTGGAGGCGGGCATCACCGCGATGAACGGCAGTCCCAGCATGCGCGCGAAGTACGCCTCGGAGACCGCGGTCGAGCCGGAGGACGCCTCGATGATCGTGGTGTTCGGGCCGATCCAGCCGTTGCAGAGCCCGTAGAGGAAGAGCGAGCGGGCCAGCCGGTGCTTCAGCGAGCCGGTCGGGTGCACCGACTCGTCCTTGAGATAGAGGTCGACCCCCCACTCCTTCGGCAGGGGGAACGGCAGCAGGTGTGTGTCGGCCGACCGGTTCGCGTCCGCCTCCACGGCAGCGATCGTCTCGGTCACCCACGCCCGGACAGCCTCGTCGCACCGGTCGAGATGAGTCACGCCGAGAAACTAGCAACCATCCCGTCCGGGCGGTACCGGTCACCTCACGTACCGGCGGCCCGCCGGCGCGGGTGGCGGCCTCGACGGCCAGCGCCGCACCGTACCGCGCCACCGCGCGGCGGGCCTCGACCCACTCCGTTCTGGCGTAACGGTGGCAACCGGCGCTCCGGACGGCGCGACCTTGCCGGACTGGAGTGGATCAGGCCTACCGGGCGTCGCGTCAGCCGGCGGGCGGGGTGCCCGGCTGGGGGCGGTTCTCCCACTTCGTCGACAGGGCGATGCCGGTGCGGGTGGAGGCCACCCCGGGGGTGCGGTTGAGTCGGACGATGAGCCGCTCCAGCTCGGCGATCGTGGTCACCCGGGCCTTGAGCAGAAAGGACTCCACCCCGGCCATGAAGTAGCAGGACTCGATCTCCGGCATCTGCCGCAGGGCGTCCAGCACGTCGTCGGTGTCGGCGGCGGAGTCCTCGACGATGCCGATCAGGGCGGTGACGGCGAGCCCGATCGACTCCGGCTCGACCTCCGCCCGGTACGCCCGGATGACCCCGCTCGCCTCCAGCTTGCCGACCCGTTCGTGCACGGCGGGAGCGGAGAGACCCACCTGGCGGGCCAGTTCGGCGTACGACAGGCGGGCGTTGCCCCGCAGCAGCTCCACGAGCCTCAGGTCGATGGCGTCCACAGAAGGTGACCCTAGTCGTCGGAGCGTGCCCGGAACCGGCGGGCGTGGGGCATCCTGACGTCACGTGTCCGGACGACGAACGGCGGCGTCGGGGCGGTCCAGGACGTCCGACCGTTCCTCCGTTCCCAACCAGTGCTTTTTTCGCGTTTGGCGGACCGCGTCACCTCGCCGGTGCTGTAATTGCCATACGTCCCTCATGACGGCTCTGGGCTCGCACCGGCCGGGGGCAGTGTGTTCAGCCGAGGGCTTCGTCGATGCGAGGAGGGGGCTGTGGACACTGGAGATCGCCTGCTGACACCGGGCGAGGTGGCCGCGCTGTTCCGGGTGGACCCGAAGACCGTGACGAGATGGGCGGCGGCCGGCCGGATCGGCAGCATCCGGACTCCAGGCGGGCATCGCCGTTTTCGGGAATCCGAGGTGCGGGCGCTGCTGGAGGGGGAGGGCATGCTCGACGAGGGGGAGGACGTGGCGAACCGGCCACGCAACGTCGGACCGACGGCCTCCACCGGCCCGGGTCCGGCCAACGCCGGCATGTACTGACCGGGGGACGGGGCACGCGCACCGGACGCACGCCGCCGGTCCGCGTGCCCCGTCCGTCGGGCCGGCAGGTCAGGTCAGGGCCGAGCCGAGTTCTCCGGACCACCGGCGGAACAGCGTGTGCGGTACGCCCAACGCGTCCAGCACCTTGCCGGCGACGAAGTCGACCAACTGCTGGGCGGAGGCGGACGCCCCGGCACCGTAGAAGCCGGGACTGGCCGGCAGCACCACCGCCCCGGCGTCGAGCAACGCCACGAGGTGCTCCAGGTGGCTGCGGGTCACCGGGGTTTCCCGGGGCACCACCACCACCGGCCGCCGCTCCTTGAGGTTGACCTCCGCGGCCCGCTGCAACAGATCCTTGGACAGGCCGATCGCGATGCCCGCACAGGCCGCGGTGCTGGCCGGCACCACCGCCATGCCGCGTACCCGGTAGGAACCGCTGCTCGGGCCGGCGGCCAGGTCGCCGGCGGACCAGTACCGCAGGTCCGCCCCGTCGAGGTCGCGTCCGAGCCAGTCGCCCAGGTCGTCGCGCCAGTGCCCGTCCCGGAACGGCCGGCCGGTCTCGTCGAGGACGGTCAACCGGGCCGCCCGGGACACGATCAGGTCGACGGCCGCCCCGGCGTCGAGCAGCCCGCGCAGGACCGCCGCCGCGTAGGGCGTACCGGACGCCCCGGAGACCCCGACCACCCATGGTTCGCGCATACCGACAAGCGTGCCTGGTCGCCCGGCCGGGGTGCCCACCGCCCCGCCCGGACGAACCCGGCACCGCCGCCGGGCCGGCTGACGGGAGAGCGTTTGCACCTGGCATGCTGCGGGGTGCATAACGTACAGCGGGGAAGGAATCGGGGATGACCGACGGATCCCTCGGATCGCCACGGTTCGACTGCCCCATCCCGCCCCGCCTGTCCCCGCACGCCGACGCGACCCAGGAGTGGTTGGCCGGCTGGGTCGCCCGGTTCGACCTGCCGCTGGACCGGGTCGCCCTCGACCGGCTGGACCGGGCCGGCATCGCCCGGTACGCCGGCCGGATCTACCCGGACGCCGGCGCGACCGACCTGCGCACCCTCGCCGCCCTGTTCACCTGGTTCTTCCTGGTCGACGACTTCTGCGACGGGCCGCGCCGCTCCACCCCGGAGGAGGTGGACGGGCTGCGGCAGGGGGTGCTGAGGCTGCTGCGGACCGGCCCACGCTCGCGACACCCCGGTTTCACCGGTCCGCTGCGCCGGATGCTGGTGGACGCCTGGCGGGCGCCCCGGGCGCGGATGCCCGGCCGGTGGCGGGTCCGCTTCACCGACGCGATGTCGCACCACCTGGACGGGGTGTGGCGCGAGTCGGTCAACAAGGCCGCCGGTCGGGTGCCGACGGTCGACGAGTACCTGCCGCTGCGCCGGGCCACCTCGGCGGCGTACGTCTCGTACGCGCTGGTGGAGTTCGCCACCGGGCAGGTGCTGCCGGACGCCGTCTACCACCACCCGCTGCTGGTCCGGATCGCGGAGACCGCGAACGACCTGCTCTCCTGGTTCAACGACGTGGTCTCGTTGGAGCGGGACCGGGCCGGTGCCGGCGGGCACAACCTGGTGCTGGTCACCGCGCACCAGCACGGGGTGCCGGTCGGGACCGCGGTCTCCGTGGTGGCCGACCGGTGGCAGGCGACGATGGACCGCTTCGTGGCGCTGCGCGCGGCGGTGCCGTCGTTCGGCCCGGGGCTGGACGCAGCGGTCGCCGTCCACCTGGACGCGGTGGCGAACTCGGTCCGCGGCACCATCGACTGGTCCCGGGAGAGCGCCCGCTACCCCGTGTCCTGACCCACCGCCCGCCGCCCGCCGCCGTGGTCACGGGGCTGGGGCACCCCGCGCCGAGAGCACGTGCCGCAGGCGGCTCAGGCGCGCAGGTTCAGCCGGAGCACCAGGTCGAGCAGGGCGAAGAGGAAGAGGGCGATGCCGACGAACCCGTTCGCGGTGAAGAACGCCCGGTTGACCCGGCTCAGGTCGGTCGGGCCGACCACCACGTGCTGGTAGCCGAAGGCGAGCGCGGTGAGCGCCAGTCCGATCCAGAACGGCCAGCCGAAGCCGACCAGCACCCCGAACCAGACGAAGAGCGCGAAGGTCACCAGGTGCGCCACCGTCGAGGCGTGCAGGGCGAAGCGCAGCCCGAACCGGGCGGGGACGCTGCGGACGCCGATCTCCCGGTCCACCTCGGCGTCCTGACAGGCGTAGATCAGGTCGAACCCGCCGATCCAGAGGCCCACCGCGACGCCGAGCAGCCAGGCCGGCCAGGAGCCGGCGAAGGTGCCGGTGACGGCGAGCCACGCGCCGACCGGGCCGACCGCCTGGGCCACGGCGAGGATCGCGTGCGGCCAGTCGGTGAACCGCTTGCCGTACGGGTAGAGCACCAGCGGCACCACGGCCAGCGGCGCGAGCACCAGGCAGAGCGGGTTGAGCAGGGCGGCGGCGGCGAGGAAGACCACCAGCGCGACCACCGCGCCGGTCCAGGCCGTCCGCACGCTCACCGCCCCGGTCACCAGCTCCCGCCCGGCGGTACGGGGGTTCCGCGCGTCGATCCGCCGGTCGATGATCCGGTTGGCGGCCATCGCGAACGTCCGCGCGCCGACCATCGCCACGGTGATCAGCAGCAGGTCGACCCAGCGCACCCGCCCCCCGTCGACGCGCATCGCGGTCAGCGCGGACAGGTACGCGAAGGGCAGCGCGAAGACCGAGTGTTCGATCGCGACGAGCCGGAGGAACGAGGTCACCCGACCGGGTCGTTCGGTGACCGCGGTCATCGGATGCCGTACTCCTTCCAGCGCTTGTCGACCAGGGCGACGACCTCCGGCGACATGGTCATCTCCTCGGGCCAGCCCCGGGTGTAGCCCTCGGTGGGGAGCTTGCGGGTCGCGTCGATGCCCGCCTTGCCGCCCCAGAACTGCTGGTACGACGCGTGGTCCAGGTGGTCCACCGGCCCCTCGGTGAGCAGCAGGTCGCGGGAGTAGTCGACGTTACCGAAGGCCCGGAACGCCACCTCGTGATAGTCGTGCACGTCGCAGTCCTCGTCGACGATGACGATCAGCTTGGCCAGCGACAGCAGGTGAGCGCCCCAGACCGCGTTCATGATCTTCTGCGCGTGCTTCGGGTAGCGCTTCCGGATCGAGATGATCACGCAGTTGTGGAACACCCCGGCGGCCGGCATGTCGTAGTCGACGATGTCCGGGATCAGCATCCGCAGCAGCGGGAGGAAGATCCGCTCGGTGGCCTTGCCGGGACCGTGGTCCTCCTGCGGCGGCTTGGACGTGACGATCGTGTGGTAGACCGGGTCGCGCTGCATGGTCATCGTCTCGACGTGCATCACCGGGAACGGCTCGACCGGCGTGTAGAAGCCGGTGTGGTCGCCGAACGGCCCCTCCGGCAGCCGCTCACCCGGCTCGATGTAGCCCTCCAGCACCACCTGGGCGTGCGCCGGCACCTGGAGCGGCACGGTCAGGCAGTCGACCATCTCGGTACGCTCGCCGCGCAGGAAGCCGGCGAACAGGTACTCGTCGATGTCGCTGGGGAGCGGGGCGCTGGCCGCGTAGCTGACCACCGGGTCGCAGCCGATGGCGATGGCCACCGGCAGCCGCTGGCCGAGCCGTTCGGCGACCGCGTGGTGGGCGGTGGAGTCCTTGTGGATCTGCCAGTGCATGCCGATGCTGTTGCGGCTGTGCTGCTGGAGCCGGTAGAGCCCGAGGTTGCGCTTGCCGGTCTCCGGGTGCTTGGTGTGGGTCAGCCCGTAGTTGTGGAAGATCCCGCCGTCCCCGGGCCACACCTGCAAGCCCGGCAGCCGGTTGAGGTCGACGTCGTCGCCGCGGTACACCACCTGCTGACAGGGGGCGGTCTTCACCTTGCGCGGGGGCAGCGAGGTGAGCTGCATAACCTTGCCGAGCCCGTCCCGGATGCCGGACCAGCCGACCGGCAGCTCCGGCTTGATCATGGCGCCGATCCGGTCGCCGATCTCGTCCAGCGACTCGACGCCGAGCGCCATCGCCATCCGCTTCTCGGTGCCGAAGAGGTTCACCGCCACCGGCATCTCGCCCCGGGTGGGACGCTCGAAGAGCAGCGCCGGCCCGTCCGCCCGGACCGTCCGGGTGACGATTTCGCTGATCTCCAGCGAGGGGTCCACCGGCACGCTCACGCGCCGCAGTTCCCCCGCGCGCTCCAGCGCCTTCAGGAAGTCCTTGAGATCGGTGTACGGGAAGCCACGAACCGCCATACCCCCAGTGTCCCGCACCGGCCGAAGCACCACCCCACCCGACCCCCACCACCCGCGGGAGCCGTCGAGCGGACCGGGGAGCCGTCGAGCGGACCCGGAGCGGTTGGAGCGGACCCGGAGCGGTCGAGCGGACCCGGAGCGGTCGAGCGGACCCGGAGCGGTCGAGCGGACCCGGAGGGAGCCGACCCGGGTTCGGCCGGCGGAGCGGGCCGTCCGGCCCGGTTCAGGCAGCGGCGGTCGGTAGCGGCTCGACGACCGCCCCCTCGGCGGGCAGGGCGTACTCCCTGATCCGGAACTGCTTCCCGTCGCGGGACCCTTCGCGGAACCGCCGGAACGCCATCGGGACCCCCTCGGCGACGGAGAGGTCCCGGCTCTCGGTGACCTGGAGGTGCAGATGCGGTTGGGTCGAGTTGCCGGAGTTGCCACAGTCCGCGACGTGCTGCCCCACCGTCACCTGCTCGCCGGTGGTGACCCGGATGGCACCGGCCCGCAGGTGGGCGAGAGCGACGAAGGGGCCACCGGCTCCGACCGCGATGATCAGGTAGTTGCCGGCCACCGCGCGCACTCCCTGCCGGACCCGTGCCGCCTGCCCCAGCAGGTAGGGCACGAGAGCCAGTTGGGACCGTCGTCCGGCGTGGTCGACCTCGCCGTCGTGCACCTCGACGACGGTGCCGTCGACGGGTGCCAGGAGCGGTCGGCCGTAGGCGAAGAACCGATCCGCCGGTTCGGTGGCGAGGACGGTCCGCCAGTCCCGGCGGTCGGCGGTCCGGCGGCGATCGTCCACCGCGACGAAGTCGATGGCGTAACGCTGGCCGAACAGCTCCGTCCCGTGACTCGGGATCCGCCGAGCCGGGCTGTTCCTGACCGACCACGGTCCGGTGAACGGCAGGGAGAGGACGACCTCCGGACGGCGCGACGACTGCGGCTGGGCCATGCGGGCAGCCTAGCCAGGGCGCACCAGGCCCACCCGGGCCGAGAAGTGCCGTCCGGACGCGATCAGTCCAGGCCGCCGTACGAGTGCAGGCCCTCGAAGAAGATGTTCACACCGAACAGGTTCATCAGCATGGTCAGGAAGCCCACCACGGCGATCCAGGTGGCCACGTTGCGCTTCACGCTCGGGGTGGCCCGGGCGTGCAGGTAGCCGGCGTAGATCACCCAGGAGATGAACGACCAGGTCTCCTTCGGGTCCCAGCCCCACGGCCGACCCCAGGACGCCTCGGCCCAGATCGCCCCGGCGATGACCGCGAAGGTGAAGACCGGGAAGGCGAACGCGTGCAGGGCGAAGGTGAGCCGCTCCAGGCTGTCCGCCGCCGGCATCCGCTTCGCCAGCGTGTACGGGAAGCTGCGCTTGCCGCGCTCGTACCCGGCCCGCATCAGGTACGTCACCGCCGGCACCACGCCGAGCAGGAAGAGGCCGGAGGCGAAGACCACCGTCGAGACGTGGATGACGAACCAGTACGAGTTCAGGGCCGGCACCAGCGGCACCACCGGCACGTAGAGCACCAGCTCGGCGGTGGCCAGCAGGAGCACCATGACCAGCGTCAGGAACAGCCCGAGGCGGCGCAGCGACGGACGCTTCCAGAGCACCGCCAGCCAGCCGGCGACGCCGATGAACGAGACCGTCAGCACGAACTCGTACATGTTGCCCCAGGGCATCCGGTCGGCGGCGATGCCCCGGGTGACCAGGCCGGCGAGGTGCAGCAGGGCGGCGACCACGGTGGCGACCACCGCGAGCCGGCCGGCGAGCCGGGCACGTCCGCCCGGACGCGCGGAACGCGCGGGAACCGTCGGACCGGCCGGGGCGTCTCCACCGGCCGGGGTTTCCCCGGCGGCCGGGCCGGCGCCGGAGCCGCCGACCGCCGCGCCGACCAGTTCGCGGGCGGGCGTCGGGGCCACCGCCCGGGTGCGGGCGTTGCCGAGGGCGTACTCGACGGCGTGACAGATCATCGCGACCAGGTACGCGAGGATCGCGAAGGTCACCAGCTGATCGGAGAGCGCGGACATCACTCGGTCCCTTCTCGCGGGCCCGGGGCGGCCCGACCGGTGCCGCCGGCCTCGGTGGTCCGGCCGACGTCGCCGTCGACCGGGGCAGGGTGGTCGTCGCCGCCCCCGGGCCGGTGCTCGCCACCGGCTCCACCGACACCCCGGATCTCGTCGACGAGCTGGGTGAACTCGGCGGCGAACCCGGGGTACTCGGTACGCGGCAGCCCCCCGGCCTCCACCAAACTACTACCGCGCGTCGTGGATGTCCCGGCGGGGGCGGTGACATCCCGCCCGGCCACCTCGGGCGCGGGCGCACCGGCCGGGAGCACCCGGAACCACACCCGTCGCCGCCGGCCGAAGAGCGAGCCCATCAGGCCGACCAGCAGCACCCCGCAGCTGACCAGCATCAGCGTCGAGCCCGGGTCGTACCGGACGGAGAGGGTGATGAACGGCTCGGTGCCGAGGAACTCGACCGTGGTGCCGTCGTCCAGCGTCCACTTCTCGCCCGGCTTGAGCAGCTTCGCGTCGCCGAGTTGGGTGAGCTTGCCGTTGCGGACCTGCCGCTGGTCGAGCTGGTACACCGAGCCGGGGATGCCGGCGTCCATCCCGAGGTTCCCCCGGTACGCGATCAGGAAGACCGCCGGGTTCCGCTCGGTCGGGTGATCCGACCGGACGTACGGCGGGGCGCCCGGCGCGGTCGGCAGGTAGAGCCCCTCGAAGGCGATCTGGAGGTTCGGGTCCCGCTTCCCGGTCGTCGGGTCGGCGTTGACGTCCGGGAACGTCGCCAGGCCCTCACCGGTGAGGGTGGTGTCCATGGTCAGGAAGGGCACCGTCGAGGTCTGCGTGTCGCCGTTGCGGTCGGTGTACCGGATGATCGGCGCGTAGCCGTGGCCGAGCAGGTAGGCGTTGGCCCCGTCGAGCCGCAGCGGCGAGTTGACCGAGAACTCCTCCCGGCGCGGCTCGCGTCCGTCCTCGGTGACGGTGACCGTGGCGTTGTAGAACTCCGGCTGCCCGGACTCCAGGAACCGGGCCTCGAAGTCCTCCAGGGTCATGCAGAACGGCGGCAGGTCCGGGCTCTGCACCCGGGAGCCGAGCTTCGACTCGGCGTACTGGAACTGGGTGTTGCAGAAGGCGTTGTCCGCGCCGGCCACCAGGAGCCGGTTTCCGCTCCAGCCGTACCACGAGCCGAGGGCCACCCCGACCAGCACCGCGATCAACGAGGTGTGGAAGAGCAGGTTGCCGGTCTCCTTGAGGTACCCCTTCTCGGCGGAGACCTCGTCGCCCCGGACCACCACCCGCCACCGGCGGCGGCGCAGCACCGCCGCGATGGCCTCCGGGCCGCCGTCGTGGTCGGCCAGGACCGCGTGCTGCGGCAGCCGCTCCAGCCGCTTCGGCGCGGCCGGCGGTACGGCCCGCAGCGCGCGCACGTGGTCGCGGAGCCGGGGCACGATGCAGCCGACCAGCGAGGTGAACAGCAGCACGTAGATCGCGGAGAACCAGACCGAGCCGAAGACCTCGAACCCGCCGATCCGGTCGAGCACCGGGGCCAGGTCGGGGTGTTCGACGAAGAAGTCGTCCACGTCCTCCGGGTTGACCCCGCGCTGCGGCAGCACCGAGCCGGGGACGGCGGCGACCGCGAGCAGGAAGAGCAGCACCAGCGCGGTACGCATGCTGGTGAGCTGCCGCCACGAGTTGCGCAGCAGGGCCAGCAGGGGGTTGGGGCGACGCGGGGTCGGCGGGGGCGACGTCGCGGGCCGGTCGTCGACGGCCGTCATCAGATGCTCACCTCGCCCACCCCGAAGGTGGTCTGCAACCAGATCACGAAGCTCTGCCACCCTCCGGTCACCAGGGCCAGGCCGATCAGGACCAGCAGCGCCCCGCCGATCCGGGTGACCCAGCGGCTGTTGCGGCGGATCAGCAGGAAGACGCCGAGCAGCCGCTGGAACGCCAGCCCGAACACCACGAACGGCAGACCCAGCCCGAAGCAGTACGCCACGGCGAGCACCACCGCCCGGTCGGTCTGCCCACCGGCCGCGGCCATGCCGAGTACCGCACCGAGGGTCGGCCCGGTGCAGGGCATCCAGCTCAGCGCGAAGACCGCGCCGAAGACGGGTGCGCCGAGCAGGCCGGCCGACGGCAGCCGGTGGATCCGGAACTCCCGTTGCAGGCCGGGCAGCACCCCGACGAACGCCAACCCCAGCACGATGACCAGCACACCGATGCCGATCTCCAGCGCCCGCTCGTACGCGAAGAGGACCTTGCCGACACTGGCGAAGAGGATCGCGGTGGCGGTGAAGACCGCGGTGAAGCCGGCGATGAACAGCAACGTGCCGGCGAGGACCCGTCCCTTCACGGCGGCGGTCGACGCCCGCTGCCGCACCGCGAGCGCGGTGCCGCCACCGCCGGGGGACCCGTCCTCGGCCGGCTCCGGTGACCGGGGGCCGCTGCTGCCACCGGCCCCGCCCTCCAGGTCGGCGCCGGCGAGGCCGGTGACGTAGGAGAGGTAACCCGGAACGAGGGGCAGCACGCAGGGCGAGAGGAAGCTGACCAGCCCGGCGAGGGCCGCCGCGCCGATCGCCAGCAGCAGCGGACCGCTCTCGGCGAGGGTGCGGAAGGTCTCACCCATCAGCGGGCGTCCTCAGCGGCGATCCGCTCGACGACCGGTTGCAGGGCCTCCTGGATGACCGCGCCGCGACGCAACGCCGCCACCCGTCCCTCCCGGTCGAGGACGATGGTCGCCGGGATCGCGTTCGGCGCGATCTCGAAGTCCAGGGCGGTCCGGCCGGGCGGGTCGAAGAGGCTCGGGTAGGTGACCTTGTAGGTCTTCTCGAACGCCTTCGCCTTGTCCCGGCTGTCGGTCACGTTGATGCCGACGAAGGTGACCCCGGCCGCCTTCGTCGCCTGGTAGGTGTTCTCCAGGTCGTCGGCCTCGGCCCGGCAGGGGTTGCACCAGGAACCCCAGAAGTTGATCACGACGACCGTGCCCCGGTCCCGGGCGACGTCGTAACTGCTCCCGTCGAGCAGTTCCCCGGAGACCTTCGGTGCGGCGCCGCGCTGGTCCGGGGCGCACTCCAGGAAGCCGTCCCGGGTCACGCAACGCTGCTCGTCGCCCCCGGCGGCGCAGCCGGCCAGCACCACCGTCGTGGCGGTGGCGAGCAGGGCGGCGGTCCACCTCCGGGCGTTCATCAGGCTCCCTTGGCTGTCCTGGCGGTCGGCGACATCGCGATCAGGTGGGCGGCCGGCTCGGAGTACCCGACCCCGACGATCTTCGCTCCCTCGAAGTGGAACGAGGTGAGGCTGGCCAGCCCGCACTGCCGGCGGCGCGGGTCGTGCCAGAGCCGCTTGCGTTCGACGTGCCGGCGCAGCGTCCAGATCGGGAGCTGGTGGGAGACGCAGACCGCCTCGCCCCCTTCGGCGGCGACCCGGGCGGCGTGCAGGGCGGCGAACATCCGCTCGGCGATCGTCCGGTACGCCTCGCCCCAGGAGGGGGTGACCGGGTCACGCAGCACCCACCAGTTACGGGGGTCGCGGAAGGAGCCGTCACCGGGCGAGACCTTCTTGCCCTCGAACCAGTTGGCACTCTCGATCAGCCGCTCGTCCACCCCGACCGGGAGACCGAACTGCGCGGCGATCGGCTCGGCGGTCTGTTGGGCACGCTCCAGCGGGCTGGCCACCACGTGCACCACGTTCCGGTCGGCCAGGCCCTGCGCGGCGGCCTTGGCCATCTGCACGCCCAGCTCGGAGAGGCGGAAACCGGGCAGCCGGCCATAGAGGATCTTGTCCGGGTTGTGCACCTCGCCGTGCCGCAGCACGTGGACCACCGTCTTGCTGCTCACCGCACCTACCCCCCGTGGCCTGCCGACGCCGCTGCGTTCGCCGCGCCCGGCAGGGCGGCGGCGATCTGCTCCAGGGCGGCGTCGTCCAACGCCGCCGACACGAACCACGCCTCGAACGCGCTCGGCGGCAGGTAGACCCCGCCGGCCAGCATCGCGTGGAAGAACGCCGTGAACGCCGGCACGTCCTGGGTGCGGGCGCTGTCGTAGTCGACCACGTCGGCGTCGGTGAAGAAGATCGAGAACATGTTGCCCGCGCACGACAGCCGGTGCGGGACCCCGGCGGCGGCCAGCGCGTCGGCGGCGAGCCTGCCCACGGTGGCGGCGGTCTCGTCGAGCCGACGGTAGACGGCGTCGTCGGCCAGCCGCAGGCTGGCCAGTCCGGCGGCGCAGGCCAGCGGGTTACCGGAGAGGGTGCCGGCCTGGTAGACCGGGCCGGCGGGGGCCAGCCGGGTCATGATCTCCGCGCGTCCGCCGAACGCCGCGGCCGGGAGCCCACCGCCCATGACCTTCCCGTACGTGAACAGGTCGGCGTCGACCGGGTCGAGGCCGTGCCAGCCGGAGCGGGAAACCCGGAAACCGGTCATCACCTCGTCGACGACCAGCAGGGCGCCGTGCGCGTGCGCGATCCGGGCGAGCTGGGAGTTGAAGCCGTCCCGGGGGGCGATCACGCCCATGTTGCCGGCGGCGGCCTCGGTGATCACCGCGGCGATGTGCGGCCCCTCGGCGGCGAAGACCTCCTCCACCGCGGCGAGGTCGTTGTACGGCAGCACGATCGTCTCGCCGGCCGCCGCGCCGGTCACGCCGGGCGAGTCGGGGAGGCCGAGGGTGGCCACGCCGGACCCGGCGGCGGCGAGCAGCGCGTCCACGTGGCCGTGGTAGCACCCGGCGAACTTGACGATCTTGGACCGGCCGGTGAAGCCCCGGGCCAGCCGGATCGCCGACATGGTCGCCTCGGTGCCGGAGTTGACCAGCCGGACCTGCTCGACCGGGGTGCGGTCGACGATCTCGGCGGCCAGCTCGACCTCGCCCGGGGTCGGGGTGCCGAAACTGGTGCCCCGGGCGGCAGCGGCCCGGACGGCCTCGACCACCCCGGGATGCGCGTGGCCGAGGATCAGCGGCCCCCAGGAGCAGACCAGGTCGACGTAGCGCCGGTCGTCCGCGTCGTACAGCCAGGGACCCTCCCCCCGGACCATGAAGCGCGGGGTGCCACCGACGGCACGGAAGGCGCGCACAGGGGAGTTCACCCCGCCCGGCACGATGGCGCGGGCGCGGTCGAACAGGGCCTCGGAGGCCGGTGCGTCGGCCGGGTAACGGCCGGATCCGGCAGGGTACGTATCCGTCACGATGCGGCCATTGTGTCAGCGCCAGGGGGCCGATCGACAACCACCCCTGGTCAGGGTTACCAGACTCACCCCGGCCCCGGCCCGGTCCCGGCCGGGGGGGGCCGGATCGGCCTCGGCAGGCCAGGCCACCCGGTTCGCGCTAGGCTGACCGGGTGGATCGTGCCGAACTATCCATCACGGTACACCGGACGGCCGACGAAGTGATGTTGCGCCTGGTCGGTGAGATCGACATGCTCACCGCAGTCCAGCTCTCCAGCGCGGTGAACGAGGTCCTCTCCGATCCGCCGCCCCGCATCGTCCTCGATCTCGGTGGCGTCACCTTCTGCGACTCGCAGGGGCTCGGCACCCTCGTGGTGCTCAGCCGCAAGGCCAGTCACGCCCAGAGCCTGCTGGTGCTCACCCACGTCGGTGACTTCCTGCTGCGCGTCCTGGACATCACCGGCCTGCGCTCCGCCCTCATGATCCGCAACAACCACTCTCCGCTCTGAGCCTCAGAGCGGGGTGCCCCAGCGGGCCTGCTCCAGCAGCTCGACGGCGCGGTCCCGGGCCTCGGGGTCGTCGGAGCGCAGCAGCGTGGTCGCCTCGTCGACCGCGTCGGTGAGCACCCGCCACTGCGCCTCGCGGTCGCGGACCAGCTCGGACTGGGCGGCGAGCTGCCGGGTCTTCGACCACAGGTCGACGAAGACCGACACCTTGGCCCGCAGTACCCACGGGTCGAACGGTTTGGTCAGGTAGTCGACCGCGCCGACGGCGTACCCGCGCAGGGCGAGCTGGGCGTCCCGGTCGGCGGCGGTGAGAAAGATGATCGGGATGTGCCGGGTGCGTTCGCGACGCTTGATGTGCCCGGCGGTCTCGAAGCCGTCCATGTCCGGCATCTGGGCGTCGAGCAGGATCACCGCGAAGTCGTCCACCAGGAGCTGTTTCAGCGCCGCCTCGCCGCTCTCGACGGCCACCGACTGCACCGGCAGGCCCTGGAGGATCGCCTCCAGGGCCATCAGGTTCTCCCGCCGGTCGTCGACCAGCAGCGCCTTGGCCATCGGGTTCACTGCTTCTCCTCGTGTCGGCTGCCGCTGATCCAGGACGACATCAGCTCGATCAACTCGTCCAGGTCGACCGGCTTGGTGATGTAGTCGCTGCCACCCGCCGCCAGGGCGGACTCCCGGTCGCCGGGCATCGCCTTCGCGGTCAGGAAGACGATCGGGAGGTCGGCGAAGCGGTGGTTGCGCCGGATCGAGCGGGTCGTCTCGTACCCGTCCTGGTCCGGCATCATGGCGTCCATCAGCACGATGTCCACCTCCGGGTGCTCGGCGAGCAGCCGGACCCCGTCCGCGCCGTTGTCCGAGTAGAGCACGGCCATCCCGTGCAGCTCCAACGCACTGGTCAGGGCGAAGACGTTACGGACGTCGTCGTCGACGATCAGTACGGTGGCCCCCTCCAGCCGCCGCGTCGTCGGGCCCTCCGGCGGCTTCGGCAGCTCCGGCGGGGGCATCAGCAGCGACGAGGGCAGCCCGGCGCGGGCCGGCGAGGGCGGCAGCGGGGCGACCACCGCGTCCGGAGCCAGCACGTCGGGGACGAAGAGGGTGAAGGTCGACCCCTGTCCGGGCGCGGAGGCGACGGCGATCGTGCCACCGAGCAGGCGGGCCAGGTCCCGGCTGATGGAGAGCCCGAGCCCGGTGCCACCGTACCGGCGGCTGGTGGTGCCGTCGGCCTGCTGGAACGCCTCGAAGATCAACGACAGCTTGTCGTCGGGGATGCCGATCCCGGTGTCCACCACCATGAAGGCGATCACCTGCCGGGCGTTGGTCAGCGCCGGCACGTCGAAGACCACGTTCTCCGCCGCCGGCCCGATCCGGAGGGTGACCGTCCCGGTGTCGGTGAACTTGACCGCGTTGGAGAGCAGGTTGCGCAGGATCTGCTGCAACCGCTGGGCGTCGGTGACCACGGTGGTCGGCAGATCCGGGGCGATCTCGACCCGGAAGTCGAGCCCCTTCTCCTCGGCCTGCGGCTTGAACGCCTGCTCGACGTAGCCCCGGATCTCGGAGAAGCGCACCTCGACCGGCTGGACGTCCATCCGGCCGGCCTCGATCTTCGACAGGTCGAGGATGTCGTCGATCAGCGAGAGCAGGTCCGAGCCGGCGCTGTGGATCGTCCGGGCGAACTCGGTCTGCTTCGGGGTGAGGTTCTGCTCCGAGTTCTCGGCGAGCAGCCGGGCCAGCAGCAGCAGCGAGTTCAACGGCGTCCGCAGCTCATGGCTCATGTTCGCCAGGAACTCCGACTTGTACGCCGAGGCCCGGGTGAGCTGCTGCGCCTTCTCCTCCAAGCCGAGCCGGGCCAGCTCGATCTCCCGGTTCTTGGTCTCGATGTTGCCCTTCTGCTCGGAGAGCAGCTGGGCCTTGTCCTCCAGTTCGGCGTTGGTGCGCTGCAACTCCGCCGACTGCTCCTGCAACTCCAGGGCGAGCCGCTGGGACTGGGAGAGCAGCTCCTCCGTACGCCGGTTGGCCTGGATGGTGTTGACCGCGATGCCGATCGTCAGCACCAGCCGCTCCAGGAAGGAGAGGTGCAGGTCGGAGAAGGTCGCCACGCTGGCGAACTCGATCACCCCGAGCAGTTCCCCCTCGAAGAGGACGGGGAGGACCACCAGGTCGGCCGGGTTCGTCTCGGCCAGGCCGGACCGCAGGGTGATGGTGCCGTCCGGAACCGCGCTGACCCGGATGGTGCGGCGGGAGAGGGCGGCCTGCCCGACCAGGCCCTCACCGGGACCGAAGGTGACCTCGTGTCCCCGGGCGACGTACCCGTAGGAGGCGGTGAGCCGCAGCCGGGTGACGCCGTCCGAGGTCTCGGCGAGGAAGAAGGCGCCGAGCTGGGCGTCGACCAGCGGGGTCACCTCCATCATGATCATGCGGCAGACCTCGCCCAGGTCGCGCTGCCCCTGGAGGAGACCGCCGATCCGGGCCTGGTTGGAGTCCAGCCAGCCCTGCTCGGCGTTCTTCTTCGTCGTCTCCCGGAGGGTGACGATCATCTGGTTGATGTTGTCCTTCAGCTCGGCGACCTCGCCCTGCGCCTTGACCGCGATCCGCTGGGTCAGGTCGCCGCGGGTCACCGAGGTGGAGACCTGGGAGATCGCCCGGAGCTGGGTGGTCAGGGTGGAGGCGAGCTGGTTGACGTTCTCGGTGAGGTCCCGCCAGGTGCCGGAAACCCCCTTCACCTGGGCCTGACCACCCAACTTGCCCTCGATGCCGACCTCACGGGCGACCCGGGTCACCTCGTCGGCGAACGACGACAACTGGTCCACCATCGTGTTGACCGTGTTCTTCAACTCCAGGATCTCGCCCTGCGCGTCCACGGTGATCTTCTGGCCGAGGTCGCCCTTGGCCACGGCGGTGGTCACCGAGGCGATGTTGCGCACCTGCGACGTCAGGTTCGACGCCATCGAGTTCACGTTGTCGGTCAGGTCCCGCCACGTACCCGAGACGCCCTTGACCTGGGCCTGACCACCCAGCTTACCCTCGGTGCCCACCTCGCGGGCGACCCGGGTCACCTCGTCGGCGAACGACGACAACTGGTCCACCATCGTGTTGACGGTGTTCTTCAACTCCAGGATCTCGCCCTGCGCGTCCACGGTGATCTTCTGCGACAGGTCACCCTTGGCGACCGCGGTGGAGACCTGCGCGATGTTCCGCACCTGGGCGGTCAGGTTCGACGCCATCGAGTTCACGTTGTCGGTCAGGTCCCGCCAGGTGCCGGCGACGCCCCGGACCTGGGCCTGACCACCGAGCTTGCCCTCGGTGCCCACCTCGCGGGCCACCCGGGTCACCTCGTCGGCGAACGACGACAACTGGTCCACCATCGTGTTCACGGTCGACTTCAGCTCCAGGATCTCGCCCCGGGCGTCAACGGTGATCTTCTGCGACAGGTCGCCCTTGGCCACGGCGGTGGTCACCGAGGCGATGTTGCGCACCTGCGACGTCAGGTTCGACGCCATCGAGTTCACGTTGTCGGTCAGGTCCCGCCACGTACCCGAGACGCCCTTGACCTGGGCCTGACCACCCAGCTTGCCCTCGGTACCCACCTCGCGCGCGACCCGGGTCACCTCGTCGGCGAACGACGACAACTGGTCCACCATCGTGTTGACCGTGTTCTTCAACTCCAGGATCTCGCCCCGGGCGTCGACGGTGATCTTCTGGCTGAGGTCGCCCTTGGCGACGGCCGTGGAGACCTGGGAGATGTTCCGGACCTGGCTGGTCAGGTTGCCGGCGAGCTGGTTGACGTTCTCGGTCAGGTCCCGCCAGGTGCCGGAGACGCCGCGCACCTGGGCCTGACCACCCAACTTGCCCTCGGTACCCACCTCACGGGCCACCCGGGTCACCTCGTCGGCGAACGACGACAACTGGTCCACCATCGTGTTGACGGTGTCCTTCAGTTCCAGGATCTCGCCCTGCGCGGCGACGGTGATCTTCTGGGAGAGGTCGCCCCGGGCGACCGCGGTGGAGACCTGCGCGATGTTCCGCACCTGGGCGGTCAGGTTCGACGCCATCGAGTTGACGCTGTCGGTCAGGTCCTTCCAGGTGCCGGCGACGTTCGGCACCTCGGCCTGACCACCCAGCTTGCCCTCGGTGCCCACCTCACGGGCCACCCGGGTCACCTGCTCGGCGAAGAGCCGGAGCGTGTCGGTGAGCCCGTTCATGGTGTGTGCCAGCTCGGCGACCTCACCCTTCGCCGACACGGTGATCTTCTGCGACAGGTCGCCCCGGGACATCGCCGTGGCCACCTGCGAGATCGACCGCACCTGGTCGGTGAGGTTCGACGCCATGGTGTTCACCGAGTCGGTGAGGTCCTTCCAGGTGCCCGCGACGCCGCGTACGTCCGCCTGACCACCGAGCTTGCCCTCGGTGCCCACCTCGCGGGCCACCCGGGTCACCTCACTGGAGAACGAGGAGAGCTGGTCCACCATCGTGTTCACGGTGCGGCCGATGTGCAGGAACTCGCCCCGCAGCGGGCGGCCGTCCATCTCCAGCGCCATGTGCTGAGAGAGGTCACCGTCGGCGACCGCCACGATCACCCGCGCGATCTCGGTGGTGGGGCGGCCCAGGTCGTCGATGAGCGAGTTGACCGCCCGCTGCCCCTCCGCCCACGAGCCGTCCAGCCCCTCCTCGTCGAGCCGCTCGGTGAGCCGGCCCTCCCGGCCGACGATCCGGCTGATCCGGCGCATGTCGAAGTACTGCCGCTCCTGCAACGACACCACGTCGTTGAAGGCGTCGACCACGTCACCGACCACGCCCGCCCGCCGGGGCAGCCGGACCTTGAAATCGCCCTGACCGACCCGCCGCAGCGCCGCTGCCAGCTCGCCGAGGACAGCCTCGTGGTCGTACGCCGCGGAGTCCGCGCCGACCGGGGTTCTCGCCGTCGTCATCGTTCCTCGCTCAGCTCGGGGGCCTCCAGGCTCGTGCCGGCCATCCCATCATTGTGCCCGCACGAGAGCTGCGCATCTCCCCCGCCGCTCCCGCCGCTGCCGCCCGCCGAGCCGGCACCGCCCGGCGCGACCCGGACGGAACCGGTCGCGGTGACACCGGGGGCGGAACGACGCGCCCGGGGCACGAGCGGGCGTCGACCCGCTTGGCTTCCCGGCAAACGGAAGGGGAGGATACGAGGGTGGCAGCGGAGGCGGGGCCGACGACCGATGGCCCGAACGAGCACGTGCGACGGGTCCGACTGCCCGCCGACCGCCGCACACCCGCCACCGCTCGGGCGGTCGTCCGCTCGGTGCTCGCCGAGGCGCACCTGGAGGAGCTGCTCAACGAGGCGCTCCTGCTGACCACCGAACTCTCCACCAACGCGGTCGAGCACGCCCGTACCGAGCTGGACATCGAGGTGGTCGCCGACCAGGTGGGACTGAGCGTGATGGTCTCCGACTACGCGCCGGGGCCGGTGGACGAACTGACCGTCGGGATGCGCAACGACTCGGCGGACATCGCCGAGGTCGCCGAGCGGGGCCGGGGCCTGCTCCTGGTCGACCACTTCGCAAGCTGCTGGGGGACGACCTACCTCCCCTCCGGCAAGGGCGTCTGGTTCCGGCTGGACCGTCCCGACGGCTCCCCGCCGCGTCGGGACGCGCTCGCCGAGGGCCGGCGGCTCTCCCCGTGTTCGGCCGGGACCGACGGCGACGGCAACCCGGTGGTGACCAGCGGGCCGAGCGCCGCCGCGATGAGCGAACTGATGCAGACCCGCCCCGACCCGTACGCCGACGATCCGCTCCCCGACTTCGCCACCGACCTGCTGGCCCGGGTCGCCACGATGGTGGGGGCCACCGGTGGGCTGGTCCGGCTGGACCGGGGCGACGGTCAGGGCACCCAGGTGCTGGGCCGGTACGGTCGGCCGCCGCGCACCGACAGCGATCTGCTCCGGGTGCCGCTGTCGGTGCAGCGGCCGTACTCCGGGGAGCTGGAGCTGGACGCGGTGCCCTCGGCGTACGCGCACCCGCTCGCCGCGTTGACCGCCGAACGACTCTCCCTGCACCTCGAGAACGACCGGCTGCGCCGGGCCGACGTCCGCCGGCAGGCCTGGTTGACCTTCCTGGCCGAGGCGAGTGAACTGCTCGCCCAGTCCCTCGACGTCGAGTTGACCATGGCGCTCGTCCCGCAGCTCGTGGTGCCCCGGCTCGGGCAGTGGTGCGCGGTGCACATCACCGACGAGTGGGGGCGGCTCAACCTGGCGGCGGCCAGTCACGTCGACGAGTCGGTCCTGCCCCACCTGCACCAGGTTTTCCGGGAGACCGGCCCGGAGTCGATCCAGGCCCGGCTGCGCGAGGCGATCCGGGTCGGTTCACAGGTGCCGCTGAACGGGCCGATGGAGGGCTTCGCGGTGCCCCTGGTCGCCCGGGGGCAGCGGCTCGGCACTCTCGCTGTCGGTCGGCACCAGCGCCACCGCCACGATCCGGACGAGGTCGCCGTACTGGAGGACGTGGCCCGGCGGGCCGCGTTGGCGATCGAGAACGCCCGCATCCACGCCGAGCGGCGCCGGGTGGCGCAGACCCTGCAACAGTCGCTGCTGCCGCCGGTGCTGCCGGTGATCGAGGGCATCGGCTTCGCCGCCGAGTACGTCCCGACCGGGGACGACGCCGAGGTCGGGGGCGACTTCTACGACGTGCTGCCGCTGCCGGACGGCCGCTGGCTGGTGGTGATCGGGGACGTCTCCGGCAAGGGTGTCCAGGCCGCCGCGGTGACCGGGCTGGTCCGCGACGTGATCCGGGTACTGGTCGGGGACGGCAAGCCGCTGCCGGAGGCACTGACCCGGCTCAACGAGACCCTGGTCCAGCGGGGCGGGGGACGGTACTGCACCCTCGCGCTGGCGGCGATCGGGCCGGGCGAGGGCAACCAGCTCGACGTGTCGCTGCACCTCGCCGGGCACGACCGGCCGGTGCTGCTGCGCAGCGCGGGCGGGGCGTCCTTCGTCGGCACCGGCGGGACCGCGCTCGGGCTGCTCGACGCGATCACCTCGCCGGCCTCGGTCCTCCCGCTCGAACCGGGCGACGCGCTGATCTTCTACACCGACGGGGTGACCGAACGGCGGCGCGGCCGGGAACTCTTCGGCCCCGACCGACTGCGGGAGGCCGCCGCCCCGCTCGCCGGATACTCGGCGGACGTGGTCGCCGCGCGGCTGCGCTCCACCGCGATCAACTTCTCTCCGGAGCCGCCCCGGGACGACATCGCCGTGCTGGTCATCAGGAACGACGCGGTCTGAGCCGCCAGCCGAGAGCCGGCTCATGACGGTCGCCGGGCCGGAGGCCGGCTCGGGACGGTCGCCGGGCCGGAGGCCGGCTCGGGACGGTCGCCGGCTCGGAGGCCGGCTCGAAACGGTCGCCGGGCCGGAAGATCGGCTCGGGCCGGTCATCGGGCCGGAGGTCGGCTCCGGCCGGTCGTCGGGTCAGAGGCCGCCGGGGAGGCGGCCGGGGGCGAGCCGGTGGTGCGGGTCGAGGTGCTGCTTGGCCGCGCGCAACCGGGACCGGGCCGGCAGGTCGCCCCAGAGGTCGACACCCTGCCGGACGGCGGGCGGCGCCGACAGCACCACGCAACGGCCCTCGCGGGACAGGAGCACCTGCCGGACCGCGGTGAGGACCGAGGCCACCCGTTCCACCGGCGTGTCGCCGGGCAGCACGGCATGGGCCACGCCGCGACCGACCGAGCCGCGTACCGGAACCGGGGCGCCCACCGCGTCCCGCAGCGCGTAGATGGCGGCGTGCAGGTCGGTGAGGGGGACGTCGACCCGGAGCGCGATGTCGTCCGGCCGGAACGGATAGTGCCGCCACCAGTCGGGCGGGACATCGGCGACGGTGGCTTCCGCACCGAGCAGCCTGACCAGGTGGCGGGCCCGCTCGACCACGTCGGCCGAGCCGCCCTCCAGCAGCATCACCAGGTCACCGGCGGCGGGCGGGGCGGACCGGCTGGCGGGCGGGGAGGAACGCGCCGCGCCGGCCGGGTGGGCGGCGCGGCCGGAACCGGCCGGGTGGGCGGCGCGGGCCGAGCCCGCCGGATGGCCCGACCAGGCGGGGCCGGAGACAGGGGTGCGGGGCGCCGGGAGGCGACGCGAGGCGGGCAGGTCCAGCTCGATGGCGGCGGGCCGGAGCCCGGCCGACAGCACGGCGCGGATCAGCTCGTGCACCTCCAGCGGCGTCCAGACCGGCCGGGTGACCCAGACGCGGCGGGGTGGCAGGGGCTGGACCCGCAGGGTGGCCGAGACCAGCACGCCGAGCCCGCCGTGCGAGCCGCAGAGCAGCCGGGCCAGCTCCGGGCCGGACGCGCCGCCGCCGGACTCGACCAGTTCACCGTCGGCGGTCAGGTAGCGCAGGTCGACCAGTTGGTCGCCGGGGGTGCCGTACCGCAGGCGCAGCGGACCGGCCTCGTCCGCGGCGAGCACACCGCCGACGGTCGCCCCGGGCGACGGGGCGTCCAGCGCCAGACGCCGGCCCGTCCGCTCCAGCGCGGCCTGCACGGCGCGCAGCGGGGTGCCCGCGCCGACCTCGACCACCGAAGCGGACGGGTCGGCACCGCTCTCGGTCCGGCGGTGCCGGCCACCGAACCGCCCGACGGGGCCCGGCTGGCCGGCGCCGGCCGGGCCGGCACCAATCGACCCGTGCCAGCCGGGACCGGTCGGGGAACGGATACCGGCGAGCCGGCCGGTGTCGAGCATGATGTCCACCCGGTCCGGCACGGCACCCCAGTCGATCTTGGTGCCGGCGCCCCGGGGCACCACGGTCAGGTCATGCGCGGCGGCCAGCCGCAGCACCTCGGCCGCGGCGCGGGCGTCGCCCGGCACCGCCACCCAGCCGGCCGGCCGCCCGGCGACCTCGTCGGCGGGGCCGGCGGGGCGGGCGAAGGGCGGACCGCAGATCTCGACGAGCCGACGGATGACGTCGGCCGAACCGGCACGGAGGGCCGAAGGCAGGGATCCCGACATGACGGTAATCGTACAGGTGTACGAACAGCCGTGGGGCGAAACCGGACGTCGACACGCACCCCGGTCCCGGCTTCCCGGCCGGTAACGTGACGGCGTGACCACCGAGACCCCCGCGCCCGTCGCCAGGCGCGTCCCCACCGAGCGTGTCCACCACGGAGACACGGTCGTCGACGAGTACGCCTGGCTCGCCGACAAGGACGCCCCGGAGACCATCGCCCACCTGACCGCCGAGAACAGCTACACCGAGGCGCGCACCGCCCACCTGGCCGACCTGCGCGCCACCCTGTTCGAGGAGACCCGGCGGCGCACCCAGGAGACCGACCTCTCGGTGCCGGCCCGCAAGGGCGGGTACTGGTACTACAGCCGCAGCGTCGAGGGCCAGCAGTACGGCATCCAGTGCCGGCGGCCGGTCCGCGACGGCGAGACCGAGCCCCCGGTCAGCGTCGACGGCGCGCCCCTGGACGGGGAGGAGGTGCTGCTCGACGGCAACCAGCTCGCCGAGGGGCACGACTTCTTCTCCCTCGGCGCGTACGACGTCAGCCCGGACGGGCGCTGGCTGGCGTACTCGACGGACTTCGCCGGGGACGAGCGGTACACGTTGCGGGTCAAGGACCTCACCACCGGCGAGGTGCTCACCGACGAGGTGCCGGACACCTTCTACGGCACCGCCTGGTCCGCCGACGGCTCCGCCCTCTTCTACGTCACCGTGGACGAGTCGTGGCGGCCGAACCGGGTGTGGCGGCACACCATCGGCACCCCGGCGAGCGCGGACGTCGTCGTCCACGAGGAGGCTGACGAGCGGTTCTGGGTGGGCGTCGAGCTGACCCGCTCCGAGCGGTTCATCCTGATCGACATCCACAGCAAGGTCACCAGCGAGGTACGGGTCATCCCGGCCGGCAACCCGACCGGCGAACCGGCCGTCATCGCCCCGCGCCGGCAGGGCGTCGAGTACTCCGTCGAGCACCACGGGCACCGCTTCCTGATCCTGCACAACGACGGCGCGGAGGACTTCGCGCTGGCGTACACCTCGGCGGACGCCCCCGGCGACTGGGTGCCGATGATCGAGCACGCCCCCGGCACCCGGCTGGAGGCGGTGGACGCCTTCGCCGACCACCTGGTCATCTCGCTGCGCAGCAACGGGCTCACCGGCCTGCGGGTGCTCACCGACGGCAGCACCGACTGGTACGACATCGACTTTCCCGAGCCGCTCTACAGCGTCGGCCTCGACGCGAACCCGGAGTACCGCACCCGGCAGATCCGGTTCCGCTACAGCTCGCTGGTGAGCCCCGAGTCGGTCTACGACTTCGACCTGGTCACCCGCGAGATGGTCCTGCGCAAGCGGAAGCCGGTGCTGCCCGGCCCGGACGGGCGGGAGTACGACCCGGCCGGGTACGAGCAGCACCGCGACTGGGCCCTCGCCGACGACGGCACCCGCATCCCGATCTCGCTGGTCTACCGGGCCGGCACCCCGAAGGACGGCTCCGCCCCCTGCCTCGTCTACGGCTACGGCTCGTACGAGGCGAGCATCGACCCGTGGTTCTCCATTCCCCGGCTCTCCCTGCTGGACCGGGGTGTGGTGTTCGCGGTGGCCCACGTCCGGGGCGGCGGTGAGCTGGGCCGGCGCTGGTACGACGAGGGCAAGCTGCTGGCCAAGAAGAACACCTTCACCGACTTCGTGGCCTGCGCCCAGCACCTGGTCAAGGCGGGCTGGACGGCTCCGGACCGGCTGGTCGCCCGCGGCGCGTCCGCCGGTGGCCTGCTGATGGGCGCGGTGGCGAACCTCGCCCCGGACGCCTTCACCGGCATCGTCGCGCAGGTGCCCTTCGTGGACGCGCTCACCAGCATCCTCGACCCGTCGCTGCCGCTGACCGTCACCGAGTGGGAGGAGTGGGGCAACCCGCTGGCCGACCCGGAGGTGTACGCCTACATGAAGTCGTACACCCCGTACGAGAACGTCGCGCCCGTCGACTATCCGGCGATCCTCGCGGTGACCAGCCTCAACGACACCCGGGTCCTCTACCACGAGCCGGCCAAGTGGATCGCCCGACTGCGCGCGGTCGCGCCGCAGGGCGACTACCTGCTCAGGACCGAGATGGGTGCCGGGCACGGCGGCCCGAGCGGCCGGTACGACGCCTGGAAAGAGGAGGCCTTCGTCAACGCCTGGATCCTCGACCGCCTCGGGCACCGCTGAGCCGGCGCCCCCGGGTACCGACCTGCTGCCCGCCCCGCCGCGCCCCGTCACCCCGGCGTAACCGCCGCCGGGGCGACGGAGCGGGTCACGGCTGAGGTGGGGCGGAGAGTGCGGCGGCGAACACGTCCGGGTCGACGTTGCCGCCGCTGACCACCGCGACGGTACGACCGGCCGGCAGGTCGTCGGCGTGGAACAGCCGGGCGGCGAGCGCCACCGCGCCGCTCGGCTCGGCCACCAGCCGGGCGTCGCGGGCCAGCCGCCCCATCGCCGCCCGGATCTCGTCCTCGGTGACGGTGACGATGCCGTCGAGGCGGTCCCGCAGGTGGGCGAAGGTCAGCGGGGACAGCGGCAGCCGTAGTCCGTCGGCGCAGGTCCGGTAGGTGCGTTCCTCGCCCCAGACCACCACCTCACCCGCCGCGAGCGAGTCCCGCGCCTCGGCGGCCAGCGCCGGCTCCACCCCGACCACCACGGCGGACGGGCGCAACGCCCGTACCGCCGTGGCGACCCCGGAGGAGAGGCCACCGCCGCCCACCGGCACCAGCACCACGTCCACGTCGGGCAGGTCCTCGACGATCTCCAGCCCGACGGTGCCCTGGCCGGCGATGACCCGCCGGTCGTCGAAGGGCGGCACGAGGACCGCGCCGGTCGCGGCGGCGATCCGGTCGGCCTCGGCGCCCCGCCGTTCCCGGGCCACCGGCACCACCTCGGCCCCGAGCGCCCGCATCTGGTCGACCTTGACCGTGGGCGCGCCCTCCGGCACCACGACCGTGCAGGGAACCCCGGCCGCCCGCGCCGCGTACGCCAGGGCCTGACCGTGGTTACCGGAGGAGTGGGTGACCACACCGCGCGCCCGTCCGGCGGGGTCGAGGCGGGCCACCGCGTGCGCCGCGCCGCGCAGCTTGAACGAACCGACCGGTTGCAGGCTCTCCGGTTTCAACCACAGCCGGTCGTCCCACCGGGTTCGCAACAACGGGGTACGCAGCACGGTCGGCGCGACCGCGTGGGCGGCGGCGCGGATGTCGGCGAGCGAGACCAGGTCCATCCCGCCATACTGCCCGCCGGACGGGCACCGGGTCAGCCCGCCGGCGACCGGGCCGGGTCACGGCCGGTCAGGCCGAGCAGACGGGAGAGGTCGTCGCCGGGGTCGCCGGGCTCCACCGCCGGGCCGAACACGCCCCGCTCGCGGGCCGTCGGCGCGAGCCGGGCGACCAGGTCGAGCAGTTCGGCCACGACCGCGGGATCACCCCGGTACGGCTGGCCGGTCGACCGGGCCAGATCCCAGCCGTGCACCGTGAGGTCGAGCAGCAGCATGCCCCCGACGACCTCCTGCGGCAGGCCCATCCCGGGGGACACCCCCTCCAGAGCGGACGGCTCCGACCAGGCCCGGATCACGCGCTCGGTCTCGACAGCGAACCGGTCCCGCCAGTCGCCGGTCAGCAGGTCCGGCTGCGCCGACCAGTCGACGGGGCGGCGGGCGGCCAGCCCCTGGAAGTTGACCACCACCTGGAACAGGTGGCCGAGCAGGTCGCGGACGGCGTACTCCCGGCACGGGGTGGGCAGGTCGAGGTGGGCGTCGGAGATGCCCCGGACCACCGCCACCGTCTCCGGGGCGGCGGCGGTCAGCAGGTCACTAGTCTTTGTTGCCATACGGGCAGCGTATGAGGGTGGTCTTGAAGGAATGCGACACGAGCCGCGGAACGACGACCGGGGCATCCTCGACCCGGCTCGGCTCCACCGTGATCTGCGCTTCCGCCGGTACCTGTCCGCCGCCCCGCTGCGCCGGTACGTCGAGCACTACTGGTTCGTGGACTGGAACGTGACCGCGGCGTTCACGCAACGGGTCGTACCGCATCCGGCGGTGAACCTGGTGTTCCGGCACGACGACGACCGCTCCGGCCCGGTCCCGTCCCCCGGCTCCGAGGACGGCTCCGCATCCGTCCGGGCCCCCGGCTCGGTCGAGGTCTCCGGCGTCGCGCGGCGGCTCTTCTCGATCACCCTGGCCGGCAGCGGCCGGGTCTGCGGTGTCCAGTTCCGGCCGGGTGGCTTCCGGCCGTTCTGGCGGCGTCCGGTCGCCGAGCTGACCGATCGTCGACTCCCCCTCGTGCCGGCGCCCGACCCGGCCGAGGTCTGTGCCGGGGACGACGACGACCGGCGCCGCGCGCTCGACGACTTCCTCCTCGGCCGGGCACCGGAGCCGGACCCGTCGGCCGACGAGGCGATGCGGCTGGCCGACGAGATCCGCACCGACCGGGGCATCCTCCGGGTGGACGACCTGGCCCGCCGGCACGGACTCTCCACCCGCCGTCTCCAGCGGCTCTTCGTCGGGTACGTCGGGGTCGGACCGAAGTGGGTGATCCGGCGCTACCGACTCCAGGAGGCGATCGAGCAGGCCGCCGTCGGGGTGCCGGACTGGGCGACGCTCGCCGCCGACCTCGGCTACAGCGACCAGGCCCACCTGGTCCGCGACTTCACCGCCGTCACCGGTGTCACCCCGACCGCCTACGTCCGCTCCCTGCACCCCCGGTAGCGCGTGGGGTGGTTCAGCGGCGCCGGAGGGCGAGCACGGCGACGTCGTCGTGGATCTCCGGAGGGGCGAGTTCGCGCAGCAGGCGCGCGCAGAAGGCGTCCAGGTCCGGCTCGACCCGGGCGGCCTGCGCGGACAGGGCGGCCAGTCCCTCGTCGATGGTGGCGTCCCGGCGCTCGATCAGCCCGTCGGTGTAGAGCACCAGCGTCGCCCCGGGTGGCACCACGAACTCCAGGTCCGGCGGACGGGTGGCCCGGACCCCGAGCAGCGGGGCGCTGTGCTGGAGGAAGTCCACCTGCCCGTCCACGGCGAGCAGCGGTGGCAGGTGACCGGCGCTGGCCATCCGGACGTGACCGGTGGTCGGCTCCAGCAGCAGCACGCAGATGGTGGCCAGCTCGTGCGGGAGCAGTCGCCGCATCAGCTCGTTGACCCGGTGCAGGATCTCCCCCGGCTGGTGCCCCTCGACCGCGTACGCGCGCACCGCGTGGCGCAGCTCGGCCATCACCGTGGCGGCGTGCAACGAGTGGCCGGCGACGTCGCCGATCGCCATCAGCAGGTGCCCGTCGAGCATCACCAGCTCGTAGAAGTCCCCGCCCACCTCGGTCTGCGCGCTCGCCGGCTCGTACCGGACGGCGAGGTCCAGGCCGTTGATCACCGGGATCCGGCGGGGCAGCAGACTGCGCTGGAGGGTGACCGCGATGCGGTGTTCCTCGTCGTAGGAGCGCTGCGCCTCGACGGCCGCCGCCACCGCCTGGGCGAGCTGCACCAGCACCGGCATGCCCGGGACCTGCACCCCGGCCGGCACCACCACGTAGAGCGGGGCGCGGTCCTCCCGCAGCCGGGCGGCGGCGACCGCCAGCCGGTCGCCGGCCGGCCAGTCGGCCAGGTTCCAGTCGGACGGCTCGTCGATGCGTACCGTCGTCCCGGTCGGCACACCGGCGTCGTCCACCGTCCACGGGACGACGCCGCCCGCCTCGCCGGGGCCGGGGCAGACCCCGGCCAGGCAGTCCCCGTCGAAGGTCTCGGCCACCACGGCGGCGGGGGTACGGAAGATCTCCGCCGCGCCGACCGCGGCCTCCTCGAGCAGGCGGACGAAGGTCGGCGCGGCGTGCACCGCGACGGTGGTCTCGGCGAGCCGGGCGAGCCGCTCGGCGAAGAGTTCGGCCCGTCTGCGGGCCCGGTAGTAGCGCAGCACCGCGTGGGCGGTGGCCACCAGCTCGTCCGGTTCGATCGGCTCGGCGAGGTACGCGTCCGCGCCCCGGGTCAGGCCCTGCGCCCGGTCGACCACGTCGACGGCGTGTGCGGAGACGTGGATGACGGGCAGGGCCGGCTGACTGGCCTTGATCCGTTCGCAGACCTCGAAGCCGCTCAGGTCGGGCAGGCGTACGTCGAGCACCACCAGTTCGACCGGGTCGGTGCCGACCCGTTCCAGCGCCTCCTTGCCGGTCTCCGCCTCCAGCACCTGGAAGCCGGCCCGGGTCAGCCAGCTCACCAGCAGGTAGCGCTTGGTGCGACTGTCGTCGACCACCAGCACTGTCGCGGGACCGCCCTCCACCCTCACGCCCCGTTCAACGGCAGGTGGAGGGTGAACGCACTACCCCGGCCGGGCTCGCTGGTCACGCTCAGGGTTCCGCCGAGCAGCATGACCAACTGTCGGGCGTACGGCAGGCCGAGGCCGGTGCCGGCGCCCCTCGCGCTTCCGGGCACCTGGTAGAACTCCTCGAAGATCCGCTCGTGCAGGTCCGGTGCGATGCCGATGCCGGTGTCCGAGACGACGATCCGCCACCGGCCGTCGACCAGGTCGGCGCGCATCCGCACCTCGCCCGCCTCGGTGAACTTGAGCCCGTTGTGCAGCAGGTTGCGCAGCACCCGGGTCAGCAGGGTCTCGTCCGACCGGAGGGTCGCCGGGTGCGGCGGCTCCTCGATCGTCAGTTCCACCCCGGGCCGGGTGGCCAACGCCCGAAGCGTGCCCCGGAGCTGACCGAAGACCACCCGCAGGTCCACCTCGGTCCAGTCCGGCTCGATCCGGCCGGACTCGGCCTTGGCCAGGTCGAGCAGGTCGTTGACCAGGACCAGCAGGTCGGTCGCGGAGGACCGGATCAGCCCCACCTGGCGGGCCTGCTCGCCGGTGAGCGGGTCCGACGCCGAGTCGGCGAGCAGCCGGGCCAGTCCGATGACGGCGGTGACCGGTGCGCGCAGCTCGTGGCTGACGTTGGCCAGGAACCGGCTCTTCGACTCGCTGGCCGCCTTGAGCTGCGCCGACTTCTCGTCCAGCTCGGCGTAGAGCGCCACCACGCCCCGGTTGGTCTCCTCCAGCTCCTCGGAGAGCTGGTTGTAGAGCGCGAGCACGCCCCGGTTGGTCTCCTGGAGTTCCTCGTTGAGCACGCGCAGCTCGTCACGCTGGCTGCGTACCTCGTCGAGGGCGGTGATGAGCTGCTCGTTCTGGAAGGTGAGTTCGTCCAGTGCGCTACCCGGCGTGCTCTGCGCGAGGCGGGCGCGCAGTGCGGCGAGACGCTGCGGGGTCAGCGCCTCCGCGTGGGCCGGGATGCGTCGCGACATCCGGATGACGGTAACCCCCTCGGCCGGGGGCAGGTCCAGTCTGTCCACCAACCGGGCGACCGCGCCGGAGACCGGCTGGTACCCGGCCGGCCCGAACGGTCGCAGCGGGGCCAGGTCGACCCTCAGGACCGGCCGCCCCTCCTCCACCCCGGCGGCGTAGAAGGCGACGTCCGCGCCGCCGACGGTCCGGACCAGGTCCCGGGCGACCTCGCTGAGCGCGGTGGCGATGCGGATCTGGTCCTGGTACTCCAGACCGACGGCGAGCGCCACCTCCCGCCCCCGTTGCCGCAGCACGAAGATGTCGGGTTCGGCGCGGAGCGTCATCTGCAACAGCGGGGCGGAGACCGGGGAGCTCATGCCGGGGCCCGGGCGACGAGGACACCGGCGTCGTCGCGTCGTACGCCGTAGTCGCGCAGGATGGTGGCGGCGGCCAGCAGCGGGGACCGGTCGGCCAGCCCCGGGTAGTCGGTGAGCTGCCAGCGGTCGGCCACCCCGTCGCTGTGCATGACCAGCAGGGCGTCCTCGCCGAACGGGTACTCGTACTCCCGGACCACGGGCCGCTGGTGGCCGGCGATGCCGGGAAGCGAGACCAGCCCGCGCCGCCGGCCGTCCTCGACCACGGCGGCGGCGATGTTACCCAGTCCGGCGTAGCGCAACCGCCCGGCCGACGGCTCCAACTCGGCGACCGCGAGCGCGGCACCCCGGGTGTGCGTGAGCGACCGGTGCAGGTGCTCCACCACGGCCTTCGGCGAGCCGGCCGGCGCGGCGCGGAAGGCGGTGCTGGCGGCGTCGGCGGCGGCGGCGGCCAGCGGGCCGTGCCCGAGCCCGTCGCAGACCAGCACCTGCGGACGTCCGTCGGCCAGCCGCGCGGCGAAGGTGTCCCCGGACCGGGCCTCCCCGGTCAGCGGCCGGGTGATACCGGCCGCCCAGTCGGCAGGCGGTGCGGCCGACGGCCACACCTGCACGGCGAGCACCGTGCCCCGACCGGTCTGCGAGTAGCCGTCGTACCGGCTGGCCTGCCGGGCGATCGCGCCGAGACCGATGCCGAGGGTGCCGGTGGTGGAGTGTCCGTCCCGGGAGGAGACGGTGAGGTCGGCCATGCCGGGTCCGGAGTCGACGGCGATCAGTTCCACGCCGGCCTCCCCGTCGCGCCGGGTGGGACGGAGCAGCAGCACCCCGTCCTGGGCGTGCTTGACCAGGTTGCTGGTCAGTTCGGCGGCGACGATCGCCAGGTCGGCGGTGCGCCGGTCGCCGAGGTGCAACTGCTGGCCGAGCCGCTCGGCGGCCCGGCGTACCGCGCTGGCCGCGCTGCTCGTCTCGACCCGGAACCAGAGGCCCTCGTCGGAGACGGGCTCGGTGATCATCGAGACCACTTGGTCACGGTGATCACGGTCCCTTCGCCCACCGCGGTCCGGATGTCGAACTCGTCGACCAGGCGACGGGCACCGCTGAGCCCGAGCCCGAGGCCGCCGCCGGTGGTGTAGCCGTCGGTGAGAGCCAGGTCGAGGTCGGCGATACCCGGCCCGGTGTCGGCGAAGACGATCCGCACCCCGCGCCGTACGCCGTTGTCGACGACGGTCACCTCGACGTCGCCACCACCGCCGTAGACCAGTGTGTTGCGGGCCAGTTCGCTGGCGGCGGTCACCAGTTTGGTCTGGTCGACCAGGGAGAGCTTGACGGCGACCGCGACGGTACGCACCAGCTGACGGACACGGACCACGTCCTCGTCGCGCCGGATCACCTGCGCCTGCGGACGGCCCAGGTCGATACCGGTGGTCATGGCGACGTCGCCGCCGGTTCGGCGTCGGTGGGATCGATGTCGAGGTCGTCGTCCTCGGCTCGGGCCGCCGCGATGAGTTCGATACCCCGTTCGACGTTCAGGGCGGTCCGGATGCCGTTGAGGGACAGGCCCAGCTCCACCAGGGTGATGGCGACCGCGGGACGCATCCCGACCACCACGGTCTCGGCGTCGAGCACCTTGGAGATGGACGCGATGGTGGAGAGCATCCGGCCGATGAACGAGTCGACGATGTCCAACGCGGTGATGTCGATGATCACCCCGTGACAACCGGTCGCGACGATCCGTTCGGCCAGGTCCTCCTGGAGTTGCAGGGCGGTCTGGTCCTCCATGTCCACCTGGATCGAGACCAGCAGGATGTCACCGATCTTGAGGACCGGCACCCGCTCCATCAGGCCTCCCGGCGTGCGCGGCGGTGGGGGGTCTCGACGCCGGTGAGCCGCAGCACGTGGCGCAGGGCGTCGGCGAGGCTGGCCTTGGTGGCGATGTCACCGAACTCGATGCCGAGCGCCACGATGGTCTGCGCGATCTGCGGCCGGATGCCGGAGATGATGCAGTCGGCCCCCATCAGTCGGGCGGCCACCACCGTCTTCAGGATGTGCTGGGCGACCTGGGTGTCCACCGCCGGCACACCGGTGATGTCGATGATCGCGTACGGCGAGCCGGTGTCGACCAGGGTCTGGAGCAGCCGCTCCATCACCACCTGGGCCCGGGCCGAGTCGAGGGTGCCGACCAGCGGCACCGCGACCACGCCCTCCCAGAGCTTCACCACCGGGGTGGAGAGCTCGAGGAGCTGCTCGGCCTGGTCCGCGATCAGGCTCTCCCGGGTGCGGACGTAGCTCTCGAAGGTGAACAGCCCCATCTTGTCGATGAGGCGGGAGAAGCCCACGAAGTCGCGGAGCCGGGTGCCGTCGTCCGGGAGGCCCTCTATCAGCTCCAGCAGCACGTCCTTGAGGGCGTAGATGCTGATCGCCGTCTCGGTGGCGGTGAAGCCCTGCCGGGCCCGGCCCCGGGACAGCTCGGCGAGCACGGCCCGCAGTTCGGCGGCCCGCTCCGACTCCAGGTCGATGGCCCCGCCCTCACCGGCGACGACCATGCTGCGGTGCAGATCCTGCACCTGACCGCGCAGTTCCGCCTGACTGAGCCGACCCCGCAGCGAGGCCGCGATCGCCTCCGTCCAGCGCTGCGTCACCACGTCGGCATGCTCGGTGAGCAGGCCGGCGAGCCGTCCACTCACTTCCGTGCTCAGCGCCATCGGATTCCCCCTCCACCCTGACCGGGGCGGACTCTATCACCGGCCCCGGCCAGACTAGTTGTTGCAGAGCAAAGACCTGACGTCCGCCCCCGCGAACGGCTCCCGTTCTACATGGCACCCCGTCGGTGGGATACGGTTCCACCGACAACAGGAGGTCTGGCGGATGTCGTTGACGGTGCACACGGAACAGCGCGGCGACGTGGTCGTGGTGTCGGTCGCGGGCGAGCTGGACATGGCCACCGCCCCCCAGCTCCAGGACCAGATCACCGACCTGCTCGACAAGGGGCGCAGCCGGCTGGTCTTCGACCTGGCGGAAGTCTCGTTCTGCGACTCGACCGGGCTGTCGGTCTTCGTGCGCGCCAAGAACAGCTGCGACGAGGCCGGCGGCGAGGTGCGCCTCGCCGCACCGCAGCGCGGTGTGCTGCGCATCCTCGAGGTCAGCGGACTGGTCGAGGTCCTGCAGACCTACCCGACCGTGGACGAGGCGGTGGCCGGGGAGCCGACCCCGGCCTCCTGAGCCACCCCGACGCGGGTCGCCCGCCGGGTCACTCGTCCTCGATGTAGCGGGGGCGGGCGATCGCCAGGCCGGCGCCGGTCTGCACGACCAGGGCGAGCAGCAGGAAGGCGATCGGCACCTGCCAGCCGCCGGTCGCCTCGTAGAGGATGCCGACGAGCAGCGGGCCGAGCCCGGCGATCACATACCCGGTGCTCTGCGCGAACGCCGAGAGCTGCACCGTTCCCTCGGCCGTGCGCGCCCGCAGGCCGATGGTGGTCAGGATCAGCGGGAACGCGCCCTGACCGACGGCCAGCAGGATCACCCAGAGCAGGGCCAGGTCGTGCGGCGCGAACGCGAGACCCAGGTAGGACAGGGTCGCCGACAGGGACAGGAAGAGCACCAGTGGGCGCAGGGTGCGCAGCCGGGTGGCGATGGCGGGCATGACCAGGGCCACCGGCACCCCGAACGCGGTCACCCCGGCGAGCAGCAGCCCGGCGTCCTGCGGCTGGTAGCCGGCGTCCCGGAAGAGCTGGGCCAGCCAGCCCATCACCACGTACCCGCTGAGCGACTGGGCCCCGAAGTAGGTCGCCATGGCCCACCCGAGCCGGGTGCGTTCCGGCCGGATCCGCGACCGGGGGGACGCCTGTGCCGTCCGCCCCGCCCGCCGCGCGGCGGCCCGCGCCCGCAGCGCCAGCGGCACCCACGGGAGTACGGCCACCAGGGCCAGTGCGGCCCAGACGCCGAGACCGGCCCGCCACGACCCGAACGCGTGGGCGATCGGCACCGCCGCGGCGGCGGCCACCGTCGTACCGAGGGTCAGGGCCACCGTGTACGCCCCGGTGATCAGCCCGGTGCGGTGCGGGAAGTACTGCTTGACCAGCATCGGCAGCAGGATGTTCGCCACCGCGATCCCGGCCAGCGCGAGCGCGCTGGCGACCAGGAAGACCACGGCCGAGCCGGTGAGGACCCGCAGCAACTGCCCCAGGGCGAGGGTGACCATCGCCACCACCAGCACCCGGGCCGGGGCGACGCGCCGCACCAGCCACGGCGTGAACGCCCCGAACACGGCGAACGCGATGGTGGGCAGCGTGGTCACGAACCCGGCCATCGCGCCGGAGAGCGCCAGGCCGGTGCGGACCTCGTCGAGGAGCGCGCCGAGGCTGGTGATGGCGGCCCGTAGGTTCAGCGCCACCAGGAGCATCCCGGCGAGCACCAGCAGCCCGCCGGTTCCCGGTCGGGCCGGGGTGGCGGCAGGGGTGGCGGCCGGCGGGTCGGGCGGCCCGTCGACGGGGGTCGCCGGGGGGACGCCGGGGGCCACGTCGGGTCCCGCGAGGGCGGCTGTTGGCGGGGTCATGACCTCGAACCTACAATCATGGGATGAATTTCGGCGTGGGTTGTAACCAGTGACACCGTCGGACCATTCCCCGCCCGTGCCGCCCCGGGGTCGACGGGTGAGCGAGACGATCGAGCAGCTCAGGTCCCGGATCCTCGGCGGGGAGTGGCCGTTGGGCGCACGGATCCCGACCGAGCCGCAACTCGTCGCCGCGCTCGGGGTGGGGCGGAACACCGTCCGGGAGGCGGTCCGCGCGCTGGTGCACGCCGGAGTGCTGGAGTGCCGCCAGGGCTCCGGCACGTACGTGGTGTCGACCGACGAGTTGGCCCCGGTGGTGGCCCGCCGACTCGCCGACGACCGGATGACGGAGGTGGTCGAGGTCCGCCGCGCGTTCGAGGTGGAGGCCGCCCGACTGGCCGCGCTTCGGCGCACCCCGGAGGACCTGGCAGCGCTCGACGCGGCGCTGGCGCAGCGGGAGGCGGCCTGGCACGACGGCCGGTTCGAGGAGTTCGTGGAGGCCGACGCCCGGCTGCACGTCGTGGTGGTGGCCGCCGCCCACAACGCCATGCTCGCCGAGCTGTACGCCTCGGTGGGCACCGCGATGCGGGCCTCCGTCGCCCAGGCGGTCGGTTCGCTGGAACCGGACCGGTACGTCGACCACAGTCGACTGGTGGCGGCGATCCGGGCGGGCGACCCGGCGCGGGCCGCGCACGAGGCGGGCGCGTTCCTGGAGCACCAGGTCGGGGCATAGGTTGTCCGGGATCGAGCACCGGACAGCGGGAGTGGCAGATGTTCAAAGGTTTCAAGGACTTCATCATGCGGGGCAACGTCGTCGACCTGGCGGTCGGCGTCGTGATCGGCGCCGCGTTCACCGGCGTGGTCACGCAGCTCACGAAGTCGTTCCTGGAGCCCCTGGTACGGGTGCTCATCGTGCTGATCACCGGCAACCCGAAGGGCCTGGAGGGCTCGACCCCGATGTACCGGGAGATCCCCTTCGACTGGGTGGCCTTCGTGAACGCGCTGATCACGTTCCTGCTCACCGCGGCGGCGCTCTACTTCCTGGTGGTCTTCCCGATGAACAAGCTCGCCGAGCGGCGCCAGCGGGGCGAGGAGCCGCCGCCGAAGGCCCCGAGCGAGGAGGTCAAGCTGCTCACCGAGATCCGGGACGCCCTGCTCGCCGCCGGGCACACCACCCCCGGGCAGCAGCGCGGCGCGCTGGACGACGTGCTCGGTCGCCGGCCGGAGCCGCCGACCGCGCGCTGATCCGACCACGCACACCGGCCCCTGCAGGAATCCCGCAGGGGCCGGATTGTTTCGTACGCATGTTCGATACAGTGCCGCGATGGAGCAACGAAAGCACTGGTGGAACGGCAAGTGGGGGCGGCTGGCCCGGCGGGACGTCTTCCTCCGGGTGGACGCCGACCGGTGGCACGTCGAACAACGCGCCGGTGGTGCCGAGGGCGTCTCCCGGTTCTACGAGTACGGCAGCGCCGAGGAGGCCGAGGAGACGGTCCGGGCCCTGCTCGCCGGCATCGACACCTGGCGCGAGCTCTCTCGGCGTCCGCCCCGCGTTTAGCCGGACGTCGAGCCGGGAACCGCCCCACCATGACGCGACAGGACACGGACGCGCAGACGGTCATCGGACGGGTCACCACCGGCATGCGGGTCGTCGACGCGAGCGGCACCGAGGTCGGCACGGTCGACCTCGTCCAGCGCGGCGACCCGAACGCGGTGGCCGTGGAGGCGCCGACCGCCGACCCGGGCAGCAGCCTCGACGAGCTGATCGAGTCCGTGGCGGTCGAGGAACCGGACGTGCCGGCCGACCTGGCGGCCCGGCTGCTGCGCAGCGGCTACCTGAAGATCACCTCCGCCGGCTCGGCGGTCTACGCCCTCGCCGAGCAGATCGCCGACGTCGCCGATCAGCAGGTACGCCTCACCGTCCCCGCCACCGACCTGGCCCGCGAGGAGTAGCCCCGACGGCAACACACCGCCCCCGGACCACCCGGTACCGGTGATCGGCTGCCGGCTCGGCGATCAGCCTCCCGGTGCCCCGTCCGTGCGGGCAGCTCCACAGGCGTTTTCCGGCGAACGGTCACCTGCCCGCTCCGCCGGCACCTCCCGCTCCCGACTCCGATCCTGCCTCGATCCGGTGCCCGCCGGCCGACCCGCCGACGAGGGCCCCACCGGGGAGGAAACGGACGACGAGGGTCCGACCGGGGAAGGGACGGACGACGAGGGTCCGGGTGGAGCAGGGACGGACGACGAGGGACGGGGCGGGGACGGGACCGGCGGCTGAGGGCCGGGCCGGCCGGGGATGCGGAAGAGGAGCAGCATCGCCCCGCCGGCCAGCAGTCCCCAGAAGGCCCCGCCGATGCCGAGCAGGGTGACCCCGGCGGCGGTGACCACGAAGGTGACCACCGCCGCCTCGCGGGCCTCCGGCTCGGCGACGGCCGCGGTCAGGGCGGTGGCCAGCGCGCCGAGCAGGGCCAGGCCGGCGACCGCCTCGATCAGCACCGGCGGCGAGAGCAGCACCAGCGTGGTGGCCACCCCCGCGCCGAGACCGAGCAGGGCCAACCCGACCCCGGCGGTGACCGAGGCGATCCAGCGTCGCTCCGGGTCGGGGTGGGCGTCCGGTCCGGCGGCCAGCGCGGCGGTGATCGCCGCCAGGTTGACCGCGTGCCCACCGACGGGCGCGGCGGCCACGCTGGCCAGCCCGGTGGTCCGGAGGGCGGAGCCGAACGGTGGGCGGTAGCCGTACCCGGTGAGCACCGCCATGCCCGGTACGTTCTGCGCGGCCATGGTGACCAGGAACAGCGGCACCGCCAGTCCGGCCAGGGCCGGCAGGCTCCAGGCCGGTGACGTCGGGTCGAACACCGGCCAGAGCCGGGTGTCCCCGAGCCGACCGGACGGTGCGGTCGCCGCGATCGCCACCACCGCGACGGCGAGCGCGCCCGGCACCGCCCAGCGACGGGCGAACCGGTGCAGCAGGAGCCAGACGACCACCACCGGCCCGGCGAGTGCGGGCACCTCGACCAGCGCCCGCACCGGTGCCGTGCACAGCGGCAGGAGGACACCGGCCAGCATCGCGCCCGCGATCGGCTTCGGGATCGCGGCGACCGCGCGGCTCAGCGGCGGGAAGAGACCGGCGGCCACGACCAGCAGGCCGGAGACCACGAACGCGCCGACCGCGGCCGGCCAGCCGCCCGTCACCGGACCGGTCGCCACCAGCAGCGCGGCCCCCGGCGTGGACCAGGCGACACTCATCGGCAGCCGGTGCCGCAGACCGAGCCAGACGGCGCTGGCCCCGGAGACGACGCAGACCGCGAGCAGCCCCGAGGCTGCCTGGGTCTCGGTGGCGCCGACCGCCCGGAGCCCGGCCAGGACCACGGTGAACGAGCTGGCGAAGCCGACCAGGGCGGTCACCACGCCGGCCAGCACGGGTTGCAGGACCCCGGCCATTCCGTCTCCCTCCCACAGTGTTCCGTATACGGAACAGCAGCGTGATGCACGATAGCGGCATGCCGACCGACCATCGACCACCGGCCCCCCGGCCGGGAGCCGCCGAGCCCGGACACCCCGAGGAGGGTGCCGCCGCCATCGGTCGCCGGGTCCGCCTCCTCCGGGAGGAACGGGGCCTCTCGCTCTCCGCCCTGGCCCGGTCGGCCGGGGTCGGCAAGGCCACCCTCTCCGGCCTGGAGAACGGCACCCGCAACCCGACCCTGGAGACGCTCTACGCGGTGACCGCGCAGCTCGGTGTACCCCTGGGTGCGGTGCTGGCCGGGCCGGCGAACGCGCCCTCGGTGCGCGGCGCGGCAGTGCGCGCCACCCTGCTCGAGGTGTTCACCGAGGCCGGGGCGACCTACGAGCTGTACCGGCTGCGGGTCGCTCCCGGGCCGGGCCAGGTGTCGCCCCCGCACCGGCCCGGGGTCACCGAGCACGTCACCGTCTTCGCGGGCGTGCTCCGCGCCGGTCCGCTGGACGCGCCGCTGACCGCCGCCGAGGGTGGGCACCTGCGCTGGACGTCGGACGTCCCGCACGGCTACGCGGCGATCGGTGACGAGGAGGTCACCGCGAGTCTCCTGCTGCGCTACCCCCGCGACTGATCCGGGCGTCGCGCTCCGTCCACGCTGGATGTCGGACGGTACGCCGGGGCCGCCGTCCGGGCGCGCGCGGCCGGCAACCGGGCCCGTTCGACGCCGCCACACCGTCCGAGGCGGTGGTGGGTGGAGACGTGGGTGTGGTCTTCTTGGCAGACTTCACCCATGACGCTGATCCTCCGCTCGGCCATCCTGAACGATGTCGGCCTGGTTCGGAACAACAACGAGGACTCCGCACTGGCCGGAGAACGGCTGGTCGCGGTGGCGGACGGAATGGGTGGACTGCCGGCCGGGGAGGTCGCCAGCGAGATCGTCATCCGGATCCTGGACGAGCTGATACCCCCGGTGGCGCCGGACGAGGCGGAGAACGCGCTGCGCGCCGTCGTGCAGACCGCCAACCAGCGCATCCGTGCCGCCATCGACGCCGATCCGGCCCGCGAGGGCATGGGCACCACGCTGACCGCCGCGCTGCTCGCCGGGGACGTGCTGATCGTCGCCCAGGTCGGGGACTCCCGGTGCTACCTGCTCCGTGAGGGTGCGCTGCACCAGCTCACCAAGGACGACACCTTCGTCCAGGCCCTCGTGGACCAGGGAACGCTCACCCCCGCCGCCGCCCGCCAGCATCCGCAGCGGGCGCTGGTCACCCGGGCGGTCCAGGGGATCGACGCGCCCCCGTCGGTCGCCCGCTACACCGTCCTGCCCGGCGACCGGCTGCTGCTGTGCAGCGACGGGCTCTCCGACTACGTCGACGACGGTACGGTCGCGAACACCGTGTTCACCTACGGGGACCGGCAGCAGTGTGCCGAGCAGCTGGTGAAGCTGGCCCACCAGGCGGGCGCGCCGGACAACGTCACCGTCGTGGTCTCCGACGTCGCCGAGGTCTGAACCGCGGTTCACGTGGGGCATCCTCGGCGGAGCAGGTAGTACCGGGCGATCGGGTCGAGCAGGCCGGCGACCGCCCGGCGCAGCGGCACCCGGCGGCCGGCGCGGAGCGCCGCCAGTCCGGGGCGTTCTGCCGGAGCCGCGGCCTCCGCTGGTGCCACGTGCTCCGCCGCGCCGGTCGTCGTCACCGCTCCCGGTGGCGTCCTGATGACGGCGAACCGGGTTGCGGGGCCCCGGGGGCGGGGTTGGGATGGACGGATGAGCATCCGTCGTCTCACCCCCGGGGAACGCCTGACCACCAGTTTCCCGCTCCAGGCATACTCCTTCGACGAGACGCCCCGCCCGGCCGACGACGCCGAGGCGATGCGGGACTGGCTGCCGTACCAGGAGGGCAACCGGACACTCGTCGCCGAAACGGACGGCACCACCCTGGCCTGCGCCTCGGCCATCCCGATGCGGCAGAACCTGCGCGGCGCGGTGCTGCCGATGGCCGGGATCGCCGGGCTCGCCAGCCACCCGCTCGCCCGTCGCCAGGGACACGTCCGGGACCTGATGCACCAGCTGCTCGACGAGATGCGCGACGAGGGACACCTGCTCTCCGCGCTCTACCCGTTCCGGCCCTCGTTCTACGAGCGGTTCGGCTACGTCGGCCTGCCCGCGCCACGGACCGCCACCTTCCCCCCGGACGACCTCGCCGCGCTGCTCCGCGTGGAGCTGCCGGGCGAGGTGGTCTGGCAACGGACCGGCACCGGCTACGACGAGTACGCCGCCTTCCACGACCGCTGCCTGGTGCAGCGGCACGGCTTCGCGGTCCTTCCCGACTACCGCCGGATCCGGGTACGCGAGGACGACAACCGCTGGCTGGTGACCGCACGGGTCGACGGGGTGACCGAGGGCCTGCTCACATACCGGATCGACGGCTACGGCGGCACCCTGGACGGCGGCGACCTGCTCGCCACCAGCCCGCTCGCCCGCGCGCTGCTGTTGCAGTTCCTCGCCCGGCACGTCGACCAGGTGGCGCGGGTGAGTGTGGTGGTCGCCCCGGACGACCTGCCCGAACTCTGGGCCACCGACCTGGGGGTGGTCTGCGAGACCCGGGTGACCCGGCCGGACGAGTCCGCCCCGATGGCCCGGCTGCTCTCGATGGACGCGCTGGTCGGGCTGCCCGCCGGGGCCGGGCGCTGCCGGGTGGAGTTGACCGGGGACCGCTGGCTCGCCGGGACGTACCTGCTGGACGGGACGACCGGGCAGGTGGAGCTCCGGGCCGGGGCGTCCGTCGGCGCGGTCGACCCGCCGTCCGCCACGCTCACCGCCGCCGGGCTCTCCGCGCTGGTGTACGGGGCGCTCGACCCGGCCGAGGTGGTGGTGCGGGGGCTCGGGGACGTACCGGTCGACGCGATGCCGGAGTTGCGTCGCCTCTTCCCGCGTGAGCTGCCGTACCTCTGCGCCGGCTTCTGACCGGTTCCGGCATCCGCCGGACGGTGCCGACCGGACCGGAGTACGTCACGGGCGCCGGAGCGCCTAGCATCGACCGGTGCGCATGAGATCCGCCGTCGCCCTCCTCGCCCTGGCGGCCGTCGCCGTCACCGGCTGCGGCTCGTCCGGGCCGGGCCGCGAGCCGGCCACCGAGATCCCGGTCGCCACCGGGTCCGCCCCGGCCGCCGCGGGCCCCAGCCCCGTACCGGGGGCGTCGGTCGGCATGGGCGGTCGGAGCGCGAGCCCGACCCCGAAGCCCTCCGGTGGCGGCGTGCTGCGGGCCGGCAACCCGGGCGGCGGCGCCTCCGTGCCGGCCGAGGCGCGGGCGGCGGACACCTCCCGCCCGACCCGGGTGATCGGCACCGGCACCCCCGCGAGCTGTACCTCGGACGCGGTGGTGAAGGCGGTCGCGGCCGGCGGGACCATCACCTTCGACTGCGGCCCGGATCCGGTGACGATCCGGATGCGCGCCACCGCGAAGGTGCGGAACGCCAACGGGCCGAAGATCGTGCTGGACGGCGGCGGCAGGGTCACCCTCAGCGGCGGCGGCGAGCGACGCATCCTCTACATGAACACCTGCGACCAGGCTCAGGGCTGGACCACCTCGCACTGCCAGAACCAGGACCACCCGCAGCTCACCGTGCAGAACATCACCCTCACCGGCGGAAACTCCACCGGGGACGGTGCCGAGGGTGGCGGCGGGGGCGCGATCTTCGTCCGGGGCGGCCGGTTCAAGGTGGTCAACGCACGGTTCGTCGACAACCGCTGCGACCGCACCGGACCGGATCTCGGCGGCGCGGCGCTGCGGGTGCTCAGCCAGTACGAGAACAAGCCGGTGTACGTGGTGAACAGCACCTTCACCGGCGGTTCGTGTGCGAACGGCGGCGCGCTGAGCAGCATCGGCGTCAGCTGGTCGGTGCTGAACAGCGTGTTCCGGGGCAACCGGGCGGTCGGTGCCGGGGCGAACCCGGCCCGGGCCGGCACGCCCGGCGGCGGCAGCGGCGGGGCGATCTACTGCGACGGCAACGGGTTCAGCGTCCGGATCGCCGGCACGATCGTCGAGGACAACCGCGCCAACGAGGGCGGCGGCGCGGTCTTCTTCGTCAGCAACGACCGCACCGGCACGATGACGATCGAGAGGTCCACGCTGCGGCGGAACCCCAGCGCCGGATTCGAGACGCGCGGCTATCCGGGGATCTTCTTCCTCGGCGCACGCAACCCCACGGTGAGCGGATCGAAGCTGGGCTGACGCCCGAGCCGGCGCTCCGGCCACGACCTGCGACCCCCTCAGCAGTTTTGGATGTTCAGCCCCTCTCGCCCAGATTTGTGTGCAAAAGTCCGATTAAGGACATCTGTACTTCCGGGTGACGCCGAGGCCGCCGTCGTGACGGCGCTGCCGGAGGACGCACCATGAGAGGGCCACATCGTGACAGTCATTTCGATCCTTCGTCGTCGACTCCGTCTCCGCCGCCGCGTCGTGCTGCCGGCACTCGCGGCCGTCACCGCCGGCTGCGCGGCCACCGCCGTACTGCTGCTCAGCGGAACCGGCGCCAACGCCCAGGTGGCACCGGTCGGCCTGGGCACGGCGGCGAACTACTCCGTACTGGCCGGCTCCACCGTCACCAACACCGGCCCGACCTTCCTGGGGCAGAACCTCGGCGTCCACCCCGGCAACACCGCTCCCGGCTTCCCGCCGGGCCTGGTCGCGGGCGAGATCCACCTCGGTGACGCCGCCGCCCTCCAGGCCAAGAACGACCTGACCACGGCCTACAACGACGCCGCCGGTAGGACCCCGTTCACCAGCCTCCCCTCGGAACTCGGCGGAACCACGCTCACTCCGGGGATCTACCGGATCGGGGCCGCCCAACTGACCGGCACCCTGACGCTCGACTCGCAGGGTGAGGCGGGGGCGACGTTCATCTTCCAGATCGCCTCGACCCTCATCACCGCATCCAACAGCAGCGTGGTGTTCATCAACGGCGCCTCGCCCTGCAACGTCTACTGGCAGGTCGGCAGCTCGGCCACGATCGGCACCGGCTCCCAGTTCGTCGGCAACATCCTGGCCCAGACCTCGATCACCATGAACACCGGCGCGACCCTCCAGGGCCGTGCCCTGGCCCAGACCGGTGCCGTCACGCTCGACTCCAACGTCATCACCGCTCCCGTCTGCCTCCCACCGACGGGCAGTCCGACCGCCACCCCGACGGGCACCCCGACCGGCACGCCCACCGCGACCCCGACCGGCACACCTACCGCGACGCCCACCGGCACCCCGACCGCGACACCCACGGGCACGCCCACCGGGACTCCGACGGCGACACCCACGGGCACGCCCACCGGGACTCCGACCGGCACGCCCACGGCGACCCCCACCGGCACCCCGACGGCGACCCCGACCGGCACGCCCACCGGCAAGCCCACGGGGACGCCGACCGGGGCCCCGACGCCGACCCGTACCGAACTTCCGGTGACCGGTACTAGCGGCGGCAGCGGACGGATACCCGTCCTGACGGCCCTCGGCAGCATCGCCGTCGCCACCGGCGCGGCACTGCTTCTCCTCTACCGTCGCAGGACCTTCGAGTCCTGACCGCGCAGATCCCGGCGGCCGGTGACCGGCCGCCGGGGTCGTCAGGCCTGACGCGTGACCGGTCACTCCGGATCGTCACGGGCTGACGCCCGACTCGGCTCGCCGGGTCGGGCGTCGGTCGTCTCGGCCGGCGGCGGAGAGTCAGTACGGGTTGCCGTGCCCGGCGGGGCGGCCCAGCAGCAGCGCACCGGGGCGGCCGGCGAGATCGTTCCGGGCGGACATCGGCGGGCTGGGCGTGTGCCCACCGTCGGCCATTCCGGCGAAGAGTTCCCGCAGCGCGGTCAGCGCGTCCGTCTCCGGCCGCCAGCCCAGCTCGGTTTCGGCCCGTTCGCTGGACATCAGCGGCACACCCAGGGCCAACTGCACCCAGCCCGGATCGACCGGCTGCAACCGGGCCCGCCAGGTCAACGCCGCCGCCGTCCGGAGCACCGGGGCGGCCACCGGCACCGTCCAGCCGTGGAAGTGCCGGGCGACCAACTCCGGGGTGAGCACCGGATCGGCCGCCACGTTGAACGCGCCGCGCGCGTCGCCGAGGACCGCACGGGCGTACGCGTCGGCGACGTCGTCGGCGTGCACCGCCTGCATGCGTAGTCGAGGGTGGGTGGGCACCAGCGGGAGCCGGCCGTACCGCAGCAGCCGGACCGGCGCGAACGGCCCGAGGAAGTAGCGGGTGATCTCGGTGGCCGCGTCCCGCTGGAAGACCAGCCCCGGCCGGAGCCGGACGATGCGCAGCCCCGGGTGCTCCCGCTCGACCCGGTCGAGCAGTTCCTCGACCGCCGCCTTGTCCCGGCTGTACGACGACGCGCGCACCCCGGTCGTCGGCCAGCGCTCGCTGACCGGGTGGTCCTTCGGGCCGGGCGCGTACGTGCCGACCGACGAGGCGTAGACCAGGGCCGGCACCTTCGCCCGGAGCACCGCGTCGACCACCGTACGGCTCCCGCCGACGTTGGTCCGGTGCAGCTGCCGCTGGTCGTGGCTGGGCTGGATCTGCCAGGCCAGGTGCACCACCGCGTCCGCTCCGGCGAAGATCCCGGCGAGCTGGTCGACTGCTCCCGGTTCACCGATGTCGCAGGAGTGCCATTCGGCCGCGTCGTACGGCGATCCGGCCGACGGGTCGGGCAGGCGGCGCGCCACCCCCACCAGTTCCAGCCCCGACTCCCGACGCAACCGGCGCAACAGAGCCGTGCCATGGTTCCCGCTGGCCCCCACCACCACGATCCGCATGCCGGTCCGGTACCCGGTACGGCCCGTTCCAACCGTGCCCGCCGACGCTCGGCCGGCCCTGTACGGCGGGGAGGAGTGCTCAGGGCCGGGGTGAGTGGCGTTCCCAGCTCTGCCGGCGGCGTCCGCCGCGCCCACCGACGGCGGCCAGGCAGCGCGGGCAGATCCGGCCGACCCGGTCGGCCCCGGTGAGCTGGTCGGTGGCCGAGTAGTCGAAGGGCACGTGCGGGAAACGACGCAGTCGGGTACGGCTCAACGGCAGCCCGCAGAGGGTCTGGTTCTGTCCCGGCAGCCAGGCGTGCACCTCGCCCGCCGGCTGACGCGCGTCGTCCCCGGCCACCTCGCCCGAGGCGGCCACGGCGGCGGTCCTGGTCGGTTTCATGCCTCCCACGGTTCCCGTGGACGACCCGGTGCATGCCGCCGACCCCGCCCCGGCAAGGGCCGACACCCCACCGGAAGCGACGAGCGATCAACACGCGTCGTCCGGTAGCCTGAGCGCGCGGGCCGCTAGCTCAATGGCAGAGCTGTGGACTTTTAATCCATAGGTTCAGGGTTCGAGTCCCTGGCGGCCCACTCCATCCAGGTCAGCGCCCCTTCGCGGGTCCGCTTGAGCCGCGCTCTCGGCTCGTACAGCAGCCAGCAGTACCCGTGGGTGCACCGCCAGGTCGACCAGGAGTGATACGCAGACCCCACCTGAGGTACAGTTTTCTGTACTTGCCTCGGAGGTGGTCATGCGCACCGTGAACTTCACCCAACTACGACAGAACCTGGCCGCCGAACTCGACAGCGTCATCAACGACGCGGAGGAGGTGGTGGTGACCCGGTCCGGACACGAGCCTGTGGTGATCGTGTCGCTCGCCGAGTACGAGTCGATGAAGGAAACCGAGTACCTCCTGCGCAGCCCGAGCAACGCCGCAGCTCTGCGCCGATCGATCGCGGAGCTTGAGCAGGGCGACACGGCCGAGCGGGATCTGGTCGACCCGGCCACCGTCCGGGACGTCGCGTGAGGCTGGTCTTCACCGCGACCGCCTGGGATCAGTACCTCAGCCACACCGACCGGAAGCTGGTCAAGCGCATCAACGACCTCATCGCGGACGTGATGCGCAACGGATACGAGGGCATCGGCAAACCGGAACCCCTTCGGGGAGAGCTGTCCGGCTTCTGGTCCCGCCGGATCGATCGCGAACACCGGCTGGTGTATCGGATCACCAAGAACGACGTCGAGATCATCGCCTGCCGATACCACTACGTCGACCGGTAGCGGACCGGACTGGAACCAGGGGCGGCGGCCGCCCCGACCGAATCAGTACGTCCTACCGGTCCAGCGCACTGCCGAGCCGCTTGAGGGCATCGCGGGTGGCCGCTGAGGAGACCGCCGTGTAGATCTCCATGGTGATGGCGAACTGCGCGTGCCGGAGGATCTGCATCGCCACCCGAGGATGCACGTCCAGGTCCGCCAGGAGTGAGGCGCAGGTCCGCCGGGCGTCCCGGACGAGGGTGGCGCGTTGTACCGTCCGTAGTGGTTGTTTGCCGACGAGAGCTGGGGCGCGTTCCTCCTTCCTACGCCGGGAGCGTCGTTGTGTCGCACGTCGATCCGCGTTTCGGGGTCCGGCTGCGGGCCCTGCGTGCCGAACGGGGTCTGTCCCTGCGGGCGCTCGGGCAGCTCGCGCATCGGGGTAAGAGCCACCTGCACGATCTGGAGACGGGTGCCAAGGCTCCGACGCCTGAGACGGCCCGGCATCTGGATGAGGTTCTTCGGGCTGGCGGGACGCTTGCGCGGCTTGTTGGTCAACCTGTCGACCACGACGCGGAGGCCGATGAGCTGCTGGCTCGGGTGCGTGCCAGCGATGTGAGCGCCGAGACGCTGACCCGGATCGAGGCGGGCGTCGACGATCTGGCGAGCGCGTACGCCACAACGCGGCCGGTGGACCTGCTTCCGATGGTGCGGCGGCATCTGGCGTACGTGGGCCGGCTGCTCGACGGCCGGGGAACCCTTGCGCAGCGGCGGCGTCTGATCGTTGCCGGCGGTTGGTTGACCGTGCTGCGGGCGACGGTGCATATCGATCTTCAGCAGCGTTCCGCAGCCGGCGCGCACCTGGCCGCCGCTGCCAAGCTCGCTGAACACGGCGAGCATCCGGAGATTCAGGCGTGGTGCCTGGAGACCCAGGCGTGGGACCGGCTCACCCGGGGCGAGCACCGGCAGTCGGTCGAGCTGGCTGAGCAGGCTCAGCGGGTGGCACCTCGGGGTAGCTCGGCGCACATTCAGGCGACGGCGCAGGAGGCGCGGGTGTGGGCGCGGGTGGGTGATGTCCGGCGGACCCGCGATGCGCTGGACCGTTTGGAGCGGTTGACCGCGAACCTGCCCGTGCCGGAGCGGGCCGAACATCACTACCGGTACGACCCGACGAAGGCGCTGGCGTACACGGCGACGACGTTGTCCTGGGCGGGCGACCCGGCTGCGGCACAGGTCGCCCGGGTCGCGTTGGCGGAGTTGGATCCGCACGGGGACGGTGGCGACAGGCCCCGACGCTCCGCTTCGGCGCGTCTCGACCTGGCCTTGGCGTTGGTCGCGGCTGACCAGCCCGACGAAGCCAGTGCGGTCGCTGCTGAGGCGATCCGTTCTGGGCGGGTGGCGTCGTCGAACTGGTGGCGGGCACGAGAGGTGCTCCGGCGGGTCGAGCAGGCCGGTGCGGCAGAGGCATCGGCGCTGCGCGAGGTCTACGAGACGTACCGGCCCGCCGCCTGACAGCGGACAGCCGGTGCGTCCAGAGGACACGCGGCACCTTCAGGTAACCGCCCGATCACTCGATGCTGTGATCGAGGGCGGGATCGACGCGTACAGACCGGCAACGGGGACGAGTGCGACCCGCTCGGAGCCGGGTGCGGCGGTGTCGGTCCTTCCAGAGCACGCCGCCGCGCCCCTACCAGCGGAGGTAGGGATGAGCGAGGAAGATCCGTCCGAGAGCCGAGGCGAGCAGATCCAGGCAGCGGAACGCGAGGCCGCCCGGCAACGGATTCTCGCGCAGGCCGAAGCGGATCGAATACCAGCCGAGGAGACGGATCGGGCGGTGCCGGATCGGCGGTGGCGTCGTGGACAGCACTGAGCTGTTGCCGGTCGGTCGTCGGGTGGCGTACTGGCGGGGTCGACGAAAGCTGTCACAGCAGGTGCTTGCCGATCGGCTCGGCAAGTCGAAGAGTTGGGTGGACAAGGTCGAGCGGGGTGTTCGGTCGCTGGACAGGGTGTCGACCCTTCAGGACATCGCTGCGGTGCTGCGGATCGACACGGCAGTGCTGCTCGGCCGGAACGCCCAGCCGGCCGGGGTGGCCGAGCGCGCCGAGGGTGTGGAACGGATCCGCGTAGCTCTGTCGGCGTACGAGATCGCCTTGGAGCGCCCGGCGGCCCGCCGCGTGCTGCCGGCCGACCGCCTGGTGCGGGAAGTCGCGCACGCGTGGACCACCTTCCAGCACGCCCGCTACCCGCAGACCGCCGCCGAGCTGATCAACGAGGCCGCCGACATGGCGGCGCGGGTAGGGGACGGTCACGACCACCATCGCACCGGATTCGGGCCGACAGCGGTTCAGCTCGCCCGCGTCGCCGCAACGGTGGAGTCAGGCGACGCAGAGGAAGCCGTGGCCTGGCATGAGAAGGCGACCACGCGGGACGGGTGGCGGTGGCTGCCTGCCGAGCACCGTGCCGCCCACCTGATCGATGCCGCCCGCGCTTACCAGTACGCCGACGACCCGATCAACGCCGGCCGGGTCCTGATGGAGGCCGACCGGATAGCACCCGCCGAGATCCGCCACCGACCAGCCGGCCGGGACGTCCTCGCCCAGGTCGCCCGCGACCCCGCCGCCCCGACGACGCTCATCCAGCTCGCCGCCACTCTCGGGGTGGGCTGAGCGGTGACCGCGCCGTTCCTGTCCCTGGCGCAGATCCGCAACCGGCTGATCCTCACCGCCCGTGCGATCCTCCGTGACCACCGACGCGGACCCGACGGCCGCTGTCCGATCTGCCGGACCGCAGCCTGCCCGGTGGCGACCGCCGCCCGCAACGTCCTCCGCGCAGCCGAGGAAGTACAGCAGCGGAGTACCGCAACCGAGCCGACCGAGCCCGACCGAGACGACCCCCAGCAGGCCGGGTGACCTCGGACGGCACCCCATCCAGCCGCCTCGCCGACAATCCATAGGTTCGGGGTTCGAGTCCCTGGCGGCCCACCGCATAGTGTTATCCCGCTGTTGACCTGCGCTTCCGTGGTTCGCATGACCGAGGCATCGCCTCGTGGGTAAGGGTTCCGCCCGGCTTGCTGGATTGGTCATGACCGGGATTGGCCAAAGTCGGCGGTCAGGGATCACCGTCGATCGTGGCGCCGGGGCCGGCTCAGCCGGCGGCCGGCTCCCGGGTGTCGGCTGGTACGACCAGCGGCGCTCCGGTGACCGGGTCGGGGACGACCTGGTTCGGCATCCCGAAGACCTCGGCGACGAGTCCGGCGCCCACCGTCGAGGCGGGATGGCCCTCGGCCACGATCCGGCCGTCGCGCATCGCCACGAGATGGGTGGCGTACCGGGCCGCGTGGTTGAGGTCGTGCAGCACGGCCACGACGGTGCGGCCCTGGGTGACCAGCCGGTGCAGCACGTTGAGCACGTCGATCTGGTGAGCCACGTCCAGGTAGGTGGTGGGCTCGTCGAGCAGGACGAGGGGCGTCTCCTGAGCCAGCACCATGGCGATCCAGGCCCGCTGTCGTTGCCCGCCGGAGAGTTCGTCGACCCGGCGGTTGGCCAGGTCGGTCGTGCCGGTCGAGGCCAGGGCCGATTCGACGGCCTCCTCGTCGGCCCGGGAGAAGCGGCGTAGCACCCGCTGGTGGGCGTAGCGGCCCCGGCCGACCAGTTCCCGGACGGTGATCCCCTCAGGCGCGGTCATGGTCTGCGGTAGCAGCGCGATCCGGCGGGCGCGTTCCTTCGCCGGCAGGGCGACGAGGTCCGACCCGTCGAGCAGGACCCGCCCCACGGCGGGGCGGAGCAGCCCGGCGAGGGCCCGCAGGAGTGTCGACTTGCCGCACGCGTTGGGCCCGATGAGCACGGTGAACGAGCCGTCCGGCACCGCGAACGACAGCTCCTCACTGACAGTCCTCTGGTCATAGCGGAGAGTGACGCCGTCCGCGCGGAGTCGGGCGTTCAGTTGGTCGACCATCTGGTCCTCCTGAACTCGTGGACGAGCAGCCAGAGCAGGTACGCGCCGCCGAGGGTGACCGTCACCACCCCCACCGGTACGGTCAGCGGGATCACGTGCTGGGCGACCAGGTCGGAGCCGAGCAGCAGTAACGCCCCCACCACGGCGGTGGCGGCGAGCGGCAGGCCCGGTGCCCGGACAAGCCGGCGGGCGATCTGCGGGGCGGCCAGGGCCACGAAGGAAATCGGACCGGCCACGGTGGTGACGGCGCTGACCAGGACGACCGCGACCAGCACGAGGGCGGCGCGGTCCCGGTCGACCGCGACTCCGCTGGCGGCGGCGACGTCGTCGCCCAGTTCCAGCTGGGCCAGGGCCGCCGACCACAGGGGAGTGACCGCCAGCAGCGCCAGGATGACCCCGGCCGCGGGCCAGACCACCTCGGCGGTGGCGGTGTTCAGGGAGCCAGCGCCCCAGGCTGCGGCGAAGAGTGCCGCCTCCAGATCGATGCGGAGCAGCAGCCAGGTGTTGGTGGCGGCGAGCATCGAGGAAACCCCGACGCCCACGACGATGAACCGGAACCCGGAGAGCCCGTCCCGGTACGCGAGCAGGTAGATCGCCAGGGCGGCCAGCAGGCCACCGGCGAGCGAGCCGAGCATCAGCAGATGCCAGCCGCCGCCGAGCAGCAGCAGGGCGATCAGCATTCCGCAGAACGAGCCGTTGGCCAGACCGATGATGTCCGGGCTGGCCAGCGGATTGCGGGTGATGGTCTGGAAGATCGCACCGGCGACGCCGAGCGCCGCGCCGAAGGCGATGGCGGCGGCGATGCGGGGCAGCCGCCACTCCAGCACGACGGTGCGGGTCAGCCCGCCGATCCGGCCGCCGAGCACGCCGAGGACCTCGTCGAAGCGGAGCGGGAAGTCACCCACCCAGAGGCCGATCACCGCCAGCGCCGTGACGAGGAGCGCGGCGGTGACGCAGACGGCGGCCTCGCGTGCGCCGACGGCCACGTGTGCGCGGTCGGTGCCGAGTACCAGCCGGCGGCGTCCTTCGGTGCGGTGTGGTGGCCGGCTCACAGCGCCGTCGCCCGTCGGCGTCGGGCCAACGCGATCAGGACCGGTGCGCCCATGAACGCGGTGACGATGCCGACCGGCATCTCGCTGGGCAGGACGGCGACCCGGCCGAGTACGTCGGCGAGCAGCACCAGGACCCCGCCGGCCAGCAGGGATCCGGCGAGGATCCGGCGCTGGTCGGCGCCGACGCCCCAGCGCACCAGGTGCGGCACCACGAGCCCGACGAACGAGATGGGGCCGGCGACGGCGCTCGCCCCACCGGCGAGCAGGGTCACCGCGCCCAGCACGAGCAGCCGGGTCCGGACGAGACTGACTCCCTGCGCGGCCGCCAGGTCCGGGCCGAGCGCGAGTGCGTTCAGGCTGCGCGCCGCGAGCAGCCCCGCGACCAGTCCGGCCGCGATCAGTGGCAGCACCGGGAGCACCACGGCGGTGTCGCGTTCGAGCAGGCTGCCGGCGTTCCAGCCGCGCATCCGGTCGAAGGTGTCGGGGTGGGTGAGGGTGACTCCGGTGGTCAGTCCGGCCAGCACCGCGCCCGTCGCCACCCCGGTCACCAGCAGCCGGGTCGGGGTGGCCCGCAGGTCGGCGGCGCCGCCGACGGCGTACACGGCGATGGCGACCAGGAGCGCGCCGAGCAGGGCGAGCCACATGTAGGCGGCCGGTGAGGTGAACCCGAAGAAGGCGATGCCCACGGCGACGAACGCGGCGGCTCCGGCGTTGACGCCGAGGATGCCCGGTTCGGCGAGCGCGTTGCGGGTGAACGCCTGCATCAGGGCGCCCGCGACCCCGAGCGCGGCGCCGACCAGCAGTCCGGCCAGGGTGCGCGGCAGGCGCTGTCCCCAGACCACGTACTGCGCGGTCTCGGTGCCCGCGCCCCGCAGCGCCGCCCACACGTCAGACGGGGGCACCGGGTTCGCGCCGACGAAGACCGACAACACCAGCGACCCCATGAGTACGGCGACCGCCCCGGCCAGCCAGCGCCGGGTGGTACGACGGCGCGCGGCACGGCCGGTGGTCGGCGGTGCCGCGCGCGCGGATGCGGTGGTGGTCAACTCGACGCGGCGAGGAGGCGTTCGAGGTCGTCGAGGACGGTCTGCCCACCGACCGTGCCGACCCCGGTGATCCAGAAGGACTGGTCGACCAGGTGCAGGCGGGGAAAGGCGGCGGCGTTGGCGCTGACCGAGGCCGGGATGGTGCTGCGGTCGTTCACGTCGACGGTGGTGACGAAGACGTGGTCGGCCTTGGCCTCCAGCACCCGCTCGGGGGAGATGTCGACCGAGATGGAGTTCTCCCAGTCGCGCTGCGGGGTGGTGAAGCCGACGCACTCCAGCGTGCTGCCGGCGAAGGAGGTGGGCCCGTACAGCGTGAGGACGCCGTCACGGGGGCGGATGAGCTGTGCGGTCTTGCCGGCGGTGCCGAACTTCTTGGCGATTTCCGCGCACCGCTGCTGGTAGCCGGTGAGGAGCTTGTCCGCGGAGCCCGCGCCGCCGAGCGTGGTCGCGGTGAAGCGGACGTTGTCCTGCCACGGGTCTGTCTGCGAGGCCATGAAGACGGTCGGGGCGACGTCGCTGAATTGGGCGTAGAGGGCGGAGTGCCGAGATTCGGTGCCGATGATCAGGTCGGGCTTGAGGGCCGCGATCTTCTGCACGTTGGGTTCCTGGACGGTTCCGACGGTGGTGATGCCGGCGGCCTTGTCCCCGAGGTACTTGGGCACGCCGGCGGCCTCGTTGAGTACGGCCGCGCCGACCGGGGTGATCCCCAGGGCGATGGCGGTGTCGAGCTGTACCGGTTCGAGGACGACGACTCGGGTCGGCGCGGCCGGTACGTCGGTCTTGCCGCGCGCGTGCTCGACGGTTCTGGTGTCGCCAACGCTGCTCGCCGGGTCGGAGTCGGCGGAGCCACAGGCGGCCACGACGAGCGCCATCGTCGAGGCGACGGTGAGGGCGAGGAGGCGTCGGCGGGTTGTTCGAGGGGGTGTCGAGCACATGGTGCAGGGTTCCCGTCTGGTGACTTACGGTGATGGCCGGGCGATGGGATTAGGTTAGCGTAACCTAATCTGCCACCTCCTCACGGGCTGGGCGATCGTGCCAGTACCCCTGCGTGTGAACCCGCTCCGGGGCGATGCGCACCTCGGCGAAGAGCTGGCGCACTTGCGTAATCCTGCTACTCTCCGTAGCCGCCCAGGCGTAGAAGTGGTTTCCCAACCCGGCCGCCGCAGCACCGTGCTCGGCCAGCCAGTCACCCACCATGGCGGTCAGCACCGTCCCGCCCCGGGCCCCGCCCCGCAACCCGACCTCGACCGAGTGGCCGGCGGTCACGTCGTCGAGGGTGGCGGCATCCGCCGCGGCGCCGGCCTCCAGCAGGACCGTCGCCCGCACCCCCGGCCCGAGGCTGGGCAGAATGCCCCGCACCGCCGGGTACGCCGTCTCGTCCGCCGCGATCAGCACCCGCGTCGCCGGCCCCGGCTCCCACTGCACGCCGTACCTGGGCTGGCCGGCCTGGACGTGCGGACCCGACAGGATCAGTCGGCCGCCCGGTCGGGCCCCCGCCGCCCAGCCGCTTGCCGGACCGTGCGGCTGATGCAGGTAGAAGTCGAGGTCCAACTCACCCGCCGTCGGCCGTGTCCGGTACGCGGTGTAGCTGCGCAGCCATGGACGCTCGCGGTCGGGGACGGACCGCCACTCGCGCCGCCACACCTGCTCGGGCAGCCCCGCCCGCAGTCCGGCCGGGTAGTCGCCGGTGGTCGGCAGCATGATCTTGATGCGCTGGTCGAGCTGGTGCGGGGCCAGATCCCGCAGTCGTTCGTCGCCGAGCGTGACGCGGACGAACCCGGGCGACAGTCGCCGGGTCGCCGTCACGGTTGTCTCGAACAGGATGTTGGGCGAGTTGCGGAAGGCAGACATGCCGGCAGAGGTTAGCGGGCCCGGCCCGGCCTGCTCATCGGCCCGGTTCTGCCTGGCCGCGCGGACCGGCTTGTCCTCCAGCTCCCGGGTGCGCCGCAGGGAACCACTCCCCGTCGCGGAAGCCAAGGCCCGGATCGTCAGATCGAGAACGGCGATCTGGGGGCCAACGAAATGGCGACCCTCAGCCGGTATGCACGAGCGCCGGGGCCCGGATGCGGATCGTCTTCGACTACGGCAGCGACCTTCGTCAGATCACCTGATCCCTGCCCCGCCAGCTCCACCAAGATGTCGATGCGGCCGTCCCCGGGGGACGGCATGACGCGCTGGCGGTGCTCCACCGCCGTCTCCAACGCGGAACACCGGAGATGAAGAGCAGCGAATCGCGGCTATTGCACCGGCACCCCTGCCGGACGCAGACATGAGGATCAATGCTGAAGCCGTGTCGATGCGATGAGGGGTCAGCGCCCCTGCGTGGAGGCCGCTTGCGCCGCCGCCTGCGCACGGACCAGTGCCGCTGCCGGGCGATCTGCTCGGGCCGCGCGGCAGTGACGGCTGGAACGACCTCGTTATGGTGTGCTCGTGGCGAACGGGACAGCTGGCTGGGGAATGAAGTTCCTGCTCTGGGTTGGCCTTCCCTTCCTCGCCCTCCTCGGGCTGGCCCTCGCCGTACCCGACGTCGCTGCGGCCTGGCGGGCGAGGTCCGGCGACGGCACGTCGGGCACCTTCACCGCGCGCTACGAGACCTGCAGCCGCAACTGCACCTGGCACGGCGACTTCGTCCCGGACGGGGACGGGGCGCCGCGTAACGACGTCATCGTCTACGACGGGCCGGACGGGCTGACCCCGGGGGCCACCGTGGCGGCCCGCGACACCGGTGCCCGCAGGGGTGTCTTCGCCGCCCAGGGCGGCAGCACGTGGCTGCTCTTCACCGGGCTCGCCGTGGGCGGCGCGCTTGCCGCGATCGGCTGGGTGGTCATCCTGGTCCACGCGCTGGCCAGGCGACGCCGGACGTAGCGGGAGCCGGTCAGCTCACGACCTGCGTCGTGCCGTCCGGCACCGCCGACTGACGCGGTATCAGGCGCTCCCCTGGTCGCCCGGCCAGCCGCTGCCACAGGAACTCCAGCGTGAGCGCCCAGAGGAAGGCTCGTTGCTCGTTGTTGGCCGCGGCACCATGCCCGCCTTCGATGTTCTCGTAGTACGACACGTCGTAGCCGTGCTCGCGTAGCCGGGCCGCCATCTTGCGGGCGTGCCCCGGGTGCACCCGGTCGTCCCGGGTCGAGGTGACCAGCAGCAGTGGCGGATACGGTCGACCGGCGCGGACGTTGTGGTACGGCGAGTACTCGCGCAGGTAGGCCCAGTCCGCCTCCCGGTCGGGGTCGCCGTACTCGGCCATCCAGGAGGCGCCGGCCAGCAGCCGGTGGTAGCGCCGCATGTCCAGCAGCGGCACGTGGGCGACCACCGCGCCGAACAGCTCCGGGTAGCGGGTCAGCATCACCCCCATCAGCAGTCCGCCGTTGCTGCCGCCCTCGATCCCGAGCTGTGCCGGCGTGGTGATGCCGCGCGTCACCAGATCGGCCGCCACCGCCGCGAAATCCTCGAACGCCCGGGGCCGGTTCTCCCGCAGCGCGGCGCGGTGCCACTCGGGGCCGTACTCCCCGCCACCCCGGATGTTCGCCACGACGTAGGTGCCACCCCTGGTCAGCCAGGCCCGACCGATGGCGCCGCTGTAGCGCGGGGTCTGCGACACCTCGTATCCGCCGTAGCCGGTGAGCAGAGCCCGCACGCCGGTGGCGGCGGGATCCCCCACCACGAAGTACGGCACCCTCGTGCCGTCGGCCGAGGTGGCGAAGAACTGGCGTACCGCCATGCCGTCCGCGTCGAAGAACGCCGGCTCCCGCTTGAGCGTCTCGACCGGTCCCCCGACCTGCCCGAGCCGGAGCGTCGCCGGTTGGAGGAAGCCTGCCGAGGCGAGCAGGTAGGCGTCGCTGTGGTCGGGGTCGGTGTCCGTGACGACGCTGTGGTCGTGTTCCGGCACGCCCGCGAGCGGTGCCCGCTGCCAACCCGTGTCGCCGGGCGTCCACACCTCCAGCCGGCTCCGCACGTCGACGGTGGTGGCCAGGATCAGGTGGCGCCGGGTCCAGACGTGGTAGCTCAACGCGGTGCGGGCGTCGGGCGTGAACAGCACGGTCATCTCCCCCGCACCGGCGAGGAACGCGTCGAATCTGGTCGCCAGCAGCGCCCCTGCTGGGTGGGTGACCCCGTCGAGCGTCCAGGGCGAACGAGGCCGGATCACCAGCCATTCCCGGTGTACGTTCCACTGGGCGTCCTCCGGCACCGGGATCCGGACCAGCTCATCCGCCGCCGTCAGCAGGTAGTTCTCTGCCCGGTAGAAGTCCAGGCTCCGGACGACGAAGTCACGTTGGAAACCGGGTGTCGGATCATGCGAGGCGAACACCTCCACGTCATCCGGCTGCCCTTCGTAGACGACCTCGGCCTCCGACAGCGGGGTGCCGCGCCGCCACCGTTTGACGGTCCGGGCATGACCGGAGGTGGTCAGCGACCCGGGCCCGAAGTCGGTGGCGACGTAGACGTGGTCCTCGTCGATCCAGCAGACGCGGCTCTTGGCCTCCGGAACCGTGAAGCCGTCCCCGACGAACGAACGGCGGTGGAGGTCGAACTCGCGAACCACCGCCGCGTCCGCACCGCCTCGGGACAGGCTGATCAGGACGCGCTGGTGACCGGGCCGCAGCCGGTGGACGTCGCTCCAGACCCAGTTCTCCCCCTCCCGCGCGGCCAGCGCGTCGACATCGAGCAACACGTCCCACTCGGGCTCGGGTCGGCGGTACTGGTCCAGGGTCGTGCGGCGCCACAGTCCGCGCGGGTGCGCCGCGTCCCGCCAGACGTCGTAGTAGAAGCCGTCCCCGCACCAACCGGGGTAGGAGATGCGCTCGTCGGAGTCGAACACCTGCCGGATGTCGGCCCGCAGGCCGGAGAACGTCTCGCTGCCCGTCAACGCCGCGACGGTCTCGGCGTTGCGGTCCCGCACCCACCGGGCGGCATCGTCGCCGTCGAGGTTCTCCAGCCACAGGTACGGGTCGTCGCCCTCGTCGCTCGCCACCCTCGCAACTATCCCCGACGCCTCGGTCGTCGCCGTACCCGCTCCCTGTCGACATGGCGACTCGGGTCGGCCCGCCGTCGGCCTCACCGCTTGCCGGACCGCCGGGTCACCACGCATTCGTACGTCAGAGGGCATTGCGAACGGCCTGATCTGCCATTTTGCCCGGACCGGGTTCTCTGCGCACCACAACGCCGAAGACGTGTGCAAGAAACCCGACACGTCGACACGGAATCTGAGTAGGTTTCGCTTCGCCCAAATTCCCATTCCTGCCGCATGCTTGCCGGGTTCAGTTCGGGGCGCGAGCCGTGGGGGTGCGCCCGGTGCGAGAGGAAACAATCATGCAGCCAGAGCAGCCGAAAGACCCGAAGCCGCCGACCATCCGTGAGATCGCCCGCAGGAACTCCCTGTTCTACCTGCAGGTCTCCCTTTATCAGTTCGACCTGGCCACCGGCATCAAGATCCGCAGTTACCAGCGTGATCGCTTCCACACCGCCTCGCTCGGCAGCTCGGTCATCAAGTGGAACTACGACAACCCGGAGCAGGCAGTCCGTGATCTGACCGCCAACAACGGCGAGAAGGTGATGGAGTTCGTCAAGGAGGCCACGCCCTACAGCAAGGAGTCGAACAAGCTGGGGGCGTCCGGCTTCACCGACTGTCTGTCGGGTGAGAAGTTCCACATGTACACGCACGTCAGCAACGCGGTGCCCGTGCCCACCCTGTTCCAGCCGCTGTTCGGCAACACCCGGTCCTGGATGCCGCTCCGCGGGCTGCTGTCGGTGTTCCCACCGTCCGGCGGTGAGGTACCGCAGGTCCCGCGGATCAGTCAGCCGGTGATCGACGACTCTTCGGCCAACAGTGACCTGAGCAAGGAGTTCGAGCACGACAAGGCGCTTGTCGAGTACCGGCAGAAGCGTTGGGCGGAGAACGTTCCGGTATCCGGGCCGATCGCGCTGGGCAACGTCTTCGTCAAGGCCAGCCAGGGCAATATCGTGGAGAACGACCTGTACGTCGTCCGGTATTCGCTGATGAGCACCTCGGACGTGCACGCCCTCGACGGCGAGGCGTTGTGGATGCAGGTCTACGACAAGCGCGACAAGACCACGAGTTTCATGGCCGTCGGCGGTGGCCGCAACAACGTGTGGGGTATCGACAAACTCAACAACCGTACCGCCGGATTGGTCTTCTCGACCATGCATCACACCTTCGGCGCGCTGATGGGGGCTTTCGCCAAGAGCAACAAGAACGTTCCCGAACTCACCACCGGCGTGACCGGAATCGCCTGGTCGCAGTCGTTGCAACTGCTGCGTGACAATCCGGCGCTGGGCATCCGCCGCGGGCTCGCCAGCGGATTCGACGTGGGCAGCCGACTGATGGCGATGGTCCGCCAGGGCGCGGGCATGAATGTCGTCGACAGCCCCGGCGGCGACGACGACCTGGTCGAGATCAGTGTGACGGTCGACCCGGTCGACGAATCCGACATGTAGCAGGCCGAACGTGTCCATCCGCTCGGGCCGTGCCACCGACGAGAGCCCACGTCGGGGCCACCGTCCGGGCGGATGCGTAAGCGCCTCTAGCCGCTCATCGCGCGGAGCAGGGTCGCGATGGCGGCGGCGAGGTCGCTCCGGCTCTCGGGGGTGCCCGGCTCCGGTGCGGACCGGGTGCCCGCACCGACGAGACGGTCGAACAGCAGTCCGTCGAGGCAGGCGACGAGATGGTCGCCGGCCCGTTCGGGGTCGGTGGCCCCGGCCGCTGCGAGGATCCCCCGGGCCTGGGCACGCGAAGCGGTGCCGTGGTCGAGGATCACCCGCAGTTCGGGGTGGTGGGTGGCCTCGAGCAGGCACGCGTACCGGGCGAGCATGCGGCTGCGGCCGGCGGTGAGCCACCGGTCGACGAGTGCGGCGATCTGCGTGGCCAGCTGGTCGAGGTCGGACGGGCCGAGGCGTCGTCCGGGCCCGAGAGCCGGGGTGTCGCCCGCCGGCAGCGAGTTCTCCGCCAGGTCGACACGGTCCAGGTCGGCGATCCGTTGGACGAGCGCCTCGATGAGTGCCCTGCGCGTCCGGTAGTAGGCGGACGTGGTGCCCAGCGGGAGGCCGGCGCGGGCGTCCACGGCGCGATGCGTCAGCCCGCGCATGCCGAGGTCGGCGACGACCGCGATGGCGGCGTCCGTGATCACGGCGAATCGTGACATGCCTGTCTCCCTCCGGTTGTCGTAGTATCGACTTCTACATCTGTAGAAGAAGAGGGTGGGGGCATGGACGGCGCCAGGGCCGTGGTGATCGGGGCGGGGATCGGTGGGCTCTGTGCGGCCATCGGGCTCCGCCGTCGCGGGTGGGACGTGACCGTGCTGGAGCGCGCCCCGGCCTTCGCCGAGGTGGGCGCCGGCCTCACCCTGATGGCGAACGGACTGCGCGGGCTGGACGCCCTCGGCGTCGGCACCGCCGTACACCGGGCGGGTCACGCCGACGCGCCCGGCGGTGTACGGACACCGAGTGGACGGTGGATCTCCCGCGTCGACGGCCGGGCGATGACCCGGGTCCTCGGCACGGCCGCCGTCGGCATCCACCGGGCGCACCTGCACCGGGTCCTGCGGGACGCGTTGCCCGCTGCGGTGCTGGTCGGTGGGGCCGAGGTCGTCGACGTCACGCCCGGTCCACCGCCGCAGCTGCGGTACCGCCGCGACGGGCAGGAGACCACCGAACGATGCGACCTGGTCGTCGCCGCCGACGGCATCGACAGCCTGGTCCGTTCCCGACTGTGGCCCGACCATCCGCGCCCCCGCCACGTCGGCTCGACCGCGTGGCGCGGGGTGACCACCGGCGCTCCGGACGGGGAGATCCCCACCGCCGTCACCTGGGGCCACGGGAGCGAGTTCGGCGTCGTACCGCTCGGGGACGGCCGGGTGTACTGGTACGGGGCCGTCACCGCCGGCCCGGATCAGGACTTCCCCGAGGGGGACGGGATGAGCGTGGTCCGGGCCCGCTTCGGCACCTGGCACGCACCCGTCCCGGACGTCCTGGACGCCACCGACCCGGCGACGGTGATCCGGACCGACCTGTACCACCTCGACACCCCGCTGCCCTCGTTCCGGCGCGGGGCGGTCGCGGTGCTCGGCGACGCCGCGCACGCGATGACCCCCCACCTCGGCCAGGGCGCCAACCAGGCGATCGAGGACGCCGTGGTGCTGGCCGCACGCTGCACGCCCGGCGGCGACGTGGACGCCGCGTTGGCCGCGTACGACCGGGAACGCCGGCCCCGCGCCCAGCAGGTCGCCCGGGCCGCCCTCCAGGTGGCCCGCTTCGGACAGCAGTTGCGCCATCCCGTTGCCGTCGGTCTGCGCAATGCGGCCATGCGGCTGACTCCGCCCCGGGTCGCCCTGCGGTCGATGAGCCGGCACGCCGACTGGACGCCGCCTCCGATCCCGTGACGCCGGCCCGTCCGACGCGTCGGACGGGCCGGTCAGGTGGGCACGGGACGCGTACCGCCAGCGCGACCGGCAGGAACCGTGGCGTCAGCGCGTCATTCCGTCGCGGCCGGCTTCCGCAGTTCCCGGAACGCCCGGTAGAGGCCCTGCGCGACCAGCACGCCGACCCCGGCGTTCACGACTGCCAGGGCGGACGCGATCCCCAGGTCCCGGCCGACGTCCAGCACCCCGGTGGCGACGAGGAGAGTCGGCCAACCCACCGCCGCGAGGAGCAGGGTCGTCTTCCACCACCGTCCCAGGAGGAGGCCGACCAGAAGCAGAGTCGGGATCATCCCGGCCTCCTCGGGCGTCGGTGGTTCGCGTCAGTAACAGTCGGACGGGCACCTCGCGGTTCCCTCGTCCGGCACCTCCCATCGGACCACGGCGCACCCCCCGGTTCAAGAGACCGCCCGCGTGCGGCCCGTCCCGCCCGGGACGTTAGCGTCGGGGCATGAGCGCGAAGTCCGCGCCGGTGCTGCCGGCGGCCAGCGGGGTGGCCGAGGCCGCCGCCGTCCTGCGGTCCGGCGGGCTGGTCGCCTTCCCCACCGAGACGGTGTACGGCCTGGGCGCGAACGCGCTCGACGCACGGGCGGCGGCCCGGATCTTCGCGGCCAAGGCCCGGCCCAGCTTCGACCCGCTGATCACCCACCTCGCCGACGTCGAGGACCTGACCGCGCTGGTCGGTGCGCTGCCGCCGACCGTGGCGGCCCTCGCCGAGCGGTTCTGGCCGGGCCCCCTGACGCTGATCGTGGACCGGCCGCCGGCCGTACCGCCGATCGTCACCTCCGGGCTGGCGACGATGGCCGTCCGGGTGCCGGACCACCCGGTCGCCCGGGAGCTGATCCGGCAGGCCGGGCTGCCGGTGGCCGCGCCGAGCGCGAACCGGTTCGGCATGCTCAGCCCGACCCGGGCCGAGCACGTGGTGGCCGGGTTGGGCGACGCGGTGGACCTGGTCCTCGACGGCGGGCCGACCCGGTGCGGCATCGAGTCCACCATCGTCGACGCGCGCGGCGACCAGCCGGTCGTGCTGCGGCTCGGCTCGCTGCCGGTGGAGGCGCTGGTCGAGGCGGTCGGCCCGGTCAGCGTCCGGCCGGGCAGCTCCGGCCAGCCGGTCGCGCCCGGCACCCTGGCCGCGCACTACGCGCCCCGCACCCCGCTGCGGGTGGTCGACGCCCCGGTGCCGACCCGGCCGGGCGACGGTACGCGCGGCTACCTTGCCCTGCGCGAGGTGCCGCCGGGGGCGTACGGGGCGGTGGAGGTGCTCGCCCCCGACGGCGACCTGACCGGGGCGGCAGCCCGGCTCTTCGACGCCCTGCACCGGCTCGACGCGACCGGGGTGACCGAGATCGTCGCCGAGCGGGTGCCGGACACCGGCCTCGGCCGGGCGATCAACGACCGGCTGCGGCGGGCCGCCGCCACCTGGCAGACGTCCGGATAGTCCGTCACCGGCCGGTCGGGCGGACCGCGACGGGCCCGGCCCGTCGGTCGACTCAGCCTGCTGAGCGGCGGGCCGGACGGCGGCCGGACGGCGTGGACGGCTCCGGGCCCGGGTCCGGCGGGGTGGGCAGCGGGCGGACACAGGGGTTCCCCCCGGTCACCCGGACGTGTTCACCGTCGTGCCAGAGGTGGATCTCCACCTCCGGACCGGCCCCGGGCAGGTCGTAGCGGACCTCGTCGGGGGTGACGGTGACCCGGAGCCGCTGCCCCCGCCAGAGCAGGCTGAACGCGAGCCGGGTGAGCCGCCGGGGCAGCCGGGGCACGAAGGAGAGTTCGCCCCGGTCGTCGCGCAGCCCACCGAACCCCTGCACCAGGGCGATCCACGCCCCGGCCAGCGCGGCGAGGTGCAGCCCGTCGGCGGTCTTGTCGCCGAGGTCCTCCAGATCCTGGAGGACCGACTCGGCGAAGTGGTCGTACGCCAGGTCCAGGTGGCCGACCTCGGCGGCCAGCACCGCCTGGCCGGGCGAGGAGAGCGACGAGTCGCGGACAGTGCGGGCCTCGTAGTACGCGAAGTTACGGGCCTTCTCCTCGGCGGAGAAGTCCCCCGGGCTGCGCAGCATGGCCAGCACCAGGTCGGCCTGCTTGACCACCTGCTTGCGGTACAGCTCCAGGTACGGGAAGTGCAGCAGCAGCGGGTAGTCGTCCTCGTCGGTGCTGTCGAAGTCCCACTCGGGGAGGTCGGTGAAACCGGCCGACTGCTGGTGCACCCCACGCTTCGAGTCGTACGGCAGGTGCACCGCGTCGGCGGCGGCCCGCCAGGCGGCCACCTCGGCGGCGTCCACCCCGAACCGGGCGGCCACCTCCGGGTGGGCCTCGGCGGCGTCGGCGGCACCCCGCAGGTTCCGCCGGGCCATCAAATTGGTGAAGACGTTGTCGTCGACCAGGGCGGTGTACTCGTCCGGGCCGGTCACCCCGCGCAGGTGGAACGAGCCGGTGTCGGACCAGTGCCCGAAGCCGTGCCAGAGCCGGGCGGTCTCCACCAGCATCTCCAGTCCGGCGTCGACGAGGAACTCCTCGTCGCCGGTGGCCGCCACGTAGCGCAGCACCGCGTCGGCGACGTCGGCGTTGATGTGCAGCCCGGCCGTGCCCGCCGGCCAGTAGCCGGAGCACTCCCGGCCGCCGATCGTCCGCCACGGGTAGCTCGCGCCGGGTAACCGCAACTCGGCCGCGCGTTCCCGCGCCTCGGGCAGGTGGGTGTGCCGCCAGTACAGCGCCGACCGGGCCATGGCCGGGGCGACGTAGGTGAGCACCGGCAGCACGTATCCCTCGGTGTCCCAGAGCACGTGGCCGTCGTAGCCGTTGCCGGTGAGGCCCTTGGCGGGAATGGTCCGGTTGCTCTCGGCCCGTCCCGCCTGGATGAGATGGAACAGGGCGAACCGGGTCGCCTGCTGGAGTTCCGGGTCGCCGTCGAGGACCACGTCGGCGGTGGTCCAGGCGGCGTCGAGCCAGGTGCGCTGCTCGACGAGGAGGGCGTCCCAGCCGACCGCACGGGCCTCGGTGGCGGCGTGCACCGCCCGGGAGGCCAGCTCCGTCGGGATCTCCGCCCCGGTTCCCCCCGGGTCGTCCGGCGACCGGTCCGCCGTCTCCGTCGGGTCGTCGACGACATCGGTACGGGTGCACTCGTACGCCGCGAACTTGGTCAGCCGGAGCCGCTGCCCGGGACGGAGCGGACCGCTGAGGGCGAGCCGGATCCGGTCGGGCCGGCAGTCGGTGTCGGTGGCGGTGGTGTCGGGGGCGTCGACGAGGTGCGCGACGGCAACGGCCACCCGCTGCCCGCTGCGGCCGGTTCGGTGCACCAGCACCCCGTCCGGCCCGTCGGACCGGCGGTACTCGGCGACCAACGGCTCGTCCAGGACGGTGGCGGCCCGGGGGTCGTCGGAGCGCTCCGGGACCCGCTGGTTGGCCACGAGGTCGGAGCAGACCCGCACGTCGACCGGCGCGTCCAGCGCCTCCACCTCCCACCGCACGGCGGCGACGCAGTGGTGGGCGAGCGAGACCAGCCGGGTGCTGCGCACGCGGACCCGGTGCCCGCCGGGGGACGTCCACTCGGTGTGCCGCTCCACCAGGCCGTTGCGCAGGTCGAGCACCCGCTCGTGCTCGTGCAGCGTGCCGGTACGCACGTCCAGCGGCTCGCCGTCGACCCAGAGGCGGATCAGCGCGGCGTTCGGCGTGCTGACCACCGTGTCGCTGAGCTGCGGGAAGGCGTACCCGTCCTCGGGGTAGCTCAGTTCCCGCCGCTCGTGGAAGCCGTTGAGGTAGCTGCCCGGCATGCCGTACGGCTCGCCCTCGTCGAGGTTGCCGCGCCAGCCCAGCCAGCCGTTGCTCAGCGCGAAGACCGACTCGGTCTCGGCGAGGCGGTCGGCGTCCGCCTCGGTCCGTCGGATCCGCCAGCCGTCGTCCTCGACGCGGCGGTCTTCCGGCTGGTCGCTGATGGTCGTGTCGGGCACACGGCCTCCCCGTGTTCAGGTGCGCTGACCATCGTCCAGTACCCGCCTGTGCGGCGGCTGAGACGAAAGTCAGGAGTGAGCTCCAACCTTCGCACACTGTGCCGGAAACCACCTGTTCCTACAGTCTGTACGAACTGGAAGGGGTATGAGCAATTGATGACGTTACAGCTGGTCGACCCGCAGGCGGACGTGCCGCCGTTCAGCAGGGACTGGTACCGGGACACCGTCGAGTTCGCCGACCGCACCCCGGAGCCGGTGCAGTGGTTCGCCGCGCACTTCACCGAGGGCTCGGTCGTCCTGCTCGGCCTGCTCTTCCTGCTGGCGGCCTGGCGGCGGTTCGGCGGGACGTCCCGCGACCGGGCGGCGGTGCTGGTCGCCCCGGTGGCGGTGGTCCTCGCCTACGGCCTGAGTGAGTGGATCAAGACCCTCGTCGACCAGGAACGGCCGTGCCGCGCCCTGACCGACCTGACCATCGTGGCCGGGCACTGTCCCCCGACCGGGGACTGGTCCTTCCCGAGCAACCACTCGACGATCGCCGGGGCGCTGGCGGCCACCACCCTCGTGCTCGGCCCCCGGCTGGGGCTGCTGGCCGTCCCGCTCGCCCTGCTGGCCGCGTTCTCCCGCACCTTCGTCGGGGTGCACTACCCGCACGACGTGGTCGCCGGGGTGCTGCTCGGCGCGCTGGTCGGCACCGTACTGCTGATGACCCTGACCGGACCGGCCGCCCGCCTGCTGGACCGTCGCCGCACCGGCCCGCCAACGCAGACGCGCACCCCCACCGGGGCCCGGTGACCACCTCCACCGGGGCCCGGTGATCCGACGGCCGATCCGGATTCCGCCCCGCCGGGACGGGTCGGTTCAGCCGAGCAGCGCCAGGGTGAGGGCGGTGCCGAGGATCAGGAACGGCCCGAACGGGAGGTGACTGGTCCAGCGGACCCGTCGGGCGGCCAACAGGATCCCGCTCACCAGCGCGGAGAGCAGGAAGGTCAGCATCAGCCCGAGCACCAGTGCGGGCCAGCCGTACCAGCCGAGCAACGCGCCCGTACCGAGTGCCAGCTTGGCGTCCCCCAGGCCGAAGCCGCGCCGCCCGAGCAGCAGCGTGGTGGCGGCGAAGCCGGCGGCCAGGGCCAGGCCGCAGACGGTGGCCCGGAGCCAGGGGCCCGGCCCGGGGCCGGTCAGCGCGGCTACCCCGAGCAGCAGCCAGGTGCCGGCGGCTGCCGGACCGGTCAGCCGGTCCGGCAGCCGGTGCACCGCCGCGTCCACCAGGGCCAGCGGCACCGCCCAGCCCAGCCACCAGCCCGTGGCGAGCAGGACGAACGGGGGCGCGTCCAGCGTCACCAGCAGCGCCAGCGCGGCGAGTACGGCCACCTCGACACTGCCGGGCGGCGGTCCCACCCGGGCCCGGCAGCGCGGGCAGCGGGCCAGCGGAGTGAGCGCCGGCACCGGCTGGTCCAGGCCGATCGGAGCGGCGCAGGCGACGCAGCCACTCCGGCGCGGCGTCTCCGGCGGTACGGCGTGCCGCAGCACGGCCAGGCGCAGGAGCGGGGTGAGGGCGAGGCCGGCGGCGAGGCGCAGCCAGACCGGGCGGATGGCCGACGGTCGGGTCAGCGTCATGTGGATCTCCTGGGGTTGGACCGGAACGGCGAACACGCAAAGTAGTTTCATCATCGGCGGAGCGCCATGTCCGGACGTGGGGGCAACCCCGCGCGCCGATCCGCGACCGGGTCTACCGGTCGACCGGCGCCACCCACCGTCCGGGCCGCCGACGAGCGCGCCGACGAGCGGATCCGTTGCCGCGCACCGGAATCTGCCGCGGAGCGCCCGGCCGGCCGGCCGACACGTCACGTGGTGGCGGCACGAGCCGGGCGACGCACCCCGACAGGCGACGACCTGACCGCTGCATCCCACCACCCCCGACCACGGAGAGTATTCACACCAATTGCCTCTGTTGCATCGGCCGTCGTCAGCCTATGCTCGCCCCTTGGGTGGGACGCAACGGTCGACGGAACAGGTCGACCAGTGATCGGGCAGAGACCCGACGCAGAAATCGGCATATATCAGCAACAGTAAATACAGATAGAAGATCGAATCATCCGGACCGGGGCATCCGGAGGCGCTGCCGCATACCCGGAAACCGGCTGGACGGGCTCCGCATCGAGGAGGGCGGCGTTGCGAGCACGGCATCCCCGGCGTTGGACGGCCTACCTCGTCGCGCTCCTGATTCTCGGCACCGGTGCCGCCTGCGGGGCGGATCCCGAGCGGCCCGGCCGGATCACGGCGGAACAGGAGCCCCGCATCCCCGAGGACCGGAAAGCGGAGGAAACGGCGGCCCGAAAGGCGGCTCTCGCGGCGTACGCCGGATATCTGACGGCGTCCCGGACAGCCAGTGCACGTAGTGATCCACATCATCCCGAGCTGGCCAAATACCTGGCAGATCCCCTTCTGACCAGGGTTCGGCTGGTCATTCGCGAGACGAAGGAGCACGGTGCCATGCGTACCGGAAAGCTCGTTTCCGACCCGACCGTCACCGTGGTCAGCCTGGACACCGTCCCGGCCACCGTGGAGATCCAGGACTGTCTCGACGCGACGGACTACAAGCTGGTCTACGCGAAGACCCGCAAGGTCGTCCCGGGCACCGGGGCGGGACGCCACCTCGCCACGGCGACCGCGACCCGCTCTTCCGACGGGCGCTGGCTGATCAGCGCCGGGGTCGCCCACGAGGACCAGCCGTGCTGACCCGGGAGGCGACCACGGACCGCCGGGAGGGCACCGGGACCGGCCGCGCACCGGTCGGTCGACTGGTCGCCGCTCTGCTCGCCACCCTCACCGGACTGGCCATGACCCTGACCGCTCCCGCGCCCGCCGTCGCCGACCCGGGGGCCGAGTGCCCGGTGGGGCAGACCGACTGCAGCGTCTGGGACGAGGAACCGGGCACCCCGGGCGGTCCGGGCGGCCCCGGCGGTGGCGACGGCGGTGGCGACGGTGGCGGTGGCGGCCCGGCCAAGTGCCAGTGGAAGGGCAAGCCCGTCGCCTGCTACGACGACGTCCTGGGTTGGTTCAACAACAGCGACGGCTGCTACTACAAGCTCGCCACGAATTCGCCGCCGGCCGACGAGGGCATGCAGTGGTACGCCAAGACCTGCTACAACCCGGGCGGTGACCTGTCTTCGACAGTCACCATTCAGCTGCCTGCCCCGCCGCCCGGATTCGGTGCGCCGCCGGATCCGGAGGAGCTGGCGTTCCGGGCGCTCGCCTCGATCGACCTGCTCCCGCCGGGCATCTCGGTGGCTCCGCGCAAGAGCCAGGGGCCGGGGCTGGTCGGGCTCCCGGTCTGGATGTGGGCCAGCCCCGGTCCGAACTACTTCGGCGAGCTGTCCGCGTCCGCCTCGGAACGCGGCCTGACCGTGACCATCACGGCCAAGGTGAAGCGGGTCGTCTGGGCCATGGGCGACGGCGAGACGGTCGAGTGCACCGGGCCGGGCACGCCCTACTCGACCTCCGGCCCGCGCGCCGGTCAGGAGTCGCCCGACTGCGGCTACCGCGGGTACCGCAAGGCGGGCACGTACCAGGTGAACGCCACCACCCACTGGGTCGTGGAGTGGAACGGCGGTGACGAGAGCGGCACCATCCCGGTCACCCGGACCAGCCGCAACCTAGAGATCCAGATCAACGAGCTTCAGGTGGTGACCCAGTGAGCCTGGCGACGCGCAACGGGCCGGGGCCGGTGGACGCCCCGGTCGCCCCGCCGAGGGTGGTCCGGCAGCGACGGATGCGACCCGGCCTGCTCGGCCTGGCGGTGCTCCTGATCGCGCTGGGCGGCCTCGGCGCGGCCTTCGCGGTCACCTCGGTCCGGGCCACCGGCACGTACCTCGCCGTCGCCCGCCCGGTCGCGGTGGGCACCGTGCTCAGCGCGGACGACCTGACGTCGGTGCAGGTGGCCGGCGGTCAGGGCCTGAAGCCGGTGCCAGCCGCCGACATCGACGACGTGATCGGCAAGCGGGCGGCGGTCACCCTCACCCCGGGCACCCTGGTCACCGAGGCCCAGCTCACCGACAAGCCGCTGCTCGGTCCCGACCAGCAGCAGCTCGCCCTCGGCCTCAAGCCCAGCGAGGTGCCGGCCCGCACGCTGCGCCCCGGTGACCGGGTGCTGCTGGTGAGCACCCCGGTGAAGACCAGCGACGGCCGGACGACGAATTCCGCCACCCGGTTCACCGCCACCGTCATCGACAGCGACACCCCGGAGACCAGCACCGTCGTGGTCTACCTGGCGGTGTCCGTCCGGGACGTGCCGGCGGTGGTGGCGCTCGCCGCCGAACAACGGATCGCCCTCGTGCTGACCGGGTCGGTCTGAGCATGGCGGTCATCGCGCTGGTCTCGGCGAAGGGCTCGCCCGGGGTGACCACCTCGGCGCTGGCCTGCACGCTGAGCTGGCACCGCCGGCTGGTGCTGGCCGAGTGCGACCCGGCCGGCGGGTCGGTGCTCGCCGGCTACCTGGGCGGGGTGCTCGACGGGCCCCGGGGCCTCGGCGAGCTGGCCGTCGGGGAACTGCGCGACGGCAACCTGGAGGCGTCGTTCTGGTCGCAGCTGGTCGACCTGGACGCGCCCAAGCGGGAGCGACTGCTCCTGCCCGGCGTGGTCGACCCGGTCCAGGCCGGCAGTGTGACCCCGCTCTGGCAGCGGTTCGCGGACTTCTTCGGCACCCTGGAGAACGGCACCCCCGGGTACGACGTGCTCGTCGACTGCGGCCGGCTGGCCGTGGTCGGCCCGCCCTGGCCGGTGCTGCGCGCCGCCGCGGTCGTGCTGGTGGTGACCCGGGCCACCCTGCCCGCCATCTCGGCGACCCGGTCGCTCGTCCGGACCATCGGGCGGGACTTCACCGAGCACCGGGTGGCCCCCGGCTCGCTGCGCCTGCTGGTGGTCGGTGACGGGCACCCCACCAGCGACATCAGCAAGGCGCTCGGGCTGCCGGTGATCGCCCGGCTGCCGGACGACCCGCGTACCGCCGGGGTGCTCGGCCTCGGCGGCACGGTCCGCGCCGGACGGCCGCTGATGCGTGCGGCGGGCGCGCTGGAGGTGCCGGTCGGCGCGCTGCTCGACCGGCGGCGGGCCCGCCTGGGCTGGCCCACCGGCCAGGGGGTGCCCCATGCGGTTTGAACCGGTCCAGCACGACCCGCGCGCCGCCTCGGCGACCTCGGTCACCCCGCCGCTGGCCCCCGCCAACGGACACCGCCACCCGCCCGGCCCGCACGGGCCGCCGCAGCCCCCGTCGGCGGCGCGGGACCAGCCGGGCCGTCGCCCGACGAACGGGCACCCCCACCCGGCCGGGCCGAACGGGCATCCGGCCGGGCCGCACGGCCACCATCCCGGTGGCGGCAGCGGAGTGGCCCTGGCACCGGCTCCCGCGTCCACCCCGCCGCCGCGCCCCCGGATCGACTTCACCGTCGTCCGGGAGCTGCGCCGGGAACTGAGCGAACGCCTCACCCTCTGGCAACGCGGCCGGGACTTCACCGTCGACGAGGAGGACGTCGAGCGGGCCCGGATCGCCGTGGACGTGGTCGCCGAGTACGCCGACGCGGTGCGCCGCGCCGGCACGCCGATGCCGGCGGACGAGGAACGACAGCTGCTCCACCAGGTGACCGCCGAACTGGTCGGACTCGGCCGGCTCCAGACCCTGCTGGTCGACCAGACCATCGAGGAGGTGCACATCCTCGGCTGCGACCAGGTGCGCGTCACCCGGCGCGGCGGCGGCGTGGACTGGGCCGACCCGATCGCCGACAGCGACGAGGAACTGGTGGAGATCCTCCAGGCCGCCGCCCGCCGGTCCGGGGCGACGGAGCGGTCCCTCTCCACCGCCAAGCCCACCCTGGACCTGCAACTGCCCGACGGCAGCCGGCTCGCCGCCGTCTACCTGGTCAGCAGCCGCCCGTACGCGGTGATCCGGAAGCACAACACCCTCGACGTCAGCCTGGACGACATCGCCGGCTTCCGCGCCGACCTCGACGAGATGGTCGACGTGCTGCTCCGGGACTTCCTCCGGGCGGCCATGCGCGCCGGGCTGAACATCATGGTCGCCGGGCTGGCCGGGGCGGGGAAGACCACCGTGGTCCGGGCGCTGATGGACGAGATCCCACCGGACGAGCCGTTCGTGCTGCTGGAGGAGAGCCGGGAGCTGCTGCCGGCCCGTCGCCAGCTCCGGCACCGGGCGGTGATGAGCTTCGAGTCCCGGGAGGGGCACGGCGAACGCGGCCTGGACGGCCGACCGGCCGGTGAGGTGACCATCGCCGACCTGATCCCGGTGTCGCTCCGGATGGGTGTGCTGCGGATCGTCGTCGGCGAGGTGCGCTCCCGGGAGATCGTGCCGATGCTCCAGGCGATGACGACCAGCCGGGGCTCGATGTGCACCATCCACGCCCGGACCCCCGCCGGGGTGACCGAACGGATCATCGAGCTGGCGCTCGCGCACGGCCGGGAGATGACCGTCGACCAGGCCCGCCGGATGGCCGGCAACGCGCTGGACCTGATCGTCTACGTGAACGTCGAGGACGAGACCGCGATCGGCGGGCGCAAGCACCGCTTCGTCTCGCACGTGGAGGAGGTGATCGGGGCCGGCGAGGGCAGCCGGATCACCACCACCGAGGTCTTCGGCCCCGGACCGGACGGCCGGGCGGTGCCGAAGCACCTGCCCGAGCGGATCCGTCAACAGCTCCTCCGGGTCGGCTACGACGCCCGGCTGCTCAGCCCGTACATCGAGGTGGGCACCGGGGCGTGGCGACGGCCCGTGCAGACGCGGCTGGGTCGGCGGTGATCGCGGTGGCCGGACCGGTCGGGCACCGGACGGGGCCGGGGGTGGTCCCGTGATCGCCAACGTCGAACTGATCGCCATGGTCTCCGGGGCGGCCTGCGTGGCCGGGCTGGTGCTGGCGGTGGTCGCCCTGGTCGGCACCACCCGCCCGCCGGGCCCCGGACCGGGTGGCGGGAGAGGGCTGCGCCGACTCTGGCTGGGCTCCGGCACCAGCCGCCGGGAGCGGCAGCGTCACCAGGCCCTGCTGGTGGGGGCGTTGGTCGCCGGCGCGCTGGCGTTCCTGCTCACCGGACTGCCCGTGGTCGGGTTGCTGGTCGCCGTGGCGGTGCCCGGCGCGCCGTGGCTCTTCTCGGTCGGTCAGGCCGAACAGCGGGCCATCGCCCGGATCGAGGCGGTCGGCGAGTGGACCCGTCGGCTCAAGGACATCTCCGCCACCGGCCAGGGCCTCCAGCAGGCCATCGTCGGCACCATCGCCACCGCGCCCCCGGAGATCGAGGAGGAGGTACGGCTGCTCGCCGCCCGGCTCCAGGCCGGCTGGGTGGCCCGTCCCGCGCTGCTCGCCTTCGCCGACGACATCGGCGACCCGGTCGCCGACCAGGTGGTGGCGGCGCTGATCCTGCACCTCACCGACCGGGGCGAGCGCCTCGGCGACGTGCTCGGGTCGATCGCCGGGGCGGCGGCGGCCGAGGTGGCGACCCGCCGGGAGATCGAGGCGAAACGCACCCAGCCCCGGTTCGCGGTCCGCTTCCTCACCGGGATGACCCTGGCCACCATCGCGTACGGGCTGCTGAACACCGACTACATCCGCCCGTACGGCACCCCGACCGGGCAGGTGGTGATGGTGGTGCTCGGTGGCCTCTTCGTCGCCCTGCTGGCCTGGGTACGGTCGATGAGCCAGCCTCCGCGTCCGGCGCGCTTCCTGCCCGCCCCCGACCCGGAGGACGCGCTCGCATGATCCTCAACTGGCAGCTCACCCTGGCCGTCGTCGGCGGCACGGCCGTCGGGCTGGGCGTGTTCCTGGTGGTGCGGGAGCTGTTGCCGGCCACCCCGGCGCTGGGACCGGCGTTGCGTCGGCTGCACCAACCGCCGGCCGCCGCCCGGCCGGTGACCGCGTCCGCCGACCGGAACCCGGAGTGGCTGACCGGGGCGGCCCGCTGGCTGCGCCCGCCGCACCGGCAGCTCGCGCTGATCGGCCAGACCCCCGAGCAGTACGCCCTCTCGGTGCTGCTCTCCGCGCTGATCGGGCTGGCCTCGCCGACCATGTTGGCCGTCGCGCTGTCCACGTTCGGGATGGGGCTGCCGTTCGTCGTCCCGGTGCTGGGCAGCCTGGGCGGCGCGTTCCTCGCCGCGCTGCTCGCCCACCGCACGGTACTGGAGAAGGCGGACAAGGCGCGGGCGGAGTTCCGCCAGGCGGTCTGCACCTACCTCGACCTGGTCGCCCTGCAACTCTCCGCCGCGCACGGGCCGGTGCAGTCCCTGGAGCGGGCGGCGGAGGTCTGCGACGGCTGGGTCTTCGACCGGATCCGCGAGGCGTTGCGGATCGCCCAGATGCAGATGCACTCACCCTGGGACGAGCTGCGCGACCTCGCCGACAAGATCGGCATCCCGGAGCTGGGCGACGTGGGCGCGATCATGCGTTCCTCCGGCAGTGAGGGCGCGCAGGTGCACGAGACCCTGCGCAGTCGCGCCGACGCGCTGCGCGACCAGATCCGCACCGACAACCTGGCCCACGCCGAGGGCATCACCAGCCGGCTCGACATCCCCGGCTCGCTGCTGGTGTTCGTGCTGCTCGGCTTCATCGCCTACCCGTTCGTCGCCCGACTGTGAGCCATCCCGACGACAAGGAGAACGTCATGGCCTTCTTCACCTACCTGCACGTGGCGGTCAGCACACGCCTGGCCGAGTTGCGCCGCGACGGCGAACGCGGCGACAGCCCGGTCCCCACCGCAGTGATCATCTTCGGCCTGGTCGCCGCCGCCGCAACCGTCACCGCGATCGTCGCCACCAAGGCCGAGGGCTGGATGAACGCCATCGAGGGCCCCGGGTCGACGCCCTGACCGACGTGCTCCTACGCCTCTCTCTCCCCGGTCGCCGGGTGGTCGCCGCCACCCGGCTCCGGCTCGTGTCCGGCGGGGTCGACCGGGGGGCCAACCCGGTCGAGCTGGCCGTGGTGATGCCGGCGATCCTGCTGCTCCTCTTCGGCTCGATCCAGGTCGCCGCCTGGTTCCTGGCCCGGAGCACCGCCATGCACGCCGCCCAGAGCGGGGTGACCGCGCAACGCGTCCACCAGGCGCCCGCCGGGGCGGGCGTGGAGCGGGGCAACGCCTTCCTCGCCGCCGCCGGGGACTGGCTGGCCAAGCCGGAACTGAGCTGTGTCACCACGGCCACCGAGGTCACCTGCACGGTGACCGGAAAATCGATCTCCGTGGTCCCCGGCGTGCACCTGTCGGTGTCGCAGACCGCCCACGGCACGGTGGAGCGCTGGACCACGGCGGGCGACCCGTGAGCCGGGGGTTCGCCGGGCGCCGGTTCCCCGGCCGTCGGCGGGGCGGACGGGACACCGAGCGGGGATCCGTGTCGGTGGAGGTGGCCGTCCTCGCCCCGGCCTTCATCGCGCTGATGGTGCTCGCCGGGGTCGCCGGGCGTACCGCCGTGGGAGCGGAGGCGATCCAGGCCGCCGCACACGACGCGGCCCGCGCCGCCTCGATCTCCCGGGACGCCGGCACCGGCCGGGACGCCGCCGTCGCCGCCGCCGGGAGACAGCTCGACTGGCAGGGACTGGACTGCGTCGGCCCGCCGTCGTTCCGCTTCACCGGCTCGGTCGGTGGCAGGGCAACCAGCTTCGGGGCGGCCTACCAGGCCGCCCCCGGGGAACCGGCCGCAGTCTCCGTGCAGGTCAGCTGCACTGTCTCGTTCGCCGACATCCACCTGTCGAGTCTGCCCGGGATGCCGGCCGGCCGGCTGGTGTCGGCGCGTTTCACCTCGCCCTTGGACAGCTACCGGAGCCGGGAATGAGCCGCCGACGGCACCCGGGGCCGAGGCCGAGCAGCCGACGGTCGCCGCCGCAAGGGTTGCCCGGGTGGTCGATCCGGGCGGACGAGGGGCGGGTCAGCCTCTTCCTCGCGGTGAGCATGATCGGCGTACTCATGATCATCGGGCTCGCCTTCGACGGCGCCGGACAGCTGCGCACCATGCACCGGGCGGACAACCTCGCCGCCGAGGCGGCCCGCACCGGCGGCCAGGCCATCGACCGCGCGCAGGCGATCAACGGCGGCAAGAAGGAGATCGACGAGGCCGCCGCCACCGTCGCGGTCCGGCACTACCTCTCCGCCGCCGGCGTCACCGACCACACGGTCAGCTTCCCCGTCGTCGACGGCGAGAAGCGCATCACCGTCCGACTCAGCATCACCTACGACAGGTACCTGCTCGGCTTGTTCGACCTCACCGACTCCGTGACCGTCTCCGGCGAGGCGACCGCGCGCGCCATCACCGGACCGTAGAGAGGAAGGCCGTTATGGCCGCATCCCGTTCCGCCCGGCGGACCGGCCAGGTCCTCACCGGCTTCGGCGCGCTCGTCGTGCTCGGCACGGTACTGGTCGGGGGTCCCGTCGCCCTCGTCGCCCTCGCCGGTAACCCACTGCCCGCCGAGGTGCCCACGCTGGACGCCGTCGGCACGGCCCTGACCAGTCGGGACGACGGGCAGCTCTTCCTCCGGGCGCTGGCGGTGCTCGGCTGGTTCGGGTGGGCGACCTTCGCCTTCTCCGTCCTGGTGGAACTCTTCTCCCAGGTACTGCGCCGGCCGACGCCGGCGCTGCCCGGCATGCGCAGCCAGCAACGGGCGGCGGCGGCGCTGGTCGGCTCGGTGGCCCTGATCATCGCGGCCAGCCCGGCGGCGACCGCGGCGACCGCCACCTACGGCATGTCGGCCCCCACCACCACCTACGCCGTGTCCGCATCGGGGCCGGCGACGGGTCCCGTCACCACCGCCACGGTGGCCCGGGGCGTGGCCCCGGTGGTCGGCGCGGTGGAGCGGACCACGACCACCGACCAGACCCAGGTGTACCGGGTGGCCAAGGGCGACTACCTGGGCGAGGTCGCCGAGCGCTACCTGGAGGACTTCCAGAGCTACCGGGTGCTGGTCAAGCTGAACAAGCTCGGCGATCCGGACCGGATCCACCCGGGACAGTTGATCAGGCTGCCCCACCAGGCCGACGACGGCGGTGCCCGACCGCACGCCAGCGGTCGGCTGGTGCAGAAGCCGTCCCCGCGTCCGACCCCGCCGCCAGCCTCCCCGGTTCCGGACGAGGTGCCGGACCAGGCTCCCCAGCAGGCCCCTGACCAGGGTCCACGCCAGGTCACGCCGGAGCCGCCGACCACCGACTGGCCGCAGGAGGAGGCCCCGCCGATGACCGTCGGGGCGGCCCGTCCGGGCCAGGACGACCGGGTCAACCGGCCGCTGGCCGTCTCCGCCGTGGTGGCCGTGGCGAGCATCATCGGCGCGCAGATCGGGGCGGTGCTCGGCCTGCGCCGTCGGCCGGCCCCGTCGGCGGGCACCCGCGCCCTCGGCAACGGCCGGCACCGCCGCGACTAGCTCCGCCCGTCGCAACCGGTTGGTACCGTGCCGGCAATGCTGGCCGAGGCGGAACCGGGTCGACGCCCCGGAGCGGGACGGACCGTCCTCCTGCTCGGCGGGATCCTGATCCTCGGCGCTGCGCTCTGGCTGGTCGCGACCGGCCAGAGCGGTATCCGGTACACCGCTGACCACGACGGCACGGTACCGATGTGGACCGGATGGGTGCCCGCGCTGGTCGGCATCGTGGCGGTCCGGCTCGTTCCGCCGGCCGCCTCGCCGGCCTGGCCGGACCGGGTCGCCGCCCCGTACCGCGAGGCTGTGCCGCTGCTGGTGGCCGGCGTCGTCTTCGCCACCGCCCTGCCGCTGCTCGGTGGTGAACCGTGGTACACGCTGCTGAAGGTGACGCTGCTGTTCGGCGTACCGGTGCTGGTCTTCCGGCTGTCGCGGCCGACGTGGCGGCCGTCGCCAGCGCCCGGCGACGCGGCCCACCGGTACGGGCCGGTGCTGCCGGTGGCGGTGTGGTTCGTGCTCAGCTACGCCACCCCGCTGGCCCGCCCGACCAGCGACTACGGCCGGACCGTCGACACCGCCGTGCTGGTCGGCACGCTGGTGGTGGCCTTCCTGGTCAACGCGCTGCTCGAGGAGGTCTTCTACCGGCGGTGGTTGCAGACCCGCTGGGAGTCGATCCTGGGGCGCTGGCCGGCGATCGTGCTGGCGTCGCTGTGCTGGGCGGCCTGGCACGTCGGCATCCAGGGCACCGGCCGGGTCGGGGACGACCTGGCGTCGGTCGCGGTCAACCAGGGCGTGACCGGCCTCTTCCTCGGTTACCTGTGGTCCCGGTACCGGCGGATGTGGCCGTTGCTCGTCGTGCACGGCGCGATCAACGCGGTGCCCGTCCTGCTCGGGCTCTGACCCGCGCCGGCTCCGGAGCACCGGGCCGTTCGGCGCGGGTCAGGCGAGGCGGGTCTGGAGGACGCCGTCGACGACCCGGGTGGCGAGGACCTGCTGGTCGTTGGCGGCCGGCCCGTGGACGACCTTGCCGCCGCTGTTGAGCTGGAAGGCGCTGCCGTGCCAGGGGCAGACGACGCACGGGTGACCGTCGATCTCCCGAACCTCGCCCTGGCCGAGCGGCCCGCTCTGGTGCGGGCAGCGTTCCAGCATGACGGTGACGTCGTCGCCGTGCCGGTAGAGGATCACCGAGACGTCCTCGATCTCGCGGGTGACCATCTCCCGGTCCGGCAGGGTGGCCATGTCGGCCACCGGGTGCCAGCCTTCCCGGATCCGGTGCGCCTCGGAGACGCTCTGGTTGACCTGTGCTGCCTGCTTGTACGCCAGGTGCCCGCCGAGGTACGCCCCGGCACCCGCCGCGCCGAGGCCGAGGTAGGCCAGCGTCCGCCCGAGGTTGTGCCGACCGGTCAACCGGGCGGCCAGCGAGCCGGCGTAGCAGGCCAGCCCGACGGTGTTCGAGGCGGCGTGCACCAGCCCCACCCGGCGCTGCTCTCGGTCCAGGGACGCCCAGTCGTTGAGTCCGGTGACGGCGGCCGGCAGGGCGCTGGCCGTACCGACGGCCACCAGCGCGGTCGCCGCCCGGCGCTGGCCGGGCATGGCGTCGAGAACGGCGGCGCTGATCCACGCCCCGACCGGCACCTGCACCAGCGCCGGATGCAGCGGATGCCCCAGCCACACGCCGTGCAGCAGGTCACGGACGCGCTGTGGGCGGAGGGTGGCCTGCACCGCCCGCTGGAGGCGGTCGCCGACCCGGTCCAGCCCCGTCGCCTGCTCGATCTTCATCAAGAGTGCTCGCACCCGTACCGACTTCCCGGTCCGGGGGCCCGCAAACCGGGCGGCGGTGACGAACTCCCCACCGCCTGACGCACGTGCGGACGGGGCCGGGATCCGGCGCCGTGACCGACTGGCCACGAGCGGGTCCGGGGTGGGGGGCGGCTCCCTGCTCGGGCCGCCCCCACCCGACGGACGTGGTCACATCCGCGTCACCGCCTCAGGGGCGCGGCGTCCACCGATCCCGGTGGACCGCCTCGGCCAGCGGACGGGCCTGCCGCCAGCCGTGCCGGGCCAGGTCCGGCACCGCCTCGAAGTGGGTCACCGGCCCGAGGCAGAGCCAGGCGACCGGCCGGATGCCGGGCGGGATGTCGAGCAGGTCGGCCAGCCAGGGTTCCCGGTAGAAGGAGACCCAGCCGACGCCGAGCCCCTCGGCGGTGGCGGCGAGCCAGAGGTTCTGGATGGCCAGGCAGGTCGAGTAGAGGCCGGTGTCGGCGATGGCGTGCCGGCCGAGCACCGCCGGCCCGCCCCGCGACTGGTCGTGGGTGACCACGATCGACAGGCTCGACTCCAACACGCCGTCGATCTTGATCCGGGCGAACCGTTCGGCCGCCTCCCCCGTCAGGGTGGCGGCGAAGACGTCCCGCTCGGTCCGGACGTGCTCGTGGAACCGGCGTCGGGTGTCGTCGTCGCGCACCACGACGAAGTCCCAGGGCTGGGAGTAGCCGACGCTCGGTGCGGCGTGCGCCGCGGTCAGCACCCGGTGCAGGGCCTCGTCGGGCACCGGCTCCCCGGTGAACTGGGCGCGTACGTCCCGACGGCGGTGGATGACGTCGTACAGGTCCATGGCAGGCTCCCGCTGCGCTCGGCCCACCCGGGCAGGGGTGGGCGCGTGACGCGAGGCCGGTCTTCGGACTCCCGGATCGACGCCGTGCCGTCCGCCTTCCCAGCCCTTCCGGACCAGTGGCTGCGCTGCTCGCGCGTGGACGGTGGCTCCCCGGTCACCGCGGCGGGCCCGTGCCGGATTCGCACCGGCTTCCCGATTCTCCCCGCTCACGCGGGGCACCTCACTGTGTCGTGCCGCCAGCATGGTAGCCGGAGGACGGGATTACGGTCGCCCTCCGATCGGGTCGGCCGGCATGCTGCACCCATGTACGCGCACGCCCTCCGTCATCCGCAACCGCCTCCCACCACCGCCGTCGCCCGGCTCGTCGGTGTGGTCGGTCGACCGGACGCCGTACCGCCGCCGCTGCTGATGCTGCTCGGGATGTTCTCCACCCAGCTCGGCGCGGCCGTGGCCAAGCACCTGTTCGGCACCACCAGCCCCGGTGGCACCACCACGCTGCGGCTCGGCTTCGCCGCGCTGATCCTGCTCGCGATCGCCCGTCCCGGACTACGGCTGGGTTGGCGTACCGCCGGGCTGGTGGTCGGGTTCGGCCTGATGCTCGCGTTGATGAACCTCAGCTTCTACGCCGCCCTGCACCGGGTGCCGCTCGGCGTGGCGGTGACCATCGGGTTCGCCGGGCCGCTGCTGGTGGGGCTGGCCGGCAGCCGTCGACTGCTCGACGTGCTCTGGGCGGTGCTGGCCGGCGGTGGCGTCCTGCTGATCAGCGGCCTGGGCGGGACGGCGGTCGACGGCCTCGGGCTGCTCTTCTGCGTCTGCACCGCGATCGGCTGGGCCGGCTACGTGGTGTTCGGCGGGGCGGTCAGCAAGCGGGTACCCGGCACCCGGGGGCTGGCCCTCGGCATGGCCGTCGGCGCGCTCGCCGTGCTGCCGTTCGGCGTCGCGGGGAGCGGCAGCGCACTGCTCGACCCGGGGATCCTGCTCCTCGGCGTCGGCGTGGCGCTGCTGTCGTCGGTACTGCCGTACTCGGCGGAGATGTCCGCTCTGCGCCGGATGCCGGCCCGGGTCTTCGCGGTGCTGCTGAGTCTCGAACCGGCGATCGGCGCGCTGGTCGGTCTGGTCCTCCTCGGCGAACTGCTCACCTGGCCGCAGTTCCTCGGCGTGGGCTGCGTGGTCGGTGCCGCACTCGGCGCCACCCTGGTCCGCCCCGACCGGACCTGAACCGGCGGCCCGGAACCTGGATCCGACAGGCCCGGAACCTGACGGCCCCTGGAAGCCGGCGGGCCCGGATGGCGGTGACCCCGGCCGGGCCGGTGGGCTCGGGATCCGACCGGCACGGCACGACGGGCCCGGGAGCCGACGGTGCCGGGCGTCTGGCGCGGCGGGGCGGTGCCGGGCATCCTGGTCCGATGGGTGTGCGGGTCGAACGCGACGGACCGGTGACCACGGTGATCCTGGACCGACCGGCGGCCCGCAACGCCGTCGACGGCCCGACCGCGCGGGCGCTCGCCGACGCGTTCCGCGCCTTCGAGGCCGACCCGGCCGCCGCTGTTGCCGTGCTCTGGGGCGCGGGCGGCAGCTTCTGCGCCGGTGCCGACCTCAAGGCCATCGGTACGCCGAGCGGCAACCGCGTGGAGTCGGAGGGGGACGGCCCGATGGGGCCGACCCGGATGTCGCTGACCAAGCCGGTCGTCGCCGCGATCTCCGGGTACGCCGTGGCCGGCGGTCTGGAGCTGGCCCTCTGGTGCGACCTGCGGGTCGCCGAGGCGGACGCGGTGCTCGGTGTCCTCTGTCGGCGCTGGGGGGTGCCGCTGGTCGACGGCGGCACGGTACGCCTGCCCCGGCTGATCGGCGAGAGTCGGGCGATGGACCTGATCCTCACCGGCCGACCCGTGCCGGCGGACGAGGCGTACGCGATGGGTCTGGTCAACCGGCTGGTCGAGCCCGGTACGGCCCGCGCGGAGGCCGAGCGGCTGGCCGCCGAGATCGCCCGCGCGCCGCAGCGCTGCCTGCGCAACGACCGGGCCGCGGTGCGGGCCGGCGCGGGTCGCCCGGAGGCGGAGGCGATCGCCGTCGAGCTGGCCTACGGCCTCGATTCGCTGACCGAGGCGGCGGCCGGTGTCGCTGCCTTCACCGCCGGCGCCGGCCGGCACGCCCGCCCCGTCGACCCGACCCGGTTCGGTTAGCCTGCACACGTGCCAAGATCCGCTTCCGTCGTCGGTCCGACCAGACGAACGGTCATCCTCGCCGCCGCCGCAGCAGCGGCTGCCGCCACCGCCGCCGCCACCGCCGCCGGGTGGGGTCGGGACGAGCCGGCGGCGCCGGCGGCGCTTCCGGACCTCGACCCGGCACAGGTCGTCGACGAGTTGACCGCCGGCCTGTCCCGGACCGGCCCGTACCGGGATCCGGACGCGGACGAACGGTCCCGGGCCCGCCGGGCGGCCCGGCTGTTGATCGACAACCCCGACGACCACGCCGGCCAGGAGGAACTCCTCGCCGGTCTGGGCTTCGCGGCGCGGCAGAGCACCGACCCGGCCACCGGACGCCCGGTCACCGTCTTTCTCGCCGACGGCTCGGACGAGCGCACCTGGGGGGCGCTGGTGCTCGACCGGTCGGCGGCATCGCGGCAGGTGGTCCAGGTCCCGCACCCGGCATTCGACCTGGACACGGAGAAGCTCGGGCTCGCCCTGCACCGGCGACTGCCGGGCAGCGTGCTGCTGGTGGCCGGCGCGCACCGGGAGGCGGCCGGCGGGACGGCGGACGTGGCGCACAACAGCGACTCGCTCTTCCACACCCTGGCGGTCGAGTTCGCCCGACGCGGGCTGGACCAGATCCAGCTGCACGGTTTCGCCGACCGGAACCTGGAAGGGGCCGACGCCGTCGTGTCGACCGGTTCGGCACCGCGCAGCCAGGTGGCCCGCCGGATCGCCGACGGACTGAGCCGCAGCGGGCTGAACACCTGCCGGGCCTGGTCGCAGAAGTGCGGTCAGCTGGAGGGCACCCGGAACGTGCAGGGCCGGGCCAGCGACGGGTTGGACGGTGCCTTCGTCCACCTGGAACTGAGCTGGTCGGTGCGCCGGGACGCGGTCGCCCGGGACATGGTCGCCCAGGTGCTCGCGGAGCGGCTGCGGGGCTGACCGTCCCGCTCCGCCGAGTCCTCCCGGCCGGCGGTCCACCCCGCCCCGCCGAGTCCTGCCGGCGGGCAGATCGTCCCGCCCCGCCGGAGCACGCCGGCCGGCGACCTCTCCCGACCGGACCGGCGGCCCCGGACCTCGGTCAGACCCGCCGGGCGGTACGGAACCGGGTCGCCCAGTAACCGGTGCCGTCGAGCGTCGACTCGCCGCCCAGGTCGCCCATGGTCGGCCCGTTGGCGGTGGTACGGCTGGAGATGAACCGGTGGTGCCCCCGGTCGTCCACGCCGAGGTACATGCCGGAGTGCTCGATGTGCGTCCCCTGCACCGGCCCCGCGTTGAAGAACAGCAGGTCCCCGGGGAGCAACCGGTCCAGTTCCCGGGCCCGTCTGCCGGTGTTCGGCATCAGTTGGGCGCCGGGGCCCACCGAGGCCATGGCGTACGCCCGCCGGGGCAGCCCCGGGCCCGCCTCGTTCGTCCCGCGCAGCGGGTAGCCGAGCCGGTAGCCGTAGACCATCCGCAGGAACCCCGAGCAGTCGAGGCTACGGATGTGCGCGGCGGCCGGCTTCTCCTTCTTGTCGGGGAAGGTCCAGGGGATCCCGAGGTAGTCGTAGAAGTCGGAGTTCTCCGCCCGGCCGTCCGGATCCTTGTCGGAGAGGGGTCCGAAGGCGGCGTCGCCGGAGTACTGCAGGCCCTGATCGTCCTTTTTCGGCGACGAGACGTAGGTGTACTCCATGGCCACCCCGAGCACGTCCGGAGAGCGGTCGGCGCGCGCCCTGGTGAACCAGGTGGTGAACCAGGCGTCCTGCTCCGCGCCGGCGTACCACTCCTTCGGGGCGAGCCGCACCCACAGGTCGGTGTGCACCCTGGCCTTGGTGAACCGGGGTTCCGCGAAGGTGCGCTCCGGCCCGTGCAGGTGCACCGTCCGGGCTCCGTCGGTCATGGTGGCGAGAACCTGCCCCGAGGCGTCGACGATCTGGGTCCGGTCGGGAGCGCTCAGCCGACGGTAGCTGTGCCCGGTGTCGGCCCGGACCACGCTCTGCGGCACGGCGGCGGCTCCGAGCGACAGCACGATCCGGTCGGTGGAGGGGCGGGCGACGAGGTAGGTGACGAAGCCGGCCCCGGTCAGCAGTGCGAACGCGGCGAGGGTGACCAGGGCGGCCTGGGTCCGGGAGTAGGTCCGGTAGTTCATCGGCTGTTCCTCGGTTTCGGCCGGTCAGGTGACCGGGACGAGGCCGGCGACGACGCCGCTGAACGCGACGCCGTAGGTGATCGCGGTGACGATCGCGGTGGCCACGACGGTTGCCTTCGGTGGCTGTCGGACGAGCTGGTAGGCGATCAGCCCCGGCGCGACGAAGCCCAGGGTCTGGTGGGCGAAGAGGAGCGGCAGGTCCTTCTGCACGATCACGAAGAGCGTCAGTTGGAGGAAGACGCTCAGCAGCACGATCGCGGCGAAGAGCCGCTTGCCGTAGAGGATCACCACCCGCTGCATCAGCAGCGTCAGCCCGTACGTGACCACGGTCATCACCACGATCACGCCCGCCTGGAGCGGGTCCTCGATCAACGCCAACGCGATCCAGCCCGGCGTGATCATGCCGCCCGGCGAGAGGTTGGTGGTCAGATAGCAGAGCAGCGCGAAGACCAGTCCGATGCCGAGGCAGGCGGTGGCGAGTTGCGCGCTGAGCTCTCCTCCGAAGGTCACCGACGGATCCTTTCCAACAGCACGGTCTCGTCATCGTTGTCGAACCCCGGCACGGTCGGCGTCCGCAGCATCGATTCGGACCCGGCCTGTCCCTGCGGACTCCAGCTGGGCAGTGCGGCCAGCTCGTGCAGCAGCACCTCGCCCTGACCGTGGATGTTGCCCACCGCGACGATCGACGCGTCCGCCGAGGTGGCGGTCATCACGTCGGCGAGCAACCGCTCCGGGGGCAGCTTCCCGCCGAGGTCGACCACCCGTTCCTGGAGATCCGGGGGCACGGTCACCCGGGCGCTGCGGGTCATCTCACCGATCAGCACGATGCGCTGCGGCTTGATGCGGCCGGAGAGCGCGCCCATCTGGCCGTTGCGTTCCACCCGGTCCGGGCGGCAGTTGATCACCATGGTGAGCGGCCGTCCGATCAGCCGCTGCCGCTCGAGCTGCTCGATGTTCATGAAGGTGGACTCGGGGTCGTTGGCGGCGAAGATGTTGGCGAAGCGGACCCGCTTACCCTCGTACAGCACCCGGGCCACCGAGAGGACACCCGGATCCGGGGGAGCCGACCACATCCCGGCGAGCGCGCTGCGCCGGTCGACGCCGAGCTGTTCGGCCACGGCGAGCGCGATCGCCACGTTCTCCTTGAAGGTGATCCAGCCGAAGCCGGCCATCTCCCGGTCGCTGACCGACTCCGGGTCGACCGCGATCAACCGGCAGTCGCGTCGGGCGGCCTCCTGTTCGAGGATCGCCAGCCGGTCCCGCTCCGCGGTGATGCAGATCCCGCCCACCGGCATCGACCGGCTCAGCGACCGGGCCACGTCGTCCAGGGTCGGTCCCATCTCGGCGAGGTGGTCCTCCCGGACGTTGCAGAGCACCCCGATGTTCGACCGGATCAGCTTGCTCTGGTTGATCTCCTGGAGTGCGGGCATCACCGCCATGCACTCGATGACCAGCGAGTCGGGGTGATAGACGGCGGCCCGGCGGACGATGCCGATCTGCTCGACCACGTTGGCGATGCCGAACTTCCGGTGCACCGGCTCCTCGCTGGCGTCCGGGAAGATGAACCGGGCGGCGGTGCCCGTGGTCTTGGCGACCACCACCTTGCCGCCACCGCGCAGCGCACCGGCGCAGAGCCGGGTGATCGAGCTCTTGCCCCGGATCCCGTTCACCAGCACCCGGTGCGGGATGCGGTCGAGGTTGCGGTAGTGGTTGCGCTGCTCGATGACCCCGGCGACGAGCAGCGACAGACAGCAGAGCGCGTAGACGGTGTAGAGGTAGAACATCTCAGCCCTTCTTCGCCCGAGCGGGGAGCGGCCGCCGGACCCGGGGCAGGACCGTCGTCCGGTTCAGCTCCGAACCGCGCATCCGGATGGCGCCACCGAACCGGGCGGAGCCGGTGTGCCGGACCTGCCGGCAGATCTCCAGGCACATCGCCACCGCGCCGATGTCGTCGTGGCGCTGCGGCGGCACCGGCACGTCGATCTCGCCCCGGCTCATCCGGTTGGCGAAGCGGGCCAGCCGCTGTAGCGGCCGGACGTAGATGTAGAGCTGCCACATGTGGGTGAGCAGGATGATCCCCACCATCGCGGCGGCCACCAGCAGCGTCCACCGCCGTTCCACCATCTCCGGCAGGCGCAGGGCGGCGATGTCCTGCTCCACGACCACCGACCACTCCAGGTGGGCCACGGTCGCCGGTGCGGTCAGTCCGGACGCGGCCACCAGGGCGGGAGCCCCGTCGGCGGTCGTCGAGCGGCCGACGGTGTTGCCGGGCAGCGCCTCGACCGCCGCCGAGGCGACCAGGTCCTCCCCGATCGGCTGGTACGCCCGGAAGCCCTCCGAGTCGAGGATGGTGCGCAGTTCGGCGTCCACCACCCGGACCCGGCCGTCGACCCGCCGGACCAGCCCGACCAGGCGGTCCGGGTCGAACTCGCCCACCACCGCGAAGCCGTCGGAGCGCAGGTTGTAGGCGAACACCACGGGCAGTCGGGAGACGGCCTCGTCGAGGTGGACGCCCACCTCGCCGGGGAGCGGCTCGGCCGTACGCAGCGGTTCCCGTCCCACCGAGACCACGACCTTCCCGTCCCGGTCCACCAGGTAGAGCGCCCGGAGCCGGCTCTCCTCGGCGAGTTCCCGGCGCAGCGCCCCGGCGGTCCGCTCCCGGTCGTCGGGGTCGACCGACCGGGAGGTCCGGGACACCGTCCCCAGCCCGGCGTCGAGGGCGCTGCCCAACGCGACGGCCGCTTCCTCCGCCCGGTTCTCCTGGTCCCGGACGAGCTGCGTCGGCACCGTGGGAGCGGGGGTCTGGAGCGCCAGCAGCACGGCCCCGGCCGGCCAGAGCAGCGCGACCACCATCGCGACGGTCAGCCCCTGTAGGACGGTGGGCCGCCACCGGCGCGCGGCGGGCGGCCGGTCCCCCGAGGTCAGCGCGAGGGCCCGGGCGATCCGGTGCGCCTCGGCGATCCGGGCCGGTCGGCGGTGCGGGGTGAGGCCGCCGCAGGCGTCCGCCTTGGCCTGCGCGAGCAGGACCCGGATCGGACGGACCAGCGACACCCGCATGAGCAGGAAGCTCGGCACCGCGAACATCAGCAGGGTGAGCCCCAGCAGCAGCCCGGTGCGCAGCGAGGCGCCCCCGGTGACCTCTGCGGCCAGCAGCGAGACCACGACCAGGCCGGTGTCGCCGACCGGCGCGGAGGACACGATCAGCCTCCGGTCCGGCCACTCCTTGATCACCACCTCGCGGCTCTGCCGCGAGGTGGTCTCGGCCAGGCCCTCGAAGACGACAGGCAGGTGCTCCTCACCGACCGCGTTGGCCCCCTGCATCAGGCTCGTCCTGCCGTCGCGGGTGAGCACGTGGACGCCGTGCCCCGCGTCGGGGTTCAGCCGCAGGTTGCGCAGGGTGAGCGGGCGCAGTGCCACCAGCGTCCGGGTCCCGTCCAGCCGGTACGCGCGCAGCACCACCGGCCCGTCCGGCATGGTCACCCCGAACGCCGAGTCGAGCGGGATCTCGGCGGGGAGCAGGTCGGCGGGTACGGCGGTGCCCTTGGCGGCGAGCGACCGCCGGGACGCCGTGTCCAGCACGGCGGCGCCGCTGACCGAGGTGCCGTCGCCGACCACCCGCGCCAGCAGTTCGGCGTCGGTGCCGGTCCCCCGACCGGCCACCGCACGGTCCAGCTCGTCGGACCAGGCGCGGGTGGCCACCGAGATGGTGGACGCCAGCTTGGTGACCACGTCGCGCTGCGAGTCGATCACCGCGGGCAGGACGCCCCGCTGGGCGTTGAGCGCGAACCCGAGCACCACCGCGACGACGACGAACATCGAGGCCCAGAGGTAGATCAGGGACGGCGCGCCGCTGCCGGCCGGGAAGGCCGCCGCCGGGAGCTGCTGTTCCAGGGCCCGACGCCGCCAGAGCAGGAGCTGCTCCCGGTCGTCCGGTCCGCCACCGCCGCGCGGGTGCGGAAAGTGCCCAGGCATCACTGACACGACCGTTCGCCTTCCCCCGTGACATCCACCCGTACCTCAGCCGTAGGCCACTGACCTGGGACAGCAGACGGCGGGCCGAATGTTAGCAATACTCGCGGACAACGAGACGTGGGTCGGGCGCCGCTCCGGGCCCCCGGGACGGGCGGGGCAGGTCGCTCATCCTCCCGTTCCGCGCACCACCAGACCGGCCTCGCCGGCCGCCCGCGTCAGCAGATTCCCCTGGATACGCTCGACGGCCGCCTCGTAGATCCGCCGACGCCCCGGGGGCAGGGCGGGATCGGCCAAGGCCCGTTCCAGGTCGATCAGACGGATGTCGGGGTTCAGGTCCACAAACGTGGGTAGTGCCTCGACGGCCACCACTTTCCACCGTTTCGTCGCCGTGGCCGGTCCGAACGTCACCCGAACCATGACCCCGTCGCGGTTGGCGTTGACCGGCTCCGCGTGCCGGGCGAGCTGGTTGCCCATCCCGTAGACGATCCACTTGTCGCCGATCCGCTCGACCGGCTGGACGACGTGCGCGTGGTGACCGAAGACGAGGTCCACGTTGCGCAGCTCCGCCACCTCCCGGGCCCAGGTCTGCTGGTCGGCGTCGGGCTCGTGCTCGTACTCGGTGCCCCAGTGCAGGCTGACCAGGACGATCTCCGCACCGGCCGCGCGGGCCCGCGCGGCGTCCTTCTTGATCTTGTCGGTGTCGATCAGGTTGGCGATCCAGGCCTGCCCGGACGCCGGGCGCAGCCCGTTGAAGCTCTTGGTGTAGCTCAGGTGCGCGATCCGCACCCCGTCCACCGGATAGATCCGGGGCCGGGTGGCGTCACGGGCGGTGCGGTACGTGCCGGTGTGCCCCAGCCCGGCGCCGTCCAACGCGTCCAGGGTGCGCTTCACCCCGTCGTAGCCCTGGTCGATGCTGTGGTTCGAGGCGGTCGAGCAGCCGTCGTACCCCACGGCCCTGATGCCCTGCGCCACCTCCCGGGGCACGCTGAACCGCGGAAAGCCGATGTACGGGCCGCCGGGCGGCGCGACCGGGGTCTCCAGGTGGCACAGCGCCAGGTCCGCGCTCTCCACCGCCGAGCGGACCGGTGCCAGCATCGGCGCGAAGTCCAACTGCCCGCGGCCGTCCCGCCGGGCCTGGTCCCACAACTCCGGGTGGACGAGGATGTCACCCGCGCCGAGCACGGTGACCGTACGGCCGGGCACCTCGACCGGAGCACCCACCGGCCGGGGCCGACCGGTCGGCACGGGCGACCCGCTCGACCACGGACCCACCAGGTAGATCCCGGTGGCGGCCAACGCCACTGCGGTGAGGCAACTCAGCAGTGTCCGCACCGGACCGGGGAACCGCCGGAGGGAGAGAGGGTTCTTCGGCACCGCGCAAGGCTAGCCGGCCCTCCAGCGGCGGCACGTCCCACCTCCGGGCCGGGTCAGGCCAGGTCGGCCAGGGCGGTCAGGATGGCGCGGTGGAAGGTCGGGTACGCGTAGATCATGTGCCGGAGCCGGTCCACCGGAACGGCCGCGTGCACCGCCACCACCAGCGCGGACAGCACCTCCCCGCCGGCCGGGCCCACCGACGTGGCGCCGATCAGTACGCCCCGTTCGGCGTCCGCGACGAGCTTGACGAACCCGTCGTCGCCGACCCGGTGGATCCAGCCCCGGGTGGACGAGGAGAGCGGCGCGAAGCCGACCCGGACGTCGAACCCCCGGTCCCGGGCCTGCCGTTCGGTCAACCCGACCGCCCCCACCTCCGGGTCGGTGAAGGTGACCCGGGGCAGCGCCCGGTAGTCCGCCCGGGGCACGCCACCGGCCGCCTCCGGGGCGACGCCGTCCGCGCCGGCGGTGCCGCTGGCGTCCGGCGCGCCCGGGACCCGGCCGACCCGGTCGAGCAGGTCGCGGACGACGATCTCCGCCTGGTACATCGCGATGTGCGTGAACGCCCCCTCGCCGGTGACGTCGCCGACCGCCCAGATCCCGTCGCCGGCCCGCATCCGGTCGTCGACCGGCAGGTAGCGCTGCCCGCCGTCGAGGCCGACGGTGTCCAGCCCCACCTCGTCCAGGTGGGCCCGCCGGCCGGTGACCACCAGCAGCCGCTCGGCGGTGAACCGGGCACCGTCACCGGCCCGCAGCGCGAACCCGGTCGCCTCGTCGTGGTCGATCCGCTCCACCCGGACGCCGGTGTGGATCTCCACCCCGTCGGCGCGCAGGGCGGCGGCGGCCACCTCGGACGCCTCCGGCTCCTCGACGGCGAGCACCCGGTCGGACGCCTCGACCACGGTCACCCGCACCCCGAACCGGGCGAACACCTGGGCCAGCTCCAGCCCGATCGCGCCGCCCCCCAGCACCAGCAGCGACGCCGGCAGCTCGGCCACCTCGATCGCCTCCCGGTTGGTCCAGTACGGCGTCCCGGCCAATCCGTCGACCGGTGGCACCGACGGCCGGGTACCGACCCCCACCACGATCCCGTACCGGGCCCGGAAGACCTGGTCGCCGACGGCGACCCGCCCCGGGCCGGCCAGCCGTCCGGTGCCCCGGACGAAACGGCCGCCCTTACCGGTGAAGCGCGCGACGGCGGCGGTGTCGTCCCAGTCGGCGGTCGCCTCCTCGCGGATCCGGCGGGCCACCGGGGCCCAGTCCGGCCGGACCTCGGCCGACCCGGCCAGCCCGTCGACCCGCCGCGCCTCGGCCAGCGCGTTCGCCGCCCGGATCATCATCTTGCTCGGAATGCAGCCCCAGTACGGGCACTCGCCACCGACCAGCCCCCGCTCGACGCCGACGACGTCGAGACCCGCCTCGGCGAGCCGCCCGGCCACCTCCTCGCCGCCCACCCCGAGCCCGATCACGACCACGTCCACCTGCTGCGGCTGCGTCATCCCGACAGCATCCCCCAGCCATCGCGGCGGACCACCGGGAGGGCGCACGTCGGACCGGCCCGGCGGTCCCGGTGCGACCGGATCCGGGCCGCACCGGTAATACCCGCGCGGAACCGCCGCGGCACGCCCTACCGTGGCTCGATGCGCGCACGCTTCGCGGCGGTCCACGACTGCTTCCGGGATCTGTTCGACTCCGGCCGGGAGACCGGCGCGGCACTGACCGTGCGGTACGACGGCCAGCCGGTGATCGACCTGGCCGCCGCCGGTGCCGGTGCCTCCGGGTGGCGACCGGACACCCTGGTCAACGTGTACTCCGTCGGCAAGCCGGTGGCCGCCCTCTGCCTGCTGCTCCTGGTCGACCGGGGCCGGGTCGACCTGGACGACCCGGTGACCCGGCACTGGCCGGAGTTCCGGACCCCGGCCACCGTCCGGCAGGTGCTCGCCCACACCGCCGGCCTGCCGGTCTTCCCGGTGCCCCGGCCGGCCGCCGCGCTGGGCGACTGGGCACTGCTCACCGGCGACCTCGCCGCCGCCGAGCCGGAGTGGGAGCCGGGCACCGTCGCCGGCGAGCACGCGCTGACGTACGGGCACCTCGTCGGCGAACTGGTCCGCCGGGTCGACGGCCGGTCGGTCGGCCGGTTCCTCGCCGAGGAGATCGCCGGGCCGTGGCGTCTCGACCTCGGCTTCGGGCTGGACGCCGCCGACCAGCGGCGCTGCGCCGACCTCTCGTACGGGGTGCCGGGCTGGCCGGTGACCACGCTGGGCGGGACCGGATCGCTGCGGGAACGGGCGCTGGCCAACCCCGCCGGTTGCCTCGACCTGGCGGTGCTGAACAGCCCACTCTGGCGCGGCGCGGAGATCCCGGCGGTGAACCTGCACGCCACCTCGACCGGCCTGGCCCGGCTCTACGACGGGTTGCTGGCCGGCGGCACCCTCGACGGGGTACGCCTGTTCACCCCCGACCTGGTGACCGAGGCGACCCGGGTGCAGTACGACGGCCCGGACCTGCTCCTGGAGAGCCGTACCCGGTGGACCCTCGGCATGCAGTACGAGGAGGACGGGAGCTGGGGCATGGGCGGGATCGGTGGCAGTTGCGCCTGGGCCGACCCGGTCCGGGGCTACACGCTGGCGTACACCACCGCGCGACTGGCCGGGTTCGACCGGGTCGAGGCGCTCGTCGACGCCCTGCACTCCTGCCTGTAGCCCGGCGCGAAGACGCCGGAGAGGTGCCCCGCCGACGCCGGAGCGGCACCACGCCCCGGCCTGCCCGAGACACACCGGCAGCGCCGCTGGGCTGACGCACCTCCGCCTCGGCCCCGTTCTCAGTCGGGCGGAGGGGCGGGGTGGTGTACGGCCCGGTCCGGAACGGCTGCCAGTTCGGGCAGCCAGCGACGGACGTAGACGCCGTGCGGGTCGTACCGTTCGGCCTGGCGCACCGGGTTGAACCGGCGGTACGGCTTGGTGTCGCTGCCGGTGCCGGCCACCCACTGCCAGTTGCCGGCGTTGTTGGCGATGTCCCCGTCGAGCAGCCAGCGGTGGAAGACCGCCAGCCCGGCCCGCCAGTCGAGGCCGAGCTGCTTGGTCAGGTAGGACGCGGTGATCAGCCGGGCCCGGTTGTGCATCCACCCCTCGGCGCGCAGTTGCCGCATGCCGGCGTCCACGATCGGCATGCCGGTGCGGCCCTCGGTCCACGCGGCCAGGGCCTCCGGCTGGTCCCGCCAGGCCTCGATCGCGCCCCGCCGGTACGCCCGGTGCGCCATGTCCGGGAAGGCGGCGGTGGCCTGGTAGAAGAAGTCCCGCCAGCAGAGCTGCCGGACGAACGGCCCGGTCGGGCCCCCGGCGCGGTTCGCCACGGCCAGCGGGGAGACGCAGCCGAAGCGCAGGTAGGGGCTGAGCCGGCTGGTCCCGTCGGCGGCCAGGTCGTCGTGCAGGTCGTCGTACCGGTCGAGGGTCGGCAGCCAGTCGCCGAGCCGGCGGCGGCCCACGCTCTCCCCGCCGGGCGCGGCGTCGGGCGACTCGCCGGCCGGGAGCGCGGGGAGCCGACCGACGGGTACCCCGGTGGGGAGCGTGATCCGGTGCGGCACGGCGAGTTCCGCGCGGCGGGCGAGGCCGAGCCAGGCCCGGTGGTACGGGCTGAACACCCGGTAGTGGTCGCCGCCGCCGGCCGGTCGCAGCGCCCCGGGCTCGACGACGGTGAGGCCGGGAAAGAGCCGAAGATGCAGCCGGTGCCGCTCGCATTCGACCCCCAGCCGGCGTTCCCGGCGACGGGCGTACCGGCTGACGTCGGCGGAGAGCCCGACGGCCTCGGCGCCCACCTCACCGGCCAGCCTGATCGTCTCCGCCACCGGGTCGCCGTGCCGGAGCACCAGGTCGCCTCCGAGCCGGCGCAGCGATGCACGCAGGTCGGCGAGGCACTGGTGCAGGAAGCGGGTCCGGTTGGCGGAGAGGTCGGCCAGGGCCGGGTCGAGCACGTACAGGGGGACGACCCGGTCGAACGCCGCGGCGGCGGTGGCGAGCGCCGGGTGGTCGTGCACCCGCAGGTCGCGGGTGAACAGCACGATCGCGGTACGGCCGTTCACCCGGACTCCGTCCGGGGGCCGGGGACGGTGACCGGGGTGCCGGTCGGGGTGAGCAGCGCCCCCGCCGCCACCGACAGCCGCTGCCGCCGGGGTACGAGCGCCCGGCGGACGAACACGTCGTACCCCTGGCCGGCCACCTCGTCGAGGATGCCGCCGTAGAGGGCGTACGCGGTCCGCATGCACGCCTGCGAGCCGGGGTGGAGCAGGACGACCCCGGGTGCGGCGGCCTCGTAGTGGGCCTGGGCGCGGCTCACCTCGTACTCGACGAGGTCCCGGATCCTCGGCGTGCTCCGGCCCCGGGCCCGCGCCGCGAGCAGGTCGTCCCGGGTGACGTCGAACTTCGCCAGGTCCTCGTCGGGTAGGTAGGTGCGGCCCCGGTCGAGATCCTCGGCGACGTCCCGGACGAAGTTGGTGAGCTGGAAGGCCAGGCCGAGCTGCCGGGCCGGTTCCCGGGCGGCGGCCGGGTCGGTGCTGCCGAGGATCGGCAGCATCATCGTGCCGATGACGGCGGCCGAGCCCTCCATGTAGTCGAGCAGGTCGTCGTAGGTGCGGTACGAGGTGACGGTCAGGTCCATCGTCATGCTGCGCAGGAACGACACGAAGTCGGCCCGGTCCAGGTCGAAGACGGCGATGGTGTGCAGGACCGCCGGCAGCAGCGGGTCGTCCACCGGTTCCCCGTGCAGACCGGCGAGGAAGCGGGCGGACCACTCCTCGAGGCGTGTGGCGCGTTCGGCGGGGGGTAGTTCCTCGGTGCGGTCGACGATCTCGTCGGCGTACCTGGTGAAGCCATACAAAGCGTGTACATGCCGCCGTTTCCACGCGGGGAGCAGGCGGGTGGCGAGATAGTAGGTGCGACCGTGACGTCTGTGCAGCTCACGGCACCGGTCGTAGGCAGCGGTGAGATCCGTGTCCACCGGCCCCTCCTTGAAATCGACGCACCAATCGACGCAACTCGTAACCCTAGGGTACGCTCGCCCACATGGCCAACGACGCAGTAGCCGGCAACGCAGCCCGTACGGCGACGATCCGGCCGACCGGGGACGACGATCCGGTCACTGCGGTTCTCGCCGCCTGCACGAGAGACCTGGTCACGGCCGTGGAGGAGAGCCTCGCCGCGTTCCTGACCGGGGAGATCGACGCACTCGCCGAAATCGACGCGGCAATGGGCGACTTCGCCACCACGGCCCGTGATCACGTCCTGGCCGGGGGCAAACGGGTCCGCCCGACGTTCGCCTACTGGGGCTGGCGCGGCGTGGCCGGCCCCGAGGCCGCTCTCTCCCCGGTGCTCCCCGCGCTCTCCGCGTTGGAGCTGCTGCACACCTTCGCCCTGGTCCACGACGACGTGATGGACGCGTCGGACACCCGCCGGGGCCTGCCGACCGCGCACCGCGCACTGGCCGCCCGGCACCGGTCGGCCGGGCACCGGGGCGACCCCGACCGCTTCGGCGAGGCGGCGGCCGTGCTGGTCGGCGACCTCTGCCTGGTCTGGGCGGACCGCCTGCTCTCCCGCGCCGCGCTCCCGCCGGCCCGGCTGTTGGAGACCCGGCGCTGCTACGACCAGATGCGGGTGGAGACGATCGCCGGGCAGTATCTCGACGTGCTCGGCGAGAACGACCCGACGAACTGGTCGCTGGAGCGGGCGCTGCGCGTCGCCCGCTACAAGACCGCCAGCTACACCGTGCAGCACCCGATGCTGTACGGGGCCGCCCTCGGCGGCATCGGTGCGGACGCGCCGCTGGTCGCCGCGTACACCCGGTACGGACTGGCGGTCGGCGAGGCGTTCCAGCTCCGCGACGACCTGCTCGGCGTCTACGGCGATCCCGATCTCACCGGCAAGCCGGCCGGGGACGACCTGCGCAGCGGCAAACCGACGGTGCTGCTCATGCTCGCCCGGCAACTCGCCGGCCCGGCCCGGCGCGCCCGTCTCGACCGGGTCGGCACCGATCTGGACGCCGACGACGTCGCCGAGCTGGCCGGGCTGGTCGCGGCGACCGGCGCGGTGGGGCGGGTGGAACAGATGATCTCCGAGCGGGTGGCCGAGGCGCTGGCCGCGCTCGACCTCGTCGACCTCGACGAGACGGCGCGGTCCGCGCTCACCGGGCTCGCCGCCACCAGCACCCACCGGTGGGCGTGACAGGCAGTCTTCTTACCCAGGGAGGGGGTCCGCGTGCGGACCGTTGACGGACGTACCGACCGGGTCGTGGTGGTCGGCGCGGGGCTTGGCGGGCTGGCCTGCGCCCTGCACCTGGCGGGCAGCGGCCGGCAGGTGACCGTGCTGGAACGTGAGCCGGTGCCCGGCGGGCGGGCCGGCCGGCTCGGCGTCGGGGGGTACGAGTTCGACACCGGCCCGACGGTGCTCACCATGCCCGAGCTGATCGCCGAGGCGCTCGGCGCGGTCGGCGAGGAACTGTCCGACTGGATGGAACTGACCCCGCTCGACCCGGCGTACCGGGCGTACTACCCGGACGGCTCGACGCTGGACGTGATCACCGACACCGCCCGGATGGCGGCGGAGATCTCGCGGGTCTGCGGGCCCCGGGAGGCCGACGGGTACCTGCGCTTCGTCGACTACGCCCGCGAGCTGTGGCGGCTGGAGCGGGCCGACTTCATCGACCGCAACCTCGACGCGCCGACCGACCTGCTCACCGGCAACCTGCTGAAACTGCTGGCCGGCGGGGCGTTCCGCCGACTCCAGACGAAGATCAACCAGTTCTTCCGGGATCCCCGTACCCAGCGGATCTTCTCCTTCCAGGCGATGTACGCCGGCCTCGCCCCGCACGACGCGCTGGCCATCTACGCGGTCATCGCGTACCTCGACTCGGTGGCCGGGGTGTACTTCCCCCGTGGCGGCATGCACGCGGTCTCCCGGGGCCTGGCCGGCGCGGCCGAGAAGCACGGCGTCCAGATCCGCTACGGCACCACGGTCGAGCGGGTGGAGACCGCCGGGGGCCGGGCCACCGGCGTGCTGACCAGCGACGGTGAGCGGGTCCCGGCCGACGTGGTGGTGCTCAACCCGGACCTCCCGGTGGCGTACCGCGACCTGCTCCCCCCGGCCCGTCAGCGCCGGCTCACCTACTCGCCCTCCTGCGTGGTGCTGCACGTCGGCTCGACGCAGGGTTACTCGAGGATCGCGCACCACAACATCCACTTCGGTCGGGCCTGGAAGGGCACCTTCGACGAGGTGATCCGGCGGGGCGAGCTGATGACCGACCCGTCCCTGCTGGTCACCAACCCGAGCCGCACCGACCCCTCCGTCGCCCCCGCCGGCCGGCACACCTACTACGTGCTCGCCCCGGTGCCGAACCTCGACCGGGCGCCCTTCGACTGGCGGGGCGGTCTGTCCCGCCGCTACGCCGACGAGCTGATGGCGACCCTGGAGGGGCGGGGCTACGTGGGCTTCGCCGACGGTGTCGAGGTGCGCGAGGTGGTCACCCCCGCCGAGTGGGCCGCGCAGGGCATGGCCGCCGGCACGCCCTTCGCCGCAGCACACAGCCTCTTCCAGACCGGCCCGTTCCGGCCGTCGAACCTGCACCGCACACTGTCCAACGTCGTTTTTGTAGGATCAGGCACCCAACCGGGCGTCGGAGTGCCGATGGTGCTGATCTCCGGCAAGCTCGCCGCCCGCCGCATCACCGAAAGGTGCCTCCCGTGACCTCCCGTGAGGCCCACCTGGTCGAACTGGTCCACGACGACGGAACCGCCGTCGGCAGGACCACCGTGGCCGAGGCGCACCAGCCGCCGGGGCGGCTGCACCGGGCCTTCTCGGTGCTGCTGGTCGATCCGGCCGGCCGGGTGCTGCTGCAACGGCGGGCCGCCGCGAAGACCCGCTTCCCGCTGCGCTGGGCGAACTCCTGCTGCGGCCACCCGGCTCCGGGCGAGTCGCCGGCCGAGGCCGCCAACAGGCGGCTCGGCGAGGAGCTCGGCACCGGCCCGGTCGAGCTGACCGAGGTCGGCGTCTACGTCTACTACGCCGAGGACCCGGCCACCGGTCGGGTCGAGTTCGAGTACGACCACGTGCTGCGCGCCGAGGTGCCCGCCGACCTCGTACTCCGGCCGGACACCGCCGAGGTCGCCGAGCTGCGCTGGGTCGACCCGCTCGACCTGGAGGCGGAACTCGACGACGACCCCCGCCTGTACGCACCGTGGCTCGGCGGGGTGGTGAACCGCCTGCTGCGTCCCAGCGGGTCCGGACCCGACCGGGCCGGACCTCCGTCCGGTACGCCGGCGGACGACGCGTCGGAGCGGTCGGGTGGCCGATGAGGCGCTGAGCGCGGGAGCCGTCGCGCGGCGGCTCGGGGTCGCGGTGACCACGCTGCGGACCTGGCACCAGCGCTACGGACTCGGGCCGGGCGAGCACGTCCCCGGCCACCACCGCCGTTACACCCCGGCCGACCTGGCCCGGCTGGAGGTCATGCGCCGGCTCACCGCCGAGGGGGTCACCCCGGCGGAGGCGGCCCGCTGGGCCCGGCAGTCCCCGGTCGACGTCCCGCCGACGGCAGGCCGGGACGCCACTGCCGCGCGCGACGGCGGCGGGGCGACCATCCCGGTCGGCCGGGCCGGTCCGGTCGCCCGAGGGCTGGCCCGTGCCGCGATGCGGCTGGATTCGGTCAGCGTCGGCCGGACGATCGAGGAGTCGATCGCCACCGGGGGGGTCGTCGCCACCTGGGAAAAACTGCTGCGGCCGGTGCTCACCGGCATCGGCGAGCGGCACGCCGCGACCGCCGCGCTGATCGAGGTCGAGCACCTCTTCTCGCGCTGCGTGACGGAGGCGTTCGCGGTGGTCACCCGGGCCAACCCGACCGGCGGCCTGCCCCGCATCCTGCTCTCCTGCACCAACGACGAACAGCACACCCTGCCCCTGGAGGCGCTCGCCGCCGCGCTCGCCGAGGCGGGCGTCGGCTGCCGCATGCTCGGCGCGCGGGTCCCGGTGGCGTCGCTGGTGGCCGCGGTGACCCGGACCGCCCCGGCCGCCGTGGTGCTCTGGTCGCACCTCCGGACGACCGCCAACCCGGCCCAGCTCACCGCAGTGCTCGCGGTCCCCAACCGGCCCCTGCTGGTGCTCGCCGCCGGCCCCGGCTGGTGGGACGACACCCTCCCCGCCGGGGTGGTCCGGCCGGTGTCGCTGGCCGAGGCGGTCTCGCTGGCCCTCGCGGTACGGGACTCGTTGGACGGGTCACCGCCCGGCTGACCGGGGGTGTCACCGGCACGGAGCGGGGCGTAACGTCGGGGCCTCCGTGACCCCGACCCCCTCTCGGGAGCGACGACGATGACGCCACGCGCCCTGGCCGCGACCGGTGCCGCCCTGCTGGTTCTCCTCTCCGGCTGCGGTGGGGAGACCGGGGTCCGCACCGACGGCCCGACCGCCCCGGTCTTCTCCCACCCGGCGGCGACGCCGTCCGCCGAACCGCCCGGGACTCCGGCGCCGTCCGACACACCGGCTCCCACGCCGTCCACCTCGAAGGCCGCCCCGAAGCCGACCCGTACCGCCCTGCCGGCAGGGCTGCGCCGGAGCACCGGCACCCGGGGGGTGGCGCTCACCTTCGACGACGGTCCGGACCCGGTCTGGACGCCGAAGGTGCTGGAACAGTTGCGTCGGCACCGGGTCACCGCCACCTTCTGCGTGGTCGGCACCCGGGTCCGCAAACATCCCGGCCTGGTGGCCCAGATCGTGCGTGAGGGGCACCAGCTCTGCAACCACAGTTGGCGGCACGACGTGGACCTGGGCGGGCGTCCCCGGTCCGAGATCCACACCGATCTGGACCGCACCACCCGGGCGATCCGGGCGGCGGTGCCCGGCGCGAAGGTCCCCTTCTACCGCCAGCCGGGCGGCCGGTGGACGCCCGAGGTGGTGGCGGTGGCCCGGGAACTCGGCATGACCCCGCTGCACTGGAACGTCGACCCGAGGGACTGGGCGAAGCCGCCGGCCGCGACGATCGTGGCGCGGGTCCGGGACGCGCTCCGCCCCGGCTCGGTGGTGCTGCTGCACGACGGGGGCGGAAACCGGGCCGCCACGGTGGCCGCCTGCGCCGGGGTGATCGCGGAGAGCAAGCGGCGGTACGGCGTGGCCAAGCTGCGCTGAATCCCGTTGACCTGCGGTTCCGGCGGGAACTCCGGTCGGGCCGATACCGATTTTGTTGGCCGGCGGCTCATCACGTATGCTTTGCAGGCCTCCGGCGGGGCCGGATGGGAGCAAGTCCGCTAGAAGTTGCGAGTGTGCAATGATGGCGGGGCCGCCCTCATCGTCTAGCGGCCCAGGACGCCGCCCTTTCAAGGCGGTAGCACGGGTTCGAATCCCGTTGGGGGCACGATCCGGCCCAGCCGGAGGCAGTACGAGCTAGGTCCTGTGGAGCAGTTGGAGTGCTCGCCGCCCTGTCAAGGCGGAGGTCGCGGGTTCAAGTCCCGTCAGGACCGCCAACGCTGACGCCGCGTCTCACCGCGCGGCGTTCTGCGTCCGGGGGGTAAAGTCACCCGGGTACGGCCAGGTAGCTCAGTTGGTACGAGCGTCCGACTGAAAATCGGAAGGTCGGCGGTTCGACCCCGCCCCTGGCCACATAGCCTTTCGCCGGGCTACAGAGGTCCCCACCTGCGGAAACGTCGGTGGGGATCTTGCTTTTGGCAGCCCGGCCACGTCGAAGGCGGTGCGACGACCAGCCCTCGGTACGAGGTGTGTCGCTAGGGTCCGACGCATGATGGTTGCCCGGTCGATCCTGTTGTTCCTGCTCGCCGCGCTCGCCGAGATCGGCGGCGCCTGGCTGGTGTGGCAGGGGTGGCGGGAGAACCGGGGCCTGCTGTGGATAGCGGCGGGAGTCATCGCGCTCGGGTTCTACGGCTTCGTCGCCACCTTCCAGCCCGATCCGAACTTCGGCCGAATCCTGGCCGCCTACGGCGGCATCTTCGTGGCCGGCTCCCTCGCCTGGGGCATGGTCGTCGACAAGTTCCGCCCCGACCGCTACGACCTCGTCGGCGCGGCCATCTGCCTCGTCGGTGTCGCGGTCATCATGTACGCCCCGCGCGGAGAGTGAGCAGGCCCGGCACGCCGGGAGCGCCGGCCCGGGACGGGTCCGGGGGAAACGCCTCCGCAGGATCATCGCGGCGCGGAGGCGTCCACCCCCCGTGGTGGGTGACCTACCCGTTCACCATCTGCCATCTTTTCGCAGTTGCCACTCATCGGCAATAAGAGCCGCTGATCGTGGCCCCGTGACGGTGGCCGACAGTCCGGCCGGCTGAGTCGTCGTCCGGCCGGCCGTCGCCTCCGGCCGGGGGCGGGCGTGCGACGACGGTCAGCAGCAGTTCCCGGCGGCACCGCCGGGGGCCGGTTCCCGCTCGGTGGGCGGGGTGCAGCAGGCGTCCGGGATGGCCTTCTCTCCCCGGGGCGAGTCGGCCCTGACGGTGTAGACCTCCCACGGCTCGTTGCCGGGCCCGCGTACCCAGACCTTGTCCTGGAGGGCGTAGCAGCATTCCGTGCTGTTCTCCTCCAGGGTGACGAGGCCGGCGTCGGTGAGACGCCGGGTCGCCGCGTCGACCTCGTCGGTGCTGAAGACCTCCACACCCAGGTGGTCCAGGGCGGTCGGCTGGTCGGCTCCGCCTTCGAGCAGCACGAGCTTCAACGGCGGGTTCTCGATGGCGAAGTTGGCGTAGCCGGGTCGGCGCTTGGCCGGTTCGGTGTCGAACAGTCGGGAGTAGAAGGCGATGGAGCCTTCGAGGTCGGAGACGCGCAGGGCGAGTTGGACGCGGGACATGGTTCTCCTCCTGGGCCGGTCGGGTGGACGCGCCGGGCCGACCCGGCGACGTGGGCGCGCTCACGCACGGCGGTGGTACGGGCAGCCGACCATCGCCGCGCCTTGCCTAGATGCTTTTCGAAGCAGCCCAACCGTTGCACCCTGTTTCGACATCTGTCAACCTAGCCAGATGTCGAAACAAGCGCCGCCGGGGGTGGATCTGCACGCGGTCGCCTGCTGCCCGCCGCTCGCTGCCCGCCCGCTCGACGCCGACGAGGCGGAAACCGTCGCGCCGATGTTCAAGGCCCTGGGCGACCCGGTCCGGCTGCGGCTGATGTCGATGATCGCCTCGGTGCCCGAGATCTGCGTCTGCGACCTGACCCCCGCCTTCGAGCTGTCCGGGCCGACCATCTCCCACCACCTCAGGGTGCTCCGCGAGGCGGGGCTGGTCGACGCCGACCGACGCGGCACCTGGGTGTGGTACCGGGTGCGGCCTGAGGCGTTCCGCCAACTCGGCGCACTGCTGGACATCCCCGCCAGGGCCCTCGCGTGACCGCCGCACCCCCGCCCCGCCCCACCGGGGACGTCACGGTCACGGCCATGGGCGACCGGCACCGCCGGGCGGTCCTGGAGGTCTACCGCCTCGGCATCGCCACCGGGAACGCGACCTTCGAGACCGAGCCGCCCAGCTGGGAGAGCTTCACCGCCAGCCGGATGCCGCAGCACCGGTGGGTAGCCGTCGACCGGGACGACACCGTGCTGGGCTGGGTCGCCTGCTCGGCGGTGTCCGACCGGTGCGTCTACGCCGGGGTGGTCGAGCACTCCGTCTACGTCCACCCCGACGCACGGGGTCGGGGCGTCGGCCGGGCTCTGCTCCGCGCCCTGATCGCCTCGACCGAGCAGGGCGGGATCTGGACCATCCAGTCCGGCGTGTTCCCGGAGAACACCGCCAGCCTCACCCTGCACGCGGCCTGCGGCTTCCGTACCGTCGGCACCCGTCAGCGCATCGGTCGCCACCATGGCCGCTGGCGGGACGTCACGCTGATCGAGCGCCGCAGTCCCACCGTCACCTGAGCGGCCCGCCCGACACCAGCGCGGTGATCGCCGACTCGACGGCCGCCGGGTCGACCGGCTCGCCGGTGGCGATGCTCTGCACCGCGACGCCGTCCAGGAGGGCGGCGACCGCGACGGCGGCCCGGTCACCGACCATCGGGGTCAGGAGCCGGCGGACCTGGTCCCGCCAGGACCGGGCGAGGGGACGTAGCTCCGGGCTCCGGGCGGCGGCGAGGTACAGCTCGAACTCGGTGAGCGCCCGGCTCCGGTTCGCGAGATACTCGCAGGTCAGGCGGGTGAGCCGAGCCGGCAGGTCGAGGCCGTCGCCCAGGTGGTCGGCCCACCGCACCAGCTCGGCGTCGAGATCCGCGCCGGCCCGGGCCAGCCCGGCGGCGACCAGGTCGGCCAGGGTGGGAAAGTAGTAGGTGGTCGCGCCGAGGGGCACCCCGGCACGGGCGGCCACCGCCCGGTGGGTGGTACGGCCGATCCCGACCTCCGCGATCACCTCGACGACCGCGGCGGTCAACGCGCGACGACGGCCCTCCGGATCGCGGGCACGGGCGGGTCGGCGGATTCCTCCGGCGCTCAGTGCGCACCGCCCAGGTTGAGGATGACCACACCGGCGACAACCAGCCCGACGCCGAGGACCTTGGTCAGGCTGAGCGGTTCACCGAGGAAGGCCGCCCCGATGGCGACGATCGCGGTGGTGCCGAGCCCCGACCACATCGCGTAGGCGATCCCGACCGGGATGGTCTTCACCGCCTGCGCGAGCAGCAGGAACGCCGTGACGTAGGCGGTCAGCAACCCGAGGGTGGGCCACAGCCGGGTGAAGCCGTGCGTCGCCTTCAACAGGCTCGTGCCGAGCACCTCGGCCAGAATCGCGCCGAGGAGGAAGAGATATGCCACCGGTGTGCCCCTCCGCTGGTACTGGTACTAACGTACATGTACCAATGTACTAGAGAGTGCCCCGACGGTGGACCGACCGCCGGGCCTCCACCGGGCGGGAGACACCCGTGGAGTTCCCGTCCCGCCGGACGGGCCGCGCCCTCCGGGCGGTGGTTTACGCACTTGTGATCGACGGCGGTGATCACCTTCGGGACAGCGTGGAGCGACGATTTCTGATGCTGTTTATCCGGATTTCGCGAGGTCGCTCCGCGCTGTCCCAGGGACAAAGGTCGCTGCACGTCCCGGCACCAGCCGGTAGGGTCCGGGCCTATGGGGCAGGAGATCGCCGAGCCGGACGCCGTCCACCAGGACGTCGACCGTTTCTCCCTTCGCAGCACTCTTCTCGTCCCCGCCTCCCCGGAGGAGGCGTTCACCGCCTTCACCCACCTGACCAGTTGGTGGGTCGCCGAGTACACCTGGTCGGGGCCGGACTTCCTCGCCGACCTGGGCATCGAGCCCCGCCCCGGCGGCATGCTCTACGAGATCGGCCCGCACGGCTTCCGTTCCGACTGGGGCCGGGTCCTCACCTGGGAGCCACCTCACCGGCTGGTGTTCGTCTGGCAGATCGGCCCGGACCGGGTGCCCGTGCCGGACCCGTCCCGGGCCAGCGAGGTCGAGGTGGTCGTCGAGGCCGACGGGCCGGGACTGACCCGGGTCACCGTCGAGCACCGGAAGTTCGACCGGCACGGCACCGCCGCCGAGGGCTACCGGCAGGCGATGACCGAGGGGTGGCAGGACATGCTCACCCGCTACCTCCACTCCGTCCGCCGCCGCCCGCACTCGGCCTGAGGCTCGGCTCAGCGGTCCCCGAGCGCGGGACGGGACGGCCCGCCGACGGTCCGTCCACCCAGGTCGGCCCGACGACCCGCGTCCGCACCGACGGAGTAACCGGTGCCGGCCAACCGCCGGGGCGCGGCGGTACGCAGCCGGGGGTACACCTCGTCGAGCCGCCGTCGCACCCGCTCCGACCGGTCGACGAGCACCAGCGCCACCGAGGGCCCGCCCGCCTCGGCGCCCTCCACCGCCGCCGCCTCGGCCACCCGCAACCGCTCCCCGACGACCTGCGCGAATCCGGCCAGCCAGGAACGGCGGAAGGCGGCCGGGTGCGCGTCGGGCGGCACCGCCGTACCGGCCAGCCCGTGCGCGGCCTGCACCAGCAGCGACGTGAAGAGCAGGTCGACCCGCTCCAGGTCGCTGGTGAACCCGAACAGGTGCATGGTGAAGCCGCTGCCGTCGCGTCGCCGCACGCAGCGGCACCGGAGCGGGTCGGCCACCGCCGCGAGCAGACCGGCCTTGTCCCGGGCGTACGGAGCGACCACGTCCACCACCCGGTCGCCCACCGGGTCGGTGGCCGGGTCCCGGGCGGCGAGCAGCGCCCGGTCCACCCCGTAACGGGCGATCAACTCGGTCGCCTTGGCGGTCAGGGCGGCCGACTCGGCGGGGGTGCAGGCCGGATCCTCCGCCTTGGCGAGCAGCTTGCGCACCTTGCTGAGCATGGCGTCGGACATGGCACCACAGCTACCACACCCTCCGGCAGGTGTACCGACCGCACCGGACGGCACCACGGGCGGACCGGGCCACGGGCGGGCGGACCGGAGCGCGTCAACCGACGGCGGGGCGGGCGGACCGGGCATCTCGGGTGGCCAGCGGGGACAGCGGACCACGACATTGATCAGTACCATCGGCACGGTTCGTGAAGGATCGACCGTCAGCGGTCAGTCCACGGTTGGAGAAGCCCATGAAACTCCCGGTCGCTCCCCTGCTGACCACCGCGACCACGGTCGCGCTGCTGGCCGTCGCCGCGCCCGCCCAGGCCGTCGTCGCCGGCACGCAGGGCACCTCCGTCACCAACCTCGGCAGCCAGTCGACCTGTTACGGCACCACGAGCCGGTCCTACTTCCAGACCGGCGGCTGGGGCGGGCAGGCCGGCCCGTACCGGACCAGCAGCCGGTGCCTCGACATCAACGTCCGCAACGCCAGCGCCTTCAGTACCCAGGCCTGCGTGATCTTCATCGACCAGACCAGCAACTGCAACTACTGGACGTACCTACCGGCCAACTCCGGCTGGACGACGATCGCCACCAACGTCCGGGACGGGGTCAACTTCAAGGTCCGCTTCTCGAACAGCTACTACCAGTACGAACCGCTGGTGGCCTACCACGCCTACTGAGCGGCGGACGGGCTCTTCGGCCCGTAGAGGGTGGCCACCGCCGAACCGGCCAGGGTGAGCAGGCAGTCGGGGAGCAGCCCGTCGGCGATCGCGGCACCGAAGAGCGCCTCGCCGGTCTCCGGGTCGCGGTTGGCGTACGCGCTGAGGAAGCGGGCCACCCAGCGGGTGTCGTAGTTGGCCTGGTCGATGCCGGGGAAGTCGAGGGCGGCGGTTCCGGCAGGCACGTCGTCCCCGACCATTGTGGCGGCGAGACACCAGGCGACCCCGTACGCCCCGGCCACCCCGGACCGGTCGACCACGGCGTCGAAGGTTCCCACCACGGCGTCGCCGTCCCCGGCGAGGGCGGAGTGCAGGACGGCGGCCGCGTCGTCACGCGTCTGTTGGGGCAAGTCGGTCACGCGGCGAAGAGTACGGGACTGCGTCAAGTGATCACCACTCAGCGCCGACCGGTCGACCACTTTAGGTAGTCGCCGCCGTCGACCTTCACGTCGATCCGCCCTCACGGTCCCGCCGATCGGGAACGCACGCTAATGTGCGCAGCGAACCTTCGCCTGAGGGGAACGACGATCATGCGCGTATCACGCGGCTCGCGAGTCGCCACGCTGGCGGCCTGCGTGGCGCTCCTGCTCTCCACCGGCGCCTGCGGGACGGAGCAGCCCGAGGAAGCCCAGAACGAGAGTCAGCAGGTGCGGCTCTACGGCAACGACGGCAACATGCTCAACACGTTCCCCCGTGAGCTGAAGGATCGTGCCCACCTCGTCGACGGGATGAAGGGCACGACCCCGATGACCCCGTTGCCGGAGGACTTCAAGTCGCGGCTCCGCGCCGTCGACCCGGACCTGCGGGACTACCTCTACGCCGCCGAGACGTACGACGCGGTGATGATCACCGCACTCGCCGCCCAGCTCGCTGGCACCACGGCTCCCACCGCCATCGCCAAGCAGATCATCGGCGTGACCAACGAGGGCCAGCGCTGCGAGAACGCGGTCGGCTGCCTGAAGCTCGCCCGAGCCGGGCAGGACATCGAGTACCGGGGCGTCTCGCTGACCCGGGCCGGGTTCACCGAGGCCGGTGAGCCGGCCACCGCCAGCTACGGAACGCTGCACTTCGACGACCAGAAGCTCAACGACGCCAAGACCGAGTTCGTCGGGGCCGGTGACGACTCCCAGGCGAGCACCAAGGCCCCGCCGAAGGCGCGCAAGCCCAGCGGGGACGCCGGCGCACCGCTGACCCTGGGCGGCCTGATGCCGCGTACCGGGGCGCTCTCGCTGGCCTACCCGCCGCAGGCCGCCGCAGCCGCGCTGGCGCTGAAGGAGATCAACGCCGCGGGTGGCGTGCTCGGCGAACCGATGGTCTGGATCCCGGGCGACGACGGCACCAACCCGGCCGTCGCCAAGGCGACGCTGGCCTCGCACGTCCGGAAGAACGTGCACGTCATCATCGGCGCGGGCGCGTCCGGCGTCTCCAAGGCGGTGCTGCCGGACGTGGTGGCGGCCGGGCTGGTGATGTTCTCCCCCGCGAACACCGACGCCAGCCTGACCACGATCGAGGACAACGGCCTGTACTTCCGCACCGCCCCGCCGGACAGCCTCCAGGGGCGGGCACTCGCCGACGTGATCCTGCGCGACGGGCCGCGCAAGGTCGCCCTGGTCGCCCGGAAGGACTCCTACGGCGAGGGCCTCCAGGGCTACGTCCGTACCGAGCTGGAGCGGGCCGGTCTCGGCGGCGACAAGGTCAAGCTGCTCACCTACGAGCCCCCGGCGGACGCCGACGCCCCGCCGGTGGACTTCAGCGCGGGTGCCCGGGAGATCAAGAAGTTCGGCGCGGACGCCGTCCTGCTCATCGGCTACGCCGAGTCGGCAGCGGTGATCGTCGCCCTCGACGAGGCGGGCGTCCGGATCCAGCAGTGACGACGGTGGGGGCGGGTGTCCGCCCCCACCTCCACGGCTACCGCGGTCGCCGCCGCTCCAGGAAGTCGGTCATCCGCCGGTACTTCTCGTCGTCCTCGAAGAGCACCGCCTGACTGACCAGGTCCAGATGCGGGTGGGCCGCAGCCGGCGCGTCGACCGCCAGCTTGGTCAGCCGCAGCGCCAGCGCCGAGCCCTTCGCCATCTCGTCGAGCAGCTCGTGCGCGTCGGCCAGCAGCCCGTCCGGCTCCGCCACCACCCGGTTGACCAACCCGATCCGCAGGGCCTCCTCGGCGTCCACCCGACGGCCGGTGAAGAGCAGCTCCTTGGCCCGCGCCTCGCCGACCAGTGCCGGCAACCGGTGGGTCGCCCCCGCGCCGGCCAGGATCCCCAGCCGCACCTCCGGCTGGCCGAACACCGCCCGTGCCGTACACACCCTCAGGTCACAGGCGTACGCCAGCTCCGCGCCGCCGCCCAGCGCCGGCCCGTCCACGGCCGCCACGGTCGGCATCGGCAGGGCCCGGATCCGGGCGAAGGCCGCCGAGTTGATCGCGGCGAGCGCGTCCAGCCGCCCCCGCTCACGGAGCTGGCCGATGTCGGCGCCACCGGCGAAGATGCCGTCCGTTCCGCCGGTGAGCAGCAGCAGCCGGGGCCGGGCCTCCAACTCGGCGCAGACCTCGTGCAGCCGGCCGATCAGGTCCGCGTCGATGGCGTTGCGCTTCTCGGGCCGGTCCAGCGTCACCACCAGCCGGTCCGGCAGCTCCTCTATCCGCAGACTCATCGTGCCGGTCCTCCCTTCGCGACCGCGCGGCTCGCCAGCATGCTCACCACGCCCGTCCCACCCTCCGCGACCGTGGTTCGGTCGTTCACTGCCGCACCCCGTCCTGCCAGCGGTAGAAGCCCTGACCGGACTTCTTCCCGAGCCGGCCCTGGGCGACCATCTCCTCCAGCAGCGGCGGCGGCGCGAAGCGGTCCCCGTACGCGGCGCGGAGGGTACGGGCGATGTCCAGTCGCACGTCGAGCCCGACGATGTCGGTCAGCTCCAGCGGCCCCACCGGGTGCCGGTAGCCGAGCACCATCGCCTTGTCGATGTCGGCGGGGCTGGCCACGCCGTCGGCGACCATCCGGATCGCCTCCAGCCCCAGGGCCACCCCGAGCCGGGAGGTGGCGAAGCCGGGCAGGTCGCGTACCACGACGGGGTCCTTGCCCAGCCGGCGGGCGAGCGCGACGGCCGCGTCGGTGGTCTCCGCGGAGGTGGCCGGGCCGACCACGACCTCCAGCAGCGCCATCGCCCAGACCGGGTTGAAGAAGTGCAACCCCACGAAGCGCTCCGGCCGGTCCAGGCCGGCCGCCAGCTCGCCGATGGAGATGCTGGAGGTGTTGCTGCCCAGCAGCGCCGGCCGCAGTGCCGCCGCTTCGGCGAGCACCGCCCGCTTCAGCTCCAGCCGCTCCGGTACGGCCTCCACGAGCACCCCGGGGCCGGCGGCCACCTCGGCGAGCGAGGTGCGCACCACCAGCCGCTCCTGGTTCGCCGCCGCCTCGTCGGCGCCGAGTTTCCCGCGCTGGACGGCCCGCTCCCAGAGCGACGCCAGCCGCACCGGGGCCTCGGCGGCCCGGTCCGGATCCACCTCCACCAGCTCGACGGCGTGCCCCGCCCCGGCCGCCACGTACGCGATGCCCAGCCCCATGGTGCCGGCCCCGACGACGACGAAACGATCGTTCATGTGCCGACCCTATGCAGCCGCGTTCCGCCCGGCATGCGTGGGGGCGGCGGAAACCGGGTACTGCGGCCGTCAACCAAGGGAAGGACGTTCGATGAACGAGGCGACCGGACAACCGTCGGAGACCGTCGAGACCCGGGGTGACCAGCGGGTGGAACTGCTCCGAGCGGACACCAACAACGACGGGCGGACCGACGTCTGGGTGATCGACACGGACGGGGACGGTCGCGCCGATCTCTTCCAGTTCGACACCGACCACGACGGCAAGGTCGACATCACGATGGTCGACATCGACGAGGACGGCACCCCGGACGAGGTCGTCGACGGCGACGGCGGCCTGCCGCCCCGGCAGCTCCCCCCGACCGTCCAGGTCTGACGTACAGGCAGAGGTCCCCTCCGCACCGCTTCCCGGTGCGGAGGGGACCTTGCCGCCGCCTCAGCCGGCGAGCTGGAGGAGAGCCAGGTAGTACGGGGCGTCGGCGTCGTCGACCTCGACCAGCCGCCAGGGCGTGCCCTCGACCAGGGTGCCGAGTTCCCCGGCGGAACAGACCAGGTAGTCGAACCAGTCGGTACCGAGTTCCCGGTAGCGCAGCCGTAGCCGCAACTGACCGCCGAGCCGCCCCTGCCGCCGGTTCCGCTCGTGGTAGCCGGTGTGCACCGGGTCCCGGGTGCCGTACGGATCGGTGCCCTGCGCGATCACCTGGGCGCCCGGTCGGGCCATCGCCGCCAGCGAGGCCAGGAGCGCCCGGCCCCGTTCCACCCCCTCCAGCAGCCCGAGGTTGTTACCGAGCAGGAGGAAGGTGTCGTACCGCCGCCCGTCGGCCACGTGCGCGTCGACCGTGCCGTGCACCAGCTCCCGGACACCGCGTCGGCGGCAGACGGCGAGCGCCCCGGCCGAGGTGTCCAGGCCGGTGACCGGGATGCCCCGATCCTGGAGGAGCAGCGCGATCCGGCCCGCGCCGACGCCGACGTCCAGCGTGGCGCCCCGGACCCGGCTCACCGCCCGGTGGTCGTACGGCTGCCAGTCCGCAGGGCCGGCGAAGTAGTGCGCGGACGGCGCGCCGTTGATCAGCCCGTCGTCCCGCTCGATGATCTCGATGACCGGGCGGGGCAGCCGCCCACCGGCCAGCGGCCGGGTCCCGGTTCCCGTCTCCACCGCGTACGCGTCCGTGAGCATCGCGCCGAAGACGTCACCGATCCGTGGTTCGCCACTCATAGGCTGCACGCTATCCGCCGTACCGGCCGGGCCGGTCCGCCGTATCGTGGCGGCGTGACTGATCTCGACGACCTGGCAGCGGAGAAATACGTCCTGCTCACCACGTTCCGACGGGACGGTCGTGGGGTGCCCACCCCGGTCTGGGCGGTGCGCGACGGGGAGGCCCTGTCCATCTGGACGGTCGCCGACTCCGGCAAGGTCAAGCGGATCCGGCGGGATCCGGCGGTGACCGTGGCGCCGTGCGACGTCCGGGGGCGTCCCCACGGACCGGCGACCAGCGGGCACGCGACCCTCTGCGGCCCGGCCGAGACCCGGCGCATCCGGAGCCTGCTCAAGCAGAAGTACCGGCTGCTGGGCCGGCTGACCCTGCTCGGCAGCCGGCTGCGCCGGGGCGAGCAGGGCACGGTGGGCGTACGGGTGACCCTGGACTGAGCGCCGGGCCGGCGGCGGACACCGGTCCCGGACATGATCAGGGGCGGCGGACTCTCGTCCGCCGCCCCTGATCCGAACGTCTCCTGTGCCGTCCGGGTCAGTCCCCCTGGCGTTGCTGGGGGATCTGGCCCTGGAGCAGAGCGCGTACCTCCGACTCGCGGTAACGACGGTGCCCGCCCAAGGTGCGGATCGCACTGAGCTTGCCCGCCTTCGCCCACCGGGTCACGGTCTTCGGGTCGACACGGAACATCGACGCCACCTCGGCCGGTGTGAGCAGCGGCTCTGGTTCGTGCGTTCGCGATGCCATCGGTCACTCCTCCACGTGTATAGACACCGGCCGGGGTCCCGCCGGCCGACGCGTCTCCCATGGTCCGGCTAGTCCCCGATGTCCGACATGGGCCGAACGGCCGAAGGTCCCTAGACGGACGGATGAACCATGCCCGATTTATACGACTTTTATGCCCCAGAAACTACCTTATTCGGACTCATGATCACGGTTCGTGATGCGCCAATTACGAACTCGGCTCTCATTGTGGTCCTCTTTTGGGAGTCTTTGGGCTAGTTGCACCGTTCCAGTAGCTGCACCGCCCGCCACCGGGCGACCAGCTTGTCGTACGCCGCCGAAGCCTCCTCGGCCTCGCCCCGGGCCAGCCCGGCCAGCCCCGTCGCCACCAGGGCCGGCGAGTCGTCGGCCCGGAGAGTCTCCTCGGGAAGCAGGTCCACCAGGCCGCCGTAGTCCAGTTCCACCATCGACCGGGGATGGAACTCCTCCAGCCAGCGGGCGGCCTCCTCGACCGCCTGCGTGATCGGGACCTCCCCCACCGACTTGCGCAGCACCGACAGGGCCCGCGAGGACCGCCGACGGGCCTTGGACATCTCCGTCCGGTAGCGCAGCACCCGACGCCCCGGCTCGACGCCGAACTCCCGCTCCTCGGGGTCGACGAGGACGAACCAGCGCAGCGGCACGCCCCAGGTGGAGATCTGCTCGTGCAGCCGGGGCACCCCGTGCTCCAGCACCCGGGCACCGCTGCGCCAGTCCTCCACCACGGCCTTCGCCTGACCGGCCAGCACCGGTGGGACGAACGCGTCGGCGAGCACCGCCGGCACGCCCTCCCGCGCGCTCAGCGCCGCCTCGGCCACCCGGACCCGCAGGTTCCACGGGCAGACCAGCATCGCCTCGCCGGCCTCCAGCACGTACGCCTCGTCCGGCAGGTCGGGCAGGCGGGTCCAGCCCGCGCCGAGCGCCTCGATCACGGCCGTCCGCTGCCGGACCGGCCCCTCCTGCGGGGTCACCGCCCGCCCCTGGCGCGCGTACCGGCGCCAGTACGCCTGACGCTCCCGGTCGAAGGCGGTCAGCGGTTCGTACACACGCAGATATGAAGCGAAGAGCGACGGCACGGCGCGATCCTCCCACGAGAGCCCGGTCGGACCGCGCTGACGTCCCTGATCCGCGTCGGCCGCGGGAGGCGCTACGGAGACGATCGAGGACTAGGCTCGGCAGCGCCGGCACCATCCCGCCGGCCACCGCCAGGTTCCTGTCCCACAAGGACACACACCGAGACCAGGAGCAGTCATGGGCGTATTCGCGAGCAGCGACGACCCCGGCTCGTCCGGACACGAACAGGTCGTCTTCTGCCAGGACAAGCAGACCGGGCTGAGGGCGATCATCGCGATCCACTCCACCGCGCTGGGCCCCGCACTCGGCGGGACGCGCTTCTACCCGTACGCCAGTGAGGCCGAGGCCCTCGCCGACGTACTCGACCTGTCGCGCGGCATGGCCTACAAGAACGCGCTGGCCGGGCTGGACCTCGGCGGTGGCAAGGCGGTCATCTGGGGCGACCCGGAGAAGCTCAAGAGCGAGGCGCTGCTGCGCGCCTACGGCCGCTTCGTGGAGTCGCTGCACGGCCGCTACTACACCGCCTGCGACGTGGGCACCTACGTGGCGGACATGGACGTGATCGCCCGGGAGACCCGCTTCGTCACCGGCCGCAGCGTCGAGCACGGCGGGGCGGGCGACTCGTCCGTCCTCACCGCCTGGGGCGTCTTCCAGGGCATGCGGGCCGCCGCCGAGCACGTCTGGGGCACCCCGACGCTCGCCGGACGCACCGTCGGCGTGGCCGGTCTGGGCAAGGTCGGCCGACACCTCACCGGCCACCTGATCGACGACGGCGCACGGGTGGTGGCCACCGACGTCAACCCCCGGGCCTGCGAGTGGGCCCGGCAAACCTACCCCCAGGTCGAGCTGGTCCCGAACGCCTCCGCGCTGGTCACGGCCGACATCGACGTGTACGCGCCCTGCGCGCTGGGCGGTGCCCTGAACGACGACACGGTGCCGGCGCTGCGGGCGAAGGTGGTCGCCGGGGCGGCGAACAACCAGCTCGCCCACCCGGGCATCGAGAAGCTCCTCGCCGAGCGGGGCATCCTCTACGCCCCGGACTACGTGGTCAACGCCGGCGGGGTGATCCAGGTTGCCGACGAGATCGACGGCTTCAACTTCGAGCGGGCCAAGCTGCGGGCCACCCGGATCTACGACACCACCCGGGAGATCCTCCAGCTCGCCGACGCCGACGGGGTACCGCCGGCCGAGGCCGCGGACCGGCTCGCCGAGCGGCGGATGGCCGATGTCGGACGGCTCCGGACCATCCTGCTGCCCTGAACCGTCCGGTTCCCGGGGGCGGGGCGGTACGACCCGATCCGTCCCCGTTGGGCCGTTCGTACTGTTTTACCGGGCTACGTCGGGATTTTCGTATCGGCCGACCGTCGCCGTCACGGACCGGCGACGACCACTGTCCCGAGCGTCACGCCCACGTCCGAGGGCACTCCTTACCGGGTACACTTCGTAACGGCTGGTTGACTGCGACGCGCAGGGCCGGTCGACGGTAACCCGAGGTGCCGAACGTGGGCATCCCCATGTACCGTAAGAGCCACGAGAGATGCCTGACGTCATCGGGGCCCGCCTTCGGGCTGCCCCGAATTCTGTGCGAGGGGGTCGAGCCATGGGGCGCGGCCGTGCTAAGGCCAAGCAGACAAAGGTGGCCCGGGAGTTGAAGTACCACTCCCCGAACACCGACCTCACCGCCTTGCAGCGTGAACTGGCGGGTGCTGGCAAGTCGGACCACGACTTCGACGACGACTACAAAGAGTATGTCGACGACGATGACGAGGACCATCCGGACGGAGACTCGGACCCCTGGGTTCGTCCTGCCCGCTGACCCTCGGTCACGTTTGAGCACGCGGTAAGGCCCGCGTGCTCACGCATGTGCCCGGCGGGATCCGGCTGTACCAACTGACGATCGAGGGCCTGCCGTGCCCGCCGTCCGGCGCGCCCCGGCAGGTCCTCGATCGTCCCCTGCGTCTCACCTGGGTCGGTTGTTCCAGTTGTAGAACGTCGGGATGTTCTCGAAGTGGTTCCAGGCGCAGACCGCGCTGGCCCCGTCGCCACCCGAGACCTCAGCCCGGAGCCGGCGTGCCGCCTCAGCCTCGTGGAGCAGGGCGGTAAGGCCCGCCTCGGCTTCGTGTACCCGCTCCGCGACCACGTCCGTGGGCTTCCCTCCGACCGGCTCAGGCGGCCGGTGGCTGATGATCTCGGGCATGTTCCAACACTCCCTCGAGTAGGCGGATCTTGCTGTTGCGGCAGTGCTCGGTCTCCGTACCGTCGAAGCGCCCCTGTTCGAAGTAGCGGTTGGCGGCGTGACCGCCGCCGCAGAAGCCGAAGTACGGGCAGGAGTCGCGGCACGCCTCGACGCCGCTGAGGAACTCGCCGACCCAGGACGTCCGCTCCGCGGCGGCCAGGATGTCGGCCAGCGGGGTGTCCAGCACGTTCCCGCTGCTGAAGTCCCCGTAGCGGGGATCGGAGAAGCCGGCCAGCTCGGGGGAGAGCAAGGTCACGGACCCGTCGTACGCGACGGTGGGGATCGGGTCCAGCCGCCGGGGCAGCACGTCGTCGGCGGTCCCGTCCAGGATCGCCGAGGCGTACCGCAGGGACCACTCCACCTCCCGAAGGTGGATCCGGGGATCGCGACGCCAGGCGGCGACCAGTTCGGCCCAGAAGGCGGTCACCGTGGCGGCGTCGTGCGCGTTGCCCCGGAGGTTCACCCCCTCGGTCTCCTCGATGTTGACCCCGAGCACGTCACACCCGAGGCCGAGGAAGTAGTCGTACAGCTCGGTGGCGAGACCGGGCTCCGGTCGGCTGACCACCGCGAGCGCGGAGAACGGCAGCCCGTGCCGACGCAGCGCGGCCACCCCGCGCACGATCCGGTCGTACGCCGGCCGGCCACCCCGGGTGACCCGCTCGGCGTTGCGCTGCCGCCCGCCGTCCACGCTGACGCTGACCCGCACCCGGTGCTCGGTGAAGAACGCGCACCAGTCGTCGTCGATCAGCGTCGCGTTGGTCTGGACGTGATGCTCGACCGCCGGGCCGAAGGGCGCGATCAGCGCGGCGAGGTGCTCGCGCCCGGCCGCGAGGGGCTCCCCGCCGTGCCACACCACCGAGAACCGGCTGCGCTCGGCCCAGGGGTCGACCGCCCTCGCCACCGCCTCGGCGACCGCGACGGGCATCCGCCGGTCCGCCGCGCGCAGCGGGAGGTAGCAGTACCGGCAGTCCAGGTTGCAGAGCGTGGTCGGCTGCATCACGACGTACGTCGGGACGGCGGCGACACCGCGCATCCCGCTGAACGTCCGCTGCCGGACAGGCATCGCCCTCCTTCGCCGCTCACCTGAGGAACCTTCAGGCTAGGCGGCGATGGCTGTCCGGGTGAACCCCTCATCGGGTGTACGACTGATCGTCACGTGGTGACCGTCACCCTCGGGTGTGCTGGCCCACCATCCGCACGTTGCCGGTGCCCTCGATGATTTCGCCGGCCTGCCAGGCGTCGACCCCCCGGCCGGCCAGGGTGGCCAGCGCCCGGTCGGCGTCCTCGGCGGAGACGATGGCGAACATGCCGACGCCCATGTTGAAGGTGGACTCCATCTCCGAGTCCTCGATCCGGCCCTTGGCCTGGATCAGGTCGAAGATCGGCTGCGGCTTCCAGCTGGCCCGGTCGACCACCGCGTCGACGGTCTCCGGCAGGACCCGCACCAGGTTGCCGGGGATACCACCGCCGGTGACGTGGGCGATGGCCCGCACCTCGGCCTCGGCGATCAGCTTCAGGCAGTCCTGAGCGTAGATCTTGGTGGGGGTGAGCAGTTCCTCGCCGAGGGTGCGCTGCCGGCCGAAGTCCTCGATCACCACGTCGAGCCGCATCCGGCCCGCGCCGAGCAGCACGTGCCGGACCAGGGAGTAGCCGTTGGAGTGCAGGCCGGAGGAGCGCATCGCGATCACCACGTCGCCCGTCTCGACCCGGTCTGGACCGAGGATCTCGCTCTCCTCGACCACGCCGACACCGGTGGCGGAGACGTCGTACTCGTCGGGACGGAGCACACCCGGGTGTTCGGCGGTCTCCCCGCCGAGCAGGGCGCAGCCGGCGTACCGGCAGCCGTCGGCGATGCCCGCGCCGATCTCGGCGACCCGGTCCGGCACGACCTCGCCGCAGGCGATGTAGTCGAGCAGGAACAGCGGCTCGGCCCCGCACGCCACCAGGTCGTCGACGACCATCGCGACCAGGTCGATGCCGATGGTGTCGTGGATGTCGAGCTGCTGGGCGATGACCAGCTTGGTGCCCACCCCGTCGGTCGACGAGGCGAGGATCGGGTTCGTGTACTTCTTCGTGTCCAGCCGGAACAGGCCGGCGAAGCCGCCCAGGTCGCCCATCACCTCGGGCCGCCGGGTCTGCCGCACCTTGGACTTGAGCAGCTCGACCGCGCGGTCGCCCGCCTCGATCGAGACCCCCGCCTCCGCGTACGACGCCGACCGCTTACGGGCCCCACGACCCGTCCCGGCCGTCCAGGGCTGGCGCTCGCCACCGGTGCCGGACGGGCTGCTGCTTGCTGCGCCGTTGCGCTCGGACACGTGCGTCACGGTTCTCCCCTTTGTGGTCCTCGCGGTGCCGGCACCGCGGCGGGTCCCGTCGACCCGTCGATCAATGCCGCCGGCGACCCGCGCCGGGTGGTGCTATGAGCGGTGTACGGTCGCGCCGCCCGGAGTGGCGACGAGTGGTGGAGTGCCGCCGTGCTCCGCACCCCGGGGGGCGGAACGGGCGGTCTCCGGCGCGGTGCCGGTGACCCGGCGGCCCACACCCTCGAGCACGTGCTTGCCGATCAGGTTTCCGGCCGGCAGCTCGATCGGGTACTCCCCGTCGAAACACGCCCGGCAGAGTCGGGTCTTCGGCTGCTCGGTCGCGGCGATCAGCCCGGACAGCGAGACGTAACCCAGGGTGTCGGCCCCGATGGACCGGCGGATGCCCTCGTTGTCCAGCCCGTTGGCCAGCAGTTCGGCCCGGGTGGCGAAGTCGATGCCGTAGAAGCAGGGCCAGCTCACCGGTGGCGACGAGATCCGGACGTGCACCTCCAGGGCGCCCGCCTCGCGCAGCATCCGCACGATGGCCCGCTGGGTGTTGCCGCGCACGATCGAGTCGTCCACCACGACGATCCGCTTGCCGCGCACGTTCTCCCGCAGCGGGTTCAGCTTGAGCCGGATGCCGAGCTGGCGCAGGGTCTGCGAGGGCTGGATGAAGGTCCGCCCGACGTACGGGTTCTTCATCAGACCCGCGCCGTACGTGATGCCGGACTCCTCGGCGTACCCGATCGCGGCCGGGGTGCCGGACTCCGGCACCGGGATGACCAGATCCGCCTCGACCGGATGTTCCTTGGCCAGTTGGCGGCCGATCTGCACCCGGGTGGCGTGCACGTTGCGCCCGGCGAGGGTGGCGTCCGGGCGGGCGATGTAGACGTACTCGAAGAGGCAGCCCTTGGGCTCGGGGGCGGCGAACCGGGTGGACCGGAGCCCGTCGGCGTCGATGGCGATCAGCTCACCCGGCTCGACCTCGCGCACCACGCTCGCCCCGACGATGTCCAGGGCGGCGGTCTCGCTGGCGACCACCCAGCCCCGCTCCAGCCGGCCGAGCACCAGGGGACGGACGCCGTGCGGGTCCCGGGCAGCGTAGAGGGTGGCCTCGTCCATGAAGACGAAGCTGAACGCCCCGCGCAGCTTCGGGAGCACCTTCAACGCCGCCGCTTCGACGGACAGGTCGGGGTAGCTGGCCAGCAGCATCGTCACCAGGGAGGTGTCGTTGGTCGAGCCGTCCGACCCGAGGCCCCGCTCGGCGACCTCCCCCTGGAGGTCGGCGGTGTTCACCAGGTTGCCGTTGTGGGCCAGCGCGACGGTGGTGCCGGCGCTGGTGGAACGGATGGTCGGCTGGGCATTTTCCCAGGTCGAGCCGCCGGTGGTCGAGTAGCGGGTGTGCCCGATCGCCAGGTGGCCGCGCAGGCTCGCCAGGGTCGGCTCGTCGAAGACCTGGGCGACCAGGCCGAGGTCCTTGTAGACCACGACGCTGGAACCATCGCTCACCGCGATGCCGGCCGCCTCCTGGCCACGGTGCTGCAACGCGTACAACCCGAAATAGGTGAGATTGGCGACCTCTTCCCCGGGCGCCCAGACCCCGAAGACGCCACAGGCATCCTGGGGGCCGGGCCGCTGCGGGTCCAGGTCGTGGCTCAGCCGGCCGTCGCCTCGGGGCACCTGCCGCTCCCTCGTTGCTGTTCTGTCTGGCTGGGGTGGTGTCGTGCACGCGGATCCACGCGGTCTGCCGGGACGTCGACTCACAGTGTACGCGAGGCCATAGTGATACCGACAGTCACGAAACCACTCCTATCGGTCATCGACGGATGGTGATCATCCCAGCTCCAGCGGGAGATGGGCGGAGAGATCCGCCCGCACCCCACTCACCTGAACGCGACCCTCCGTGACCGCCGCCCCCCACTCCAGCCGTCCCGACGCGAGCGCGAGCCACACCGGTGGCGACATCTCCACGACGTTGGGTGGCGTACCGCGGGTGTGTCGCGGGCCGGGAAGGCACTGGATCGCGCCGTAAGGTGGAACCCGCACCTCCACCGATCGGCCGGGGGCGCGCTCCGCGAGGACGGCCAGCAGCGTCCGGACCGCCTCCCGGAGGACCGGCCGTTCGGGCGTACGCCCCTCGTCGAGCGCCGTCAGAGCCGCCGTGACCGCGGCGGACTTTATGTGCGGAGAGGACACGACGGGACGATACGACCCGCCAGTAGGGTTACCGACGTTGGCCCTGGGTCGCGCTCGTCCGGCCCGACAAGGCATAGTTGCCGACGGCGTTATTCAAACCGTGATGATCCCCGGGGCCCTGCCCCCACCGGGCCGGGGAAGTCAGACCGGAAGGCGGTGGACGTGTCAACACACCGACGAGCCTGGAACCAACGGGCCGGTGTGGTCGTAGCGCTGGTAACCGGCGCCCTGCTCGCCATCCCCGCCACACCCGCCCTCGCCGCCAACGTCAGCGTCTCCCCCGGATCGGTCACCCTCCAGGCCGGTGGCGACGCTACCGTCACGGTGCAGGTCAACCCCGGCGGGCAGGACGAAGAGGCCCGGCTGAGCGTGACCGGGCTGCCGTCCGGAGTGAGCTGCTCGGGATGCAACGGCGAGGTCGAGTTCGACCAGCCGGGTCAGCAGAAGTCCGTCCTGCTCACCCTCAAGGCGAGCGACGGGGCACGGGCCGCCAACGGCTCGGTGACCGTCCGGGTCGAGGCCGACTCCGGCCCGGCCACGGCCAACTTCTCGTTGACCGTGCAGGCCCGTCCGGCGGATCCGACGCCGTCGCAGAACCAGACCGTACGGCGGATCTCCGGCAAGGTGACCAACACCGCCAACGGCAAGCCGGTGCCCAACGCCACCGTGGCCCTGATGGACTCCCAGCGCCACCAGTACACGACCACCACGGACGAGGACGGCGACTGGCGGTTCGACGGTTCCGCGCAGAACCCGATCACCCCCGGTCAGATCGTCCTCGGCGCGAGTTTCAACGAGGTCCGCAAGACCGTCACGATCAACGCCAGCGCCGGTCAGAACATGACCGGGCAGCGGATCTCCCTCGCCCTGCCGGTCGAGGCGACCGCCTCCCCCACGCCGGGCACCACCGAGGAGCCGGTACCGACCGAGGACCCGGTCGAGGAGCCCACCGAGGAGCCCGGCGCCACTCCCGGAGCGGCGACCAACGCCGCCGAGGAGGACTCCGGCGGGTTCGACTCCTGGTTGCTGATCATCCTCGGCGGCCTCTTCGTGGCCATCGGCGTCGGCACCATCGTGCTGCTCTGGATGCGGCGCCGGGAGAGCCCGGACGACGAGGACGCCGACGACGTCCGAGGTGCGGCGGCGACCCCGGCGGCACGTGGGGCGCTCCGCGGTGGCGCGGACGACGCGACCCGGGTGGTGAACCGGGTCGGCCCCGACGCGACCATGGTCGGTGGCGCCTCCCTCGCGGACGCGCCCACGATGATGCACAACCGGCCGCTCGTCGACGACGTCCCGCCGGACCCGTACGGCGCGCCACCGCCCCAGCCCGGACAGGGCTACGGCTCGGCCGGTCAGGGTGGCTGGTCCGGGGGTGGCTACGGCGACGCGGCCCCGACCCAGGCCGGTGGCTACGGCACCGGTGGCTACGGCGCCGCGCCCTCCTCCGGCGGTCCCTACGGGAACGCCCCCTCGTCGGGGAGCCCGTACGGCACCGCGCCCGCCTCGGGCGGTGGCTACGGGAACGCCCCTTCCTCCGGCAGCCCGTACGGCACCGCACCGGCCTCCGGCGGCGGCTACGGCGGCCAGCAGGACTACGGCACTCCGGGGGGCGGCTACACCCCGCCGGCTCAGGGCGGCGGCTACGGCGAACGGTACGACGAGCCGACCGGTCGCTACTCCGAGGGCACCCAGGCCTACACGCCGCCTGCGGACCCGTACCCCACCTCGACCTACCAGCCCGCCGACGGGACCTACGGCCAGGATCCGGGCACCGGCTACGGCCGGGGTCAGGAGCCGACCGGTGGCTACGGCGGCTACGGCCAGCAGCAGGGCCCCGGCTACGGCCAGGACGCTCCCCGGGGCGACTACGGCCAGGACCCGCAGCAGGGAGGCTACGGCTACGGCCAGCAGCAGGGCGCCGGCTACGGTCGCGGTGGCTACGACCAGCAGGGTGGCTACGGCGGCCAGCAGGGTGGCTACGGCCAGGACCCGCAGCAGGGCGGCTACGGCTACGGCCAGCAGCAGCAGGGCTACGGCGACTACGACCAGCAGCAGGGTGGTCGGGACCGGGACGGCCAGCCCCCGCAGCAGGACCGGGGCAACCGCCGCCTGGACTGGCTGGACGACTGACCCGAACCGGGCTCGCCCCGGCGACACGACCAGCTTCGGCGGCGATGTGGATCTCCCACCTCGCCGCCGAAGTCTGTGTGGTCAGCGTCGGCGGCCACCAGCAGGGGGCGGGTGTCCGTGCTCGGCTCGGGCGCGGCGACGGGGCCGGTCGCGCGTGGGGCGCACGTGGGGGCGGAGGGTGCGCGGGTCAGATCGCGGAGAAGACGCTGTGGCGCAGCACCGGCACCACCGGGGAGACCCCGACCTCCACCGCGATGTCGACATCGTCGGCGAAGCCCCGCTCGACGAGTTCCCGCCCGGAGACACAGCCCCGCACAGCGGCCGGCACGTCGGGGGTGCTCGCCAACGCGGCGAGCGCCATCGCCGCCTCGATCGAGAGCCCGCCCGGGACCCCGGAGAGCGCGTCGAGCACACACGCCGCGCCCAGCTGGTCCTCCACGGAGGGGCGCAGCGAGCCGTCCGGCCAGCGCTCGCCCGAGGCGACCACGCCGATCGGCGCGTCGACGGTGCCGTACCCCCGCCCGCGCAGCCAGTGCCCGACGGCGTCGGCGTTGCGCAGACAGGCCGCCACCACCGGCAGCCCGGTCGCGCTGGCCGCCGCGCAGATCGCCGAGCCGTTCGGCGACGGCAGCACCAGATCGGGTACGACCGGTGCGGTCCGCAGCGCCGCCGGCGAGAGCGACCACGGGTGGTCACGGGTCACCTGATGCCGGCCGACCGCAGCCACCGCGCCCACCCGCAGGGCGTAGTCGGCAGCCTGTTCGCCCCAGGGGAACGGGTGGACGCGGATCCCCCGGGCGACCGCGACCTCCACCGAGGTGGTGAAGGAGAGCACGTCCACCACCACCAGGGCGGCGCAGACCCGACCGAGTTCCGCCGCGCCGGCGAGTCCCCAGTCGAACCGGGCACCCGTACCGGGCTGGGTGTGGACCGGCGCGGACACCGCCTCAGCGCCGGTCGGTGGCGGTGTTCTCCCCGTCCCCGTCGGCGGTCGCCCCCGGGTCGCTCTCGACCGGGTCGGCCCCGGTCGCGACGCGCTCCGTGGCCGGCGTGGTCCCCCCGGCCGACGCGGCGTCGACGGCCGACGCGGAACCGGCGACCGCCTCCGCGCCGTACTCGTCAGCCGCACCAGAGGAACCGTCGGCGACCGTGTCCCCGACCGGTGCCACCCCGGCCACGGACACCGCCTCGGCGGCCCCGGCCACCCCGGTCGCCGGAGCGGGGACGTCGACCACCTCGGCGGCGCCGAAGAGCCCCGGCAGGGTCGCGGTGTAGGCGTCCCGCAGCTCGTCCAGGCCGACCTGGAACTGCCCGCGCACCTCCAGCACGCCGCCGGTCGGGTCGGTGACCCCGATCGCCTCCGCCGGCACTCCGCGCTCGGCACACAGGGCGCTGAACGCCTTCTCGTGGCCGCGCGGCACCGAGACCAGTGCCCGCGTGGCGGACTCGCTGAAGAGGTAGACGAACGGCAGCGAGCCGGTGGCGAACTGGTCCGGCAGGGCGATCCGGGCTCCGACGCCCCGCCGCAGGCAGGACTCGACCAGGCTCTGCGCGAGACCACCGTCGGAGAGGTCGTGCGCCGAGCTGAGATGCCCGACCCGGGCGGCCTCGGCCAGCAGCTCGGCCAGCGCCTGCTCGCGGGCCAGGTCGACGCGGGGCGGGATGCCGCCGAGGTGACCGTGGGTCACCCAGGCCCACTCCGAGCCGGACAGCTCGTTACGGGTCTCGCCGAGCAGGAAGATCAGGTCGTGCTCGTTCGCCGGTCGGGTCGCGAAGCCCATCGGCACCCGGGTGGCGACGTCGTCCAGCAGGCCGAGCACACCGACCACCGGGGTCGGGTGGATGGCCGCCGCGCCGGTCTGGTTGTAGAAGCTGACGTTGCCGCCGGTCACCGGGATGCCCAGTTCCTGGCAGCCGTCCGCGAGACCGCGCACCGCCTCGGCGAACTGCCACATCACGCCCGGGTCCTCCGGGGAACCGAAGTTCAGGCAGTTCGTGACCGCGATCGGCTTCGCACCGGTGACCGCCACGTTCCGGTACGCCTCGGCGAGCGCCAGCCGGGTGCCGTGGTACGGGTCGAGGCGGGCGTACCGACCGTTGCCGTCCACCGAGAGGGCGACGCCCAGCCCGGTGCGTTCGTCGATCCGGATCACGCCGGAGTCCTCCGGCTGGGCGAGCACGGTGTTGCCCAGCACGTACCGGTCGTACTGCTCGGTGACCCAGGTGCGGTCGCAGAGGTTCGGCGACGCGATCATGCGGAGCAGGGTCTCCCGCAGCGCGTCCGGCGTGGCCGGTCGGGGCAGCGTCTCGGCCCGGTCGGCCTGGAGCAGGATCAGGTCGGCCGGTTCCCGCATCGGGCGGGCGTAGACTGGCCCGTCGTCGACCAGCGAGCCGGGCGGGACGTCCACGACGAGCTGGTCGCGCCAGGTGACGTACAGCCGGCCGGGCTGCCCGTCCGGCGACGGCGCGGTGACCTCGCCGATGGCGGTGGCGAGTACGCCCCACTTCTCGCAGGTCTTGAGCACCGCCTCCAGCTTCTCCGGCTCGACCACCAGCAGCATCCGCTCCTGGGACTCGCTGGCGAGGATCTCGTGCGGTTCCATCGAGGGCTCGCGCAGCGGCACCCGCTCCAGCCAGACCCGCATGCCGGTGCCGGCCGCCGCGGCGGTCTCGGTGAGCGCGCAGGTGAGCCCGGCGCCGCCGAGGTCCTGGATGCCGACGACCAGTTCGGCGTCGTACAGCTCCAGGCACGCCTCGATGAGCAGCTTCTCGATGAACGGGTCACCGACCTGCACCGACGGGCGGCGCTTCTCGCTGCCCTCGTCGAAGGTGGCGCTGGCCAGCACCGACACGCCGCCGATGCCGTCCCGGCCGGTCTTGGCGCCCATCAGCACCACGACGTTGCCGGGGCCGGCGGCCTCCTTCTTCTGGAGCCGGTCGACCGGCAGCACGCCGAGGCAGAGCGCGTTGACCAGGGGGTTGCCCTGGTAGCACGGGTCGAAGACCACCTCGCCGCCGATGTTCGGCAGGCCGAGGCAGTTGCCGTAGCCGCCGACGCCGGCCACCACGCCGGGCAGCACCCGGGCGGTGTCGGGGTGGTCGGCCGCGCCGAAGCGCAGCGGGTCCATCACCGCGACCGGACGCGCGCCCATGGCCAGGATGTCCCGCACGATGCCGCCGACACCGGTCGCCGCACCCTGGTACGGCTCGACGAAGCTCGGGTGGTTGTGCGACTCGACCTTGAAGGTCACGGCCAGGTCGTCGGAGACCTGGACCACGCCGGCGTTCTCGCCGATGCCGGCGAGCAGCCGGTCGCTCGGCGGGGCCTTCTCACCGAACTGGCGCAGGTGCACCTTGCTCGACTTGTAGGAGCAGTGCTCGCTCCACATGATCGAGTACATCGCCAGTTCGGACTGGGTGGGACGCCGGTCGAGGATCTGCCGGATCCGGTCGTACTCGTCGTCCCGGAGCCCCAGCTCTGCGTAGGGCTGCAACTCGCCCGGGGTGTCGGTGGCCCGGGGCACGGTGTCGAGACGGCCGAACGGGGCGGCGGAGGCGACGGGGCCGGCCGGGGCGTCGGCCACCGGACGCGGCTCGGCCGGGGCGCCCGTGGTGGGGTGCGCCGCCGGGTCCGGGTGGGTGGTCATGACCTCTCCTCGTTGCGCTCGTGGCCACCGCGTCGGGGGTGGCTGAGCCGACCGGTGATCCGGTGGGGCTGGCTCACGCCGGCGCTCCCACCAGGTGCTTGAGGACCGAGGTGAAGAAGCCGAGGCCGTCCAGGGACGGGCCGGTGAGCGCCTCCACCGCGTGCTCCGGGTGCGGCATGATGCCGACCACGTTGCCGGCGGAGTTGGTGATCGCGGCGATGTCCCGCTGCGACCCGTTCGGGTTGCCGCCGAGGTACCGGGCGACGACCTGGCCCTCGCCCTCGAGCCGGTCCAGGGTCGCGGTGTCGGCGACGTAGCAGCCCTCGCCGTTCTTGACCGGGATCAGGATCTCCTGGCCGGCCTGGTACGTGTTCGTCCAGGCGGTGCCGGTCGCCTCGATCCGGAGGATCTGGTCCCGGTTGCGGAAGTGCAGGTGCTGGTTGCGGGTGAGCGCGCCGGGCAGCAGGTGCGCCTCGCAGAGGATCTGGAAGCCGTTGCAGATGCCGAGCACGGGCAGTCCGCCCCGGGCGGCGTCGACGATCGTCTCCATCACCGGGGCGAACCGGGCGATCGCCCCGCACCGGAGGTAGTCGCCGTAGGAGAACCCGCCGGGCAGCACCACGGCGTCGACGCGGTGCAGGTCGGCGTCGCCGTGCCAGAGCCGGACCGGCTCACCGCCGGCGATCCGGACGGCCCGGGCGGCGTCCCCGTCGTCGAGCGAACCGGGGAAGGTCACCACGCCGATGCGGGCGGTCACGGCCGCGTTTCCACGGCGTCGTCGGCCTCGACCAGGCGGACGGTGAAGTCCTCGATGACCGGGTTGGCGAGCAGCTTGTCGGCGATCTCCCGAGCCCGGTCCAGGTCCGGTTCACCGGTGAACTCGATCTCGACACGCCGACCGATCCGGACGGAGGCGACGTCACCGACGCCGAGCCGCGGCAGCGCGTTTGCGACGGCCTGGCCCTGCGGATCGAGAATCTCGGGCTTGAGCATGACGTCGACGACGACGCGAGGCACTGGGCACTCCTGACTGTGTACGCAGTTGGGTGCCGACCCACAACGGGCGAGCGCAGCCAGCCTACCTGGCAGATAGCGGTCCGAACGCACCGGCCGGCGGCAGCCCGCGAGGTGATCCACATTACCGAGCGCAACAGCCGGAGGCCAGCACCGGGCGGGTCGTGTCGGCCGACCCGTGCCGCCTTCCGCAGGGGCACCCGGGCAACTGATATGTAGCGATCAGTATCGATAGGACTCTTGTCCGTGGACGCGCGGAACCCCTACTGTACGTCGACAGATATCGATGAAGCGCTGGCCGTCCGGCGGATCCACCGGCCGTCGACGGCTCTCCCCACCCGGTTCCCGGTAAACCCCGTGAAGGAGTCCCCCGCCATGCGAATCCGCTCCCTGGTCGCCGCAGTCAGCGCCGCCTTCGTCGGCATGATCGGCCTCGGCTCGCCCGCCGTGGCCGCCGAGCCGGCCCCGGTCACCCCGTACATCATCGGAGGCAGCCTCGTCTCCTCCGCGCCGTGGGCCGCTGCGGTGTTCGCCAACGGCTCCTTCACCTGCTCCGGCAGCGTGATCGCCGCCGACTGGGTGCTCACCGCCCGGCACTGCGTCAACGGCACGATGTCCGTCCGGGTCGGCAGCGTGTACCACGCCTCCGGCGGCACCACCCGCACCGTCAGCGCCTCCTACAGCCGCTACGACCTCGCGCTGCTGCGCCTGTCGAGCCCGGTGAGCACCTCGTACGTCTCGCTGGCCACCGCCAACCCGCCGACCGGCTCGACCAACACCATCTTCGGCTGGGGCATGACCTGCTACAGCGGCTGCTCCGCCTCCCCCCAGATGAAGACCGCCAGCGTGCAGGTGACCGGTCTCACCACCGACGCGTACGGCGGCCAGGCGATCCGGAGCAGCCGGATCAACGGCAACGCGTGGCGGGGCGACTCGGGCGGCCCGCAGTTCTACAACGGCCGCCAGGTCGGCGTCGCCTCCACCGCCGACGGCCGGAGCATCCAGAACTACGGCAGTGTCGCGTACAACCGGGCCTGGATCACCTCGGTCTCCGGCGTCTGACCCTGCCCGGGTGAGCGGGATGCGACCCCGCTGACCGCCTTCCCACCCGTCGTGCCGACTCGGCGCGGACGGCCCGGCTCGTGCCGGCCGTCCGCGCCGCGCCGTTTCGCAGCATCCGGCGAGGTGAACACGGCTCGCAGACCGCCCACCGGGGCGGGTGCCAGCATCGATGACGTGCTGGTCGTGACGACGGATACGCTGCCCGGCTACGAGATCCGCCAGGTTCTCGGCGAAGTGGTCTCCTCGATGGCCAGGACACGGAACCCCTACCGCGAGGGCGTGAAGAACCTGCGCGGCGGCGCGTACGACCCGATGGCGTCGGACAACCTCACCCGCTGGCGTACCGACTCGGTGACCCGGCTCGGCGAGGAGGCCCGCCGGCTCGGCGCGAACGCCGTGCTCGGGATGCGGTTCGACAGCCGCGACTGCGGCGAGATGTGGATGGAGGTGTGCGCCTACGGGACCGCGGTGGTCGCCGTACCCCGGGCGCCCGAGACCATGCCCCCGGACCAGCCGGTCGTCGCGGCCGACACCGCCCACCAGGCGGGTATCGCCGAGGCCCCGGGCAAGCTTCCCGAGGCGCCCAGCGCCCCCGACCTCTCCACCGCCGCGGAAACCCCGACCCCGCGCCCCTGACCCGCGCTCCTGACCCCGGCGGGCGGGGTCAGAGGATGGGGGGCGGGGAGTAGGTGGCGGCCTCGGGGTGCTCGGTGACGATCTTCGTGATCCGGGCGGTGACCGAGGCGACCTGGGCCCCGGCCGCCCCGACGAAGGCGGCCCGGTCGGCGACCAGGGTGTCGATCTCGGCCCGGGTGAGCCCGAGGCGGGGATCGGCGGCCAGCCGGTCGAAGAGGTCGTTGCCGGCGACGCCCCGCTCCCGCATGGCCAGCGCCACCGCGACCGCGTGCTCCTTGATCGCCTCGTGCGCCACCTCGCGGCCCACGCCCCGGCGCACCGCCGCCACCAGGATCTTCGTGGTCGCCAGGAACGGCAGGAAGCGCTCCAGCTCCCGCTCGATCACCGCCGGGTACGCCCCGAACTCGTCGAGCACGGTGAGGAAGGTCTGGAACAGCCCGTCGGCGGCGAAGAAGGCGTCCGGCAGGGCCACCCGGCGCACCACCGAGCAGGAGACGTCCCCCTCGTTCCACTGGTCGCCGGCCAGCTCGCCGACCATCGACAGGTAGCCCCGGATGATCACCGCGAAGCCGTTGACCCGCTCGCTGGACCGGGTGTTCATCTTGTGCGGCATCGCGCTGGAACCGACCTGGCCCGGCTTGAAGCCCTCGGTGACCAGCTCCTGCCCGACCATCAGCCGGATCGTGGTGGCCAGCGAGGAGGGAGCGGCAGCCACCTGGGAGAGCGCGGCGAGCACCGCCACGTCGATCGAGCGCGGGTAGACCTGCCCGACGCTGTCCAGCACCCGGCTGAACCCGAGGTGCTCGGCCACCCGCCGCTCCAGCTCGGCGACCTTCTCCGCGTCCCCGTCGAAGAGGTCGAGCTGGTCGGCGGCGGTGCCGACCGGCCCCTTGATCCCGCGCAGCGGGTACCAGTCGATCAGGTCCACCAGCCGCTCGTAGGCGATGATCAGCTCCTCGGCGGCCGACGCGAAACGCTTGCCCAGCGTGGTGGCCTGCGCGGCGACGTTGTGCGAGCGCCCGGCCACCACCAGACCGGAGTGCTCGTGGGCGAGCCAGGCCAGCCGGGCCAGCGCGGCCACCACCCGGTCCCGGACCAGCTCCAACGAGCGGCGGACCTGGAGCTGCTCGACGTTCTCGGTGAGGTCCCGCGAGGTCATCCCCTTGTGCACGTGCTCGTGCCCGGCGAGCGCGTTGAACTCCTCGATCCGGGCCTTCACGTCGTGCCGGGTGACCCGCTCGCGGTCCGCGATCGAGGCCAGGTCGACGTCGGGCAGCACTCGCTCGTACGCCTCCACGACCCCGTCCGGCACCGCGACGCCGAGGTCGCGCTGCGCCCGGAGCACGGCGAGCCAGAGCCGCCGTTCCATGCGGACCTTCTCCTCCGGGGACCAGAGGGCGACCAGCTCGGGGGAGGCGTAACGGTTGGCGAGCACGTTCGGGATCGTCGTCACCCGGCCATTCTCCGGTACGCGCAGGGCAGCGTCCCACCCAGGTCAGCGCCCTCGCGGCGGCGGTCGTACGGGCTCGGCGGACCCGGCGCGGCGTTTCGTGATCCCGTCCGGCCGCACCCCGGACGGGATCGGGACGCCCCCGCTGGGACTGGATCTCTCGCCAGCCGTTGCACCGGCCGGAGCGCGTCGCTAAGGTGCGTGCAGAGGCCGGCATCTCCCCCCGTGGATGCCGGCCTCTGCATTCCCGGATCGACGCCTGTCCCCCCGACGCGCGATACCGGAATGAGATGGCGACCAGGCCCCAACCACGCGCCAACATCGATGAGCCTACGATGGAGCGCCGAGGGCGTCAACTGACGTTAATAGCATGACTGGACAATTAATCACAGCTTCCTGATGGCGGAGGTGACGCCGTGAGCAGCACAGCCGAGGGCGGCACGTCGTTCGCGGACCGGCTCAACCTGCTCTTCGACACGATCCGACCGGCCGGTCGGGAGACCCCACACAGCAACCGGGACGTGGCAAGCGCAATTCGGGCAGCCGGGGGGTCCATTTCCGACGTGTACGTCTGGCAATTGCGGACCGGTCGCCGGACGAACCCCACCAAAGAGCACATAGAAGCGCTGGCGCAGTTCTTCGGGGTGAGTCCGGCGTACTTCTTCGACGACGAGCAGGCCCGGCACACGATCGCCGACCTGCGCACGCTGGACGCGCTGCGCAAACTCCAGGTACAGCACGTGTCCCTGCGAACCGTCCTCCAGCACAAGGGCCTCTCACCGGCCAGCCAGCAGGTGATCCAGCAGATGGTGGACCGCTGCCTGGAGCTGGAGGGGCTCGCCGGCGGGGACCCCGGAACGACGGCGGACGGACGGTCATGACCGGGTGGCGTGCCAAACGACGGTTGACGCGCCTCACCAGCGGTATCCGGATCCCGGCGACGGCCGACAGCGCGGCGCTCTGCGGTGCCGTGGCCGAGCGCCTCGACCGACCGGTCCAGCTCCTGCCCCTCCCCCTGCCCACCGACGCGCCCTGCGGCATCGTGATCTCCACACCGCAGAGTCACTACGTGGCGTACGACAACCGGACCAGCCCGCTGCACCAGCGGCACATCGTCGCCCACGAGCTGGGCCACCTGCTCGCCGGGCACGCCGCCCGACCGGTCAACGCCGGCGACCTGACCCGCCTGCTCATGCCGACCCTCGACCCCGACATGGTCACCTCGGTGCTCGGCCGGATGCCCGGCTACGACGAGCGGGCCGAGTGGGAGGCCGAGATGATCGCCGACCTGCTCCGCAAGCACTCCGCCCGCCGGGAGACCCCGCCCGTCGTCGACGCGGACCCGTCGACCGCGGCGGTCGTCGACCGGATCCGGCAGTCCCTCGGCGGGCTGTGAGGCGTGCACGACCTCCTCTACCCGGGGCTGGCCGTCCTGGCCTGGACCGCGGCCGGCGTACGGTTGGCCGGCACCCTGCGCGACGGCACCGGTAACCCGGCCCGACACGCGGTCACCAGCACGTTCGCTCTGCTGGCGCTGACCTTCACCGTCTCCACGCCGGCCGTCTGGGCGTTCGCCGACCGGGCCATCGGCGTCCACAACATCGCCGCGCTCATCGCCCACCTCTGCGTGGTCGGCTTCTCCACCAGCATCCAGGTCCTGCTGCTCTGGTGGACCAATCCGCCCGAGCGGGCCAGCCGGCACAGCCGGTACCGCCTGGTCACCCTCGCCGTGGTCGTCCTGGTGCTCGGGGTGCTGTTCTGCGGCGTCGGCCCGACCGACACCCACAGCACCGACTTCGTGGCCACCTACGCCAACCGGCCGCAGCTCGCCGCCTACCTGCTGATGTACCTCGCCGCCTTCTCGGCGGGACTGGTCGACATCATCCGCATCTGCTGGCCGTACGCCCGGTTGGTCGGACCCGGCTGGCTGCGCCGGGGGTTGCGCACCACGGCGGTGGGTGCCGCCGTCGGGCTGGTGTACACCCTGGTCCGCGTCCGCGACGTGGTCGCCGCTCTCTGCTGGAACGACCTGCCCCGGGTGGAATGGCTCGTCCCGATCAGCGCCAGCACCGGGGCGCTGCTCGTCATCGGCGGGCTCACCATGCCCGCCTGGGGTTCCTGGCTCGCCGCCGTCCCCGGCACCGCGCACCGGATCCGGCTGCTCCGGCAGCTGCGCCCGCTCTGGGCCGCCCTCTGCGCCGCCGTACCGGCCGTGCGCCTCGCCCACGACCGGCGCTGGTGGCGACCGGCCGACCGGCTGCACCGCCGGGTCATCGAGATCTACGACGCCCGGCTGGTGCTGCGGCCGTACCTCAGCGAAGCTGTCGGGGACCGGGCCCGCCGGCACGCGGAGGCCGGCGGCCTCGGCGGCGACGACCTGGCCGCCGTGGTCGAGGCCGCGAAGCTGTGCGCCGCGCTCGCCGCGATGCGCGCCGACGTCCGCCCCCGCCACCCGGAGCTGCCCGGCCCGCCCGATCCGGCCCTCGACGAGGTACGCGAGGTCGAACAGCTCGCCCGGGTCGCCCGCGCGTTCGCCACCTCACCCCTGGTCGGCGCCGCCGTCCGGGAAACCTCCGACGACACCTGACCGCCGGGGGTGGCGGGCGACGACCGCGGTCAGGCCGCGGGCCCGTGGCGGAGCCAGGTGTACGCCACCGGCTGACCCCGGTTCCACTCGTCGGCCTGCTCCGGCGGCACCTCGCGGAACCCTGCGGCGGCGTAGCAGCGCAGGGCGGGGGTGTTGGCGGGGTGCACACGCATGAAGACCGCCGGCTGCCGGCGTACCGCCTCGCCGGTCAGCGCGGCGACCAGCCGGCGGCCCACGCCCCGGCCCCGGTGCGCCGGGGCGACGATCAGCCGGGCCAGCTCGACCTCGTCGTCCTCCGGCCACAGCTCGCCGTACCCGACCAGCTCGCCCGCCTCCACCAGCCCGTACGCCTCGACCTCCGGATCGGCCGCCCAGCCGGCGACCGTCTCCGGGGTTACCTCGTCCCGGGAACACCACCGCCGGGTCTCCTCGACCGAGGACGCCCACCCCGCCACCGCTCCGGCGGTCTGCGGGTCGATCCGCACCAGCTCCACGCGCCACTCCTCCCACGAACGTCGCGGGGAGCACAGCACGGCCCGGCCTGACGGGACCACCGGTTATCACCGGATAGGTCAGCCGCTCGTCGACGGCGGCGAGGGGACCGGTGGCCGGCGCCCCTGACTCGCCGGTGGGCTCCCCTCCGGGCCCCACCGCCGGCCCGACCGGCCCTAGCATCGTCGACATGGCAACGCGGCTCGTGCAGGTCAACATGAAGGCTCGGAACGAATCCGCGCTGGGCGGTTTCTGGGCGGAGGCGCTCGGCTGGGGGGTTTCCAGCGAGGGGCCCGGCGTGATCAACCTCGAACCCGAGGGCTTCGTCTACCCCGACCCCGTCGCCGTCTGCCTCGACCTCATCGTCTCTCCGGAACCCAAGACGGTGAAGAACCGGGTGCACCTCGACCTCGCCACCACCTCGGCGGCCCACCAGGCGGAGCTGGTGGCGCGCCTCAAGGATCTCGGCGCGACGCTCGCCGACGTAGGGCAGGGCGACGTCCCGTGGACGGTCATGGCCGACCCGGAGGGCAACGAGTTCTGCGTGCTGGACTCGCTCTACCAGGACACCGGACCGATCGCCACGGTGGTGGTCGACTGCGCGGACCCGCGAGCCATGGCCCGCTTCTGGGGCCAGGCCACGGACTGGACCGTGCACAGGGTGACCGACCACAACGCGGTACTGCGCTCGGCCAAGGGCGTCGGCCCGTACCTGCAGTTCCTCCGCACGCCGGACGTGAAGACCGGGTGGAACCGCGTCCATCTCGACGTCCGCCCATACCCGGGTGACGACCTGGCGGCCGAGGCGGCCAGACTGCGGACTCTCGGCGCCACCCCCATCGACCTGGGCAACGACGTCCCGTGGAGCGTCCTCGCAGACCCGGAGGGCAACGAGTTCTGCCTCCTCACCCCGGGCTGACCCGCACCCTCGCCAGCCGCGCACCACGGCGACCATCCCGGACCGTGCGACGCGACCTAGGTCCGTGCGGCAGTCGACCCGCTCGCCGCAGCCGCCGACGACCCGGCCGCCGTCATGGCCGGAAGCTCGCGCGTCGCCCGAAGCGGCGAGAGCAGCGCGGGCAGGAACGCGACGGTCATCCCGGCCGCGCCGATCCACAGCACGGCCGGCGCGCCGAGCAGCCCACCCAGCGTGCCGCCGAGCAGGCCCGCGATCGGCATGCTGCCCCACTGGACGAAGCGGACGGTGGCGCTCATCCGGCCGAGGAGGCGGTCCGGTGTGACGGCCTGTTGCAGGCCCACCTGCGCGATCAGTCGGACCACGCCGCCTGCGGAGACCAGGGCCAGCCCGGTCATGGCGAGCCAGAGCAGCCAGCCGGGCCGGGCCATCGGCATCAACGCGGCGGACGGTGCCGTGCACAGCGGAGCCAGCCAGACGGCAGGTCCGGACCCGATCCGGGCGATCAGGCGGCGGGCCAGCAGCGCCCCGGTGAACCCTCCGCAGGCCATCACGGACAGCACCAGACCGATGCCGAACGAGCCCAGGCCCAGGTGCCGGGACAGGAACACCAACAGCATCGTCTGGTACGTGACGAGGAAGAGGCTGAAGATGCCGTCCGTGATCAGCATCGGCCGCAGCAGCGGGTGGCCGAGCACGAAACGCAGCCCCTCCGCGACCTCGCGCACCAGGCGCCGGGAGGCGCCGCCCGGTGGCCGCAGTTCCGGCGTACGGATCCGCAGCACGCCCAGCGCCGACAGCAGCATTCCGGCGCAGCTCACGACCAGCGTCAAGGGCGCGCCGAGCCAGGCGACCAGCGGCCCGGCCACGCCGGGGCCGCTGATGCTGACGGCGGAGCGGACCGCGGCGATCTTCGCGTTGCCCTCGACCAGGTGCTCGCGGCCGACCAGCGCCGGCAGGTAGCTGGTGTAGCCGACGTCGAACAGCACGGTCAGCAGGCCGTGGGCGAGCGCCACCGCGAACAGCAGCCAGATCGTCAGCGCGTCCGCCCACCAGGCAAGCGGTACGAGCAGCAGCAGCACGGCCCGCAGCAGGTCCGTGTTGACCATGATCGTGCGCTTGCGCCAACGGTCGACCCACGCGCCCGCCGGCAGCCCGATCAGCAACGATCCGGCCGTCGTCATTGCCGTCAGCACACCGACCTCGAACTCGTCCGCTTCCAGCCAGACGATCGCCACCAGCGGCAGCGCGAGGAACACGAACCGGTCGGCCAGCTGGCCGGCCACGGTCGCGGCGAAGAAGCGGCGGAAGTCGGGCTCGCGGAGGAGTCCGAGACGGGGCGATCGAGACATGTTCTCCTAGCGGTCTCTGCGGCGGGCAACCGCTTCTACCACAGCAGGTGCGGCGCAGGCTCCAGTGTGGACCACAGCCCGTTCCCATGACAGCGTCGCAGCACCAGGTCCGTTCCGCTGACCCCGACCTCGCAGGGGCTGCCGCCTCAGTCGACCGCCAGCACGGGCCGTCGTCACCGGGCGGTGAGGGTGAGCGTCGGACTGAGCGCGACGGCCAGTTGCTGTTGCTCGGTCAGCGCGAAGGTCGGCCCGGGACCGCCACTGGAGTGGCTGACGTGCAGCCGGGAACCGTCCGGGCGTCGCACGTCGATCATCCGCTCCCCTGTGCGGGGGGTGTTGCCCCGTCCGGCGAGGTTGGTGACGAACCGGTACTGCTCGCCGTTCGGGCCGGTGCCGATTCGGCAGCTGTAGTTGCCCGTCGGCTTACCGCAGGTCAGGCTGGCGGAGTCGGGTGGCTTGCGCCAGATCTGTACCGAGAAGAGGCCGCGGGTCCCTCCGGTCGTGAGGTTGGCCTGGCCCCAGTAGTTGTCGCGGTTGTTGTCGCCACCGTTACCCGTCCACCCTTCTTCCAGTGGCTTCGATCCATCCGACGTGACGTCCGGGAGCTGGGCTCGCAGCGCGGCGAAGACCGCCTTGTCGAGCCGTTCCTGCTGGGCCGGGTCGGCCGGCACGCTCGGCGGCAGCGTCTGCACCGGCATCTCGACGCCGGGCGGCAGCGTGCCGAGGTTCAGGGTCGGATCGGTGGCGATGGTGAGCATCTGCTCGACGGTGAACGGCAGCGGCCCCGGCGTCGTGTGCCCCTGCAGGACCAGGTGCAGCGCCGAGTTGTCGGCCCGCAACACCTGCACCTCACGGGGCGGGGTGACCCGGCTCCCCATGTTCCGGCTGCTGATCCTGATCCGTGAGCCTGCCGGGCCGGCCATCTCGGTGCACTCGGTCTTGACCTTCGTCAGCTCCCGCTCGCAGCGGCCCGAGTGGAAGCCGAGCAGGCCCTGCCGCCTGACCACGAGTAGCAGGTGACCGCGCTTTCCGTCGGCGGCGACGTCGCCGCTGACCGAGAACTGGTCCAGGGTGGTCCAGCCGCCCCGTTCCGCCTGCCAGCCCGGCCGTTCCATGTCGGGCGCGGTCGACTTCGGCCACCTGATGCCCGGCGCGACCCGCTTGAGCGAGGCCTCCACGGCCGCCTCCAGGCGCTGCCAGTCCGCCTCGCTGCCGGCCACGGTGGTGATCTTCGGAGCCGGCGGATGCGACGGGACCGGCGGGACCGACGGGGACGGGGACGGCGGCGCGGCCGGTGGGGTGGGCGACGGCTCCGGCCCTCCCAGCAGGCCCGCGGTGAGGGTCACCGCCAGGACAGCCGCCGCGCCGGCTCCGCTGGTTCCCCAGATCCGCAGTTTCCGGGCCCGCCGTTGTCCGGAGATGATCCGGTCGATGTCGACAGTCGAAACCGGCGGCTGTCCGATCGCCTCGTCGAGTGCCTGTCGGTAGCTCATGCCCACTCCCCCCTGGGTCGTCCGGCCGGGTTGGTGGCCAGGGCGCGCAGCGCGTCGAGGCCGCGCGCGGCCTGGCTCTTGACCGTGCCGGTGCTGATGCCGAGAATTCCGGCGGTCTCCTCGACCGACAGGTCGCAGTAGAAGCGCAGGACGACCACCGCCCTGCGCCGGGCGGGAAGCTGCCCGAGCAGGTCGAGCAGCATCTCCCGGTCGGCGAGCGTGGGCTCGGACGGGTTCGGGTCCACGTCCTCCGGGACCTCGTCCACGCTCCACTCGCGCCGCCACGGCCGCCGACGTTCGTCCAGCCAGGCGTTGGTGAGCACACCGCGCACGTACGCGTCGATGTTCTCCGCCGCGCGGACCCGCCGCCAGTGGCGGTAGAGCTTGCCGAAGGTGATCGAGACCAGGTCGTCGGCGGTATGCCAGTCCCGGCAGAGCAGGTACGCCGTCCGGCGTAGTTGCTCCAGTCGGGCCCCCACGAACTGCCGGTACTCCTCCTCGTCCGCGCGCATCACCGCGCGGAGCCCTTTGTCGCCGTCATGCCCAGGAGACGGAAGGTCCCGTCCCCCGGGTTGCCTCGACCGTGGTGGCAGACGGCCCCGCTGCGGCCCGTCCGCCGCCACGAACCACGCGGCCCGCTCTCACCCGGGGGCGGGGCGGCCGGTCAGGGCGTGGTGGAGGGCACGGCAGGCGGCATCCTCGGTGTCGTGGGTCTCGCGGACGTCGTGCACGCCGCGCTCGTAGAGGCCGATCTCCCACCGACCGTCGGATGCCCGGCGCAGGAACCAGAAGTCCGGTGGGAGCGGCACGTGTTCGTGGACGTCCTCGAGTTCGAAGGCCTCCGGGGAGAGCCCGGTGTGCAGCAGGACGTTGCGCAGCTCGCGCCGATCCACCGGTTGTCTCCCGTCCTCGGTCGCGACCACAGCCCCGGCAGCACGACGACAGCCGCCGGCAGGGTGACCGTACGCCGCTCAGCAGGTGGTGACGCCGGTCGCGGCGTCGCACCGGCGGCCGGACGTGGCGGTCAGGTCCTCCTCCACCAGATATCCGTGCTGGATCAGCCAGGTGACGCTGAGCTGCGCGCCGGCCGCCGGCAGGTGACGACGCTCCAGTTTGTACTGGGTGCCCATACCGGGCTGGGCGAACCAGGGCGCGGTCGGCCCGGAGTCGACGGTGAACGCCTTGAGCACGCAGTACACGTGGTAGTTGGCCAGCGGCGCCTTCTCCGGGGTGTTCAGGTTCGACGGCGGGAGCGCGCGGGAGCCGAACGGCGTGCCGAGGGGGGCGAGGTAGCCGCCGCCGGGGAAGCCGAACCGATCCAGCCGGTAGCCGGGGAGCAGGGTCTGCGCGACCTTCACCGGGCGGCCGTCCGGGGCGACGACGAAGCCACCGGCGGGCGGGTAGACGTAGGCGTCCTGGGCGGCGTTGGCGTACTGGTCGAGGAAGTCCTGCCGGGCGAGCGCGCCGAAGCGCTGGTAGCCGGCGAGCAGCGGCCCGACCGGGTCGGCCGTCGGGGCGCGCGACGGGCCGAGGAGCGGGTTGCCCCCGTAGTAGGTGGTGGTGGGTGGCGCGACGGGGGGCGTACCCGGCCGGCAGGGTGAGGCGGGCGGCTGTTCCCCGTCGGCTCGTGCCGGTTGCTGCTCGCCGCGCCGGCCGGCCGGTGGACGGGGACGCTGGTCGTCGTCGCCGCCGGCGTCGGGCGGAGCGGCCGGCGTGACCGCCGCGTGCTCCGGCGCCCCGGCTGCCGACTGGGCGGGCAGGGGCAGTAGGACGAGGGTGACGCCGGCAAGGAGCGCCAGGAGTCGACGGTCGATCGCCACGGGGGCACCTCCCGGAATGACGGGTCAGATGTACCCATCGTCGGGAATTCCGTGGCTGATCGTCGGGTTTTGCACCTTTTGCGCCTGAAAGGCGGAGCGACGTCCCGGGCCGCCGGGTGATCAGGGGGGTGCGGCGTACGCCAGCACTCCACGCATCACGAGTGCGTCGGTCAGCGCTCCAGGATGGCGGTGACGCCCTGGCCGCCGGCCGCGCAGATCGAGATCAGCCCCCGGCCACCGCCCTTCTCGGCGAGCAGTTTCGCCAGCGTGGCGACGATCCGGCCACCGGTCGCGGCGAACGGGTGCCCGGCCGCCAGCGACGAACCGTTGACGTTGAGCCGGTCCCGGTCGATCGTGCCGAGCGGCGCGTCCAGGCCCAGCCGTTCCTTGCAGAACTCCGGCGACTCCCAGGCGGCGAGGGTGGCCAGCACCTGCGAGGCGAACGCCTCGTGGATCTCGTAGTAGTCGAAGTCCTGCAACGTCAGCCCGGCACGGGCGAGCATCCGGGGCACCGCGTACGCGGGGGCCATCAGCAGCCCCTCGTCACCGGTCACGAAGTCCACCGCCGCCGTCTGCGACCAGGTGAACCAGGCGAGCACCGGCAGGCTCCGCTCCCGGGCCCACTCCTCGCTGGCCAGCAGCACGGTGGACGCGCCGTCGGTGAGCGGGGAGGAGTTCCCGGCGGTCATGGTGGCCAGCCCGCCGTCCGCGCCCCGGGTGCCGAAGACCGGCTTCAGGCCGCCGAGCTTCTCCAGGGTGGAGTCCGGGCGGAGGTTCTGGTCGCGGGTCAGCCCCAGGTACGGCGTGACCAGGTCGTCGAAGAACCCCCGGTCGTACGCGGCGGCGAGCCGCTGGTGCGAGCGGAGCGCCAACTCGTCCTGGGCCTGCCGGTCGACGCCCCAGCGCAGGGCGGTGCGGGCGGCGTGCTCGCCCATCGACAGCCCGGTACGGGGTTCCGCGTTGCGCGGGATCTCCGGCCTGAAGGGCTGGTGCGGGCGGAGCCTGGCGGCGATCCTCAGCCGCTGGCCGAGGGTGCGGGCCGAGTTGAGCTGGAGCAGGGTGCGCCGCATCTCCTCGTTGACGGCGAGCGGGGCGTCGGAGGTGGTGTCCACCCCGCCCGCCACGCCGACGTCGATCTGCCCGAGGGCGATCTTGTTGGCGACCAGGATGGCGGCCTCCAGCCCGGTGCCGCACGCCTGCTGGATGTCGTACGCGGGGGTGTGCGGGTCGAGCTTCGAGCCGAGCACCACCTCCCGGGTCAGGTTGAAGTCCCGGGAGTGCTTGAGCACCGCCCCGGCGACCACCTCGCCGAGCCGCTGCCCGGCCAGGCCGAACCGGGCGACCAGCCCGTCCAGCGCCGCGCCGAGCATGTCGGCGTTGGACGCGTTCGCGTAGCGCGAGTTGGACCGGGCGAAGGGGATCCGGTTCCCGCCGATCACCGCGACCCGTCGGATGCTCTGCACGATCCCGCCTCCTCGAAACACTTGCCCCAACCCTACTCACCAGTAGGCTACGCCTATGACCGACAGGTACGCGAGCTTCGTCCAATCGGCGGCCGGCCGCGCGCTGGTCAAGCGCCTCGGACTGCCCGATCCGCCCCGCCTGCGCCGGCACCGCCCCGGCGACCCGCTGCTGACCGGCCCCGCCCTGCTCGGTGCCGCGACCGGGGGCCGCCTCGTCGAGCCGGTCGGCCGGATCCTCCGCACCGCCGGGGTCGAGCCGACCGTCGCCGACCCGGCCGCCGGGGGTGACCAGGCCGCCGCGTCCGCCGACACCCGCTTCGGGGCCCTGGTGTACGACGCCACCGGCATCACCGACTCGACCGGCCTGCGGCAGCTCTACGACTTCTTCCACCCGTACGCCCGGTCGCTGCACGCCAGCGGGCGGGTGGTGGTGCTCGGCACCCCACCCGCGCAGTGCGCCACCCCGCGCGAGGCGACCGCCCAGCGGGCCCTCGAAGGGCTGACCCGCAGCATCGGCAAGGAGTTCGGCCGGGGCGTCACCGCGCAACTGGTGTACGTCACCGCCGACGGGGACGCCGGCACGGAGACCAGCCTGGAGGCGACCCTGCGGTTCCTGCTCTCCGGGCGCTCGGCGTACGTCTCCGGGCAGGTCATCCGGGTCGGCACCGGCCCGGCCACCGCCCCGACCGACTGGGACCGGCCGCTGGACGGGCAGGTCGTCCTGGTCACCGGCGCGGCCCGGGGCATCGGCGCGGCGCTCGCCCGGGTGCTGGCGCGCGACGGCGCGCAGGTGGCGGTGCTGGACATCCCGGAGGCCGGGGACGAGCTGGCCGCCGTCGCCAACGAGGTCGGCGGCAGCGCCGTACAGCTCGACCTGACCGCGCCGAACGCCGCCGCCCGCCTCGCCGACCACCTCGCCGCCCGGCACGGCCGGGTGGACGTGGTGGTGCACAACGCCGGCATCACCCGGGACCGGACCATCGCCCGGATGAACACCGACCGGTGGGACCAGGTGATCGACGTCAACCTCTCCAGCCAGGAGCGGATCAACGACGTACTGCTGGAGCGGGACCTGATCCCGCGCGGTGGCCGGATCGTCTCGGTCTCGTCGATCGCCGGGATCGCCGGCAACCGGGGCCAGACCAACTACGCCACCAGCAAGGCCGGCGTGATCGGGCTGGTCGACTCGCTCGCCCCGGCGCTGGCCGACCGGGGGATCAGCGTCAACGCGGTGGCCCCCGGGTTCATCGAGACCCGGTTGACCGCCCGGATCCCGCTGGCGCTGCGCGAGGCGGGCCGCCGGATGAACAGCATGTCCCAGGGCGGCCTGCCGGTGGACGTCGCAGAGACCATCGGCTGGCTGTCCTGGCCCGCCTCCGGCGCGGTCACCGGCAACGTGGTCCGGGTCTGCGGCCAGAGCCTGCTGGGGGCGTGATGGGCAGGCGGGAGATCGAGCTGCCGCAGCTGCCCGCGTCAGGGCCGCTCTACCGGCGGGCGGTGCTCGGCGCGCTGCCCGGGGTGGGCGGCCGGCGCTCCGGTGAGCTGCCGGACGTTGCGCTGAGCGTCCAGGGCGTCACCGTGGACCGGGCGCACCTGGCGGACTACGACCGGGTCTGCGGGTTCCGGCTGACCGACGAGTTGCCCGGGACGTACCCGCACGTCCTGGGCTTCCCGCTGGCGTTGCGCCTGATCAGCGATCCGGCCTTCCCGATCCCGCTGGCCGGGGTGGTGCACGTGGGCAACCGGATCACCGTGCACCGCCCGGTCGACGCGGGCGAGACGCTCGACTTCACCACGTACGCGGAGAACCTGCGTCCGCACCCACGCGGCCGACAGCTCGACGTGGTGCTGGTCGCCTCGGTGGACGGGGCGGAGGTGTGGCGGGGCGTGTCGACGTACCTCGGTCGGGAGCGGTCGGCGACCGGCGGCCAGCGGAAGCAGGGCGAGTGGGCACCGGCTCCCACCGGACCGGTCCGGTGGCGGGTCGGTCCGCGGGTGGGCCGGGACTACGCCCGGGTCTCCGGGGACCACAACCCGATCCACACCTCGCGGCTGGGCGCACGGCTGCTCGGTTACCCGCGTCCGATCGCGCACGGCATGTGGAGCAAAGCCCGCTGCCTGGCCGCGCTGGCGTCCCGCCTGCCGGCGGCGTACACGGTGGAGGTGGCGTTCAAGCTGCCGGTCCCGCTGCCGTCGACGGTCAATTTCAGCACCACCCCCGACGGCGGCTTCTTCCTGCACGACGCCCGTACCGGCCGCCCCCACCTGGTCGGCCAGGTCACCTGACCGGATCAGCCCTCCGGTCCACACGGAGTCAGGGCTCGACAACGATCTACAGCAGATCGTGCCTGCGGGCGTAGGTCGGGAAGTCGGCGCCGGAGCAGGGGAGCCGGGCGTCTGTGGCCCGGAGGGCGTCGATGAGGTTGCCAGCCGCTGTCTCGGTCTGCTTGCCCTTCTGGCACGACGCAGCGAGAAGCCAGATCGTGCCGTGCACCCTCGCACCGTGAGCGCGGGCCACTCTCCTCGCGTCTCCGTCGTCCGTGATCGCCACGCCCTGCCGTAACTCAGCGGCGGCCAGGACGGACGCCTCGCCGAGATTGCGTTCCCCGGCACCGAGTCGGGCGGCCCACCTGGTGAAGCACCGGACTTCGTCAAGGGTGTCCAGCTGCGCCTTACGCAGCCAGTCGACCTCGCAGGCGGCAGTCAACTCGGAACGGCTCACTGCGCTCACCCGCAACTCCTCGACCACCACCTGCGTCGTCCAGCAATCGGCCTCCAGCAACAGGTCCTGGAGCACGTCCAACCGGTCGGCGAGCGTGAAGTGGTGCAGAATCATCGTGTCGAGCACAAGAACGTCGGTCGCTCCTGCCGACAGGCTCACGGTGCGATCTCCAGGTCGTCCTCTTCTGGTAAATCTGCCTCCGTGAGCTGGCCGTGCATCAGTTCTATCGCTCTGACCCGGGTGATCTGGTTCGCCCGCCAGGCGTCCATCACTGCCTGCGCGTACAGAGGCGGTACCCGCACCGATGCGAGATCAGGCTGCGGCACCCACCCCACAGCCTCCATGAACTCGGCGTGGGTGGGCCGGGGATGGCTCCACGCCTTCCGGGTCGCCGCATCGACCGTCCCTGCCCGCTCGGCCTGCCGCAGTGCCAGCAACCAGGAGGTGCGGTACCGGGCGGCATAGCCGATCAGCTCGGTCCGGGTCATCGAACCGGCGTTCCGGGCGGCCAGTGCGTCAGCGGGTAGCAGCAGCTCCGCCGCGAAGGCGTCGATCGCCGCCTCCCGGTCCGCGCGAGAGGTACTCACGCCCAGATCGCTGGAATACTCGTCACCAATGATCAGATGACCCAGCTCGTGCGCAGCGGTGGCTCGCCGGCGACCGGGGTCGCCCTTCGTGCTCACGACGGCGACGGCGAGCTCCGCGTCGATCAGCGACGCGCCGTCGCCGGGCAGGTCGGTCACCAGCACCCACTGACCGGCACAGGTACAGATGTCCATCAGGCTGCCGATCGGCTCGTCACCGAGGCCCAGTTGCTGCCGCAGCCATCGGGCCGCCTGCCGCGCGTCCTGTTCCGACGTCACGCTTGCCGGGTAGCGGAGTAGCGGGGCCGGACGCAGCACGCCGAGACCGACGAGTTGCTGCACGTTGCGCAACCATTCGACCAGCGCGATCTCCAAGCGCTCAGTCGAACGGGCCGCCTCGGTGTCGGTCTCCTCACTCAGTACCGCTGCCCGACGGGACAGCACCGCAGGTTGCGGTTCGATCAGATACTCCATCGACACCTTGAGCACGCGGGACAGCTGGGCCAGCTCCAGCCCGTCCAGACGCCGGTTGCCGGCCTCGACCTTGACCAGCATCGTCCGATCGAGGCCCACCTCGTCGGCGAGTTCCTGCTGGGATCTGCCCATCGACAGACGCGCTTGCCGTACCTGTTCGCCGATCCGACGCCAGTCCTGGTCCCCAGCCATAGTGCGATAATCGCACATCCTGCCATCGCAGTGGGCTACAACACAGTTGCGGTTGGCGGGATGTCATTCCAGGGCTCGACAGCCGGGCAGTCGCGCGGTAAGTTGTTCTCAGTTCGAGTTATTCTCCGATTGAGAGCGACAGACACGTGGACGAGCAGGAGTTCCTGGCCGGGTACGACCCCTCGGCGTACCCGGCGGTGGCGGTGACCGTGGACGTGGTCGCGCTGACCATCCGCGAGGGTGCCCTGCACCTGCTGCTGGTCCGCCGCGGCCAGCCGCCGTACGCCGGGCACTGGGCGCTGCCCGGCGGCTTCGTCCAACCGGACGAGAACCTGGCCACCGGCGCGCGGCGGGAACTGGCCGAGGAAACCGGCCTCGGCGACGACCGGATGCACCGCGTCCACCTGGAACAGCTCGGCAGCTACGGCGACCCGGGGCGGGATCCCCGGATGCGGGTCGTCTCGATCGCCCACCTGGCGTTCGCCCCCGACCTGCCCGACCCGGTCGCCGCCAGCGACGCCGCCGAGGCGGCCTGGCTGCCGGTGGACGCGCTCGGCAACCGGCAGCTCGCCTTCGACCACGCCCGGATCGTCGACGAGGGGCTGGAACGGGCCCGCGCCAAGCTGGAGTACACCCCGCTGGCCACCCGCTTCCTCGACGCCGAGTTCACCATCAGCGAGCTGCGCGGCGTCTACGAGACGGTCTGGGGCCAGTCGCTGCACGCCGGCAACTTCCACCGCAAGGTGCTCTCCGTACCGGGCTTCGTGGAGAGCACCGGCGCGAGCACCGAACGCGGCGGGGCCCGGGGCGGGCCGCGCGCGAAGCTCTACCGGGCCGGTGACGCCCGGCTGCTCCACCCGGCGCTGCTGCGCCCCGCCCGGGAGGAGGAGATCCGGTGAGGACGGAGGAGGCGATCCGCCTGGTCGCGGCGGCGCGCAGCGACGACGACTTGTTCGGCACCGACGCCCCGGCCCACCGGTACCGCACGCTGGTCGCGGCCCTGCACCCGGACCGGCTCGGCGCGACCGACGACCGGATACGCGCCGCCGCCACCGACGCGTTCATGCAGGTCACCGACCGTTGGCGGGCGGCCACCCGGGGCTCGGGGATCCGGCTCGGCGACTACCGGCTGGGGCGGCTGGCGTACTCCGGCGACCTGGCCGACCTGTACGACGTCGGCACGGACCGGCTGCTCAAGCTGCCCCGCGATCCGGCCGACAACGATCTGCTGGCCCGCGAGGCGCACGCCCTGCGGACCATCGAGGAGCGGGGCGACCCGCGCCACCTGCCGTACGTGCCCCGGCTGGTCGACTCGTTCCGGCACCGGGACGCGGCCACCGGCGCGGAGCGGCGGATCAACGTGCTGGCCGCCGTCCCGAATCTGCACAGCCTGGAGGAGGTGCGCCGGGCGTACCCGGACGGGCTGGACGGCCGGGACGCGGCCTGGATGTGGCGGCGGCTGCTGGTCGCCATCGGCCTGGCCCACCGGGCCGGCGTGGTGCACGGCGCGGTGCTCCCTCGACACGTGTTGATCGAGCCGGACGCGCACGGCGTGGTGCTGGTCGACTGGTGCTTCTCGGCGGAGCCGGACACCGCCGTCCCGGCGCTCGTGCCCGGCCACGAGGAGTGGTACCCGCAGGAGGTCACCACGAGGCAACCCTGCGGGCCGGGCAGCGACATCGCGATGGCCGCCGGCTGCATGACCTGGCTGATGGGGGGCCGTGCCCCCCGTGAGCTGCTCGCCTTCGCCAACGGTTGCCGGCACCGGTTCCTGCGGGCCCGGCCGGACGACGCCTGGCGACTGCTCGACGAACTCGACGAGGTGCTGGAGCGGCTCTACGGGCCGCGCACCTTCCGACCCTTCACCCTCAACCCCTAGGGAGGCTGCCATGGGCAGCGGAATCTGGTCCACCGACGTGTACGACGCCGCCAAGCGGTACCGGAAGGCCACCGGGACGAGCGCCTTCTCCTACAGCGACAGCGGGGCCCGCACCGTGCACCCCGACCTCGACCCGCGCGGGGCCACCCGGGAGAGCCGCGACTCGACCGAGCACCCGCAGTCGACCCCCATCGCGGTCCTCTTCGACGTGACCGGCTCGATGGGACACGTGCCGCGCGCCCTCCAGGCCAAGCTGCCGCAACTGCTCGGGCTGCTGCTGCGCCAGGGCTACGCCCGCGACCCGCAGGTCATGTTCGGCGCGATCGGCGACGCCACCTGTGACCGGGTGCCGTTGCAGGTCGGGCAGTTCGAGTCGGACAACCGGATGGACGACCACCTCGGCAGGATCGTGCTGGAGGGCGGTGGGGGCGGTCAGATGATGGAGTCGTACGAGCTGGCCATGTACTTCATGGCCCGGCACACGGTCACCGACTCGTGGGAGAAGCGCGGCCGGCGCGGCTACCTCTTCATCATCGGCGACGAGCTGGCGTACGGGAAGGTCAAGCGCCGCGAGGTGTCCCGGGTGGTCGGTGACGACCTGGGCGAGGACGTGCCGGTACGTCAGATCGTCGACGAGGTGACCCGGCGCTGGGACACCTACTACCTCCTCCCGGCCGGCAGCCACTACTCCGGTAACCGGAAGGTGCTCGACTTCTGGCGCGACCTGCTCGGGCAGAACGCCATCGAGTTGGACGACCTGGACGCGGTCTGCGAGACCATCGCGCTCACCGTCGGGCTCGGCGAGGAGGCGATCGACCTCGACGAGGGCCTGCGCGACCTGGACCGGCACGGGTCGGCGGCCACCGGCACGGTGTCCAAGGCGCTGGCCCGGATGGGCGGCGGCCGGCGCACGGTGGTTTCGGCACTGCCCACCACCTCGGCCCTGCCCGTCCCGCGCGGCGGCGCGACCGGAGGGGTCACCCGGCTGTGAACCACGTGATGGTGGTCGACCTCGGCTACGGCGACGCCGGCAAGGGCACCGTCGTGGACTGGCTCTGCGCGACCCGGCCGGTGCACACGGTCGTCCGGTTCAACGGGGGCGCGCAGGCGGCGCACAACGTGGTGCTCGCCGACGGCCGGCAGCACACGTTCGCGCAGTTCGGGGCAGGTACGTTCCGTCCCGGCGTGCGGACCCACCTGTCCCGGCACGTGGTGGTGGACCCGCTGGCACTGGCCGCCGAGGCCGACCATCTCACCTCGGTCGGGGTACCGGACGCCCTCGACCGGCTCACCGTCGACGGCGAGGCGCTGCTCGCCACGCCGTACCACCGGGCCGCCAACCGGGCCCGGGAACTGGCCCGGGGAGCCGACCGGCACGGCTCCTGCGGGCTGGGGGTGGGCGAGACGGTCGCGTACGGTCTCGCCCACCCCGACGACGCCCCCCGGGTGGCCGACTGCCACGACCCGGAGCTGCTGCGGCACCGGCTGACCCGGCTGCGCGACCGGCTGACCGCCGAGCTGGGCCCGCTGGACGCGCCACCGGTCGCCGACTGCCTGCCCGCGTTCACCGGCTTCGCCGACCGGGTGGCGGTGGTCGACCGGTCCCACCTGGCCGGGGTGCTGCGGGCGGGCACCTGCGTCTTCGAGGGGGCGCAGGGGGTGCTGCTAGACGAGTGGCACGGCTTCCACCCGTACACGACGTGGAGCACCACCACCTTCGCCAACGCGGAGGCGCTGCTCGCCGAGGCGGGCCTGGCCGGGACCGCCCGACGGCTGGGCGTGCTGCGGACGGTCACCACCCGGCACGGGCCGGGTCCGCTGGTCACCGAGGACCGGGCGTTGCCGCTGACCGACCCGCGCAACCCGAGCAACCCGTGGCAGGGCCGCTTCCGGTTCGGTCACTTCGACGCGGTCGCCCACCGGTACGCCCTGGAGGTGGCCGGTGGGGTGGACGGGCTGGCCCTCACCCACCTCGATCTCACCGACCGGCCGCTGCGGATCTGCCGCCGCTACGACGGGCTGGACCGACTGCCGGTCGGTCCTCCCGGCGACCTGGACCGGCAGGCCGCGCTCACCGGGCGTCTGCTGGCCGCCCGCCCGGTGTACGACCCGGCACCCGGCGACTGGGCGGCGGGCGTCGCCGACGCGCTCGGCGCCCCGGTGGTGCTCACCTCGCACGGCCCCACCGCCGAGGACAAGCGGCCGGTGTCGGCCGACGGCAGCCGGGCGTGGCCGGCCGGACCGGGGCGGTCGTCGCCGGCCGACGGCGGCCGGGCGTGGCCGGAGCGGTCGTCGCCGGCCGGGACGGCACGGCCGCGCCCAGCCGGGGTGGGCGACCGGCCCGTCCCGGCTGCCCGGTAGCCCTCAGTCGGCGGGCGAACGCCAGGTCTCGCCGCGCAGGAGCTGGTCCGCGCCGAGCCAGGCGATGTTCATCATCCGGGTGGCGGTCTTCGCCGGGTCGGCCTCGGGATGGTCGGCGAGCCAGTCGGCCAGCGACTCGGTCGCGCCGACCAGCGCGTACGCGATCACCTCCAGGTCGGTCTCGCGGACCTCGCGCCCCCGGGCGAGCAGGGCGTGGTCGAGCATGCCGGCGACCACCTCGACCATCCGGCTGCGCATCGCGGCCAGCTCCCCGGCGAACGGCTGCTCGCCCCGCGCCTGCCGGTAGAGCACCACCCAGCCGTCCCGGTGCGCGCCGACGAACCCGAAGAACGCCCGCAGTCCCCGCCAGAGCCGCTCGTCGGCCGGCAGGTCGGGGGCGGCGGCCCCGGCGATCGCCTCCACCATGCGGGTGCCCTCCCGGTGCAGGCAGGCGACGAACAACGCTTCCTTCGTCCCCAGGTACGCGTAGACCATCGGCTTCGATATGCCGGCGTCCTCGGCGATCTCGTCCATGCTGGCGGCGTGGAAGCCGCGGCGGGAGAAGGCGCGGACGGCCGCGTCGAGCATCTGCTGCTCACGGACGGCGCGCGGGAGACGGCGGAACGCGGGAGGGCTGGACACCTTGCGAGCATACCTACTCGTGCGTAAGGTTACGCTAGAGTAGGCAAATCTACCCGTGCGCCCGGACCGACGCGGAACCCGCGCGGTGGGACGGCTCACGACGTCCGGAAGGTTTTCCATGACTGACTTCGATCCGGCCACCTTTTCCTCGTACGGCCCCAAGGAGTTCGCCAAGCTCGTCAAGTCCACCCCGGACAAGAAGATCGCCGAGGTGATGTCGAGCGACCTACGGGGCACGGTCCTCGACGAGGTGTTCAGCCGGATGCCGTCGCTGTTCCGCGCCGAGAAGGCCGGCTCCACCAACGCGGTGCTGCACTGGAACATCACCGGACGGCCGGACGGCGGCTCCGACACCTACGAGGTCGTCATCGAGAACGGCACCTGCACGGTCAACTCCACCCCCGAGCGGGAGCCGAAGCTGGCCCTGACCCTCGGTCCGGTCGAGTTCCTCAAGATCGTCGCCGGTGCGGCCAACCCGGCCATGATGTTCATGACCGGCAAGCTCAAGGCAAAGGGCGACCTGGGCCTGGCCGCCAACATCCCCAACCTGTTCGACATCCCCAAGGGCTGACATGTCCGAGTTCTCGCTCGACCTGAACGAGGAACAGCGGGATCTCCGCGACTGGGTGCACGGCTTCGCCGCCGAGGTCGTGCGCCCGGCCGCAGCCGAATGGGACGAGCGGGAGGAGACCCCGTGGCCGGTCATCCAGGAGGCGGCGAAGGTCGGGCTCTACGGCTTCGAGTTCCTCGTCACCTGCTTCGGCGACCCCACCGGCCTCTCCCTCCCGATCGCCAGCGAGGAACTCTTCTGGGGTGACGCCGGCATCGGGCTGAGCATCTTCGGCACCTCCCTCGCAGTCGCCGCCATCTACGGCTCCGGCACCCCGGACCAACTCGTCGAGTGGGTGCCCCAGTGCTTCGGCGACCCGGAGTCCCCGGCCGTCGCCGCGTTCTGCTCCACCGAACCCGAGGCCGGCTCCGACGTCGGCGCGATGCGCACCCGGGCCACCTACGACGAGGCCCGCGACGAGTGGGTGCTACGCGGGCAGAAGGCGTACGCCACCAACGGCGGGATCGCCGCCGTGCACGTGGTCACCGCGTCGGTCGACCCCACGCTGGGCTCGCGCGGGCAGGCGGCGTTCGTCGTGCCACCGGGCACGCCGGGGCTGCACGCCACCCGCAAGCTGCGCAAGCTCGGGCTACGCGCGTCGCACACCGCCGACGTCTTCCTCGACGAGGTACGCGTGCCCGGCCGCTGCCTGCTCGGCGGGCGGGACGCCCTGCGCGACCGCCTCGACCGGGCCCGTTCCGGCCAGCGCGCCTCCGGCCAGGCGGCGATGCGCACGTTCGAGCTCTCCCGCCCCACGGTCGGCGCGCAGGCGATCGGGGTGGCTCGGGCCGCCTACGAGTACGCCCTCGACTACGCGAGGACCCGGATCCAGTTCGGCCGGCCGATCATCGAGAACCAGGCGGTCGCCTTCGCGCTGGCCGACATGAAGATGGAGATCGACGCGGCCCGGCTGCTGGTGTGGCGGGCGTCCTGGATGGGGCGAAACGACAAGCCGTTCGCCGCCGGGGAGGGCTCGATGTCCAAGCTGAAGGCGGGCGAGGTGGCCGTCGCGGTCACCGAGAAGGCGGTGCAACTGCTCGGCGGGGCCGGGTTCCTCCGTGACCATCCCGTCGAACGCTGGTACCGGGACGCCAAGATCTACACCATCTTCGAGGGCACGTCGGAGATCCAGCGACTGGTGATCGCCCGAGCCATCTCCGGCGTCCAGGTCCGCTGACCACCTCGACGTCGCGGGCAGGGCAGGCGGTAGAGCGCAGCGCGGAAGGGGAGCCGGGATGGGTCTGCCGTTCGTCATCGCCACGCTGGCCCGGCGAGGGCTGCTCGCCCCCGGCGGCCCGGTCCGGGTCGCCGCCCAGCTCAACGCGCTTCGCCGGTGGGGCTTCAGCCTCGCCGGCGAGCTGCGCCAGGCCGCCGCCCGGGATCCGGAGCGGATCGCGGTCGTCGACGAGCACGGCACCGGCACCAGCTACGCGACCCTGCTCGACCGGTCCGAGCGGCTGGCCCGGGGGCTGCGGTCGGGGCTCGGGGTGCGCGGCGGGGACCGGGTGGGGCTGCTCTGCCGCAACCACACCGGCCTGGTCGAGGCGATGGTGGCGACCACCCTGCTCGGCGCGGACGCCGTCCTGGTCAACACCGGGCTCTCCGCCGGTCAGCTGGCCACCGTCGCCGAGGAGCAGCGGTTACGGGTGCTGGTGCACGACGACGAGTTCGCCGACCGGATCCCCGACCTGGCCACCGCCGGAGAAGCCGATCATGCCCTCGCCGGCCGCGGGGCGCAGCGGGTGGACGAGCGCGGGCTCGCCGACCTGGTCGCCGGGGCGACGCCGGACACCCTCGTCCCGCCGGCCCGGGGCGGGCGGACCATCGTGCTGACCTCCGGCACCACCGGCGCGCCGAAGGGAGCCCGACGCCCCACCCCGAGCGGCTTCGGGCCACTGGTGTCGATCATCGACCGGATCCCGCTACGGGTCCACGACCGCGTCCTGATCGCCGCGCCGCTCTTCCACACCTGGGGGTACGCCGCGCTCCAGGTGTCCTTCGCGCTGCGGGCCACCATCGTGCTGCACCGCCGGTTCGACCCGGCCGCCACGGTGGCCGCCCTGACCGGCCAGCGCTGCGACGCGCTGTTCGCCGTACCGGTGATGGTGCAACGGCTGCTGGAGGTCCCGCCGCCACGGCCCCGTCCACCGCTGCGGGTGGTGGCGGTGAGCGGCTCGGCGCTGCCCGGCGCGGTGTCCCACGCCTTCATGGACAGCTACGGCGACGTCCTCTACAACCTGTACGGCTCCACCGAGGTCTCCTGGGCCTCCATCGCCACCCCCGCCGACCTGCGCGCCCACCCGGCCACCGCAGGCCGCCCGCCGCACGGCACCCGGGTGGCGATCGTCGACGGGGCCGGGCAGCCGGTGGCGCCGGGCCGGGTGGGACGGATCCTCGTCGGCAACGAGATGCTCTTCGAGGGGTACACCTCGGGCGCCGGCCGGGCCCCCCACGACGGCCTGCTGGACACCGGTGACCTCGGGCGACTCGACACCGAGGGGCTGCTCTTCGTCGACGGCCGCGCCGACGACATGATCGTCTCCGGTGGGGAGAACGTCTTCCCGTCCGAGGTGGAGCAGCTGCTCGCCCGCCTCCCGCAGGTGCGCGAGGTCGCGGTGATCGGCGTTCCCGACGACACGTACGGTCAACGTCTCGCGGCCTTCCTCAGCCTGCACCCCGGCGAGTCCCTCGACCCGGAGGCGGTACGCGAGTACGTTCGACACCATCTCGCCCGGTTCTCCGTACCCCGGGACGTGAGCTTCGTCGCGGCCCTGCCCCGGAACGCCACCGGCAAGGTCGTGACCCGGGAACTTCGTCGTCATCTCGACTGAGCGTCCGCGCGCTCCGTCCACAGTGGTACCTTCGGTCGCCTTCCTCCTCGTCCGTGATGTCCAGGAGCTGCCATGGCAGGAGTTCGTCGCCGTCGTGCCCTCGGCCTGCTCGCCTTCGGCGCCTCCGCAGCGACCGCCGGTGCTCTCTGGCCCACGGCCTCCGGCGACCGACGGGTCGTCGCGGGGCGGCTCGGCTCGCCGGCCCCGATCTCCACCGGCTCCGTGCCGACCTCCACCGGTGCGGACCCGGCCCCCGGTTCCGTCCCGGTCGTCCGGGAGAACCAGGCTTCCGGCCACACCTGGCCACCTCCCGACAGCCGGCGGCCGGGCGTCGACGACCGTCGCCGGCAGATCCAGGGGTACGCCTCGGCGACCAGTGTCGCCCACGGTCAGACCATCGACTTCCACGTCGCGGTCGCCCCGGCCGGGGCGTACCGGATCACGGTCGTCCGACTCGGCTGGTACGGCGAGGCCGGTGCCCGGGAGCTACTGACCAGCCCCGAGCTGACCGGCGGGCCGCAGCCGGTGCCCGCCCCCGACCCGGTGACCGGGGCGCTGGTCTGCCGCTGGCCGGTCTCCTGGACGCTGCGCATCCCCGACGACTGGACCTCCGGGCTCTACCAGGCGATCTTCACCTCGGCCAGGGGCTGGCGCGGGTACGCCCCCTTCGTGGTACGCGACGACCGCCGGGCCGCGACGCTCTGCGTGGTGCTGCCGTTCACCACGTACCAGGCGTACAACCAGTGGCCGATGGACGGCACGACCGGCCGGAGTCTCTACTACGGCTACCGCGACGGGGCGCTGGACTACCAACGGCGGGCCTTCGACGTCTCGTACGACCGCCCGTACGCGGGCGAGGGCTGGCCCAAGCACCTCGACCGCGACCACGACTTCATCCGCTGGGCGGAACGGCGGGGCTACGACCTGACGTACGCCACCACCGAGGACCTGCACAGCGGTCGGCTCGACCTGACCCGGCACCGGGGCGTGGTGTTCTGCGGCCACGACGAGTACTGGTCCAGACCGATGCGGGTCGCGGCGGAACGCGCGGTGGCGGCCGGAACCAGTCTGGCCTTCCTCGCCGCGAACAGCGTCTACTGGCACATCCGGCTCGGCTCCTCCGCCGACGGGCGACCCGAGCGGCTGGTCACCTGTTACAAGACGTCACCGGACCCGGGCGTGGACGCCGCCGGACCGACGACCTACTGGCGCCACGTCGCCCGGGACGGCACGCACGCCGAGCAGGGGCTGCTCGGGATCCAGTACAACGGCATCGTGGCCACCCCGCAGCCGCTGGTGGTCGCCTCGGCCCAGCACTGGTTCTGGGCCGGCAGCGGCGTGGCCGACGGCGACCGGATCCCCGGCCTGGTCGGCGGGGAGGCCGACGGCGTCGTCCCCGGGCACCCGAGGCCCACCGGGGTCACCGGCGTCACCCTCGGCACCGGCCGGTACCGGACGCGCTCCGGGTTGCAGCGGGTGCAGAACACCCACCTCTACGAGACGCCGCAGGGTGGCCTGGTCTTCGCCGCCGGCACGCTGTTCTGGACGATGGCCCTGGATCGGGCCGAACACCGCGACGAACGGGTCGAGCGGGCCACCGTCAACCTGATGGACCGGATGGTCCGCCCCCGGTGACCGATCGCAGTCACCCGCACCGGGAGAGCCGGGTGACCGGACCTCCCGGCAGACGGCGAGAGCGCCGTCCTGACGGGGTGCCGCCGGTCAGGCCGGCAGGGTGACGGCCCCGCGTACCGCCGCGTCGGCGATGTCCCGCCGGTGGTGCGAGCCGGGCAGGTCCACCCCGTCGACCAGCGCGTACGCGGCGTCCCGGGCGGCGGCCAGGTCCGGACCGGTGGCCGTACCGCAGAGGACCCGACCGCCGGCGGAGAGCAACGCGCCGTCGGCGGCCCGGCGGGCGGTGCCGGCGTGGATGACGCCGGGCCGCTCCGCGCCGGTGATCACGTCGCCGGTACGTGGCGGGCCGGGGTAGTTCGCGGCGGCCAGCACCACGGTCACCGCGGCGCCGTCGCGCCAGCGCAGCGGCGGATGCGCGGCGAGCGTGCCGGTGGCCGCCGCGTGCAGCAGCCCGCCGAGGGGCGACTCCAGCAGGGCGAGCACGACCTGGGTCTCCGGGTCGCCGAACCGGGCGTTGAACTCGATCACGCGGGGCCCGGCGGTGGTGATCGCCAGCCCGACGTAGAGGAGACCGGCGAACGGGGTGCCCCGGTGGCGCATCTCCGCCAGCGTCGGGTACACCACCTCCCGCATCACCTGGTCGACCAGGCCGGGCGGGGCCCAGGCCAGCGGAGCGTACGCACCCATGCCGCCGGTGTTCGGCCCGGTGTCGCCGTCACCGACCCGCTTGAAGTCCTGCGCCGGCAGCAGCGGCACCGCCGCCTCGCCGTCGGTCACCACGAAGAGGGACACCTCGGGCCCGGCGAGGTACTCCTCCACCACCACCCGCCCGCACTCGGCGGCGTGGGCGAGCGCGGCGGCCCGGTCGTCGGTGACCACCACACCCTTGCCGGCGGCCAGCCCGTCGTTCTTCACCACGTACGGCGCCCCGAACTCGTCCAGCGCCCGAGCGGTGCCCGCCTCGTCGGTGCAGGTGTACGCACGGGCGGTGGGCACCCCGGCGGCGGTCATCACGTCCTTGGCGAACGCCTTCGACCCCTCCAGCCGGGCGGCCTCGGCGGACGGCCCGAAGCAGGCGACCCCCGTGGCGCGGACCGCGTCGGCGACCCCGGCGACCAGGGGGGCCTCCGGCCCGATCACCACCAGGTCGACGCCCTCCTCGACGGCCAGCCCGGACACCGCCGCCGGATCCGCGGTGTCGACCTGCCGAAGCTCCGCCACACCCGCGATCCCCGGATTGCCCGGTGCCGCGATCAGTCGTTCGACGGACGGATCAGCCGCCAGCCCGAGCGCCAGCGCGTGTTCCCGTCCACCCGATCCCACCAGAAGTACCCGCACGGGCCCCGATCCTACCGATCCCCACCCCACGGCTGTTGATCATGAGGTGCACCGGGACGTCGGTCTCAGTTCCCGCCACCGCCCGCCCGGTCGACAGGGTGGTTGCACCGCCGGCCACGCTACCCACACCCTGTGGACAACCCGCCCCGCCCTGTGGACAACTCCGGAACCCGGTGGAGGTCAGGGCAGGAGCGGGTGGCGGTGCACGTTCTCCTCGCGGCCGGGGCCGACGCCGACCACGCTGACCCGGGTGCCGCACAGCTCCTCGATGCGGGCGATGTAGCGGCGGGCGTTCTCCGGCAACTCGTCCTCGGTCCGGGCCTTGGTGATGTCCTCCCACCAGCCGTCGAGCTCCTCGTAGACCGGAGTCGCGTGGTGGAAGTCGGTCTGCGTCATCGGCATGTCGTCGAACCGCTTGCCGTTGATGTCGTACCCGACGCAGATCGGCACCTTGGGCAGGCCGGTGAGCACGTCCAACTTGGTGACGACCAGGTCGGTGACCCCGTTCAGGCGGCAGGCGTACCGGGCGACCACCGCGTCGAACCAGCCGCAGCGGCGTTCCCGGCCGGTGGTGGTGCCGTACTCGTGACCGACCTTCCGCAGGTGCTGACCGTTGTCGTCGAAGAGTTCGGTCGGGAACGGCCCGGAACCGACCCGGGTGGTGTACGCCTTGCTGACCGCGATCACCTTGTTGATCGCGGTGGGCGGGATGCCGGCCCCGACGCACGCCCCACCGGCCGTCGGGTTCGACGAGGTCACGAAGGGGTACGTGCCGTGGTCCATGTCGAGCATGGTGGCCTGGGCACCCTCCAGCAGCACCGTCTCGCCCCGGTCCAGGGCGTCCCAGAGCATCACCCGGGTCTCGGCGATGTACGGGCGGAGCCGCTCGGCGTAGGCCAGGTACTCCTCGACGGTGGCCTCGACGTCGATCGCCTTGCGGTTGTAGACCTTGAACAGGATCTGGTTCTTCTCGCGCAGCGCCAGTTCGAGCTTCTTGCGCAGGATGCCCGGGTCGAGCAGGTCCTGGAGGCGGATGCCCATCCGGGCGACCTTGTCGCCGTACGCCGGGCCGATGCCCCGGCCGGTGGTGCCGATCCGGGACGAGCCGAGGTACCGCTCGACCACCCGGTCCAGCGCCCGGTGGTGCGGCATGATCAGGTGAGCGTCGCCGGAGATCCGCAGGCGGGAGACGTCGACACCCCGCTCGGCGAGACCGTCGATCTCACCGAGCAGCACCTTCGGATCGACCACCACGCCGTTGCCGATCACGATCATCGCGCTCGGCGAGAGCGCGCCGGACGGCATCAGGTGCAGGGCGTACTTCTGGCCGTCGGGCGTGATCACGGTGTGGCCGGCGTTGTTGCCGCCCGAGTAGCGCACGACGTAGTCGACCCGCTCACCCAGCAGGTCGGTAACCTTGCCCTTGCCCTCGTCGCCCCACTGAGCACCGAGGAGCACGATCGCTGGCATCTTCACCGCCTCCAGGGGGCTCGGGTGCCAGGTGGCGACCGCGTGGCGAGCCCGAGGTGTCAGGCTAACAAGTGGTGGAGGCGCAGCCGGCAGGGGCTGCGCGACGAGGCAGGAGGCCCTCTTCCGTGTACGACGTGGTGCTGCTCACCCTCGGCTCGGAGCGCGACGCCGCCGGGGCGTGCGGCAGCGGTGGCGGCTGCTGTGGCGCCGACGGGAAGACCGGTACGGAGCCGGCCGATCACTGTGCACCGGAGGCCGCCGAACGCTGCGAGACACCGCGCGTGCCGGTGCTGGCCTGCGCGGACGCGCTGACCGAGCGGGGGGCCCGGACAACGGCGGTCACCGCCCGCTCGGACGCCGAGATCGACGAGGTGCTGGCCCGGCTCGACGCCCCGGCCCGACCCGATGGCCTCACCTGGCCCGACCCCGACTCCAAGACCCGGCTGATCGTCGCCACGGCCAGTGACGCCCAGCTGCGCGCCGTCGTCCGCCGGCTCGTCCGCCGGTACGCCCCACCGCCCAGCCGTCGCCCCGCCGACCTGGCCGGCAACCGTACCGTGCCGGATCTGCCCCCGATCGGTGTCCTGCCGCTCGATCCGGCGCGGGCCACGACACAGCGTGACCTCGCGGCGCGACTCGGGCTGCCCCGGGATCCGGCGGCGGTGGCCGCCGCGGTGCTGGACGGCTCGGTGCGCCGCCTCGATCTGCTGCGCAACGACGGCGGTTCGGTGACCCTGGACGGGGCGCTGCTGGGGGCCTCGGACGAGTCCGGTCGACCGCTCTACTGGCGGGGACGGGTGGAGGTCGACGACGCCGTCCTCACCTCCGGTGACGACCCCCTGCTGGCCTGCGCGATCGGCAATGCCGACGGGTACGCCCGACTCGACGGTCTACCCCTGCTCACCGACCCGGATCCGACCGACGGCGTGGTCGAGGTGGCGGTGGCCGTTCCCGTGGTGGCCCGCACCCTGTTGGGCAGGAAGCGGGTCCGGTTCGAGGTACGCCGGGCGCGGGGCCGGGCGGTCGCCGTCGTACCCCGGGACGAGCGGGTGCCGTACCTCGACGACGGGGCCGAGGGTGAGCTGCGCCGGAAGCGATCCTGGTGGACCGAGCCGGGAGCCTGGGCGGTCTACACGGCCTGACCGCCCGGTTCCGCACCGGATGGGCGACTTTCAGGGCCTATCCTCGGCAGGAGGACAGGGGGAGGAACCGTGGTGCACGAGAACGCCGACCGGGTCCGTCTGCCGGGTCACCAGGGGGGACCGGTACCCGAACGAGACATCGAACCGCTCTGGCCGCCGGATCCGGGCCGGGCCGACGTCGACCCGGTGGCCCGCGATACCGCCCGGCACTGGGGACCGCCGCAGGTCCCGGTGACACCCGTCCCGGCTCCGCTTCCGGAACCGGGCCCGCTTCCGGTTCCGGCGCCGGTTGCCGATGGAACAGTTCCACGACCGGCACCCCCGCCGACCCGTCCGCCGACCGGCGACGCCGCGACGGTGGGCGACCCGACGGTGGGCGACCCGACGGTGTGGGCACCGCACGGACATCCCGGCTGGCCCCCGGTGCCGCACTCCACCGGTACGCCGCTCGACACGCTCCCGCTCGGCACGGTCCCGTCCGAAGCGGCCCCGTCCGAAGCGGTCCCGCCCGACGACGGCCCGGACGGTGGATCAGCCCCCGGCAGCCCGGACGGCACAGCACGCCCCGGCGGCCGGGATGGCGCGCCGGCGGCCGACGGTCCGGTCGGTGCGGCCGTCGACGGTCCGGCGGGCGACCCGCACGACGAAGCGGCAGCCGACCGGCTGGCCGGTGACGGCCCGACGGTCGCCCAGCATCCTCCGGGGGCGGCTGGGGACCTCGGTCCCGCCGCTCCGTTGAGCCCCGACCCGCCGGTGGTCCACGGGACGGTCGCTCCGACAGCCACCGCCGGCGGCCCGACAGCCACCGCCGGCGGCCCGACCGCCACCGCCGCCCCGCAGCCGGTCACCGACGACAGTGCTCCCCGCGCGGCCCGGCCGTCGGGCACGACACGGTCGCAGGCGGACTCGCCGTGGGCGCTCCCGCCGCAGCGCTCGACCGGCGCGCCGGTCGCGGTCCATCCGCCGGTGCCACGCCAGCAGCAGGTCGAGGGCGACAGCGTTCCCGGCTGGTACTCGTTGCCGTCGCCCCCGGTCAGCGGCGGACCGCTTCCGCCCGGCAGCGCGTCGGCACGGGCCGACGACGCGCCACCGACCGACGGTGGCGGTGCGGCAGCCGGCGACGGTGGACCGTACGAGGCCTTGCCACCGAGCACGGGCCGACCGGCCACCGGGTTCGGGCCTGAGCCGCAGCTGTCCGGGGCACCGCCGAATCTTCCGACCGACGTGCACCACTTCGACGGTGGTCCGCACCGCGGCGGGCCGGCACCCGGGCCCGGGGACACCACCTGGCCGGACGGGCAGGCCGGGCCGCCGGTCGAGGCGTACCCGGGGAACCCCACCCCCGCACCGGCCGGCGGGGCGTCCCCGTCCGGCTGGGCACCGCTGCCGACTGCTCCGGCAACCCCCGGCTGGCCGGCGAGCGGCGGTTGGGCAACCGCAGCCCAGGGGCCGACGGCACCGAGCCCGTCGGTCGGCCAGCAGTACCCGGCTCCCGGGCAGCCGGGCGGGGTGCCGGCGGAGCTGTCCTCCCGGGTGCCGACGGCACCCGGGAGTTACTCGGAACCGCTCTGGTCCGACGGGGCGACACCGACCGCCGAGGACTTCGCCCGGCGACGGCAGGCCCGCCCCGCCGACCCGGTGGCGACCATGGGCGTGCGAGCCGTGGTGAACCGGACCTCCCTGGGGCTGGTCAAGCTTCCTCCTGGACGGCACGAGCAGGAGGTCAAGCACGACATCGAGATGGTCCGCCGCAACTTCGGCGGCCTCCGTCAGGTGACGGTGGTCAACCCGAAGGGCGGGGCCGGCAAGACGGTGGCGATCCTGCTGCTCGCGATGACCTTCGGCCAGAAGCGCGGCGGTTATGTCCTGGCCTGGGACAACAACGAGACCCAGGGCACCCTGGGGATGCGGGCCCAGCAGGACTTCCACTCCCGGACGGTCCGGGACATGCTGCGTGACCTCGCCCAGTTCCAGGGCGCGCACGGGCGGGTGGGCGACCTGTCGCAGTACGTCCGGTCCCAGGGCGAGGGGATGTTCGACGTACTGGCCTCGGACGAGTCGGCGACCGGTGGCGAGATGCTGACCGCCTCGGCGTTCGCCGAGATCCGGGACGTGGTGAGCCGGTTCTACAAGCTGATCTTCGTGGACACCGGGAACAACGTCCGGGCGCAGAACTGGCAGGCCGCGATGGACGCGACCGACCAACTGGTGGTCACCATGTCCGCCCGGAACGACTCGGCGGAGACTGCGGCGCGGATGCTCGACCACCTGGAGCAGAGCGGGCGGCAGCGGCTGGTGCGGCAGGCGGTGACGGTGGTGTCGATGCCCCCGTCCCGGAAGGAGATCGACCTGCCGGCGATCCAGGAGCACTTCTCGGCCCGGACCAGGGCCGTGCTGCTCGCGCCGTACGAGCGGTTGATCGACACCGGCGAGCCGATCCGGTACGGCCAACTCTCCTCGGCCACCCGGGACGCCTGGTTGAAGATCGCAGCCGCAGTCGCCGAAGGACTCTGAGCGGTCGCCACCCCGCCCGCCCGGGTCACTCGGGCCGCCCGCCGCCGAGCCGTTCCGGGGGCGGGCGGCGGCCACGACGCGCTCGGCTCCCTCGGCACCCGTCGGGCCTGCGGCGCCGGGCACCCGTAGGGACCCCTGCTACTCGGAGAAGCGGTGGCAGGGGTCCCCGTCACCGCCTCAGTCGTCGCTGGCGAGGGCGTCGCCGGCGGCCGGGTCACAGTCGCGGAGGAACTGGGCGCACCGGGCCGCCTCGTCCGCCTCGCCGATCTCGTCAGCCGCCCTGGAGAGCACGTACAGACAGCGGAGGAAGCCCCGGTTCGGCTCGTGCGACCACGGTACCGGGCCGTGCCCGCGCCAACCGTTGCGACGGAGCTGGTCCAGACCCCGGTGGTAACCGGTCCGGGCGAACGCGTACGCCGGGACGACCTGGCCCTGCGCAAGCGCCCGGGTGGCCAGCGTGGCCCAGCCCGCGCTGAAGGTCGGGAATCGGGCGGCCACCGTGGCGTACGCCTCGTCGGTGTCCGCCTCGTGGGCGGCGGCCAGCGTTGCCTCGGCCTCGTCGTGGACGGGCAGGAGGGTGGCCGGTGGCTCTGGCAAGAGGTTCTGCATCGTCTCATTCAACCCGCTCCGACCATCGGCCTGCGAGGGGGTCCGCCCAGGTCGTCGACGCAACGGCTGAGTCCCGGCCACGCCTGGGGCCGATGTCGACCGCTGTTCACCTGGGCTACGAATGATGTTCCGGATCCTCCCCAGGAACCGGTTCCACGGGAGCCCGACGACCCTGGTTCCACGGGAGCCCGACGAGCCTGGTCGCCGGGCTCCCGCCGTCCGGGCGGCGGGACGGGCGACCGCACCGGTTGGTTTGACCGGTTGACCGGGCTGGGCACGATGATCTCGTGCCGACCCCACCACCCGCGGACGTCATCGAGCCGCACACCGCCCCCGACGAGATCGAGACCCGCGCCGCCTTCGACCGGCGGCTCGCCAGCGGCAGCCTGGCCGGCCTGACCGTGCAGGGACTCCGTCTCGACCTCTCTCCCGTACCCGACCTGACCGGCACGGACGTCGCCGGGACGCTCTTCGTCGGCTGCCGGTTCGCTTCCCGCGAGGTCGGCGCGGACCTGGTGCGCCGTGGCGCGAACGTGGTGCCGCCCTTCTCCGGGCTGCCCTACCCGACCCAGCCGTCGCACCTCTACACCCCCGAGGAGCTGGCCGCCGGCTTCGCCGAGGGTGGCTTCGCCGGCATGTACGACACCCGGGTGTACGAACACTTCCGGGCACACGGCGGTGCGCTGCCGGACGTGAAGGAGGCGCTCGGCCAGCGGTTGCACGATCACGGCGTGGACAACGCACTCGCCGACGCCACCCGCGCCTGGCTCGCTCGGCACGGACCACAGTCGGTGGTGGGCGTCATGGGCGGGCACGCGGTGGCGCGCGGCAGCGCGCCGTACCGGATGGCGGCGATGCTCGGCTGGGAGCTGGCACGGGCCGACCGGCTGATCGTCACCGGCGGCGGGCCGGGGGTGATGGAGGCGGCGAACCTCGGCGCGTACCTCGCCTCGCACCCGGCGGAGGCGCTGGCGGCGGCGATCGACCTGCTCGCCACCGCGCCGGACTTCACCGACCACGACCGCTACACGGCGGTGGCGCTGGAGGTGCGCCAGCGGTACGCCCCGGTCGAGACGTTGCCCCGGCCGTCCGGCGAACCCTCCAGCCTGGACTGGGCCCGCACCGGCGGGCTGGCCATTCCCACCTGGCTGTACGGGCACGAGCCGGCGAACCTCTTCGCCGGGAAGATCGCGAAGTACTTCTCGAACGCGATCCGGGAGGACACCATCCTGCGGCTGGCGCGGGGCGGGATCGTCTTCGCGCCGGGTCGGGCCGGCACCGTGCAGGAGGTCTTCCAGGCCGCGACGAAGACGTTCTACGGCACCGACGGAGCCAGCGGGGCGTACGTCTTCCTCGACCGGGAGTACTGGACCCGGGAGCTGCCGGTGGAGTCGTTGCTGCGTCCGCTGCTGGCCGCGTCGCCGTTCGGGGACCTCTCCGGCACCATCCACCTCACCGACGACGTCGCCGAGGCGGCCCGCGCCCTGATCGGCGCTCCCGCCTGACGCGGTAGCGGGGGTCCCTCTGTCCCGACCGGGGACCCCCGCTACCGACCAGCCGGCTTGCCGGGTGGCGCGGTGCGCTACTTGGCGAGCGTGGTGCCCGTCGAGCGGAGGTGCTCACAGGCCTCGACGACCCGGGCGGCCATGCCGGCCTCGGCGGCCTTGCCCCAGACCCGCGGGTCGTACAGCTTCTTGTTGCCGACCTCGCCGTCGACCTTCAGCACGCCGTCGTAGTTGCGGAACATGTGGTCCGCGACCGGGCGGGTGAAGGTGTACTGGGTGTCGGTGTCGATGTTCATCTTGACCACGCCGTAGTCGAGCGCCTCGCGGATCTCGGAGAGCAGCGAGCCCGAGCCGCCGTGGAAGACCAGGCTGAGCGGCTTCTCCTTGCCGTACTTGGCGCCGACCGCCTCCTGGATGTTCTTCAGCACCTCGGGGCGGAGCTTGACGTTGCCCGGCTTGTAGACGCCGTGCACGTTCCCGAAGGTCAGGGCCGCCATGTAGCGGCCCTTCTCGCCGAGGCCGAGCGCCTCGACCATGGCCAGTCCGTCCTCGACGGTGGTGTAGAGCTTGTCGTTGATGGCGTTCTCGACGCCGTCCTCCTCGCCGCCGACCACGCCGACCTCGATCTCCAGGACGATCTTGCCCTGGGCGGCGTCGGAGAGGAGCTGCTCGGCGATCTCCAGGTTCTCCGCCACCGGCACGGCGGAGCCGTCCCACATGTGCGACTGGAACAGCGGCTCCTCGCCCCGGGCCACCCGCTCCTTGGAGATCGCCATCAGGGGCCGGACGAACTTGTCCAGCTTCTCCTTCGGGCAGTGGTCGGTGTGCAGGGCGATGTTGACCGGGTAGTTCTTGGCCACCTCGCGGGCGTACGCGGCGAACGCGGCGGCACCGGTGACCATGTCCTTGATGGTCGGGCCGGAGAGGTACTCGGCGCCACCGGTCGAGACCTGGATGATGCCGTCGCTCTCCGCGTCGGCGAAGCCCTTCAGCGCGGCGTTGAGGGTCTGCGAGGACGTGACGTTGATGGCGGGGTACGCGTACCGACCGGCCTTGGCGCGGTCCAGCATCTCCGCGTAGACCTCAGGGGAAGCGATGGGCATGTCAAACGCTCCTTAACTACCGCTCTCGGCCGTGCCGGCCGACTGTCTTCCATGGCTGCGAGACCGCGCTGTCCTCCGCGGGAAGTATCCCGTAGCCGGCCGGTGCGGACACAACCGACCCGGAAGACGCCCGGATCGTCGGACCTGTCCCGTCCCACGCGGCCGACCGCCGTGCCGGGCGGCGCGCGGCCCTCCCGCCGTGCCGGACGGCGGTGCGCGGCCCTCCCGCCGTGCCGGACGGCGGTACCGGTCACGGCTCGCGGACGACGACGCTGATCAGCCAGCTCACCACCGCCACCACGATCGCCCCCCAGAAGGCCGGCCAGAACCCGTCCACCTGGAACGGCAGGTCGAGCTTGCTGGCGATCCAGTCCGTCAACAGGAAGAGCAGACCGTTGACGACCAGCGCGAACAGGCCCAGGGTCAGCAGGTAGAACACACAGCCGACGACCTGGATGACCGGCTTGAGCACCGCGTTCACCAGACCGAAGATCAGTGCCACCACCAGCAGGGTCAGCGCGGTGTGCGGACCGGACCGGCCGTTCACCTCGACGCCGGGCACGACCAGCGTGGTGACCCAGAGCGCCACCGCGCTGATGACGAGCCGGATCAGGAAACCCACGGCCTCATCCTGGCACCGGGAGAGACGGCCGGTGGAGCAATCCAGCGACTCGCCCGGGGCCTCCGCGGCACCGACCTGGCCCACGGCGCGGATCAACAGCGGACGGTTTGGCGCCGCTCGCCGGTGGGCAGGAGTGTCAGCCCGTACGGTGTTCTAGGTAGCGCCGGCACGACGCGAAGGAGGGACGATGGGCCAGCCCGACGAGGAGTTCACCCCCGGCGACCATCTCACCCCGGACGAGCGGGATCCCGAGGCCTCCCCTGCCGACGCGGTGGAGCAGGCGACGGCGGTCGGCCCGGACGACGGTGACACCGAACCGCACCGGGGTCTCGAGGTCGCCGACTGGGACGCGGTGGAGCAGTCCCGGACCGTCGCCGTCGACGAGGACGACTACCGCTGAGTCACGCCGGACGGTCCCCTGACCGGGTGCCGTCCGCACCGGACGTCAGCTTCGCCGCGAGCGGTCGCAGCGACGCGCCCTGCCGCTGCGTGCGAGCCGGCGGGACGCCGCCCGGTCAGGGGCCTGTGGCGTCGAGCGTCGGGGCCGTTCGATGCCACCTAGACTTACCGGGTGCCGTCGCCGGTGGCGTACCCGCCACCCCCAACTGGCAGATCCCGGAGGTCACCTCGTGCCGACGCCCACCACCACCCTGGCCCTGGGGCCGGAATGGCTCGACCCGGAGTGGTTGATTTCGACGTTCGGGCTGCTCGGCATCCTGGCCATCGTCTTCGCCGAGTCCGGCCTGCTGATCGGGTTCTTCCTGCCGGGCGACTCGTTGCTGTTCACCGCCGGCCTGCTCACCGCCGACGGCAAGTACATCACCTACCCACTGTGGCTGGTCTGCCTGTTGATCACTCTCTCGGCGATCGCCGGTGACCAGGTCGGCTACGCCTTCGGGCGCAAGGTGGGGCCGGCCCTCTTCCGCCGGCCCAACTCCAAGCTGTTCAAGCAGGAGAACGTCCTCAAGGCACACGAGTTCTTCGAGAAGTACGGTGCCCGCTCGATCGTGCTGGCCCGGTTCGTGCCGATCGTGCGGACCTTCACCCCGATCGTGGCCGGGGTCAGCCGGATGGACTACCGCACCTTCGTGATCTACAACGTGATCGGCGGCATCCTCTGGGGCACCGGGGTCACCGTGCTCGGCTACTTCCTCGGGCAGATCCCGTTCGTCAAGGCCAACATCGAGGCGATCCTGATCCTCATCGTGGTGATCTCGGTGGTCCCGATCGGGGTCGAGCTGCTCCGGGCGCGGATGGCGGCGAAGCGGGGCAGCACCCCGGAGGAGAAGGCCGCCGCCGAGGAGGCGATCCGGGAGACCCGCGAGCACCACGCGGACCAGCAGTCGCCGTACGGCGGCCAGCCGTACTCGAACGACGACACCCAGCCGTACGGGGAGCGGGTCCAGCCGGGTGCCGGTCAGGTCTACGGCGGCGGTGCGCCGCAGCACCGGGGTGGCCAGGTCTACGGCGGCGGCCAGCAGTACGGCGGCCAGCCGTACCGGGAGGACCCGCAGCCGTACCGGGAGAATCCGCAGCCCTACGGTGGCCAGCCCCAGCAGGGCGGTGGCGACCCGTACCGGGGCGGGCAGTACCAGAGCGACCAGCCGTACCAGAGCGGTGGTCAGCAGCCCTACGGCGGCGCGTCGTACGGGGGTCAGCAGCAGTACGGCGGTCAGCAGCAGCAGTACCCCCGTGGCCCGCAGCCCGGGTACGACAGCCCTCCGCCCGGCTACGACACTCCGCAGCCGTACGGGAGCGGCGCTGCTCCGCAGCCGTACGGGAGCGTGCAGCCGGGGTACGGCGGGAGTCCGCAGACCTACGACGCCAGCCGGTCCCACGGCGACGAGCAGACCCGGTGGACGGGACAGCCCTACGGTTCCGAGCAGCCCTACCGCGACGAGCAGTCCCCGGGCCAGGGGCAGCCGTACGAGGATCGGCCGGCACCGCCGCCCTACGGCGGCCAGCAGCCCCACCACGGCGGTCAGCAGTACGGCCGCCACTGACGCGGCGTACCGGCCGTTCCCGGAGTCGCGCCGTACCGGCCGGCACCGGGAACGGCCACCGGTGGGGTCCGGGTCCGGCGGACCGGTGGGTCGGAGGCCGCCGTGCTGCGAGCCGGGCGACTCGGCGCACCCGGACGCCAGAAAAGCCCGGTCCGTTGCACGCCCGTCAGTGCAGACCGGGCGTGGTGAACCGGGCGTGGTGAACCGGATCCGGCCGCGCCGGCCGGCTCGGGACAGCGCTCAGGGCAGCTCGCGGCCGGTGCCCTCGGCCGCCGACCGCATGGCAGATCACCGCCGGTCGGGCCTCGCCCCGCTCGGGAGCAACCCGCGCGTACCGAGCTGACCGGAAGCGCAGGCGCGGTGCCGGCGCACGGTTCGAGCAACCCGCACGGCGGCGCACCGAGCTGACCGCACGAGCCGGTCGGTGAGCACCGCGCAGGGCGTGCGGGGACACCAGGTGGGCCGGCCGGGGAGTACCCCGTACGGCGCACCGAAGCAGACCCCGCGAGCCGGTCGGGACGTGGTCCGTGCGACGCACCCGTTCGTCACGGGTGGCCGGGGACCGTCCCGACCGGCGGCAGGCATTCCGACGACGGCCGCCGGGTTCCGACGGCCGGTCGGTACCGCACCGGTCCAACCCTCCCGGCTGCCTGGTGTCTCTCCCGTAGGAGCGGCACCAGACGACCGGAACGGGTCAGCGCGCCTTCTTGGTGGCGCGCTTCCGGGGCGGGGTCAGCAGGTCGGCGATCGTGGCGATCGCGGTCGGCACCAGCCGGTAGTACGCCCACACGCCGCGCTTCTCCCGCTCCAGCAAGCCGGCCTCGGTGAGGATACGCAGGTGGTGGCTGACCGTCGGCTGCGAGAGGCCGAGGGGCGCGGTCAGGTCGCAAACGCACGCCTCGCCCTCGGGAGCCGACTGGATCAGGCTGAGCAACCGCAGCCGGGCGGGGTCGGCGAGGGCCTTGAGGACCCCCGCAAGCCGCTCGGCATCGGCACGTTCGATCGGCTCGCCGGCAAGCGGCGAGATCTGAGGCATAGTCATTTCAGCCAACGCAGTTCCCACGTTTTCCATCCTTCCACCAGCAGCATCGAAACGCCTGCATATCCGCAATCCGAATCGGCAAACTTTTAGGCCACAAGGCCGAGGTCAGCCAACGTATAGGCCGCCCGGTAGGCCAGTCCGGCTGCTTGTACGGCGTCACCGGCGCCTCGATCAACAATAACCGCTACGCCGACGACCTCGGCCCCTGCCTCACGTAACGCTTCAACTGCGGTGAGTACACTCCCACCGGTCGTTGAGGTATCTTCCACCGCCAATACCCGATGCCCGGATACTTCAGGCCCTTCGATGCGGCGTTGCAGCCCGTGCGCCTTACCTTCCTTGCGCACCACGAAGGCGTCCAGCGGTCGTTCCGTCGCCGCTGCGGCGTGCAGCATCGACAGAGCGACCGGGTCGGCGCCCAGAGTCAGGCCTCCGACCGCGTCGAACTCCCAGTCGGCGGTGAGGTCCAGCAGGACCCGTCCCACCAACGGAGCGGCCTGGTGATGGAGCGTGACGCGACGCAGATCGACGTACCAATCTGCCTCGCGCCCTGAGGAGAGCACCACCCGCCCATGGACCACGGCCAGGTCGGAGATGAATTTACGCAGGTCGTCGCGGTCCCCCATGGCGCCCAAGGGTACTGCTCAAGTCTGGGAGCCGTGGGTCGGGGCCGCCCTCGGTCAGCCCTGCGGGCGACGACGAGTGGCGATGTTCACTTACTCTGTGCGACCGAGCTGCGGATCACAGGTGGTCACCGGCCGGCCGTGCCGGGTCCACCTGGTACGCCAGCGGTCAGCGCCCGCCGCGTCCGACGAGGACCTTGGTGCTCCGGGTGAGCCGGTGCAGCAGCCGCTGCGGGGTGTGCCGCAACGCCACCACGGCGAGCTTGTATTTCCAGTCCGGAACGCTCACCAGGCGGCCTTTTCGCAGGTCGCGTAGGCCTTCGTCGATGACTGCGTCGGCGTCGAGCCAGATCCAGCCGGGCATCGACGAGATGTCGATCCCCGCCCGCTGGTGGAACTCGGTACGGGTGAAACCCGGACAGAGGGCCATCACTCGCACGCCGTTCGGGCGGGCGGCCTGCCCGACCGACTCGCTGAAGTTGGTCACCCAGGCCTTGGTGGCGGAGTAGGTCGAGCCGGCCTCGAGCGCACCGAAACCCGCAACGGAAGAGACATTAATCACTGCGCCCCGACGTCGATCGATCATCGTCGGCAGCACCGCGTGGGTCAGCCGCATCACCGACGTCACGTTCAGCCGCAGCAGCCGGGCCTCGTCCTCGACGGTGGTCCGCAGGAAGGACCGGGTGAGTGCGATCCCCGCGTTGTTCACCAGCAGGTCGACCGGGTGGCCGTCGGTCAGCCGCCGCTCCACGGCGACACAGCCGTCCTCCGTCGAGAGGTCGGCCGGCAGGATCTCCACCGTCCGGCCGTGCCGCTCGGTCAGCTCGGCGGCGAACCCGCTGAGCCGGTCCGCGTCCCGGGCGACCAGGACGAGGTCGTACCCGTCCCGGGCCAGCCGGCGGGCGAACGCCGCCCCGATACCGGCTGTCGCCCCGGTGACCACCGCGATCGGAGCGGTACGGCCGGGGGTGACCGGGTCGGGCGTCGCGGGCACGGGCGGATCCTCATCTGGGCGGGGCGGCTTGGGCGGTGAACAGTCGTGGCACGGGCCGCGACGCCGGCCGTCGCCGGTGATACGCGTTCACCGACGGCAGGGCCAGCAGCACGGCTACCACAAGGTAACCGAGCACCTGACCGATCGAAAGCCCCACGTTGAGCGGGATCCAGCCGTGCGGATAGGCGTCGGTGAGGGCGTTCAGCAGCATGGCGACGGTGCGTTCGTCGGCGTCCAGCCGGAGCGGGGTGAGCCGCTGCCCGACCACGAGGACGAACGCACCGCAGCCGGCGAGCAGGCCGAGGCCACAGACCACCCACGTCGCCGTACGCGTCCCGGAGCGCCCGGCGAACAGGCCGAGGGCGAGCGCGACGAGCATCGCCCCGACCGCCACCGCGAGCACGGCGGTCAACACCGTGGTGGTCCGCACCAGGGTCACCACACCGTCCACCGCGCCCCGGTCCGGGGCGTCCGCGGTGGCGGACCGGAAACGTGCGACCGTGCCGTCGAGGGCCAACAGGCCGGCCACCGCGTACGCGACCCCGGCGGCAGCCATGGTGAGGAGCAGCCCGGCGGCGAACCCGACCACGGGCGGCCGTCGGGGCGGTTGTTCCGACACGAGGCGATCCCTCCGGGTAGGCGTCGCGTTGCAACCTACTCGGAGGGATCGTCGTACGTCCCGCTTATCGGTGGTCAGCTTGCCGACGGTGGCCGATCACCGGGTGGGTTCTGGTCGCCGGAGGCCGGCGGCTGCTCCGCCTGCCCGCTGCCGGACGGGGGGTAGCCCGGGGCGGGCGGGTAACCCGGCTCACCGGACGGGGTCTGACCCGGCTGGCCCTGGGCGGGCGGGTAGCCCGGCTGGCCCTGGGGCGGGTAGCCCGGCGTCCCCGAGGACGGGTAGCCGGGGTAGGCGCCGGGGACCGGAGGCTCCCAGGCCGGCTGCTGCTTGCGGAAGAACTGGTTCGACGCGGGCAGGGCCAGCAGCACCAGGGCTGCGATCAGGGCGAGCACCGCGATCACGTTGGCCAGCGTGCTGACCGGGTAGTACCAGGACGGCAGGGCCTCCTCCAGCCGGCGCGCGATCTCCTCCTGGCTCGGCATGTCGGCGTTGGAACCGCCGACCGGACCGCTGACCGAGCCGGCCGCGCCGCTGATCAGGGTGCCACCGCTGCAACAGAGCAGGAGCCCGCCGATCACCCAGGTGGTGATCCGGGCGCCGTTCTTCCCCCGGTTGTTGAGCAGCGCCAGCACCACCAGCCCCACCGCCAGGAGCAGGGTGACGATGCCCGCCCCGACGGCGACGACGGTGGCGAAGTCGGCGGCCGCGTCCATCCCGTTGACCGAGCTGTCGCGGTACGCGTCCTCCAGTACCCGCCGGGTGTCGCTGAGGGTGGCGAGGGTGAGGATCAGGTTGATCACCTGGATGACGGCCACCAGGATCAGCAGGTAGCTGGATATCGTCACGCTGCCCGGGCGCGCCCGGGCCGGGGTGCTGTGGGTTTCGGCCACGACTCTCCTTCCCTTGGATCGCCACCACACCGTAACGGCATTCGGCCAGCCGTACGGGACGGACGGGACGGACCCGCCGGGCGACGCTCGCCCTGCCCTACCCAGTTGGCCGCACCGGCAACCCGGTCAGTAGCCCCGCCACTCCACGCGGGCGTACTCGAGCACCTTCGGCTGGAGCAGGGTGGAGGCGGGCACGTCGACCCGGCGCCGGTCGGCGGGGAAGTTCCCGGCGGCGGCGAGCGTGCCGGCGTCCAGGAACCGCAGCGACGGCACGTCGGCGGGCAACTCCAGCACGGGCGGGGTCGAACCGGGGGCGGCCAGCACGAACCCCCAGTCGCCGAAGGACGGCACGTCCACGTGGTACGGCCGGGTGACGAAACCGGCCGCCCGGACCGACGCCTCGATCGACCAGTACGACCGGGGTGCGAAGTACGGCGAACCGGACTGCACCACCAGCCGGCCCGTGTCGGCGAGCACCGCCCGCACCAACGAGTAGAACTCGACGGTGTAGAGCTTCGCGGTGGCCGTCTCGTCCGGGTCGGGCAGGTCCGCCACCACCACGTCGAAGCGGTCCCCGGCGGTACGCAGCCAGCCGAACGCGTCGGCGTGCACCACCCGTACCCGGGGGTCGGCGAAGGCGTCGTCGTTCAGCCGGCGCAGCTGCGGCTCGCTCCGGGCCAGCGCCACCACGGCCGGGTCCAGGTCGACCACGGTCACCCGGCGCACGTCCGGGTAGCGCAGCAGTTCCCGGACGGCCAGCCCGTCCCCGGCGCCGAGCACCAGCACCTCGCCGCGCGCGCCGCGTAGCGCGGGATGCACCAGCGCCTCGTGGTAGCGGTACTCGTCGACCGAGCTGAACTGGAGGTCACCGTTGAGGTAGAGGCGCAGGTCGGAGGCTTCGTGGCCGACCTCGCTCACCGACCGGGTGAGCACGATCTCCTGGTAGCGGCTGCGTTCGGCGTGCACCACCGGATCCCGGTACAGCTGCTGCCGCGCGGTCACCTCGAAGTCCCGCGCGGTGACCCAGGCGTAGGAGAGGCAGAGGGCGACCACGACGGACCCGACGGTGATCGCGACGTGTGCCCGGCGGCTCAGTTCCCGCCGGAAGACCGTGACCACCAGGACCACCCCGGCGACGGCGTTCACCGCGCCGACGACGAGCGCCCCCTTGAGCTGCCCGAAGACCGGGATCAGCAGGAACGGGAAGGCGAGCCCCCCGAGCAGCGCGCCGACGTAGTCGGCGGCGAACAGGTCGGCCACCGCGCTGCCGGCGGCCTGCTCCCGGATCCGTTGCAGCAGCACCATCAGCAGCGGGATCTCCGCGCCGATCAGCAGCCCGAGCACGAACGCGGTGCCGACCAGGGCCGGCCCGTACAGGTCCAGCCAGGCGAAGGCCGCGTAGAGGCCGAGCACCGAGAGCCCGCCGAGCAGCGCCAGGAGCAGCTCGACCAGGGCGAACGCGGCGGCGGCCCGGGACTGGAGCGGCTTCGCGGCGAGCGCGCCGACGCCCATCGCGAACACCATCACGCCGAGCACGATCGACGCCTGGCCCACCGTGTCACCGATCAGGTAACTACCCAGCGCGACGAGGGCCAGTTCGTAGACCAGGCCGCAGGCGGCGCAGACGAAGACCGCGAGCAGAACGGCCGCGCGGGCCAGTCGCCAGCGCGGACGTTCCGGTGCCTGGGTGGCGCTCACGGCCTCTTCCGGTTGTGCCGGACGCCCGTGCCCGCCACGGCCTGCGCAGCCGTCCGGCGTTCCCGGCCGCGCTGCACGAAGCCGACGGTGAGCAGGATCGCGGTGACCAGCAGCAGGCCGGCGACGGCGGCGAAGTAGCCCCAGCGGTCCCGCCACAGGTCGCTGCTGGTTCCCGGCAACGGGGCCGCGGCCGCGTCCGGGGCGGCGGTGGCGACCGGAGCCGGATCGGCCAGGCCCTGCTCGGCCAGCAACAGCGGAAGGACGACCGCGGCCCGGGTGGTCGCCCAGCCGGGTTCGTCGACGAACGCCTTGTCGTCCAGCCCGAACCGCTTCAGGCCCTGCTCCACCACGAAGAGGTCGCTGCGGTCGAAGTCGCGGGAGCCCACCACGTCGACGAAGGCGTAGTCGTTGGACTCGCTGCTCTCCGACGTCCAGTTCACGTTGGCCACGACCTGAACCCAGCGCAGGCACCGCGGGTCGTCGACCGGGGTGCCCTCACCGAGGTTCGATCCCACGCTGACCGTGCGGCCCACCTCCTCCAGCACCCAGCCGTAGCAGACGTCCTGGGCCTCGGTGGCACGCTTGAGCACCACCACGGTGTCGGTGCGCTCGGTCGTGTTGGGTGCCGGGACGAAGTCGGTGGAGCCCCGGTTGAGGATGGCGGGCAGCACGCACGCACCGACCACCACGACGGTGATCACCACCGCCCAGACGGCCCCTGCGGTCGAGGACGCCTTCTTCGCGGGTGTCGCTCCGGCCATCAGCTGATCGCGGCGGCGATGATCGCGCCGGTGGCGAGGTGGATGACCGAGCTGACCCAGACGGCGGGATGCGGCTGCGGGTCGACCAGGATCTCGCCGAGCTTGCCGGGCGTCGCCACGTCCAGCAGGACGAACGCGGCGGCCATGATGACCAGACCGAGGATCCCGTACGAAGCGGCACCGACGATGCCGAGGACGAAGTCGTCCTCGCTGGCGGCGATGGCGGCGACCACGATGATGCCGACGCCGGCCAGGTTCGAGGCGAGCAGCAGCGCGGCGTTCCGGTTGCGCTGCGTCCAGATCAGTTCGTTGAGCCGGCCGGGGGTGGCCACGTCGACGAGGACGTAGCCGATGCCCATGAGGACGACACCGACCACCCCGTAGGCGAGGGTGACCAGCAGATCGTTGACGAGGGTCTGCACGGTGGGACTCCGAGGATGAGGGGTTTGTCGTCGGTCACCGCCGCCGCCGGGGCGGACGGTGAGATCGCGGGCCGCCGGCACACCGGCGGCGTCCCGGTCACCCGGGCGGTGGGTGGAGCGGCGGGATCACTTGCCGCTGCCGGGGCCGCCGCCACGGACGGTGCTGCCGCGCCCCCAGCCCCAGCTGTTACCCACCGTCGAGCGGTAGCGGGGATAGGCGGTGGAGACACGTTCGAGCAGGATCAGCGATCCGGCCGCCACCGGCAGGATGACCACCGAGTCGTCGTCGTAGCGCAGGTACACCCCGCTGCCGTCGACGTACTGGTCGGCCGGCTTCCAGGTGTCGGTCACCTCGTCCGCCACCTCGCTCGGCCGCTTGGGGGAGGTGTACGCGACCGCGTCCCCGCCGATGTCCCGGCTGGCGGCCCGGGTGTACCGGTCCTCGACGTAGCCCCGGGGTGAGAAGTTGCCGTAGAAGATCGCGAAAGCGGCGACCAGTACGCCGATCACGGCGAAGGCCGCGCCCACCACGAACCACCGTCGGTACGTCACAGTGTCACCACCGTATTCGTCAGGACCAGCTCATTGGTCTGTGGGTACGCGTGCCAGGTGCGCCAGCGCACCGTGTCCGACGCCGGATCGGGGACGACCGCCAGGGCGGTCACCGCGTCCGGGTCACCGGGAAAGACGCCGACCAGGGCGTGCGGGTCGTCGGCCAGGTCGGCACGGAGGGCGGCGACCCGGCTGCTCAGCCCACCCGGCTCCGGCCGGAGCACGGTCGCGGTGAACGAGTAGCCGTCCGCCGGCTGGTGCACCTCGCTGGGCAGGTCGGGTCGCCGGCCCGGCAGGCAGGCCACCGTCTCGGCCAGCACGACCGTGCCGGGCGTCCCGGCCGGCGCGGATCCGCGCAGGAGCACCTGGTGGGACGCGCCGAGCAGGCGCAGCCGGATCCGCCGGCCACCCGGCAGGTCGAGGTCGAGCACGTACAGGGCGGACAGTTCCGGGCCACCCAGGGCCAGGCTGAGATCGGCGGCGCTGGTGTCGACGTACGGCGCGTCCAGGCTGACCAGCACGCTCAGCCCACCTTCTCCGGGCCGGCCTGCGGGTAGACCATCACCTCGGGCCGACGCAGCAGCTCGCCCCGGGCCACCTCCCAGTCGGCGTCGCCGTACTTCTCGAAGGAGAGCCGGGCCTCGCCGGGGGCCGTGTAGTCGTGGTACCGGACGCTGCCGGTGGGCGCGAGTCCGGTGGTGCCGGTGGCGGTCCAGCGGGCCTGGCCCGACTCGTCGCTGCGGTACCGCCGGCCGTCGAAATCGACGGTGGGCGGGCCGGGGGTGACGGTGGCGGCCGGCTCGGCGGTCCAGAGCACCAGCTCCAGGTCCGGGTCCTCCTCCACGGAGAGCCACCGCCGGGTGCCGTCCGCGGTGTCCAGCAGGTGCTCGTCCCAGCTCCAGCCGCCCTCGGTGAGGTGCAGCGAGCCGCGTACCGCGTAGGTCACCTGCCGGATCTCGACGAGGTCGCCGGGGCGCAGCCGGCGCGGATCGCCGCGCAGGGCGTCCGCGTCGTGGTCCCGGAACGGGTCGGCGACGGTCGGCGCGGACGGACGCTGACGGGAGCGGCGCAGCGCGACGAGGGCGACCACCAGCCCGACCACGCCGACCAGGCAGCCCACCGCCGTCACCAGGTACGCCAGTGTCCCGTTCATCGTCGCCCGCCCTTCCTACGCGTCGGCGCCTGACGGTAACAACCGCGCGCACCTGCGCAAACAGCAGCGCGATTGAGTGATCGATCAGCTACCGGGCGTGACCGGGGGAGGGTTCGGCGACTCCTCGGCCGGCGTCGGCGGGGGCAGGTGTCGGGACGGGTCGGGGCAGATCAGGTATCCCGGGGGCAGGGGGTACACCGGGGGCGTCGGGTACCCCGGCGGCACGAAGGGCACGACCGGGGGCGCCGGGTACCCCGCCGGCACGACGGGCACGACCGGGACCGGACCGCCGTACGTGGGCAGCGTGACCGCCGCGCCCGGCCAGGGCCACGAGCCGGGCTGCGCCGGGGGCCGTTCCCTCTCGTCCGCCCGGAAGTACCGGCTGCCGGGCGGCAGGGCGAGCAGCAGTACCACCGCCAGGCTGAGCAGCAGGGCGACCCCGGAACCGAGGCCACCGGCCAGGGCGAGCCCGTCGACGCCGACGTCGGCGCTGCCGTAGAGCGTCTCGAGGAACTCGGACTCCTCCCACAGCGGCTCCCCGTCCGGGCCGACGTCCGGCGCCGCCCACTCCTCGCCGGCGATCAGGAACGGCAGGAAGGCGAAGCCGAGGCATCCGGGGACGACACCGCACAGCAGTTGCGCCCCACCGGCCACGAAGACCAGGACCCGGGCCGTGCCGCCACCGCGCAGTACCGGCCGGGCGGTGGCGGCGAGCCATCCCGCCAGCACCAGGGCCGGCAGGCAGACCAGCACCGTCGTGAAGACGTTGCCGAAGCGCTCGCCGCTCACCTCGTCCGGATCGGCGTCGGGCACCCGCGCCGCCGCCCGGTCGATGTGGCCGTCGAACTGCACGGCCCCGGCCACGGTCAGACCGACCACCGCGAGCAGGACGACGACGGTGGCCAGTTGCAGCCAGAAGGCGACGGTGACGGCGGTGGGCCGGGTCGGTCGGAGCGGCTCGACCGGAGCGGGGGTCATGCCGGGGAGGGTACGGGTGATCACCGATCCCCGGCAGTCCCGTTCAGCGAGCGGAGGTGACGGTCAGGGACTCCTTGCTGTCGGCGAGGTCGACCCGGACCGTGTCGCCGTCGCGGATCTGGCCGGCGAGCAGGGCCCGCGCGAGCTGGTCACCGATGGCGGACTGGACCAGGCGGCGCAGCGGACGGGCACCGTAGATCGGGTCGTAGCCGTGCTCGGCGAGCCAGACGCGGGCCGGTTCGGTGATCTCCAGGCCGAGGCGGCGGTCGGCGAGCCGCTTCCGCATCCGCTCCAGCTGGATGTCCACGATGGCCCGCAGGTCGTCGCCGTGCAGGGCGGCGAAGACCACGATGTCGTCCAGCCGGTTGAGGAACTCCGGCTTGAAGTGCGACCGGACCACCGCGAGCACACCCTCCCGGCGCTGCTCCTCGGCGAGCGTCAGGTCGCTGATCACCGACGAGCCGAGGTTGGAGGTGAGGATCAGGATGGCGTTGCGGAAGTCGACCGTCCGCCCCTGGCCGTCGGTGAGCCGGCCGTCGTCGAGCACCTGGAGCAGGATGTCGAAGACGTCCGGGTGGGCCTTCTCCACCTCGTCCAGCAGGATCACCGAGTACGGCCGGCGGCGCACCGCCTCGGTGAGCTGTCCACCCTCCTCGTACCCGACGTAGCCGGGCGGCGCACCGACGAGCCGGGCGACCGAGTGCTTCTCGCCGTACTCGCTCATGTCGATGCGGACCATGGCCCGTTCGTCGTCGAAGAGGAACTCGGCGAGCGCCTTGGCCAGCTCGGTCTTGCCGACACCGGTGGGGCCGAGGAAGAGGAAGCTGCCGGTCGGGCGGTCCGGGTCGGCGACCCCGGCTCGGGCGCGCCGGACCGCGTCGGAGACGGCGCCGACCGCCTCGGGCTGACCCACCACCCGGGTACCCAGGGACTCCTCCATCCGGAGCAGCTTGGCGGTCTCGCCCTCGAGCAGCCGGCCGGCCGGGATGCCGGTCCAGGAGGCGACCACGGCGGCGATGTCGTCCGCGCCGACCTCCTCCTTGAGCATCGCGCCGTCGGCCTGGAGCCGGGCCAGCTCCTCCTCGGCCGTGGCCAGTTCGGTCTTGAGCGCGGGGATCCGGCCGTACCGCAGTTCGGCGGCGCGTTCCAGCTCGCCGTCGCGCTCGGCCCGCTCGGCCTCGCCACCGAGCCGTTCCAGCTCCTCCTTGGCGGTGGAGAGCTTGGTGATGTGGTCCTTCTCCAGTTTCCAGCGGTCGGAGAGCGCGGTGAGCTGCTCGCGCTTGTCCGCCAGCTCCTTGCGCAGCCGTTCGAGGCGCTCCGCGGAGGCGGCGTCCGGCTCCTTGGCCAGCGCCATCTCCTCGATCTCCAGCCGGCGGACCGCCCGCTCGATCTCGTCCACCTCGACCGGTCGGGAGTCGATCTCCATCCGGAGCCGGGACGCGGACTCGTCGACCAGGTCGATCGCCTTGTCCGGCAGGAACCGGTCGGTGATGTAGCGGTCGGACAGGGACGCGGCGGCGACCAGGGCGGCGTCGGTGATCCGGACGCCGTGGTGCACCTCGTAGCGCTCCTTGAGGCCGCGCAGGATGCCGATGGTGTCCTCGATGGTCGGCTCGCCGACCAGCACCGGCTGGAAGCGACGCTCCAGGGCCGGGTCCTTCTCGATGTGCTCGCGGTACTCGTCGAGGGTGGTCGCGCCGACCATCCGCAGCTCGCCCCGGGCCAGCATCGGCTTGAGCATGTTGCCGGCGTCCATCGAGCCCTCGCCCTTGCCCGCGCCGACCACGGTGTGCAGCTCGTCGAGGAAGGTGATGACCTGCCCGTTGGAGTTCTTGATCTCCTCCAGGACCGACTTCAGCCGCTCCTCGAACTGGCCCCGGTACTGCGCCCCGGCGACCATCGCGCCGAGGTCGAGCGAGACCAGCTTCTTGTCCCGCAGCGACTCGGGCACGTCCCCGGCGACGATCCGCTGGGCCAGGCCCTCGACGATGGCGGTCTTGCCGACGCCGGGCTCGCCGATCAGCACCGGGTTGTTCTTGGTACGCCGGGAGAGCACCTGGATGACGCGGCGGATCTCCGAGTCCCGCCCGATGACCGGGTCGATCTTGCCGTCGCGGGCGCTGGCGGTCAGGTCGACGCCGTACTTCTCCAGGGCCTGATAGGTCTGCTCCGGGTCGGCGGTGGTGACCCGCCGGTCCCCGCCCCGGATGGTCGGAAAGGCGGTGACCAGGTTCTCCTCGGTGGCACCGGCGGCCTTCAGCGCGCCGGCCACCGCGCCGCCGACCCGGGCCAGTCCGGCGAGGAGGTGCTCGGTGGAGGTGTACTCGTCGCCGAGCGGCCGGGCGATCTGCTCGGCGGCCCCGATGGCGTTGACGAACTCCCGGGACAGGCTCGGCTCGGCGATGCTGGAACCGCGCGCGGCGGGCAGCGCGTCGATCGCCCGTACCGTGACCCGGCGCAGCTCGACCGGGTCGGACCCGGCGGCGCGCAGCAGGCCGGCGGCGGTCGAGCCGGCGGTGTCCAGGAGTGACAGCAGCAGGTGCCAGGGTTCGACGGTGGCGTGCCCGCGCTGGTTGGCGAGGGCGACGGCACCGGTGATGACCTCGCGGCTCTTGGTGGTGAGGCGTTCCGTGTTCATGGGCTCCCCCGGAATCGGCGTGTCCACTGAGAGAGACACAACCAGAGTTGAGCCTATTCCACTCAACTTCAGAGGTGTGAGCCGAGTCACATGAAGGATCAGCGGTGGCCGAGGACCACCCGGATCCAGTGCTGTCCGAAGGGCAGGCCGCTGGTCAGGACGACGTCGCCCGGCCCGCGGGCGCAGAGCGTGCCGTCGGCGAGCACGGTGAGGTGGTGCTCCGGGGTGAGCGGCCAGGCCATCCGGTGATACCGGTCGTTGGCCACCATCCCGGCCCCGCCCGGACCGGTCAGCACGACCATGCCGCCGCCGACCGGAACCATCGAACGGATCCGCTCCGGCCGGTCCTCGGGGTGCACCAGTTCCCAGCCCGGACCGCCCTCCCGCCACAGCGCCGGGAAGGACGTCCGGTCCGGACGCTCCCCGATCAGCCACGCCGCGCCCGTCGCGTCGATCACCGCCCGGAGCACGGAAACCTCGCCGTGGGGCGGGGACACCGCCAGCCGAAGCCAGCGCCGTCCCCCGTCGGGTGACACCGCGGCGGCCGGCCTGCCGTCGTGCATCCCGGCCACGACGATCCGGTCGTCCCGCGAGGCGACCGTGTTGGTCCCGGGTACGTCCGGCTGGGTGGCCAGGGGCCGCAGCCGGCGGCCGTCCCACTCGGCGACCTTCCCGGTGGCCTCGACGAGCTGGAACCGGCCCTGCGCCCCCACCCAGACCGGGGGCGCGGAGCCGGAGTGCGTGAACGTGGTGCCGCCGTCGGTCGAGGTGTACCAACCGTGCGGCTCGCTGAGCAGCACGAGCAGACCGTTGGCGGTGTAGAGCTGCTGGTTGTCGGCGGCGGGGCGGGGATGCCGGAGCTCGCGCCAGGACCGGCCGCCGTCGGCGGTGCCGTAGAGCAGGGCCGGGCAGGTGGGAGCGGGCGGTGCCCCGTCGCACGCGGCGAAGAGGGCGTAACCGTGCCGCGCGTCGGCGAACTCGACGTACGGCTGGTCGTACCGTTCGGGCACGGCGACCCGCACCTGGCGTACCTCGTCGAAGGAGGCCGGCGGCAGCGTCTCCGCCGGTGCCGACGGGGCAGGAACCGGTGGAGCCGGCGGTCGACGCCGGACGTCGCCGATCGAGCAACCCGCCACGGCGGGCACCAGCAACAGTGTGACCAGCCACCGACAACGCCGCTCGGTCATGGCCCTCCTTCGCGCCGGTACCGTACCGTGACCGCCGTGCGAGTACGTGTCGAACAGACTGCCCTACCGGGAATCGGTGTACGTCACGACCTGTTGACGGAGTCCGGACGCCGGCTCGGCGTGGTGTCCCACCGCAACGGCCGACGTGACCTTGTCCTCTACGACCCCGATGATCCCGACTCCTGCCAGCACGACATACCGCTGACCGACGACGAGGCGGAGGCGCTGGCCGACATCCTCGGTGCGTCGCTGATGCTCGGGCAGCTCACCGGGCTGCGGGAGCAGGCCGCCGGGCTGCTCACCGAGCAGATCGCCATTCCGGCCGGGTCGAAGTACGTCAACCGCAGGCTCGGCGACACCAAGGCCCGGACCCGCACCAGCGCCTCCATCGTGGCGGTGCTGCGCGGCGGCGAGGTGAACGTCTCGCCCGACCCCACCTTCCGCTTCGCGGCCGGTGACGTGGTGGTCGTGGTCGGCACCCGCAAGGGGCTCGACGGCGTCACAGCCATCCTCGCCGACAGCGACCCGGACGGCTGAGGCGCGGATGCACGACTCCACGACACTGCTCATCGAGGTCGGGGCGCTGCTGTTCCTGCTCGGCCTCCTCGGCCGGCTCAGCCGCCGCATCGGCCTCTCTCCCATCCCGCTCTACCTGCTCGCCGGGCTCGCCGTCGGACACGGCGGCATCCTGGACATGCACGCCAGCGAGGAGTTCTTCGCCGTCGGTGCGGAGATCGGCGTCATCCTCCTGCTGGTCATGCTGGGCCTGGAGTACTCGGCGAACGAGCTGGTCGGCAACCTGCGTTCGGCCGCCCCGGCGGGCCTGATCGACGCCGTCCTCAACGCCCTGCCCGGCGCGGCCTTCGCGCTGCTGCTCGGCTGGGACTGGATCGCCGCGGTGGTGCTCGCCGGCATCACCTGGGTCTCCTCGTCCGGGGTGATCGCCAAGGTCCTCGCCGACCTGGGCCGGGTCGGTAACCGGGAGACACCGGTGGTCCTCTCGGTGCTGGTCATCGAGGACCTGGCCATGGCGCTCTACCTGCCGCTGGTCACCGCGCTGCTGGCCGGCGTCGGGTTGTTGGGCGGCGGGATCGCCCTGGCCGTCGCCGTCGGTACGGTGCTGCTGGTGCTGGTCGTGGCGATCCGGTACGGCCACCTCATCTCCACCGCGATGTCCGCCAGGGACCCGGAGGCGCTGCTGCTCGGGGTGCTCGGGATGACCCTGCTGGTCGCCGGCATCGCGGCGAAGCTCCAGGTGTCCGCCGCGGTCGGCGCGTTCCTGGTCGGTATCGCGCTCTCCGGCCCGGTGGCGCACCACGCGACCGAGCTGCTCACCCCGCTGCGGGACCTCTTCGCCGCGGTCTTCTTCGTCTTCTTCGGCCTGGTCACCGACCCCCGGGACATCCCGCCCGTCCTGCTGCCGGCGCTCGCCCTGGCCGTGGTCACCATGGGCACGAAGACGATCACCGGTTACCTGGCCGCCCGCCGGGCCGGCATCGCCGAACCCGGTCGGTGGCGAGCGGGACTCGCGCTGGTGCCCCGGGGGGAGTTCTCCATCGTCATCGCCGGGCTGGCCGTGGCCAGCGGCGAGGTTCCATCGGGGCTGGCCGCACTCGCCACCGCGTACGTGCTGATCACCGTGGTGACCGGCCCGATGCTGGCCCGCCTGCCGGACTTCGCCTGGTTCAAACAGTGGCTGCGGCGTCGGGCCGCAGCCCGACCGGTGGAACCGGTCCCGGCCACGGACTGAGTCGACGTCGGCGGGTCGATTCCCCGGAGGGGGATCGGCCTGCCGACTCCTCGCCAGATCCGGCCCGCCGAGGTCTTCCGTCGCCGCGCCGGGCCGCGCTACCGTGTCGCCCCAGCACACCAGGTTCCCGCGGACACCCGGTACGCCCCGCGGGCACGAGCGGAAGGCTGCCGGTACGTGCCCGAGTCGACGTTCCCCGGCTTCGCCAACCCCGTCGACCCGTCCCCGGCGGAGCTACGGACGTGGGCGTACCAACCGGACTCGGTGCCGCTGACCTCGATGCCACCGGACTGGGACCTGCTCGTCGCCGGTGACCACCTGGTCCCGACCCTGTTCGAGCTGGCCATGGACCCGGCCTGCCCGGCCCGGCGGTTCGCCCTGCACTGCCTCTACATCTACGCCGCCGACGGCATCCGCACCCAGTTCCGTGCCCACCCGAAGCGCCGCCTGCGCAAGCTGGTCGAGCAGGCCGAGCTGACCGGTGACCAACTGGTCCGCATCTGGGCCTACAACGCCCGGATGCTGATGGAACGGCCCGACCTCTTCGACTACCACGACTGGTGCGAGGGCGGCCTGGTCCGGGAGAACCGCCGGATCGGCTGAGCCGACCCACGCGGCGGATCGGCCACGGCCCGGACCACCGGGATCGGCTGAGTCGGCCACGCGGCGGATCCGCCGCAGCCCGGACCACCGGCCCGGAACCCGGTCCGACCCTGGACGGGAACGGGCCGGGACCCCCCGTGGATCCCGGCCCGTGGCTCAGGTGGGTCTGTCGGACCTCCGGCCCTTCCCACGCGGCTCCGGCGGCGGTGCCGACCGGTCTGCGGTCGCTCCGTCCTCGGCGGGGTGCCGGCGCTCGACGACCGGGCCGGCCCTGCCGGCGAACCGCCCCCCGGTGATCGCGTCGAACTTCTCCCGCACCGTGTCGGCGACCCGGTCCAGGCGTTCCTCCGCCTGCTGTGCCACCTTCCGCGCCGGCTCCGCCATGCGCCTCCCCCCTCGCCGTCACCCGTCCGTGGACCTGCTCAACCGCGACGGTGGGCCCGGCTGGTGCGGACCGAACCTGGTTCAGAGGCTAGTCGGGTGCAGCCGGCCGAGACGGCGGTTCCCCGGAACGCGGCCGGCCCGGTCCGCGGCGGGAGTGCCGGGCGGGCCGGGCCGGGTCGTCCGGGGTCAGCGGTCGGTGGAGCGGCGGGGTCGCCAGACCACCAGCGCGGTGGAGGTGCGGGTGGTGGGAACGATCTCCCGGCCGGGGAACCGGGCCATCGCCTCCAGCTCGGCGACCCGCCGGTACGCGGCGTCCAGCTCCGTCTCCAGCTCGGCGAGCCGCGCCTGGGCCTGCTCCAGGAGCTGTTCCAGGCCGATGATCCGCTTGATGCCGGCCAGGTTGACCCCGTCGTCCTGGCTGAGCCGCTGCACCTCGCGCAGCAGCACCACGTCCCGGACGCTGTACCGGCGACCGCCACCGGCCGCCCGGCCCGCCTGCACCAACCCGAGCCGGTCGTACTGCCGCAGCGTCTGGGGGTGCATGCCCGCCATCCGTGCCGCGACCGAGATCATCAGTACCTTGGCGTCGTAGGCAGGGTCACCCGAGCCGACGAACCCGTCCGCCATCCCGCTCACCTCCGCGTGTACCTCACCGTGCCAACCGGACCGACGCACTGCTAACTGAAGCGACGCACCCGCGCGTCGAGATGTTCCCGGGCCGCCGGCGGGGTGTGCGCGGCGAACGTCTCCAACGCCGTCCGGGCCTCGTCGGAGAGCCGGGCCGGTACCACCACGTCCAGGGTGACCAGCAGGTCACCGGCCTGCCCGTCGCGGCGGACCACGCCCTTGCCCCGGGCCCGCAGGACCCGTCCGCCGGGCGTGCCCGGCGGCACCCGCAGGGTCACCGCGCCGTCCAGCGTGGGCACCCGCAGGTCGGTGCCGAGCGCCGCCTCCGCGAAGGTGATCGGCACGGTCAGGGTCAGGTCGTCCCCGGTCCGCCCGAACAGGTCGTCGGGACGCACCTTCACGTGTACGAAGAGGTCGCCCGCCGGACCGCCGCGCTCACCCGGCTCGCCCCGGCCGGCCAGCCTGATCTTCTGCCCGTCGGCCACCCCGGCAGGAAAACGGACATTCAGCGTACGGGTCTTGGTGACCCCGCCGGTGCCCCGGCACTCGGGGCACTTCTCCTCGACGATCGAGCCGACGCCCTGGCAGGCGCGGCACGGCTCGGCGAAGCTGAACGACCCCTGGTTGCGGTTCACCATGCCCGAGCCGTTGCAGTGGGAACAGGGCACCGGCCGGGTACCGGGCTTGGCCCCGTCCCCGTGGCAGGTGTCGCAGACCCCCGGCGCGCGCAGGGTCAGCGGGAGGGTCACCCCGCGGACCGCGTCGTCGAAGTCCAGCGCGACCTCGGCCTCGACGTCCCGTCCCCGGGCCGGGCCACGCGGTCGCGCGGGGCCGGCCCCGCCGCCGCCGGGGAACACCGAACCGAACAGGTCGGACAAGTTGGCGCCGCCGAACCGGCGGTCACCACCACCCGCGCCGCCGAACAGGTCGGACACGTCGAACGGTGCCCCGCCGCCGCCCGCGCCCCGGGCGTTGCGCCGGAACGCGCCCGAGCCGAAGAGCGCCCGCATCTCGTCGTACTCCCGGCGTCGCTTGTCGTCGGAGAGCACGTTGTACGCCTCGGAGGCGGCCTTGAACCGTTCCTCCGCCCCGGGGTCGTCCGGGTTGTGGTCCGGGTGGGACTCCCGGGCCAGTTTCCGGTACGTCTTCTTGATGTCGTCCGAGGAGGCGGACTTGTCCACGCCGAGCACGGCGTAGAAGTCCTTCTCCAGCCAGTCCTTGGAACTCACCGATCCACCCCCTTCCACCCGACGTGTACCGGTCCTCCCGGCCACCCGGTGCGGGCGGCCGGGAGGACCCGGTCACGGTCTCGTACTACTCCGGATCGGCGACCGCGACCATCGCGGGCCGCAGCAGGCGCTCGCCGAGCTGGTAACCCCGGCGCATCACCTGGACGCAGGTCGGCTCGCTGACCTCGGCCGAGGTCTGGTGCGCGACCGCCTCGTGCCGGGTCGGGTCGAACGGGTCGCCCTGCTCACCGAAGACGGTGAGCCCGAACTTGCCCAGCGCGGTGGTCAGCTGCTCGGCCACCGTGCCGAAGGGCCCCACCAGATCGCCGTGCTCACGCGCCCGGTCGAGGTCGTCGAGGATCGGCAGCAGCGCGGTGAGCACCGCGCCGGTCGCCTGCTCGCCCACCAGGGCCCGGTCCCGCTCCACCCGCTTGCGGTAGTTGGCGTACTCGGCCGAGACCCGTTGCACGTCCCGGGTGCGTTCCTCCAGCTCCGCCCGGAGCGCCGCCAGCTCGGCCCCGAGCGGGACGGCCGGACCGCCGTCGGCGGGCGGCGCCGGGGAGTCCACCACCGGTGCGCCGTCCGAGGCGGTCTCGTCGAGGGTCGACTCGACCTCGTCGACCACCACCTCGGCCTCCTCGACCAGGCCCGCCGAGGAGTCGGGTCCGTCCCCGCCCGGGTCGGCCGGCGTCCCGGAGTCACCCGGCACCGAACCGGGGGTCTCCTCCGGGTCGACGGCTCGTGGCTTGTCCGTCATGCGGCTACCTCAATCCCTCTGCCGTGGGTTCGTGACGAGGTGGGATGTCACTTCTTCCCGTCCTCGTCGACGATCTCGGCGTCGACCACGTCGTCGGCACCGGCCTGGGCACCGCCCGGCGCGCCACCGGCTGCCCCGGCCGCGCCCGGCTGCTCGCCCTGCTCACCCTGCTGCTGCGCGTACAGCAGCGAACCGGCCTGCTGGGAGACCTGCGCGAGCCGCTCGTGGGCCGACTTGATCTTCTCGATGTCCTGACCACCGAGCGCGCCACGCAGCTCGCCGAGCGCCTCGTTGATCTGGTCGCGGCTCTCGCCGGGCAGCTTGTCGCCGCTCTCGGCGAGGAACTTCTCGGTCTGCCACTGGAGCGCCTCGGCCAGGTTGCGGGCCTCGGCGTCCTCGCGGCGGCGCTTGTCCTCCTCCGCGTGCTCCTCGGCGTCCCGGCGCATCCGCTCGATGTCGTCCTTCGGCAGCGACGAGCCGCCGGTGATGGTCATCTTCTGTTCCTTGCCGGTGCCCAGGTCCTTGGCGTGCACGTTCACGATGCCGTTGGCGTCGATGTCGAAGGTGACCTCGATCTGCGGCACGCCGCGCGGGGCCGGCGGGAGCCCGGTCAGCTCGAAGGTGCCGAGCTTCTTGTTGTAGGCCGCGATGTCCCGCTCGCCCTGGAAGACCTGGATCAGCACGGACGGCTGGTTGTCGTCGGCGGTGGTGAACACCTCGGACCGCTTGGTCGGGATGGTGGTGTTCCGCTCGATCAGCTTGGTGAAGATGCCGCCCTTGGTCTCGATGCCCAGGCTCAGCGGGGTCACGTCGAGCAGCAGGACGTCCTTGACCTCGCCCTTGAGCACACCGGCCTGGAGTGCGGCACCGACGGCGACGACCTCGTCCGGGTTGACGCCCTTGTTGGGCTCCTTGCCGGTGAGCTGCTTGACCAGGTCGGTCACGGCCGGCATCCGGGTCGAGCCGCCGACCAGGATCACGTGTTCGACGTCGGAGACCTTGATCCCGGCGTCCTTGACGGCCTGCTCGAACGGGCCCTTGCAGCGGTCCAGCAGGTCCTGCGTCATCCGCTGGAACTCGGCGCGGCTGAGCGTCACGTCCAGGTGCAGCGGGCCGGCCGCCCCGGCGGTGATGTACGGCAGGTTGATGTTGGTGTTGGTGGCGGCGGAGAGTTCGATCTTCGCCTTCTCGGCGGCCTCGCGGAGCCGCTGGAGGGCCATCTTGTCCTGGCCCAGGTCAATGCCGTGCTCGCCCCGGAAGGTCTTCACCAGGTGGTCGATGATCCGCTGGTCCCAGTCGTCGCCACCGAGCTGGTTGTCACCGCTGGTGGACTTGACCTCGACGACGCCCTCGGCCAGCTCCAGCAGGGAGACGTCGAAGGTGCCACCACCGAGGTCGAAGACCAGGACGGTCTGCTCCTTGGAGCCCTTGTCCAGCCCGTACGCCAGGGCGGCGGCGGTCGGCTCGTTCACGATCCGCAGCACGTTGAAGCCGGCGATCTCGCCGGCCTCCTTGGTGGACTGACGCTGGCCGTCGTTGAAGTACGCCGGGACGGTGATCACCGCGTCGGTGATCTGCTCGCCCAGGTACGCCTCGGCGTCCCGCTTCAGCTTCATCAGCGTCCGGGCCGAGATCTCCTGCGGGGTGTACTTCTTGCCGTCGATGTCGACGGTCCAGTTGGTGCCGATCTCCCGCTTGACCGACCGGATCGTCCGGTCCGGGTTGGTCACCGCCTGACGCTTGGCGACCTCGCCGACGAGCACCTCGCCGTTGCGGGCGAACGCGACGATCGACGGGGTCGTACGCGAGCCCTCAGCGTTGGCGATGACGGTGGGCTCACCGCCCTCGAGAACGCTGACGCAGGAGTTCGTCGTGCCGAGGTCGATACCGACCGCACGTGCCATCTTCGCTTCCTCGCTTCGTAACGTTGAGCAGGTGACGGGCACCGCCCGGAGAGCACCCACCGCAAGTTGAGTGGACTTGACTCAATAGTGCCACGCCCGCCGCGATCGTCAAGTCGGGGTTGAGCCGCCCCGACGCAACCCTTAACCCGGGGACCCGCTGTTGTCTTCCCTTGCACCGGTCGGGCACGCTTTAGCGGTGACGACGCCCGGGGAACCCGTGACCCAACCCGGCGCGCCCGCCGTCGCCGCCCGCACCGGCCCGGACACCGCCGCGGAGGACCCGCCCGGCACAACCGGGAGCGCCCTGCCGGCCGCCCTCGCCGGCCTGCGCGCCGCGACCGTGGCCGCCCGGTTCCCGCTCAACCTGCCCACCGCCGAACCGGCCCGGCGCAACGCCGCCGCCCTCGCCGACCAACTCGACGACTACCTGCTGCCCCGGCTCGCCCGGCTCGACGCCCCGCTGCTGGTCGTGGTCGGCGGATCCACCGGCGCGGGCAAGTCGACCCTGGTCAACAGCCTGGTCCGGGCCCGGGTCAGCGCCGCCGGGGTGCTCCGGCCCACCACCCGGTCGCCGGTGCTGGTCTGCAACCCGGCCGACTCGGTCTGGTTCCGTCAGGGTGAGCTGCTGCCCGGCCTGACCCGGACCGGCGAGCCCAGCGAGGACCCGCGCGCGCTGCAACTGGTCACCGCGCCCGCGCTCCCGCCCGGCCTGGCCTTCCTGGACGCGCCGGACATCGACTCGGTGGTCGACGCCAACCGGGCGTTGGCCGGGCAGCTCCTCGCCGCCGCCGACCTCTGGCTCTTCGTCACCACCGCCGCCCGGTACGCCGACGCGGTCCCCTGGGAGCTGCTGCACAACGCCCGGGCCCGGGGGGCGGCCATCGCCCTCGTCCTGGACCGGGTGCCCCCGGAGGCCGTCGAGGAGGTCTCCGCGCACCTCGCCGAGATGCTCGCCACCCACGACCTCGGCGCGGCGCCGCTCTTCGTCCTGCCCGAGACGCAGGTCGACGGCCAGGGGCTGCTGCCCGCTCAGGTGACCGCCCCGCTGGCTGAGTGGTTCGCCCGGCTCGCCGCCGACGCCGAGGCCCGTGCCGCCGTGGTCCGGCAGACCCTCGACGGCGCGCTCGCCGCCCTCGGACCGATCACCGGAACTCTCGCCGAGGCCGCCGACGAGCAGGTCACCGCCGCCGACGCGCTCGACGACCGGGTCCGGGCCGCGTACCGGGGTGCCCGGCGCACCGTCGAGCAGGGCCTCTCCGACGGTCGGCTGCTCCGGGGTGAGGTGCTGGCCCGCTGGCAGGAGTTCGTCGGCACCGGGGAGTTCTTCCGCACCCTGGAGGCGCGGATCGGTCGGCTCCGCGACCGGATCGTCGCGACGGTCACCGGACGACCGGCCCCCGCCAGCGAGCTGCGCGACGCCATCGAGTCCCAACTGGTCACCCTGCTGCGCGGGGTGGCCGCCGAGGCGGCCGAGAGCGCGTACACCGGGTGGCGGGCCCACCCGGCCGGCACGGCGCTGCTCGAACCGGAGCTGGTGCATCCCTCCGCCGACCTGCCGGACCGCGCCGAGCGGCTGGTCCGCGACTGGCAGCGGGGCGTGCTGGAGCTGGTCCGCACCGAGGGCGGGGACAAGCGCTTCGTCGCCCGGACGGCGGCGTACGCGGTCAACGCCACCGGCCTCGCGGTGATGATCGCCGTGTTCGCCTCGACCGCCTTCGTGCCGACCGGACTGGAGGTGGCCACCGGTGCGGGCACCACGGTCGCCGCGCAGGCCGTGCTCCAGGCGATCTTCGGTGACCAGGCGGTCCGCAACCTCGCCCGCCGTGCCCGGAGCGACCTGCTGGAACGGGTCGACGCACTGCTCGACGAGGAGGCCGCCCGCTTCCTCGCCCGTACCGCGAGCGCCCGGCCCGAGGCGGACACCGCCGCGACGCTGCGGGCCGCCGCCGCGCGGGTGGCCGACGCCCGGGAGCGCGGCGACCTGGACGTGACCCGGTGACCGGGATGGTCGGCCGGATGCGGGAGGCGCTCCGGGGCGGGCGGCGGGTCGACCCGGACGAGTTGATCACGCGTCTCGACGCGGTCCGCCGGTTCCTCGCCGCGGTCGACGGCCACCTCCCCGACGAGCGGCTCGTCCCGGCGCACACCCTCGTCGAACGGGCCGGCACCCGACTCGCCCTCTCCCGCGACCACACCGTGGTGGCCCTGGCCGGGGCGACCGGCAGCGGCAAGTCCAGCCTGTTCAACGCGCTCGCCCGGTTGGACCTCTCCCCGGTCGGGGTCCGCCGGCCCACCACCGGCGTGGCGCACGCCTGCGTCTGGGGACCGCTGGACGGCGCGAACCGCCTGCTCGACTGGATCGGCGTGCTGCCCCGGCACCGGTTCATCCGGGAGAGCGCCCTGGACGGCGACGACGAGTCCGCCCTGCACGGCCTGGTCCTGCTCGACCTGCCCGACTTCGACTCGGTCCAGCAAGCCCACCGGCTGGAGGTGGACCGGCTGCTCGGCCTGGTCGACCTGGTCGTCTGGGTGGTCGATCCGCAGAAGTACGCCGACCGGCTGGTGCACACCGGGTACCTGCGCGAGTTCCACCGGCACCGGGACGTCACCCTGGTCGTGCTCAACCAGGCCGACCGGTTGGCCCCGGCCGAGCTGCCCCGGGTCCTCGACGACCTGCGCCGGCTGCTCGACGCCGACGGCCTGCCCGGGGTGCCGCTGCTCGCCACCACCGCCGTGGACCGCTCCGGCACCACCGAGCTGCGGGCCAGCCTGGAGTCGACGGTCGCCGAGCGGCAGGCGTCCCTGCGCCGGCTGGCCGGCGACGTCGACACCGTCGTGGAGCGCCTCGGCGACCTGGTCGGCCCGGAGGCAGCCGGTACCGGGCCGGACGCCACCGGCACCCGTGCCCTGACCAGTGCGCTCGCCGGGACGGCCGGGGTGCCGGCGGTGACCGCGGCGGTCGAGGGGGCGTACCGGCACCGGGCGGCGGGTGTCACCGGCTGGCCAGTGGTGCGCGGCTGGCGTCGCCTGCGACCGGACCCGCTGCGCCGACTGCACCTGCCCGGCACGGGTGGCACGACCGACGAGCCGACGGAGCAGCCGGTCGCCGCGACCTCCGTACCCGATCCGACCGCCGCCCAGCGTTCGGCGCTGGGGCTGGCCGTCCGGGCGGTGGCCGAGCGGGCCGGAGGAGACCTGCCGGGGCCCTGGCCGGCGGCGGTCACCGGTGCGGCGCGGTCCCGCCTCGGCGACGTACCGGACGCACTGGACCGGGCGGTCGCCGGCACCGACCTCGGCGTGCCGGAACGGCCCCTGTGGTGGCGGCTGGTCGGCGCGCTCCAGTGGCTGGTGACCCTCACCGCCGTCGCCGGACTGGCCTGGCTGGTGCTCGGGTACGCGTTGCGCGCTCTCGGGCTGCCCGATCCGGACGAGCCGATGGTCGGCGAGGTGCCCCTGCCGTCGCTGCTGCTTCTCGGCGGGCTGCTCGTCGGACTGCTGGTCGCGGCGGTGACCCGGCCGGTCGTCCGCTGGGCGGCCCGGCGCACCCGGCTCCGCGCGGAGCGACGGCTCACCGCCGCCGTGGCGGAGGTCGGCGAGGAGCACGTGCTGACCCCGGTACGCGCGGTGCTCAGCTCGTACGCCGACGCCCGGGACGCACTGCGGGTGGCGGCCGGAAAGAAGTGATCCCGGCCTTCCTCCCGCCGGGGTTTCGGCGGCGTAGGGTCGATCCATGGCCACGACTCACACCCCCTACGACGCGGTACTGCACGCAGCCCGCGACGTGAGCCGGCTCGACTGTGCCCTCGACGCCGAGATGCTCGGCACGGCGCTGCTCGGCAGCGTCTACTCGGTCGCGGAGTCCGACCGCAGCACCGCCGTACGGGAGTTCGTCAGCGGTTTCCTCGCCGCCACGTCCCGCCGCCGGACCGCCTCGGCCACCACCATCCGGCAGGTCTTCGCCCGGCTCGTGCCGGACGCCGAGGGCGCCGACCGGGTCAAGCCCGGCGCGCAGGCCCCGGCCTGGTCCGACCAGCTCGGTCGGGTGCACCTCACCGGCTGCTGGGCCTACGGCGACGTGTACGGCGACCAGACCTCCTACCTCGCCACCTTCGCGTACGACGAGACGGCCGGCGGGCCGGAGCACGCCATGGTCGCCCTGGTCGACCACAACATCGGCATCACCAAGGACATCTTCGTCGGCGGACCGGCCGAGCGGATCCTGGAGCAGGTCCGGCAGATGTGCGCCACCGACGAGCTGACCTGGTTCCGGACGGAGGACCCGGCCCGGCTGCACAGCGAGGTGTCCCGCCACCTGGCGGTCACCGACGACCTCGGCGACCTGCCCGGCGAGGGGTCCCTCGCCACCGACCGGACGATCGCCGGAGCCCGGCTGGCGCTGCTGCCCCGCCCGGTCCGGGCCCCGGTCGACCCGGAACCGCTCACCCCGGCGGAGCGCACCGAGCTGGTACGCCAGTTCCTCGCCTCGCCGGAGGCCGCCCGGTTCGGTCTGGACGCCATGGACGGCCCCGAGCTGGCGTCCCTGCACTTCTGCCTGAGCCTGCTGCTGGACCACGCGGCCAGCTTCCCGGACGCCGACCCGCTGCGGTGGAGCCCGATGGTGGCCGAGCTGTTCCTGCTCGACTGGGTGCACCGGCGCGCCGTGCTGGACATGGACGACGCCGCCCTGCTCCCGCGAGTGCTGCGCGGCTGGGCCGGGTACGCCGCCCGGCGACGCGGCCTGCCCGAGCCGGCGGCCAGCCAGACGGACACCGCGATCGAGGAGATGGTCCCGGAGTTCGCCCGGCTCTACAGCACCGGTGAGCGACGCAGTCCCGCCACGGCGGCGGTCGCCCAGCTGATGGCCGACGGTGTCGACCCCGACGATCCGGAGGCCCTGGACGCCTGGATCGAGGCCAACCGCCACCACCTCACCGACGACTGACTCCCGCTCCGGGGCGCCACCCGGGACCCCTCTGTCGCTTCCTGCCGCGCCGGGTCCCCGGCCACCGACCGACCGCCCCGCCGCCGCCACCGGGCGGGACTACCGGGCCCCGGTGACCAGGGTCAGGTGGCGGGCGGCGACGGAGAGGGTGATCCGCTGGCCCCAGGCCAGGGTGAGCCGGTCCGCCTCCAGGCCGTCGGCGAAGGCGACCATGCCCTCGGACTCGGTGGTCAGTTCCAGGGTGTCGTCCGCGCCCAGCCGACCGGCGGTGAGGCTGGCTCCGGTGGCCGGGGACGGCCAGGCCTCCCGGACGAACCAGCAGAGCGCCGACTCGTCCGGGGTGGGCAGCCGGGGCGGGTCCGGACGGTCCCGGGCGATCGACGCGCACCAGCCGGTCGCTCCGGTGCCGCTGCCCGCCACCAGCCCGGAGGAGGACTGCCGCTCCCGGCGGGTCCGCCCGTCGGCGGTCTCGGCGAGCAGGTAACGGGCGGACTGGTGGGAGACGTGTCCGACGTACACCTCGTTGAGACCGACCAGTTCCTGTCCGTCGTCGAGAAGGGCGCGCACCATGGTCCGCCGTTCGGTGGCGGCCCGCCCGGCGACGACCGCCCGGAGCAGGTCGGCCACCTGGGCGGGGGCGGAGCGGACCAGGACACCGGCGTTGCGGCCGGGATCGGGGTCGACCCCGACGACCGGTTGCCGGTCGAGGTACTTGGCGACGTTGGCGACCAGCCCGTCCGGGCCGACCGCGACCACGACGTCCTCCGGGGCGAAGAGGAAGCGGGGCAGGTCGTCCCGGTCGACCGAGCCACGCCGCCAGTCGGCCGGAACGGCCGCACCGACCGTGGTCAGCGCGGTGTGGAGCAGTTCGTGCCGGTGGATGACCTCGGCCAGGTCACCGCCCCGGGCCTTCAGGTACCAGGCCGCCGCGGCATGGGTGCCGTGCCGGGTGAGCAGGCCGTCCAACTCGCTGCGACGGCTCACCACGACGACCCGGGGGGCCAGGGTGGCGCTCACCGGTCGGTCCCGCCGAGCCGGGTCAGCAGGTCGGTGAGCAGGTCCGGGGTGACGGTGAGCTGACCGATCTGCGGCAGCTTCCCGGCCAGCTCGCGCACCGCGAGGGCGTGCAGCACCTCGACCGGGAGCTGGGCGTACGCGGCCAGCCGGGCCGCCTCCGCCTCGGCCTCGGCCCGGCCGAGCGCGCGGACCCCGTCGGCCTTCGCGGCGGCGAGGACGCGCTCCTTCTCGGCCTCGGCGGTGGAGAGCACCCGGGCGCGGTCGGCGGCGGTCGCGTTGGCGACCTTCTCGCGTTCCGCCTTGCCCTGGGCGGCGGCGAGGTCGGCGGCGGCGTCCAGTTCCGCGCGGCGGCGGTTGTTCGCGCCGTGCTGCTCCACGAGCTGCTGTTCCCGGCGGGCCAGCTCGATCTTGTTCTGGAGTTCGTTCTCCGCGATCGAGCGTTCCTGCTCGACAGCCTGGGCCCGGCGGGCGTACGTGGCCCGGTCGGCCTCGACCTGCACCGCCTCGCGGGTGGGGGTCTGGAGTGCCCGTTCCAGCTCGGGTTCGGGGCGGATGGCGACCACCCGGGCACTGACCACGGTGACCCCGACGTCGACGAGTCGGGGTTCGGCGCCGAGGGCAGCCGAGACCGCCTCCCGGACTCCGGCGATGGTGGTGAGCGCCTCGGCCAACGGCACCCGGGCGAGCAGGTCGAGGGCGGGTTGCTGGGCCAGTTCGGCGAGGAGCGTGGCGACCTGGTCCAGCGGTCGCGCCCGCGCCGCGCCGGTACGGGGGTCGATGGAGAAGTCGAGGCGGGTGGCGGCCAGCGCCGGGTCGGCCACCCGGTAGGTCACCGTGGCCTGCACGGTGACGTCGGCGAAGTCCCCGGTCCGGGCGTGGAAGAGCAGGGGCAGCTCCCGGTCGTCGACCGGGACCTCACTGAGCACGGCGTGCAGTGGCCGGTACCAGAAGGACAGGCCGGTGCCCTCCCGCCGGACCCGGCCACCGGTGGAGTGCCGGACCCAGCTCGTCGGAGTGCCGCGCAGGTGTCGCAGGAAGAGCCGCCGCGAGACGTCAGCCATGCCGTCCTCCCCTTTTTCGTCTCCACGACGATAAAGCTTCTGGTACTTTATCGTCAAGGTGGTGATAAATACATGGCCGACTACCCTCCGTTCGCGGTGACCGCCGACCTGGTGGTGCTGACCGTGCGCGCCGACGAGCTGCACGTGCTGCTGGTCCGTCGGGGGGTTCCGCCGTACGAGGGCTGCTGGGCGTTACCGGGCGGGTTCGTGGGCATCCACGAGGACCTGTTCGACGCGGCGGCCCGCGAGCTGACCGAGGAGACCGGCCTGCCCGAGCCGGCCGGGCACCTGGAGCAGCTCGGCACGTACGGTCACCCCACCCGGGACCCGCGCGGCCGGGTGGTGACCGTCGCCTGGCTCGCCCTCCTGCCGGACCTGCCGACCCCGGTGGCCGGTTCCGACGCAGCCGCCGCCGACTGGCTGCCGGTCAACCGGATCGACCGGGCGCGGCTCGCCTTCGACCACGGCCGGATCCTGGCCGACGGGCTGGAACGGGCCCGGGCCAAGCTGGAGTACACGCCACTGGCGACGGCCTTCTGCCCGGCCGAGTTCACCGTCGCCCAGGTGCGCGCGGTCTACGAGACGGTCTGGGACACCGCACTCGATCCGCGCAACTTCCATCGCAAGGTCACCGGCACCCCGGGGTTCGTCGAGTCGGTGGGACGGAGCACCGAGGGTGAGCGGGGCCGTCCGGCCCAGCTCTTCCGGCGCGGCCCCGCGACCCTGCTGCACCCGCCGATGCTCCGCCCGTCCACCTAGCCCTGGCCCGTCGGCCCGACCTCGCGCCTCGGCGCGCCGAGCAGGTCAGTGCAGGGGCGTGAAGACGGTGACCGCGACGAGGGCACCGAGGGCGGCACCGGCGACCACCTGGCCGACCGTGTGGTCGCCCAGGCGTACCCGCGACCAGCCCACCAGACCGAGCAGGGGCGCGCCGGCCAGCAGCCCCGGCCCGAAGGTCGACGCCAGGACGACCAGCGCTCCCCCGGCCACCGCCGAGTGGATCGACATCTTCCACCAGTGGCTCACCGACACCGCCACCACCAGCCCGACCACTCCGGCGGCCACCAGGGCGAGCACCGGTCGGGGTGCGCCGAGGGCGGCGAGCAGGGCGAGCCCGCCGGCGCTGGACGCGAGGCCGACCAGCAGCGGGATCCGGCGCTGCTCGCGGAGCCGGACGTGGTGGTCGGTCAGCCGGCCCCGGCGTACCCCGCCGAGGATGTAGGCGATCGGCACGCCACTGGCGAAGAGGGTGGCGAGCAGCCCCCAGCCCAGGCCGCCCAGACCGCTGCGGGCGCTGTGCCAGCCGACCGCGACCAGCAGGACGGTGACCAGCACCGCCGGGGCGGTGGCCTCGGTGACGATCCGCGCCAGCCACCCGCCCGTGCCGGGTCGTGCGGCACCGTCCGCGGTCACCGGCCGGTCGTCTGGCGTACTCAGGATCTGTCCTCACGTTCCGGGGCGAGGGCGGCCCGGCAGGCACCTCGTCGGCCGGTCGTGCGGTCGACGATCGGCGTGCGGTCGACGCCGGGGCCACCAGGACACCGGCCGGCAGGTCGCGGTGGACGGCGACGCGCGTCAGCGGACGGCGGACGCCGGGCCACCTCGGTGGTCGCCGAGCGTCACCGTACCGCCCGGAGCGGACGACGGTGCGGGAACGGGGGACGGCGTCGGCTCGACCGGATCGGGCGAGCAGGTCGAACCGGCCGGCTCGGCGCACGTGCTGCTCGGCGTCGGGGTGGGTTCCGGGGTCGGCGGGGGCTCCTGGCCCGGATCCGGGGACTCGGTCGGGGCCGGCGTCGGCGGCGTGGGGGCCACCGTCGGCCGGGTCGGCGCGGGCTTCGACGGGGTCGGCCGGTCCGGCGGTACGTCCGGGCGCTCGGACACGGAAGGTGACCCACTCCCGACCGGTACGGCGGACGGAACGCGGCCCGCCGAGCGGCTCGGGACGGGTACGACGGTCGGGGACGCCGGACCGGGCGGCCCGACCACCACCGGCCCCAGGGAGGGGGTGGGAAGGAACGGGGTACCGGCGTTCGGTGGCGTGGTGCCTCCCACGGTGGCCGAACCGGCACTGATCGCGGCGACGATCGGCATCGAGGCGGTGCCGGCGAGCAGGGCGACGGTGAACAGGTAGCCCCGTGCCGGGCCGGGGTGGCCCGGGGCGCGGTGCACACCGATGACCCGCCGGTAGCCGGTGGACCCGACGCCGCGATGCCGTCCGGACAGCGGAGGACCGGGACCGTCGTTCTCGGACACCGTGGCCCCCCCTCCTGGTCGGTCGCGAGGTGGAACGGGACGAGCCGCTCCCCGGCGGCCATTTCTCCCCCGAATCAGCCTGGACCAGTCACCCTCCGTCCGCCACCCTGCACAGCGTGTCGACACACCTGTTGTCCGATTCCCGGCCGGCCGACCCGCCGCAGCCTCCCCGGAGCCGGTGCGCGGACAGGCCGTCGTCGATCAGAGCGGGCGTAGTGTGGGCCCGCTCACCTCTCTCTGCGAATATGGACCCACGACGGCGACGCAGCCGTGGCCCCCGCACACCCGCGGAGGCTCGGCCGGCTGCCGTCGCTCCCGAACCGGGTTCGGCCAGAATCCGGCTCACGCCGCGCGGCAACCCCCACAAAGGGGCCAGGAGCGGCTGCCAGGAGACCCCTCGGCACCTGCCGGGCGGGCGCACGAGTTGCGCGGTCGGGCAATCCCCGGTGCCGGCGCAGACACGACAGGGAGAGACGGATGGCAAAGGGCGACCCCGGGGCCACCACCCGCAGCAGACGGGCGGCACCCAGATCCAAGCGGGCCGCGGCGAAGGGCGCCGACCCGGAGCTGGTGCAGTTGCTCACCCCCGAGGGTGAGCGGATCGAGAGCGTCATCGGACCGGACGGTGTCGAGTACCGCGTCGACTTCTCCGACGAGGAGTACCGCGGCCTCTACCGGGACCTGGTGCTGGTACGGAAGCTGGACGCCGAGGCGACCGCGTTGCAGCGGCAGGGCGAGCTGGGCCTCTGGGCCAGCCTGCTCGGCCAGGAGGCGGCCCAGGTCGGCTCCGGACGGGCGCTGCGCCCGCAGGACATGGCCTTCCCCACCTACCGGGAACACGGCGTCCTCTACTGCCGGGGCATCGACCCGATCATGCCGCTCGGCCTCTTCCGCGGTGTCGACCAGGGCGGTTGGGACCCGAACGAGTTCAAGTTCAACATGTACACGATCGTGATCGGGGCGCAGACCCTGCACGCGACCGGGTACGCGATGGGCGTCGCGATGGACGGCCGGACCGGCGGCGACGACGGCGAGGCGGTGATCGCCTACTTCGGTGACGGGGCGACCAGCCAGGGCGACGTCAACGAGGCGTTCGTCTGGGCCAGCGTGTTCAACGCGCCACTGGTCTTCTTCTGCCAGAACAACCAGTACGCGATCTCCGAGCCGCTGGAGCGGCAGACCCGCGTCCCGCTCTACCGCCGGGCCGGCGGCTTCGGCTTCCCCGGCATCCGGGTGGACGGCAACGACGTGCTCGCCTCGTACGCGGTGACCCGGCACGCGCTGGACAACGCCCGGAGCGGACAGGGCCCGAGCCTGATCGAGGCGTACACCTACCGGATGGGTGCCCACACCACCTCCGACGACCCGACCCGGTACCGGATCGCCAGCGAGGTCGAGGCCTGGCAGGCCAAGGACCCGATCGCCCGGATGAAGGCGTTCCTGGAGAAGCAGAAGATCGTCGACGCCGACTTCTTCGCCGAGGTCGACGAGCAGGCCCGCCGCGAGGCGGTACACCTGCGGGAACGGGTGCTGGCCATGCCGGACCCGGAACCGGTGACGATGTTCGACCACGTTTACCCCAACGGGTCTCCCGAGCTGGACGAGCAGCGGGCCCAGTTCACGAAGTACCAGGCGTCGTTCGAGGGAGGTGCCCACTGATGGCCACGGAGACGCTCTCCATCGGCAAGGCCCTCAACACCGGCCTGCGCCGGGCCCTGGAGCAGGACTCCAAGGTCGTCATCATGGGCGAGGACGTCGGCAAGCTCGGCGGCGTCTTCCGGATCACCGACGGGCTCCAGAAGGACTTCGGTGACCAGCGGGTGATCGACACCCCGCTGGCCGAGTCCGGCATCATCGGCACCGCGGTCGGCCTGGCCATCCGGGGCTACCGGCCGGTCTGCGAGATCCAGTTCGACGGCTTCGTCTACCCCGCCTACGACCAGATCGTGTCGCAGGTGGCGAAGATGCACTACCGCTCGCGCGGCAAGCTGAACATCCCGATGGTGATCCGCATCCCGTTCGGCGGGGGCATCGGCGCGGTGGAGCACCACTCCGAGTCGCCGGAGGCGTACTTCGCGCACACCGCCGGGCTGAAGGTGGTCTCCTGCGCCACCCCGCAGGACGCGTACGTGATGATCCAGCAGGCCATCGCCTCGGACGACCCGGTCGTCTTCCTGGAGCCGAAGCGGCGCTACTGGGAGAAGGGCCCGGTGGAGCTGGACGCCCCGCTGTCGGAGGCGTACCCGCTGCACGCGGCCCGGGTGGTGCGGCCCGGCACGGACGCCACCGTGCTGGCGTACGGCCCGATGGTGCGGACCTGCCTGGACGCGGCGACCGCCGCCGCCGAGGACGGCCGCGAGCTGGAGGTCATCGACCTGCGCACGCTCTCCCCGCTGGACCTGACCCCGGTGTACGACTCGGTACGCCGCACCGGCCGCTGCGTGGTGGTGCACGAGGCCCCGGGCAACCTGGGCCTGGGCTCGGAGATCGCGGCCCGGGTCACCGAGGAGTGCTTCTACTCCCTGGAGTCCCCGGTGCTGCGGGTGACCGGCTACGACATCCCCTACCCGGCGTCCCGGGTCGAGGAGGAGTTCCTGCCGGATCTCGACCGGGTGCTCGACGGCGTCGACCGCACCTTCGGCTGGTGAGCGGCATGTCGCGAATCAAGGAGTTCAACCTGCCCGACCTGGGCGAGGGGCTGACCGAGGGCGAGATCCTGGCCTGGCTGGTCAAGGTCGGGGACACCATCGAGCTGAACCAGCCGATCGTCGAGGTCGAGACGGCCAAGGCGGCGGTGGAGATCCCGGCAAAGTGGGCCGGGCAGGTGCGGTCGATCTTCCATCCGGAGGGTTCGACGGTCGAGGTCGGCACGCCGATCATCGCGATCGACACCGACCCGGGGGCCGGGCCGGTGGAGGAGCCGACCCCCACCCCGTCGGCCGCCGCGTTGGCCGCGGTGGACGTGGCACCGAGCGAGGGAGCGGTCGAGCCCGGCCTGATCGGTGGTCCCGCGCCGGGCGGCCGGACCGCGGTGCTGGTCGGCTACGGGCCGCGCAGCACGGCCGCCAAGCGCCGCCCCCGTAAGGCGACCACCCAGGTGCCGGCCCAGGCCACCCCGTCGGTGCCGGTGCAGCCGGTGGCCGTCGCGCCGGCGGTGCCGGTCGCCCGTACCGCCCCGGCCGTGCCCCACCCGGCCCCAGCGCCCAACGGGCACGGGTCGGCCGGTGCGCCAGTGCTGGCCAAGCCGCCGGTACGCAAGCTCGCCCGGGACCTCGGGGTCGACCTCACCACGGTGACCGGGTCCGGACCGCTCGGCTCGATCACCCGGGAGGACGTCCAGCGGGCGGCGGACGGGGCCGTCCCGGCGGCGTCGGGCGCGCAGGCCGCCCCGGCGACGACCACGGCGGCGGCTTTCGGCGCGGACCGCGAACGGCGCATCCCGGTCAAGGGAGTGCGCAAGCTCACCGCCGAGAACATGTCCGCCTCGGCGTTCACCGCCCCGCACGTCACGGAGTTCCTGACCGTGGACGTCACCCGGGCGATGAGGGCGTTGGACCGGCTTCGCGCCCGGCGGGAGTGGCGGGACGTCCGCGTCTCGCCGCTGCTGCTGGTCGCCAAGGCGGTGCTGCTGGCGGTCCAGCGGCACCCGATGGTCAACTCGACCTGGGCCGGCGACGAGATCGTCGTCAAGGAGTACGTCAACCTGGGCATCGCGGCGGCCACCGAGCGCGGCCTGATCGTGCCGAACATCAAGGACGCGGGGCGGCTCTCGCTGCGGGAGCTGGCCGACGCGATGACCGCCCTGGTGCAGACGGCGAAGGCGGGGAAGACCTCTCCGGCCGACATGTCCGGCGGCACGCTGACCATCACCAACGTCGGGGTGTTCGGAGTGGACACCGGTACGCCGATCCTGCCCCCGGGCGAGTCGGCCATCCTGGCGTTCGGCGCGGTCCGCGACCTGCCCTGGGTGCACAAGGGCAAGGTCAAGCCGCGTCAGGTGACCACGCTGGGCCTCTCCTTCGACCACCGGATCATCGACGGCGAGCTCGGGTCGAAGTTCCTGCGGGACATCGGTGACTTCCTGACCGATCCGGAGGCGGCGCTGCTCGCCTGGACCTGACACGTCCACGGCCACGACGGCCGGTGCGCCGGGGGTTACTCCCGGCACACCGGCCGTTACCGTGAGACCACTGGAAACCTCGGCTCAACCCCCCGTCAACCTTCGATTGTTCGGCCGGTGTCTCAGCTCACCTTTGAATCGTTGGAATTTGGCGTTGGTCTGCGCTTGAATAGAGGCACGACGGGCTGACAACCGAATAGCCAGGAGGAGAGACCCATGAGCATGATCGACCGCATCCGCAGCCGCCGCGACGCCAACCGCCGCGCCCGTGCCATCGAGCACGCGCTGCGTTCCGCCAACTCGCCCGCGGTCCGCGACGAGATCATCGCGATCGCCCAGCGTCACATGACCCTGCGCTGACGGCGACGCCTTCTCCTCTCCTCCAGACCGACGACCCGCCCGGAACCCGGGCGGGTCGTCGGCTTTCAGACCCTTCGGCACCGGGATTCCGCCCTCGTACGAGCGCCCGGTACGGTGGGGCACGGTCGTTCCCGCCCCTGCCGGAGGGTGCCGGTCGGATAGAAACCGCTCGACACCGCACGGCGACGCAAAGTGACGGTCGGTGCTCCCAGAGCGCCACGGGCGGCCACCGGATACGGTGCGGGGAAGCGCGGCACGGCCCGGCCAGCCGGCTGTGCCGGCGAGCAAGCCGGCGGCACCCGAGCGGCGTCGGCGGCCGACATGTGATGGAGGAGGCGCAGCCATGACGTCCGAGGGCCCGCACCACCCCGGCCAGGAGCCGGACGAGGTGTCGCCGGGCGCCGGTGGATCGGCGCCGTACGGCGACCGGTCAGCGCAGCAGGAGAACGGGTACGGCACAGCCGCCCCCGACCTGGGCTGGGCACCGCCACCGCCGGCCGCGCGACCGAACCCCCCCGCTCCGGCATGGAGCGCGCCCGGTGAGGCGCCGCCGACCGTGGGATGGAAGGCACCCGGCGAATCCCAGCCCGGCCCGTGGGGGCCGCCGGGAGGACCGGGCCAGCCGCCGTGGGGTGGCCCCGCTGGGCAAGCCCAGCCGGGCACCTGGAACCCCCAGGCCGAGCAGCAGCAGCCGACCACCGCCTGGGCCCCCGTACCCCAGGCCCCGCCCCGGGGCGAGTCCCCGCAGGAGGGTGGGGCGCAGCCCGGCTGGGGCGCGCCGGGCGAGTCCCCCGCACAGAACTGGCCGGGTCCGGGCGCCGCGCAGCAGTCGTGGCCGGCACCCCCCGGCGAGCAGCCGTCAGCCCGCGGTCCACAACAGCCCGCGCCCTGGGGGCCGGCCGGCGACCAGCCGCCGACCGCCTGGAGCCCGCAGGGCACCCCGCCGCAGCCGGCGGCCTGGGGCCAGCAGAACGAGCAGCCGGCCGAGTGGGGCACGCAGGGCGAGCAGCCGCAGCCGGGCGACTGGGGCCGGGCTCCCGGTCCGCAGCCGGGCGAGCAGCCTCCGGTGGCCCGGGGCGCGGCATCCGTCCGCCCCCCGGCTGATCCGCAGCCGGCTCCCTGGGGCCCGCCCCCCGTTCCGCAGCCCGGCGGCCAGCAGTCCCCACCGTGGAGCCCCGCCGACGAGCAACCGCCGACGGCCGCCTGGGGCGCCGCGTCCGTGCCGCACCAGTCGGAGCCGGCGCAGTCCGGCTGGGACACGCCGGGCGACCAGCCCCGACCGACCGAGGCCTGGCCGCCGGCCGAGCCGCCCGCGCCGCCGGCCCGCGCCACCGCATCGGTGGGCCGCGCCGACGTCCCGGCCTGGGGCGCCGGAGCCGTCCGCCCCGGTGACGACGCCGTCCCCGCCCGTCCGGTCGTACCGGAGGGGGAGCCGTGGTCGGCCGACGAGGTGTGGGGCAAGGCCGGATCCGATCCGGCCCCGGCGGAGCCCGCCCCGGCGGGCTGGGAACCGTCCCGCGCCGAGAACGCGCCGGTCTACCAGCCGGCACCGGGGCCGGGCATCTCGCCCGCCAACGCCGTTCCGCTGCCGCCGCAGGAGGCGCGGGTTCCCGGCGCCAGCCTGGCCGCGTCGCCCCCGACCGACTACGCGCCGCCGGCACCGTTCGCCGCGCCGGCCGACCAGCCGTCCTACGGTGAGCAGGCCGGGCGCGAGAGCGGGTACGACGCGCAACCGGGCGACGCCTGGGGAGCCGAGGCCGCCCAGGCCGGTGCGCAGGTCATCCCGCACCCGCGTACCTCACCCGAGTCCACCGGAGGCGACGCCGGTGGCAGCGTCTCGGCCAGCGCCTCCGTGCCGGTCGCCAGCCGGGTGCTGCCCCCGGCCGACCAGGCCCTGCAACAGCCCTCCCTGCCGGCCCCGCAGCCCCGGGTCTACGGCCGACCGGCCCGGCCCGCCGACGGTCCGGACCAGGCCGATCACGGCGGTCAGCCGGAACCCCACCGGTTCGGCCCGGACGGCGACACCGGTGGTCGGTTCGACGGCGAGCCCGAGTCCCGGTTCGACGGCGGCCCGCGTTTCGACGGCGGTGCCGACCCCCGCTTCGACAGCGGCCCGCGTTTCGACAGCGGGCCGGGTGACCGCTTCGACGCCGGTCACGGCGAGCGTTTCGACGGCGGACCGGCGGACCGCTTCGACGGCGGGATGGGCAACCGCTTCGACAGCGGGCCGGGGGATCGTTTCGACGGTGGCCCGGGTGACCGCTTCGACGGTCCGGGACGGTTCGACACCGGACCGGGTCCCCGGTTCGACGAGCGCGACCAGCAGCACGACCGGCCCGGCTTCGGGGACGCCCCGGCCGCCGCCGCGTCCGCGCCGCCCGTTCCCCAGCCGGCACTGCCCCCCTTCCCGTCCGGTGTGCCCACGTTCAACGACCCGGTGACCAACCAGCGCCCGGTCAACGGCACGAAGCCGCACGGCGAGCCGAGCCGTTCCGGTGACCGCTACGGCGGGTCGGCGGCACCGGTCAGCCCCGGCGCCATGGGCCACGACCCGGGCCACGGCGCTCCGGAGGCCACCCGGGGCTTCCCGGCGGCCTTCCCGACCCCGGGCGACCAGCCGGAGCGTCCACTCTGGGACCTGGGCGACGCGCCCCAGGGCGACCAGGGCCGGTTCGACGCCTTCAAGCCGGACGCGACCGAGAGCAAGCCGGCCGAGCCGCCGACCCCGAAGGTCCGCAACGGACGGGTACTGATGGCGGTGCTCACCGCGGCGGTGCTCATCCTGGTCGTGCCGCTCGGTGCGCTCTGGGCGCTCGGCAAGCTCGGCGGCTCGGACGAGCCCGCCTTCAACCCGGCCGTCGGTTCCTGTGTCAAGCAGGCCGGTGACGGCGCGGTGGCGGCCGACTGCGGCGAGCAGGGTGCGTACAAGGTCGTCTCGAAGGTGGACGACAAGACCAAGTGCACCGACCCGACCCAGCCGCGCGTCGACCTGCGCGGTACCTCCCCCACCCGGGTGCTCTGCCTCGGACCGGCCACGGCCGGCTGAGGACCGAACGACGACGTGCGGCGGACCCTCCGGTCCGCCGCACGTTCCGTTTGCCCCGACCGGTGGAGGTCCGGGCCATCGGCTCCGGTCAGGCGGTCCGGTTGGTCGTCCAACGCTGGGTCGGCTGGGTCGTGGAGCAGGTGGCCAGTTCCAGTGCGACGAGCGCGCCGGTGGACGCCCCCACCGACTGGACACAGAGGCCGGACGAGGCCTTGATGTGGTACGTCAACCCGGTCAGCCCGGTGAAGGTCCACCGCTGCGCGGCAGCGCCGGAACAGGTCGCCTGCACCACGGGGGTACCGGCGGTGGTCGCGCCGCCGAGCGGGGTGAGGCACTTCAGGCTGTGGTTGTTGGTCAGGGTGTAGGTGCCGCCGGTGGCCGAGGTCATCTTCCACTGCTGGTTGGCCTCGCCGTTCTGCGGCCACTGGATGACGGTGGCGTTGTCGGCCTCGCTGAAGCCGAGCACGTCGATGGCGAGGTTGGCGCCCGAGCCGTCCACCACGTCGTTGGCGAAGATCATCGTGGCGCCGTTCTCGACCTCACCGGCCGGGGCCGTACCGCTGTTGGTGGTGACACTGAGCGACTGTGAGTCCGCCGACGTACGGGTGACACCGCCGTAGGTGACCCGCTGCCGGACGTTGTAGGTGGCCGTGGTGTTCGTGGGCAGGCCGGTCAGCCGCACCGACGTGCGCCAGCCGGGCACGGTGGCCACCACCGTGCCGTTCCGCAGCACCTGGTAGTCGACGGTGTGACCGGAACCGACCGGCTTCATGCTCGGCAGGTAGCTGAGCACCAGCGAGCTGCCCTCCACGTCGGTGGCCCGCAGCACCTGCGGGGGCAGGGCCGGGATCGTGGTCATCGGCGACACCGAGCTGCCCGCCTGGAGGTACAGGCTGTCGGTCGCGGCGTTCCAGTGCGTCGGCAGGTAGCTGCCCTGCGGGTTGACGGCGAAGTAGTCGTCCCGGCCGCAGTCGAGCAGCCGCACGGCGAGCGGGTCGGTGCAGACCGTCGGCGAGTCGCTCTGGCAGAGCGTCTCGTTGCCGTCGGTGCAGTGCCCGCCGCCGTCGAAGTGCGGAGCGTCCGCCTGGACGCCGCCCAGGGCGTGAGTCAGCTCGTGGGTGAAGGTGTGCCCGGTGAAGCAGGAGGGCTGGAAGGCGACCCAGGACGTCACGCTGTTGCGCTGGTTGCCGGTGCCCGGCGCGCTCGGGCTCGTGATCGGCTCCGAACTCGCGCCGGCGCAGTTCACCCGGTGGTTCTCGAACAGGATCAGGTAGTTCCGGTTGTCGGCGTCGTACCCCACCGACCGGAGGTGCGGGACCAGGTTGTCGGCGGCGTCGGTACCCGCCGGCACCTGCACCTGGTCGATGGTCAGGTGGCACCCGGTGCTGCCGGTCAGGAACCGGATCCACCGCTGCGCGCCGTCGCGCCGGGCGCTGTCGTTGACGTTCTGCTGGGCCACCCAGGCCGCCGCCCGGATCGCCGGCTCGCGCTCGGCGAACCGGCTGCTGCCCGGCTCGTACGCGTAGAGCACCTGCACCCGATGGCCGCTGCTGCCGTTGTCGACGCACTGGAGGGGTGGTGCCGCCGCTGTCCCACCGGGAACGGCACCGGCCGGTGCGGTCGGTGCGACCACGAGCCCGACAGCCACCGTCATCACCGCCGCGAGCGCCCCCGCCAGGCGGCCGTGCCTTCCTGCCTGCTTCATCCGGCATCCTCTCCCCGTGGCTCCGACGGCACTGCCGGCTCCTCCACACTGAGGACACGCAGTGATCAAAGCCATCACGAAAATCCCACGTAACGATTAATGGGATTGTCAGCGCGTCGATGCTAGTCGATAAATATCGGCGCGAGCAGCGCCACGAGAGATGCCCCACAACGGCGACCGGCGACGACGTCGGGTCTGTTCTGGATGACGGGAAACCCGTTGCGGACCTGACGCACCTCGACCGTCCGACGGGGCGTTCCGCCCCCAGCTTGACCTGGGACGATCGACTCACGCCAAGCAGAGGGGACCGAACCAGCACAGGGGACGATCGATCGAGCTACGGCCACATGACCGACCGTCGTGCCCCATTTGCACATTCAGTCGCATTGATATATACGTCTGCATGGCCGCCCGTACTCACGGCCTCGAACCGGCCCGGAACCTCCGACCCGACGCCTGGACTCCGCCGCACGCACCTCACCCTGAGCTACATCCGCCCTGAGGATGCGCCGGCCGCGATGTCGCCGCTCTGCGGGGCCTGCCGGTCATGACGCTTGCCGAGGCATCACCTCTGGGCGCTGTGCGCCAGACAGCAAGAAGCGCCCGCCCCGGTGAGGGACGGGCGCTTTCGCGCCCGGCAGGCCGAGGGTCGTCGGATCACGGCGTCCGCGTTCGCTCCGGGCTGGCATGGCAGGCTGACAGACATGGGAACGACACCGCGCGTCCGTGCACCCGAACTGAGGGGCCGCCAGTGGTTGAACACCGGCGGACGGAATCTGACCCTGCGGGACCTCCGCGGTCGCATTCTGATCTTGGATTTCTGGACCTTCTGCTGCATCAACTGCCTGCACGTGCTGGACGAGCTGCGCCCGCTGGAGGAGAAGTACGGCGACGTGCTGGTCGTCGTCGGCGTGCACTCCCCGAAGTTCGAGCACGAGAAGGACCCGGACGCCCTCGCGGCGGCGGTCGAGCGGTACGGGGTGCACCACCCCGTCCTCGACGACCCCGAGTTGGACATGTGGCAGCAGTACGCGGCGAAGGCGTGGCCGACCCTGGCGGTCGTCGACCCCGAGGGGTACGTGGTCGCCACGATGGCCGGTGAGGGCCACGCCGAGGGGCTGGCCCGGCTGATCGACGAGCTGATCGCCGTACACGAGGCCAAGGGGACGCTGCACCGGGGCGACGGGCCGTACGTGCCGCCGGTGGAACCCGAGACGACCCTGCGCTTCCCCGGCAAGGCCGTGCTGCTCGACGGCGGGAACCTGCTGGTGTCGGATTCGGCCCGGCACTCGCTGGTGGAGCTGGCCCCCGACGGTGAGACGGTGGTCCGCCGGATCGGCACCGGTGCCCGGGGCAGCGCCGACGGGCCGGCCGGCACCGCCTCCTTCTCCGAGCCGCAGGGCCTCTGTCTGCTGCCCGCGCAGGTCGCCGAGGTCGCCGGGTACGACCTGGTGGTCGCGGACACCGTCAACCACCTGCTGCGCGGGGTGCGCCTCGACAGCGGTGAGGTGGTCACCGTCGCCGGCACCGGCCGGCAGTGGCGCTCGACGGTCGACGACCACGCGCACGACGCCCGCTCCATCGACCTCTCCTCCCCCTGGGACCTGGCCTGGTACGAGAACCGGCTCGTCGTCGCGATGGCCGGCATCCACCAGCTCTGGTGGTTCGACCCGATCAAGCGGACCGCCGGCATGTACGCGGGCACCACGGTCGAGGCGCTGCGGGACGGTCCGGTGGCCGAGGCGTGGATGGCGCAGCCCTCCGGGCTCTCCGTCTCGGCCGACGGCCGGCGGCTCTGGGTGGCCGACAGCGAGACCAGTTCCCTCCGCTACGTCGAGAACAGCGTTCTGGGTACGGCGGTCGGGCAGGGGCTCTTCGACTTCGGGCACGTCGACGGTGCGGCCGACCAGGCGCTGCTCCAGCACCCGCTCGGCGTGTGCGCGCTGCCCGACGGCTCGGTGCTGGTCGCCGACACGTACAACGGTGCGGTGCGGCGCTTCGATCCGGAGACCCGGACGGTCTCGACGGTCGCCGACGGGCTCGCCGAGCCGAGTGACGTGGTGCTGACCCCGGCCGGTGACGTCCTGGTGGTCGAGTCGGCCGCGCACCGGCTGACCCGGCTCGCTCCGGGTGCGCTCTCGGCGGTCGGGGCGAGCACGGTGGACGGCCCCCGGCACCGGACCGAGCGCCTGCCCACCGAGATCGCCGCCGGCGAGGTGACCCTGGACGTGATCTTCACGCCCCCGCCCGGTCAGAAGATGGACGAGAGCTTCGGCCCGTCGACCCGGCTGGTGGTCTCGGCCTCCCCGCCGGAGCTGCTGACGGAGGGCGCCGGCACCGGCACCGACCTGTCCCGCCGGCTGGTGGTGGACCCGGCCGTCCGCGCCGGGGTGCTCCAGGTGACCGCCCAGGCAGCCACCTGCGACGTGCACGACGAGCACGGCGCGTGCCACCTGACCCGGCAGGACTGGGGCGTGCCGGTACGGGTGGTCGACGACGCCCCGGCCCGGCTCCCGCTGGTGCTGCGCGGGCTGGACGCCTAGCTGTCGCGCGGCAGGGCCGGGGGCGTCAGCCGCCTCCGGCCATCGCCGCGAGGCGGCGGGCGAGCAGGGCGGCGGCCTCCCGTAGCTCCGGCGGATCCAGCACCTCCGCCTCGAAGCCGAGCCGGGCCACGTGTGCGGCGAGCCAGTTCGGGTCGTCCCCGCCGACGATCAGCACGCACCAGCCGTCGCGGTCGTCCTCCACCCGCCCCACCTGGGGCGGCACCATCTCCCGCACCTGATCGGGCCGGGCGTGCACGCGCACCCGGGCGAGGTACCGGTACGGTGCCTGGGTCACGGACCGCTGCACGTAGGCGACCGGGTCGGGATGTTCCTTCGGCCGGAAGCGCCAGGTCGTCGCCGTCACCGCACGCATCCGGTCCAGCCGGAAGGTGCGCCAGTCGTCGCGGTCGACGTCCCGGGCCATCAGGTACCAGCGTCGGCCGGTGGTGACCATCCGCACCGGCTCGACCGTGCGCTCGTGTTCCCCGCCGTCGCGGCCGGCGTACCGGAACCGCACCCGTACGGCGTCGCGGCAGGCCCGAGCGAGCGTCACCAGCACCTCCGCGTCGATCTCCGCCGCCGGGCCGACCAGGGTCTCGGTGGCGCCGTGCACCGCCCGCACCTCGGCGCGCAGCCGGGCCGGCATCACCTGGTCGAGCTTCGCGAGCGCCCGCAGGGCCGCCTCGCCCGCCCCGGCGACCGTGCCCCCCGTCGCCAGGCGCAGGGAGACCGCCGTGGCAATCGCCTCCTCGTCGTCGAGGAGCAGCGGGGGCAGTCGGGTGCCCGCACCGAGCTGGTAGCCGCCGCCGACGCCCGCGGTCGCGTGCACCGGGTAGCCGAGGGTGCGCAGTCGCTCCACGTCGCGGCGTACCGAGCGGTCGGTGACCCGCAGCTCGGCGGCGAGTTCGGCGGCGGTCCAGGACGGCCGCTGTTGCAGCAGCGCCAGCAACCGCAGCACCCGCTGGGTCGTTGCCTCAACGGTCACGCGCCGATCGTCGCACGGATCACGGAACGCATCTGTCCGCTATCTGGGGGAGGCTGGAGCCATGACCGACCAGACCTGGAACCCCCTGCTCCGGGACCAGCTCGCCTGGCACTGGACCAACCATCTGCGGAACCGCCTCGACGGACTCACCGACGAGGAGTACTTCTGGGAGCCGACACCCGACTGCTGGAACGTGCGTCCGCGCGGCACCGGCACCGCACCGGTACTCGCCGGGGCCGGCGCGATGACCATCGACTTCGCGTTTCCGGAGCCCGACCCGGCACCGTTCACGACGATCGCCTGGCGACTCGGGCACGTGATCGTCGGCGTGCTCGCGGTGCGCAACGCCGCGCACTTCGGTCGCGCGCCCACCGACTACCAGTCGTTCGAGTACGCCCCGACGGCGGCCGAGGCGCTGGCCCAGCTCGACACGGAGTACGCCACGTGGCAGGCCGGCGTCGAGTCGCTCGGTGAGACCGGTCTCGCCCGCCCGTGCGGGGCGGCGGAGGGACCGTACGCCGAGCGCCCGATGGCCGCGCTGGTGCTGCACATCAACCGGGAGCTGATCCACCACCTGTCCGAGGTGTGTCTGCTCCGCGACCTCCATCTGCACAGCCACCGGAAGACCCGACAGGAGACGGACTGAGATGGCCCGCGACGTTCAGATCACTTTCGACTGCGCCGACCCGGCCGGATTGGCGGCGTTCTGGGCCGAGGCCCTCGGCTACCGGTTGCAGGCCCCGCCCGGCGGATTCGAGTCGTGGGAGCAGGCACTGGAGGCGATGGGCGTACCGCCCGAGAGGCGCAACGACGCCTCGGCGGTGGCCGACCCCGACGGCGCCGGGCCGCGGCTGTTCTTCCAGCGGGTGCCGGAGGGCAAGCAGGTCAAGAACCGCGTCCATCTCGATGTGCGAGCCGCCCCGGGACTCCAGGGCGAGGCACGGATGGCGGCGCTGGAGGCGGAGGCCGAGCGCCTCGTCTCCCACGGCGCCACCCGGCTCGAACGCCACGAGCCCGATCCGCCGCTCGGCACCGGTCACATCGTGATGGCCGACCCCGAGGGCAACGAGTTCTGCCTGGACTGACCGACCGCCCGACGACGGACCGACCGCCCGACGACGGACCGACCGCCCGACGACGGACCGACCGCCCGACGACGGACTGACCGGCCGCCCGACGGCCGGGCTGTCCGGCTCGCCGGCCGGTCAGGACGCGCTACCGCGCATCGGCGAACGGGCGCAGCGGTACGTCGGCGTCGATGAGGGCGGCGCGTACCAGGGCCGCGGCCTGCACCGCGCCCGGAGTGTCGCCGTGCAGGCAGATCGACTCGACCGGGCAGGGCAGGACACTGCCGTCGACGGCGATCACGGCCCGCTCGGTGGCCATCCGGACGGCCCGCGCGGCGATCTCCTGCGGGTCGGTGACCAGGGCACCGGGGGCGGAGCGGGGCACCAGGGCACCGTTGGCGAGGTAGCCCCGGTCGGCGAAGCCCTCGGCCACCACCCGCAGCCCGGCTCCGGTGGCGAGTTGGGCGAGCACCGAACCGGGCGGACAGAGGACCGGCAGCTCCGGGTCGTGGTCGCGGATCGCGGCGACCACGGCGGCGGCCTGCGGCTCCTGACCGGCGGCGGCGTGGTAGAGCGCGCCGTGCGGCTTGAGGTACCGGACCCGGGTCCGGTACGGCCGGCAGAACGCCTCCAGCGCGCCGAGCTGGTAGGTGATGTCGTCGCGCAGCTCCTCGAAGGCGTACGCGATGTGCCGGCGGCCGAAGCCGGCGAGGTCCCGGTAGCCGACCTGGGCGCCGATCGCGACACCCCGCTCGGCGGCGCCGGCACAGACGCGACGCATGGTCGACGGGTCGCCGCCGTGGAAGCCGCAGGCGACGTTGGCCGAGGTGACCAGCTCCAACAGCGCCTCGTCGTCGCCGAGCCGCCAGATGCCGAAGCCCTCTCCGAGATCAGCGTTGAGGTCCATGGAACCTGACGGTAGTCCCCGGGCGGGCCTGCGCGAGCGGGGTGACGTCGTCCACCACCCCGATGACCGGGTATCCACCGGTGGTGGGATGGTCGGCCAGGAAGATCAACGGTTGACCGTCCGCCGGCACCTGCACCGCTCCGAGCACGATCGGCTCGCTGGGCAGTTCGCCGGCCACCGCGCGGGGCAGGGTCGCGCCGACCAGTCGCGCACCGATCCGGTCGCTCACCGGGCTGACCTGGTACGGGGTGTGCAGCAGCCGGTGCCGGGCGGCGGGGGTGAACCAGTCGTGCCGGGGGCCGGGGCGCAGCGTCAGCCGCACCTCGGTGGTGGGCGCCGGGAAGGCGGTGAAGTGCACCGGGGCGGGGGGACCGGTGACCGGGCCGAGGGGCAACCGGTCGCCGTCGCGGACCGGGGGCGGGCCGAGGCCGGAGAGCGTGTCGGTGGCGCGACTGCCGAGCACCGGTTCGACCGCGATCCCGCCGGAGACGGCGAGGTAGCTGCGCAGCCCCTGACGGGTGGGGCCGATGGTCAGCACCGCGGAGGCGGGCAGCGACAGCGGGCGGCCGGGGTCCGCCGGTCGACGGTCGACCCGTACGTCGGCCGCCGCGCCGGTGACCGCGACCGTGCCGGCATGGTGGAACCGCAGCTCGCACCCGGTGAGCGTGATCTCCAGGCCGGCGGCGGACTCCGGATTGCCGACCAGCCGGTTCGCCAGGCGCAGCGCCGCCGCGTCGAGGGCTCCCGACCGGGGCACCCCGAGGTGCGCCCAGCCGGGGCGGCCCTGGTCCTGGACGGTGGTGAGCACTCCGGCCCGGAGCACCTCGATCATGCCGCCTCCAGCCGGACCCGGCTGCCCGGGGTGAGCGCGGCGGGCGGGTCGGCGTGCACGTCGAACAGGGGCAGGTCGGTCCGGCCGACCAGCAGCCACCCGCCGGGCGAGGCGGTCGGGTAGATCCCGGCGTACGGCCCGGCGAGGGCGACCGAACCGGCGGGCACCCGGGGCCGGGGGCTGTCCAGGCGGGGCACCGACCACTCCGCCGGCAGTCCGGTGAGGTACGCGAAGCCCGGCGCGAAGCCGCAGAAGGCGACCCGGAACTCGGCGGCGGTGAGCCGGCGGATCACCTCGGGCACGTCCACGCCCCAGTGGCCGGCGACGCGGGGCAGGTCCTCCCCGTCGTAGCTGACCGGCACCCGGACGGTGCGGGTGCTGCCGGTGCCGGCAGGGGACCGTGGGGCCCAGGAGGTGATCCGGGCGGCGGTAGCCGTCGGGTCCGGTACGCCGTCGAGCAGCACGGTGGTGGCGGCCGGGACGATCTCGACGGCGGCCAGTTCGCCGGCCTCCCGGCGTCGCCAGAGTTCGGCGCGCCAGGCCTCGACCCACCCGGCCGGGTCGACCACCCGACGCATCGCGCTCGCCGAGCCGTCTGCGTCCCCGTCCCCGGGTCCGAGGCGGGAGCCACCGTCCCGATCGGGATTCGGGTCGGGCTCGGCGCAGTCGAGCAGCAGCGCGTGCGCGCCGACGGGACGGATCCGCATGCCGCCATCCTGGCGGACCCCGGGGCGACCGCGCACGCACCGGCACGGGTGACCGAGTCCACTACCTAGAAGTAACCTACGGTGCCGTAGCCTGAGGGTGTGACCAACCCGACCAGAATACGGCTCAGGCCGGTCGACATCGGCAAGCCGCGGATGCGCGGCTGGTTGCACACCTACGCGTTCTTCGTCGCCCTGGTCTGCGGCACCGTCCTCTGCGCGATCGCCGCCACCCGGCCGGGGTGGGCACCGCTGGCGAGCTGCCTGGTCTACAGCCTCACCGTGTGCGGGCTCTTCGGCACCAGCGCGCTCTACCACCGGCGGGTCTGGTCGGAGCGGGGCTACCAGGTCATGCGCCGGATGGACCATTCGATGATCTTCGTGTTCATCGCCGGCACGTACACGCCGTTCTGCCTGCTGCTGCTCGACAGCCGCGCGGCGACGATCATGCTCACGCTGGTCTGGGGCGGCGCGTTGGGCGGGGTGGCGCTGAAGCTGGTCTGGCCGCACGCGCCGCGCTGGATCTCCGCCCCGCTCTACCTGGCGCTCGGCTGGGTCTCGGTGGCCATCGTGCCGGACGTCCTGCACCGGGGCGGGGTCGCCGCCCTGACGCTGCTGGCCGTCGGCGGAGCGATCTACAGCGTCGGCGCGGTCTTCTACGCGCTGCGCCGGCCCGACCCGTGGCCGACGGTCTTCGGGCACCACGAGTTCTTCCACGCCTGCACGCTGGTCGCGGCGCTCTGCCACCACATCGCGATCTACTTCGCCCTCTTCGCCTGACGGCCGGACGTGCGTCCGGGGCCCCGCGACGTGCACGGAGCCCCGGGTGAGCAGACGGGGGTCAGACCTGCTGACCGGGGCGGCGCACCTCGCGGTACTCCTGGACCACGCGGTCGTCCTGCACCGGCACGACGCGCTCCTGGACGACCCGCTCGCGCGGCGCGGCCACCACGGTCCGACGGCGGGTGTTCCAGAAGTAGGCGGTCATGATCAGGCCGACCAGGCCGGCGAGCATCAACACCCAGCCGACGGTGTTCAGGCTGAGCCAACCCAGGTCGGCGTCGACCGCGAATGCGAGGATCGCGCCCAGCGCAATGAGGAAGATACTGCTGCCGATGCCCATCGTGTCGCCCTCCTTGGCGTTCTGGCGTTCCGTTGCCGCCGCGGCCACTGGATGAGGGTGCGGCACCCATCGACTTACCCGAGCGCGAAGATCCCCAATCAGGCAAGCTGGCACCATGACGGACGGTAGGGCCATCGAACGCACCCTGGTACTACTCCGGCACGGGAAGGCGGAACGCCCGGATGGCATCGCCGACCGGGAACGGGCGTTGACGGAACGCGGACACGCCGACGCCGCCGCTGCCGGTGCCTGGGTGGCCCGGCACGGCTTCCGGCCCGACGTGGTGGTCTGCTCGCCCGCCCGGCGTACCCGACAGACCTGGCAGGCCGCGGCGAGCGGGATGGCCGGTGTGTCGACGGGGGACGGTGCGACGCCGCAGGTCCGCTACGAGTCAGCCGTGTACCTGGCGGACACCGCGGACCTGCTGGACCTGCTCCGGGCCACCGCACCGGACGCGGACACGATCCTGCTGGTCGGCCACAATCCCGGCATCTCCCTGGTGTCGATCGCGCTCGACCCGACCGGCGCCGAGCGGGAGGGACTGCGGACCAGTGGCGTGGTGGTGCACCGGGTGACCGGAGCGTGGGCCGACCTCGGCGGCACGCCCGCACCGATCGCCGCCCGACACACCGCCCGCGCCTGAGCGTGCGCTGCCCGATCGCCGCCCGCCCCTGACCGCGGGCTGCCCGATCGCCGCCCGCGCCTGAGCGTGGACTCTCGACCCGCCCTCGGGACCGCTGGCGTGGGCGGGGTCAGGAGGGTGGGGCCGTCGGCGGCGGCGGGTCGGGCGGCGGAGGCATCATCGCGGTCGGATGGGACAACCGGTTCTCCTCCACGATCAGGGTCCGGGCCCGCTTCCGCCGGTCCTGCCAGAACCAGAGCGTGGTGAGCAGGACGGCGAGGCCGGCGAGGATGAACACCCAACCGACGGCGCGCAGGTCGACCCACCAGACGTTGGCCCGTACGGCGAACGTCAGGATCGCTCCCAGTGTGATGAGAAAGATGCCGCTACCAATGCCCATGTGCGCTGCACTCCCCTGTGCGATGGCTCTGGGCCCTTGCCGGACACCGTCGCGGGTCCGGGACGACGGTCCGGCACGCATACCCGTGTTGACGGCCCCTACCCCTGGCCGGGGCAGCCCACGGGAGCCTCGGCGAGCGCGGGCGCGACCGGCCGAGCGGGAACGACCGAGCGCCATCGGCCGAGCATGAACGGCCGAGCGAAACTGGCCGAGCGGGAACGGCGACGGCCGGTACGAGGAGTGCGCCGGGCACCGCGCCGCACCCGGACACCACGGCGACGGCCGGCGCGAGGGTGCGCGCCGGCCGTCGGGGGAGATCAGGACATCGGGGTCAGAAGGCCTCTTCCGGGAGGTCCATCAGGTCGAGGTCGGTGTTCTCGATGATCCGCCGGTCGGAGCCGATACGGGGCAGCACCTCGCGGGCGAAGAACCTCGCCGCGGCCACCTTCCCGGTGTAGAACGCCCGGTCGGTGGCGGAGACCTCGCCGACCAGGGCGCGCAGGGCCACGTCCGCCTGCCGCTGGAGCAGCCAGCCGACCACCACGTCACCGAGCGCCAGCAGCAGACGCCGGCTGCTCAGGCCCACCTTGTAGAGGGCACGGGGCTCACCGGCCTGCGCCTCGCCCAGCCAGCCGGTCAGCACGCCGAGGATGGTCTGCACCTCGGCGAGCGCCTTGCCGAGCGCGGCCCGCTCCTCCTTGAGCTGACCGTTGCCGCCCTCGCTGGCGATGAACTCCTGGATCTCACCCGAGACGGTCATCAGCGCCTTGCCCTTGTCCCGGACGATCTTCCGGAAGAAGAGGTCGAGGCTCTGGATGGCGGTCGTGCCCTCGTACAGGGTGTCGATCTTGGAGTCCCGGACGTACTGCTCGATCGGGTAGTCCTGGAGGAAACCGGAGCCGCCGAAGGTCTGCAGGGACTCGTGCCCGAGCAGCTCGTACGCCCGCTCCGAGCCGACCCCCTTGACCAGCGGCAGGAGCAGGTCGTTGACCTGCTTCGCGGTCTTCGTCGCGGCCTCGTCCCCGGCCGCCTCGGCGAGGGCGACCTGGTCCTGCCAGGAGGCGGTGTAGCAGACCAGGGCGCGCAGGCCCTCGGCGTACGCCTTCTGGAGCATCAGCGAGCGGCGGACGTCCGGGTGCCGGGTGATGGTGACCCGGGGCGCGGTCTTGTCGGCCATCTGGAGCAGGTCGGCGCCCTGCACCCGGCTCCTGGCGTACTCGAGGGCGTTCAGGTAGCCGGTGGAGAGGGTGGCGATGGCCTTCGAGCCGACCATCATCCGGGCGTTCTCGATGATCATGAACATCTGCCGGATACCGTCGTGCTTCTCGCCCAGCAGCCAGCCCTTGGCCGGTACGCCGTGCTCACCGAAGGTCATCTCGCAGGTGTTGGAGACCTTCAGGCCCATCTTGTGCTCGACGTTGGTGGCGAAGACGCCGTTGCGCTCGCCCAGTTCGCCGCTCTCCTCGTCGAAGTGGTACTTCGGCACCACGAAGAGGGAGAGGCCCTTGGTGCCCGGTCCGCCGACGCCCTCGACACCCACCGGGCGGGCCAGCACGTAGTGGACGATGTTCTCGTTCAGGTCGTGCTCACCGGAGGTGATGAAGCGCTTGACGCCCTCGATGTGCCAGGAGCCGTCCGGCTGCGGGATGGCCCGGGTCCGGCCGGCGCCGACGTCCGAGCCCGCGTCCGGCTCGGTGAGCACCATCGTGGAGCCCCAGTTCTTGTCGACGAACAGCTTGGCCCACTTCTTCTGCTGCTCGGTGCCCTCGACGAGCAGCACGTGCGCGAAGGACGGGCCGGAGGCGTACATCCAGACCGGGGCGTTGGCGCCGAGGATCAGCTCGGCCATCGACCACCAGAACGCCCGGGGCGCGTTGGTCCCGTCCAGCGCCGGGGGGAGGTCCAGCCGCCAGAACTCCGAGTCCATGAACGCCTGGTACGACTTCTTGAACGACTCCGGCAGCGGGGCGGTGTGCGTGGCCGGGTCGAAGACCGGGGGGTTGCGGTCACTGTCGGTATAGCTGGCGGCCAGGTCCTCGCGGGCGAGCCGGTCCATCTCCGCGAGGAAGCTCCGTGCGGTGTCGACGTCGAGATCCGAGTACGGCTCCTGGCCGAGCACCCGGTCCACCCCGAAGACCTCGAACAGGTTGAACTCGAGATCCCGCAGGTTGCTCTTGTAGTGGGTCATGATCACTGGCCCCGCTTCCGGACAGGTGTTACCGATCAGTAACCCAGACTGTATTACTCGTGGGTAGGCAGCGACAAGCCACGTGACGAAAGTGACAGCGGACACACACCGGGCATTCAGCCCTCGGTGGCGCCGACCTCCCAGCTCGGTACGGCCACCGTCGCGGCGCTGCGGGGGCCGGCGTACTCCATCAGGACCAGGGCGATGTCGTCGTCGAGCCGGCCGTACACCCACTCGACCAGGGCGGTCTCCAGCGAGGCCAGCCCGTCGGCGACCGTCCCGTGGCCGAGCAGCCGCCAGGCCCGGTCGGCGGTGGGGAAGAACTCGCCGTCCCGCCGGGCCTCGCCGAGGCCGTCGGTGAACAGCAGCAACCGGTCCCCCGGTTCCAGCCGCTCCACCCGGGGCTGGACCACCGGCATGAAGCCGAGCGGGGGCGCGGGCGCGGGCGGTTCGAGCGGGATCACGCACCCCCGGCGCAGCAGCAGCGGCGACGGGTGTCCGCAGTTGACGATGGTGAGCGTCCCGCCCCGTTCCTCGACCACGGCGGCGGTCACGAAGTCCTCGTCCCCGACGCTGCGGGCCACCGCGCGGTCCAGGTCCGACACGACGGCGCGCAGGTCGGCCCGCTCGTGGGCCACGTGCCGGTACGAGCCGAGCACGATGCTGGCCAACCGGACCGCGTCCAGCCCCTTGCCCCGCACGTCACCGATGATCATCCGCACGCCGTACGGGGTGTCGATCGCCTCGTACAGGTCGCCGCCGATCTCCGCGGTGGCCGTGGAGGAGATGTAGCGGGCCGCCACGGCGAGCGTCCCGACCTGCGGACCGAGCGGACGCAGCACCGCCTGCTGGGCGACCGACGCCAGTTTCGACAACTCGGCGATCTGCTCGGTCAGCCGCTGCCGCATCCCGGCCACCACCGCCACGAGCGCCGTCACCACCGCGATCGCGGTGACGCTGGTCGCGGTGTCCAACGAGACGCCCGGCTCGGAGAGCGCGAACGCCACCGCCGCCAGAGTGGCCACCGCACCGGCTCCGAGCACCACCCGCCAGGTGGCGAAGACCGCGGCGAGCACCGGCGCGGCAGCCATCAGACCGAGGTAGTGAGCGCCGGTGCCGTCCGCCGCCTCGACGGCGGAGACGAACCCGAGCAGGATGAGGGCCGCGCCGAGACCGGCGCGGGATCCGGGGGTCAGCGGTCTACGGAACCGCTGTAGGGGATGCGTGCGTACGCAGCACAGCATGCCCTATGGAGGTTGATCAGCGCATGACCCTGACCCGTCGTCCGAGCCGGTTCTGACCGCGCGGACCTCTCGGAACAGCCGACCCGCGACCCGGCTCAGCCGAGCACCTCGTAGGAGACGGTGAGGTGGCCGAGGTCGAGCGAGGCGATCGCACCGAACGCCGCCCGGGACAGGTCGATGCAACGACCGTCGATGTACGGTCCCCGGTCGTTGATCCGTACGGTCACCGAGGCTCCGGTGTCGGGGTTGGTCACCCGTACCCGGGTGTCGAACGGCAGCGTCTTGTGCGCGGCGGTCATCGCCGACGGGTCGAAGTTCTCGCCGTTCGCGGTCAACTGACCCTCGGCGTAGAAGGACGCGCCACAGGTGCCGCTGGCGACCACCGTCGGGGCGGTCCGCTTCGGCGCGGCAGGCTTCGCGGTGGCCCGCTTCGACGGTGTCGAGGTCACCCGGGGCTTGCTCCGCGAGGCGGCCGTCGACCGGGCGGGAGCCGGGGTGGCGTTCGGCGACCCGGTGCGCGCCGGGGCGGGGCTGACCGACGACGGGGACGCAGCGGGACTGGCCGGCAACGGCGGGACCGCCGTCGGGGCGACCGGTCCCGGCTGGGCGACCTCCGGTTCCGCCGAGGTCAGGTGGACCGCACCGACCGTGCCGCCGACGGCCACCGCGACGGCGACGGCGACAGACGCCGCGACGCCGGCCGGTGAGGAGAACATCCGAATCCGAGCATGCCTACCGGCCATCGACCCGTCCTTCCCGTTACCTACGAACCGGCTCGGACCGTAACGAGAGAAGCACTTCGGAAGTCAACCCGATCATGGGCATATGTAGTGATTTGCGGGCATACGTGTAACCGATCATCCGAGGCGGGGTCGCACCGCCGGCCCCGAGGGGGGACGGGCAGGATGAAGCGGTGTCCACCGAGCTGAGCCAGCGCCTCGTCGAGTTGTTCCGTTGGGCGGACCCCGGTCCGGAGAGCAGCCATCTGGTCAGCGACGTCTCGGGCTGGTGGCGTGACCCGTACGTGCTCGCCGGGCTCGGCCCGGCGCTGGTCGCACCGTTCCGCGCCAGCGCGCCCACGATGGTCGTCTCGCCCGCCGTCACCGGTCTGCTTCTCGGTCCGCTCGCCGCGACCGCACTCGGGGTCGGCTTCGTGCCCGCGCAGAAGCCCGAAGCCGGACGGCAGCCGCCGGGACCGACCACCTGGGCGCAGAGCACGCCCGACTTCCGGGGACGCCGGGTCACCCTCGGTGTCCGCGACCGGCACCTCGGGCCGGGCGACCGGGTACTGGTCGTCGACGACTGGCTCGCCACCGGCGCGCAGGTCCGGGCGCTCTACCAACTCTGCGCGGCGCGGGGCGCAGAACCGGTCGGTACCGCCGTGGTGGTCGCCGACTGCCCAGCGCAGGTGAGCGCCGAACTGCGCGTCCGGGCCCTGCTCCACGCCGACCGCCTCAGTCCCTGACCGGGTGCCCCGCCGCCACCCGGCCCCGGGCTCGGCCCACCGCCCCGTCCCCGCAGCCCGGCGGCCCACCGCCCGGCAGCCCGGCGGTCGTGCGCGGGCACGCCGGCCGCCGCGCCGCCCCCGTCCCGCCGCTCCCGGGCGGCCGGAAATGCGGCGGTGGTCGGACCGTCGGTCGCGTAGCCTCGGCGGAATGTGGCCACGGATCGGTGACCTGCGCACTCTCGCTCTCGGCACGCCCGGCCGAATGCGCGCCAGACTGAACTCGCTCGTGCTGTCCGGCGAGAAGACCGCGACGACCGGGCTGCTCAGCGAGTACGCCACGGAGGGCGAGGACCTGGAGCAGGTCGGCGAACGGCTGGCGCTGGTCGACGACCACGACGCGTTGGTCGGTGTCGTCGAGGTGACCGCCGTCGACGTGGTCCGCTTCGCGGACGTGACCTGGGAGTTCGCCCGCTCCGAAGGAGAGGGGCACCGGGATCTCGAGCACTGGCGGACCGGTCACCGCACCTTCTGGGCCGGCGAGGGGAGCACGGTCACCGACGACACGCCCGTCGTCTGCGTCCGCCTCCGCCTCGTGTCGGCCGGGGCGGGTGACACCCCCACCGGTGCCGAGCCGGGTGGCGCCCCCACCGGCGGAACCGGCTGACGACCGCGCGGCCGACGACTCAGCTGCGGCGCAGCTCGGGCAGGATCTGCGCGACCTCGGCGAGCACGTTCTCGTCCCCGGCGTACCAACTGCTCAGCCGGGGCCAGTGGGTCACCACGTCGGTGAACCCGAGCCGGGCGGCCCGCTCGACCGCGTCGGCGAAGAAATCCGCGCTGGTCAGTGAGAAGACCGGGGCGGCGTCCAACGACAGGTAGCGGTCCAGGGTGGCGGGATCGCGTCCGGCCTCGTCGAGGGTCGCGTCCAACCGGGCGGCGAGCGCCGCCACCGACTCCCACCAGCTCTCCAGATCGTCACCGCCGGTGCCGGTGGTCACCCAGCCCTGCCCGAAGCGGGCGACCAGCCGCATCGAGCGGGGGCCGTTGGCGGCGACCACGAACGGCACCCTCGGCATCTGGACGCAGCCGGGGTTGTTCCGGGCGTCGACCGCGGAGAACCACTCGCCGCGCCAGGTCACGCCGTCCTGCCGGAGCACCAGGTCGAGCAGTTCGGTGAACTCGCCGAACCGGTCCACCCGGCGGCGCGGGGGCAGGGTGTCCCCGCCCAGCACGGTGGCGTCGAAGCCGATGCCACCCGCACCGATGCCGAGCAGCAGCCGGCCACCGGAGATGTCGTCGAGGGTGGTCACCTGTCGGGCGAAGGCCGCCGGGTGCCGGAAGTTGGGCGAGGCGACCAGGGTGCCGAGCCGGATCCGGGAGGTCACCAACGCGGCGGCGGTCAGCGTCGACATCGAATCGAACCAGGGACCGTCCACCAGGTCGCGCCAGCCCAGGTGGTCGTAGGTCCAGGCGTGGTCGAAACCCCACTCCTCGGCCTGCCGCCAGCGCCGCTGCGCCTCGGACCAACGCTGGTCCGGGAGGATGACGATGCCGATGCGCATGATCACACCCTACGGCCCGGGAGTTCCGACCGATCCGCCGCCCGGCACCTCCGAAAGTACGACGCGGGGCCCGGCCGACTCGGCCGGGCCCCGCGCGGGTCGCTCCTGCGGTCAGCGCCCCTGTCGCGCCCGCCGCAGTTCGGCCTCCACCGCCTCGCGGACCGCCTCCTGGCCGGCGCGCACCGTCGCCGCCCTGGCCGCCGTGGGCGTACCGGGGGCGGGCACCGCCACGTCGGTCGGGTTGGTCACGGCGGTGGCGCCGAGCGGGCCGCCGAGCGCGCTGCCCACCTGGGCGAGCTGCCGGTCGCTCACCACCGCCGGCGAACCGAAGACCAGCCCGGTGTGCACCGCACCGCTCGTCTCGTCGATCCGGTCCCGGGTGTACGGGTTGAGGTCGGCGGCCGTGCCGAGGGTGAGCAGCAGCGGCCCGTTCAGTGCGCCCATCAGGGCCCCACCGGCCAGTGCGTCCGGCCAGTCGGCACCGGTGGCGACCCCCGCGTACCGGTGGCCGGCGAAGAAGATCATGGCGACGTAGTCCGCCGTGTCGTAGCGGTCCACTCCGACCAGGTCGAACGCGTCGGCGTCGTAGGAGAGCGCGGCGGCGCCGGCCGCGCGGCCCACGCCCCAGATCAGCGGCTTCCGGGGCAGCGAGTCGAGGTACTCCCGGCTCGCCGTCGGCAGGGCGGTGCCGTTGGTGAGCACCACGACGCCCCGGGGAACGCCCGGGATGAGGTCGGCCCCGGCGGTCGTACCGGCCGCCAGCGCGTCCGGGAAGTCCATGCCGGTGGCGAGGAAGACACTCGACGGATCCGGGTCGATCTCCTTGGCGATCGCCACGGCGGTGCTGAACCGGTCCGTACCGGCGAGCCGCTTCGGCTGGTAGCCGAGTTCACGTACCGCCGTCTCCACCTCGGCGGAGAGCGCGCCGGGGCTGCCCAGCAGGTAGACCGTGCCACCGGCGGGCAACACCCGGCGGAGTTCGGTACCGGTGGTCGCCTCCAGGCCGGTCGGCGTGGTCAGCAGCAGCGGACCGCGCTTCGCCGCGGCCAGGGCCGAGCCGCCGAGCGCGTCGGCGAACATGTCCGACCGGGACAGCACCACCGCGCCGGCCTGCACACGCCGGTCGGCCGGATCGCCGGCGGTCCGCCAGTGCGACCGGGACACCTGGACCGCCGTGTCGAACCGGCCCGCGCCGGAGAGCCGCGCCACCCGGTCGCGGCGGCGGGGCTGGTACGCCGGCACGCCACCCCGGGTGGAGACCACCGTCGGCGTGGCGGCACCGGAGCCGTCGGCCGGTGCGACGGCCACCGTCGTCCCCTGGCTGAAGGCGATCGTCGTTCCGTCCGGCGACCAGGTGGGATGGTCGTGGACCGCCGGGTTGCTGGTGACCACCACCTCGTCGCCGCCGGTCAGGTCGGAGGTGACGATCTGGCCGTTCCGGACGAACGCCACCCGCCGGCCGTCCGGCGAGATCGCGGGGTTGCCGCCGTGGCTGTCGACCAGGCTCACCCGGTTGTACTCCGGCCGGCTGCCGTCGTAGAGCAGCACCGCCGGCTGGCCGGTCGGCTGCCCGGTTCCGTCGTCCTCCTCGGCCTGGAAGACCACCAGCTGGCCCGGACCGCCGTCCGGGTTGCGGTAGTGCTTCCCGTACTCGGAGATCGTCTCGCTGCCGCCGGTCCAGGTGCTCTCGGCGAGCTGGATGGTCCACCGCGCGAACGACGAGGTGTTCCACTTCTCCGCCCAGACCACCGAACCGCCGTCGCCCAGCCAGGACGTGCTGGCCCGTTCGACGTCGGGGTAGGTCTGGAAGTTGACCTCCCGGACCGAGTCGGCGCCGGTGTACCGGAGGGACTTGAGCCTGCCGTCCGGAGCCAGGTAGACCAGCCGGCTGCCGTCGGGTGACCAGGACGGATCCCGCATCGCCTCGCCGTCGGGATTGGTCAGGGTGGTCCGGGACGTGCCGTTGACGACCTGCACCGAGCTGCTGCCGTCGCTGATGGTGAGTACCTGGCCGGTGCCCGGCAGGCTGGCACCGACGGGCGGCGCCCCGGCGACCAGGACGGTGGCCCCGACCGCGAGGGTCGGCACGAGCGCCAGCGGTCTACGGATGAGTGACGGGGACAATCTGGTGACTCCCATGATCGATTCGCGCCGCGACCGGAGCTACGGCCGGACGGCCGTGGTCGTCCGGACGTCGGTCGCGTTGGTGACGGAGGTGAAGCCGAGGGGGCCGCTGACGAACCGGCCGGCGCTGGCGCGCTGCGCTTCGTTGACCACCGCCGTGGAGCCGAAGACCAGCACCTCACGGATGCTGCCGCTCGCCCCGGTCAACGTCTGGGCGGCCGAGTCGTCCAGGTACGGGGCGGTGCCCGGGGTGAGCATCAGCGGACCGCCGAGCGCGCCCACCAACGCACCACCGGCGAGCGCGTCCGGCCAGTCCATGCCGGTGGCGAGCCCCACGTGGGTCGGGCCCGCGAAGAACGCCTCGGCGACCCGGTACGCGGTGCCGTACCGGTCCGGGCCGATCAGGCGCTCGGCCTCGGGGTCGTACCCGGTCGCGGCCTCGGCGGCGAACCGGCCGACACCGTGGATCGTGCGCTCGCGCGCCGGCAGGGTGTCCAGGAAGCCACGCGTCTCCGTCGGCAGGACGTGGTCGTTGGTGAGCAGCACCACCGCGGACCCGGTGCCGCCCGGCCGGTTGAGGGCTCCCGCGGCGGCCCCGGCGGTGAGCGCGTCCGGGAAGTCCATCCCGGTCGCTAGGAGGACCGTGTCGGGCGTCGGGTCGATCTCCTTCGCGATGGCGACCGAGGTGCCGAAGCGGTCGGCCCCGGCCACCCGCCGGACGGTGAACCCGAGCGCCCGGACCGCGTCCTCCACCTCCGTGGCGATCGCACCCGGGCTGCCCAGCAGGTACACCGTTCCGCCCGGCGACAGCACCCGCAGCAGCTCCGCCCGGGTGTCCGCGTCCAGGCTCGTCGGCGGCGTCATCAGCAGCGGACCCCGCTTCGCCGCCGCCAATGCCGAACCGCTCAACGCGTCCGCGAACGTGTCCGACCGCGACAGCACCACCGCGCCCGCCCGTTCCCGCCGATCCGACCCGTCCGCGGCGGTACGCCAGTGGGACCGGGAGACCGCGACGCCGGTGGTGTACCGGGTCTGCCCGGTGAGTCGGACCACCCGGTCCCGACGACGCGGCTGGTACGCCGGCACCCCGTTGGAGTTGGCCACCCGGACCGGGGCCGTTGCCTGGGAGCCGTCGGCGGCGGCGGTGACCACGGCGGTGCCCTGGTTGACGGCGATGGTCCGGCCGTCCGGGGACCACACCGGGTTGTCGTACACGGCACCGGTCCGGGTCACCGCGACCTCGTTGGCCCCGGCGAGGTCGGCCACGACGATCTGACCCGCCCGGACGAACGCCACCCTCGTGCCGTCCGGCGAGAACGCCGGATTGCTGCCGTTCTCGTCGACCACGGTGACCCGTTCCGCTGCCGGCTTCGCCGGGTCGTAGAGCACCACGCTGGCCGGTCCGGTCGGTTGGCCCGTGCCGTCGTCCGCCTGGCGCTGGAACACCACCCGGTGATCCGGGCCGGCGTCCGGGTTGCGGTAGTGCCGGTCGTCGTCCGGGCTGACCTGCCGGTCGCCGTCGAACGCCGTGCTGGGCGCGGTACGGATCTGCCAGGGCTCACCGACCGGCTTCTGCGCCCAGTACAGGCTGGCTCCGTCCCCCTGCCAGGTCGGGCTCTCCCGGAGGGCGTTCCCTTCGGGCAGGAACCGGGGGAAGACCCCCTCGCCGGTGAGGCGGAAGGTGGCGATGCCGCCCCTCGGGTCCACGTAGGCCGCGACGCTGCCGTCCGGCGACCAGGAGACGTGGCGCACCGGCTCGTCGTGCGGATTGACGGCGGTCCGGTCGGGGTCGAAGTGGAACCGGATCGACGTCCCGCCGTTGCTGGTGGTCAGGACGTTGCCGAGGCCGGGCAGGCTGGCCACGGCGGGCCCGGCGCCGACGAGTACCCCCGCGCCGAGGGTGAGGGCCGAGACCATCGCCAGCGGGCTACGGATGAAAGGAGAACTGGAGAAGGACACGCGAGAACCCCCGAGAGCGCCGCGACCACGGGACCGGCCGATCCGGTCAGGTCGCAGCGAAGATCACGATAGAGCGCCGAGCGCCGATCCGCCGCCCCCATTTTCGGCAGTTGACCAGCATCGACGCCCGGAACGACAGGGGCCCGGTCCATCCGGACCGGGCCCCTGTCGTCACCACCGATCGGTCAGCGGGCAGCGCCCAGCCGCTCGGGGACCGAGCGGGCCGCAGCCGCGGCCTCCTCCGGCGTACGCACGAACCGCTGCCCGGCGGGAGCCGCCGCGCGGGAGTCCGCTCCGGTACGGGAGCCCAGGCCCACGTCGGTCGGGTTGACCACGACAGACGCGCCGAGCGGGCCGCTGATCCAGTGGCCGGCCTGCTGGAGCTGCCGGTCACTGACCACCGGCGCGGATCCGAAGACCAGCGCGGTACGGATCGAGCCGCTGGAGTGGTCCAGCAGGATCTCCGCGTCCAGTCCCAGGTCCGGGGCGGTGCCCGGGGTCAGCAGCAGCGGACCGTTGAGCACACCCATCAGCGCCCCGCCGGAGAGCGCGTCCGGCCAGTTGACGCCGGTGGCGATCCCGGCGTGGTGCTGGCCGCCGAAGAACGTCCAGCCGGTCACCGCGGCCGTCTCGTACCGGTTCTCGCCCCAGACCGGTACGGCGTCCCCGTCGTACCTGGTCGCCGCCTGGGCCGCGAACCGGCCGATGCCGAAGATGGTGCGGTCGCCCGCCGGGAGGGTGTCCAGGAACGCCTTGGTGGATGCCGGCAGCACCGCCTCGTTGGTGAGCAGCACCACGGCGGAGGTGGTGGAGCCCGGCGTGTTGTAGGAGCCGGCCGCGGCCCCGGCCGCGAGCGCGTCCGGGAAGTTCATGCCGGTCGACAGCAGCACCAGGTCCGGCGTCGGGTCGATCTCCTTGGCGATCGCCACCGAGGTGCTGAACCGGTCCTGGCCCGCCACCCGCTTGACGGTGAAGCCGAGCGCGCGGACGGCGTTCTCCACGCCGGTCGAGATGGCGCCGGGGCTACCGAGCAGGTACACCGTGCCACCGGGGACGAGCACCCGCTCGATCTCCGAACGGGTGTCCGCGTCCAGGCTGGTCGGCGGCGTCATCAGCAACGGCCCCCGCTTCGCCGCGGCCAGCGCCGAACCGCTCAGCGCGTCGGCGAAGGTGTCCGACCGGGACAGCACCACCGCACCGGCCTGCTCCCGCTGGTCCGCCGCGTCGGTAGCGGTCTTCCAGTGCGACTGGGACACCCGGACGGCCGTGGTGAACCGGCTGGTGCCGGCGAGCCGCGCCGCCCGGTCCTTCCGCTGCGGCCGGTACGCCGGAATCCCGGAACCGCTGGTGGCGACCCAGGCGGGCTGGGCGGCCTGCGACCCGTCGGCCGCCGCCTGCGCCACCCCGGTGCCCTGCCGGAAGGCGATCGTCTTCCCGTCCGGTGACCAGGTGGGGTGGTCGTGCGCGGCAGCGTTGGCGGTCACCGCGACCTCGTTCTCGCCGGCCAGGTCGGAGACGACGATCTGGCCACTGCGGACGAACGCCACCTTCGTGCCGTCCGGCGAGAACGCCGGGTTCGAGCCGTTGCCGTCGACGACCGTGACCCGCTCGGCCTGCGGCTTCGACGGGTCGTAGAGGACCACCGACGACACCCCGCCGGGCTGACCGTTGGTGTCGTCCTGCCGCTGGAACACCACCCGCAGGTCGGGTCCGGTGTCCGGGTTCAGGTAGTGCTTCCCGTCCTCCGGAGAGAGCTGCGCGCCGAAGTCGACGCCGGAGGTGCTGGTGGTGTGCCGGATCCGCCACCGGGAGCCGCTCTGCTTCTCGGCCCAGACGACGCTGCCGCCGGTGCCCCGCCAGACGGGGCTGCTCCGGACCACGCCGGGCGCGGGCGGAACCTGGTACCACGCGCTGGCCCCGTTCCAGCGGACCATGCTGATGCCGTTCTCCGGGTCGACGTACGACGCCATGCTGCCGTCCGGCGACCAGCTCACCTCCTTCATCGCCTCCGGGACCGGGTTGCGCACCACGCCCGCCGGGTTGAAGACGGTGATCGAGGTACCACCATTGCTGGTGGTCAGGACGTTGTTGCTGCCCGGCAGGCTGGCGGCGGCACCTGTCCCGCCGATCGCCAGGGCACCGGGGCCCACCGCGAGGACCGACGCGAGCGCGACGGACCTGCGAAAGAATGCTGGCAAGGGAACTCCCCGCTGAAGAAGTGCGCCGTGGTGGGTTCACCCGCTCGCCGGCTGATCCGGCACGGGGCGGCGCATCTGTGCAGAACCTTAAGGATCTTCCTGCCTTCGCGCTGCCCCGGAGCACCACCGGTGACACGGTCTGGCCGAACGGTTGACCGGGCCCGACGTCCGTTCGGTGCCGGCCGTATCTTCCGCCGGGCCCCGATCCGCGTCCCGGTCCGAACCGGGCCGGGGTCGGCGGAGGCGGCCCGTCCGAGCCCGGCCGGGCCAACCATCTGTCGCAGGGCACCTCTACAGTGGGCCCGTCGTCCCTGAGCGGCATCGCCGCCGCGCGGCACACCCCATTCGAGGAGCCTTCTTGCCCCGAACCAGTCTTCTGCGTCGTTCCACGGTCAGCGCGACCGTGCTCGCCATCGGCGCGACCACCCTCTTCGGCGGCGCCGGCACGGCCCACGCCACGCACGCGGCCCCCGGCCATCTGCTCACCGCCAGCAACGGCACGCACTACATCACCACCACCAACGGCCGCCTGGTCGGCACCGACGAGTACACGATCTCGGACGCCGCCTGGTCGCCGGACGCCAGCCGGGCGGTCTTCGTCGCCGATTCCGGCGACATCGCCACCATCCGTGGGGACGACGGCGAGAGCGTCTACCCCATCGCCGACCCCGACCCGGGCGTACAGCGGGCCGATCCGGAATGGGTCGGCGACGGGTCCACGGTGGTGTGGGCCGCCAAGCCGGCCGGCGAGCCCTGGCGTCTCGAGGAAACCGTCAGCACGTACGGCTGGGACGTGGTCCGGCGCTCGCCGAACGACGGCCACCACTACAGCCAACCCGACACCAACGGCAGCCAGCGGATCGTGGTGCAGCGGCAGGCCAACGACGGCAGCGGCAACCCGACCGGTACGCCGGAGATCGGCTTCCTGGACGGCGGCACGTACACGCTGATCGTCTCGAACGCCGCCAGCCCGACGCTCTCGCCGGACGGCACGAAGGTGGCGTTCGTCCGGGGTGGTCAGATCTGGGTTTCCAACACCTCGGGCGGCAACCTCGTCCAGGTCACCGACAACCCCGCCACCCACGGCGACCCGGTCTGGTACCCGAACGGCACCACCCTGGCCTTCCGTAAGGGCACCGGGGTCGCCACCGCGCCGGCCAACGGCAGCCAGCCCAACCCGGCGCTCGTCAGCGGCCTCACCGGCGAACCGGACGTGCAGCCGCGCAGGCAGGACCGGGTGGTCCGGCTCGCCGGCACCGACCGGTACAGCACCGCCGCCGCCATCGCCCGCTCGCACTGGGCCACCGTCGGTGTGGCCGGCGACAAGCGGGCCAAGGCCGACTCCGTGGTGCTGTCCCGATCGGACACCTTCGCCGACGCGCTCGGCGGCTCGGCGCTGGCCGCCGCCAAGCAGGGTCCGCTGCTGATGACCCCGCGGACCAGCCTCGACCCGCTCGCCGCCGACGAGATCACGCGCATCCTCGCCCCCGGCAAGACCGTCTACCTTCTGGGCAGCGCGGCCGGCGCGATCTCGGCGGAGGTGGAGCGGCAGGTCAAGGCGCTCGGTTTCAGCACCGTCCGGCTCGCCGGCACCGACCGCTTCTCGACGTCGGTGGCGATCGCCAACGCCATCGACCCGACGCCCGACACCGTGCTGGTGGCCACCGGGATGAACTTCCCGGACGCGCTGTCCGCCGGTGCCGCCGCCGGAGCGCAGAACCTGCCCGGCAAGGGGACGTCGGCGGTGGTCGTGCTGACCAACGACAACCTCCTGCCGGTAGCCACCAAGAGCTACCTCGACGCCCTGCCGGGGTCGTCGGTGGTGGTCGGCGTGGGCCTCCAGGGCGCGACCGCGACCAAGCCGTACGGCTCCGTGCCGCTCTACGGCGACAGCCGCTTCGAGACCGCCCTGCTGACCGCGTGGGCGTTCTTCGGCGGTCAGAACCACATCGGGCTCGCCACCGGCATGAACTGGCCGGACGCCCTGGCCGGCGGGGCGCTCATGGCCTCGCTCGACGGTCCGCTGATCCTCACCCTGGGCACCGCCGACTACTTCGGCTTCGAGCCGTGGTACCTCGGGGACGAGACGAGCGGCTCGGTGCACACCGGTCTGGTCTTCGGCTCGGCGCCGGTGGTCAACACGATCCAGGCGCAGGGCCTCGGCACCGTCATCAGCGGTCCCGCCGGCTACACCTCGCAGTCCAACACCACCGACGTCTACCGCGGCACCGCCGGTACGACGGCGACGTCCGGCCAGCGGGCGACCGGGGCCGCAGCGCCGGTCGACGGTCCGCGTACCCGGGCTGAGCTGGAGGCCGCTGTCAAGGCGGCCAAGGAGCGGCTGAAGAAGTAACGCCACGCCACATCCGCGACAGGGGCCCCGCCGTTCGGCGGGGCCCCTGTTATTCGAAGCGACAGTGGCGGGACGGCGACGAGGCGCTCGGCGGCCTCGGCCAGTGCCTCAGCCGGACCCCACCGGCTCGTCGTGCCAGCGGAAGCCGACCTCGTCGTCCTCAATGCTCAGCAGGAACTCGGCAACCTGATGGCCGTCCGGGTGGGTCAACGTGACGGCCGCCCGTACGGCCTCGTAGGCCCGTTCCATGGCCTCGTCGTCCTCCGCGTCGACGGCGACGTTCCACGCGACGAAGAGCGGACGCAGCGGCTCGAACCCCGGCAGCGGGCGGAACCGGCCGTACGTCCACGGGAAGTCGTGACTCTGCTCGTCGATCTCGCCTACCAGCTCGCCCTGGTGGTACAACCGCCACACCATGCCCGCATTCACCGCGACAGCGTAGGCGGCGTCGATGTACGAAACCTCGGCGAGGCCGTGATCCTGCGTGATCAGGCGGCCGAGGGCTGCTGCATCGGCGGCGAGGGGAGTTCGTCTCACGCCACTCGCCTGCTGTCCGCCGGCCTCATGCGGACTGGATGCGGGCGGTACGGCCACACGGCGACCCTGCGGCAGACTTGGACCTTGTGCCAACTCAGCCGCTGATTCGCAAGGTTCACTTTGAGATCCGTCCGTGGGGCCAGGGTCCCGACCCGGCGCGCGAGTTATTGCCGTACGTCGACACCGTGAGCTTGGTGGACCTGGTTTCGGGCTTCGAGCACGCCGCTGGCCACGATGTGCCCGGCGCGTATGCCGGGATCGTTCTCGATCACTTCAATTCCGGTGACCTGGCTGCCTACCTCACCGGACGATCGGACTCCGCCTACCGGTCCAGGCAAGGCGTGATCGCCCTACTCGGTTGCGACTGCGGCGAGGTCGGCTGCTGGCCTCTGGAAGCCCAGGTGACTACTACCGAGGACTCGGTGATGTGGCGCAACTTCTCACAGCCCCACCGCCCCCAGCGCGACTATGGGGACTTCGGTCCGTTCGTGTTCCGTCGAGACCAGTACGAGCGCGCGGTTCGCGAGGCGGTGGCCGCCAGTCTGCCCCCATCCCCCCGTTAGGTGCCAAGGACTGCGGCGCCCGCTCGGTGTCCGAAGGCCAAGAGAAGGCGGCGGCCGGCACCTCGGACAGGCTGGAGGCCAAGGGCAAGAAGGCGGGCAGGAAGCGTGCCCGTGGCCCGTGGATGGCCCGCCGGATGCTCACGGCCCGAGGAACATCGAAGGCCCTGGCTGGACTTGCGTCCCGACCAGGGCCTTCGTGGTGGAGCGGGTGACGGGAATCGAACCCGCACTGTCAGCTTGGGAAGCTGATGTTCTGCCATTGAACTACACCCGCAGGCGGCACCACTGTACCTGAGCGGCTGACCGTCCGCACCAAGGTACCCCGTCTTGGTCTGCCCGCGCCGCCGGGGAGAGCCGAGGAGAGCCGCGCCGGGCCTCGACCCGCCGGGACGGGTGCCCGGCGGGGCGCCGAGGGGAGCTTCGACGACCGGAGATGACGAGAAGTTACCGCGCGGTAACGCATGCCCATTCTCAAATGTGTCTATGGGCTGTAACCTCTGCCCAACGTTCTCAGCCGCGGTGTGACGCACCTCCCGTCACGCCGGCAGAAAGAGGTGGACACATGGGACGTCGTCCCAACCTGCTGACCCGGCGTGTGGCCGGTGTCGCGACCACGACCCTCGCCCTGCTGCTCAGCACGGGGGCGATCGGTGTCGCTCCGGCGGCAGCGCACGCCGACCACGCGGATGAGGCCTGCGTCGCGCCAGCCGACACCCACGCCCACTCGAAGGTCAAGGTCGGTGGTGTCGCCAAGCACGAGCCGAACGAGCTGACCCCGCAGCAGGTCCGTGAGCGCGAGGCGGACCTCGCCTCCGTGCTGGCCGCACGGGCCAAGCGGACCGACCTCCAGCAGGCGCCGACGGCGATGGCCTCGATCACGATCCCGGTCGTGGTGCACGTGATCCAGCGGGACAGCACCCGGGCCGGGGGCAACATCCCGGACTCGATGATCAACTCGCAGATCAACGTGCTGAACCAGTCCTTCAGCGGCGCGACCGGCGGCACGGGCACCGCGTTCGCCTTCCAGTTGCAGGAGATCAACCGGGTCATCAACCCGGCGTGGTACCCGATCGTGCAGGGTTCCTCGGCCGAGCGCTCGATGAAGACCTCGCTGCGCGAGGGCGGTAAGGGCACCCTGAACTTCTACCTCGGCGAGCTGAGCGACGACCTGCTCGGCTGGGCGACCTTCCCGACCCGCCGGCTCAGCAGCATGGACGGCGTCGTCGTGCTCGGCGAGTCGCTGCCGGGCGGCACCGCGACCAGCTACAACCTGGGCGACACCGGCACGCACGAGGTCGGCCACTGGCTGAACCTGTACCACACCTTCCAGGGCGGCTGCTCCGGCTCCGGCGACAGCGTCTCGGACACCCCGGCGGAGGCCGAGCCGGCGTTCGAGTGCCCGACCGGCCGGGACACCTGCGCCACCGCCGGCCTGGACCCGATCACCAACTTCATGGACTACACGTACGACTCGTGCATGTACCAGTTCACCACCGGGCAGGCCAGCCGGATGCTGACCGCGTGGAACGCCTATCGCGCCGCCTGACGTACCCGACGTAACGTTCCGATGCCGGCTCCGCCCCGCGGAGCCGGCATCGGCGTGTCGGGGTTCAGGCCGCGGCCCGGTGCGCGGCCCGTCGCCGCCCGGCCCGTGGCCCTGGTACGGACGGCTGGCCGGCCGCCGGGTCACTCGCCCGGGGATCCAGCCAGACCTGCACCGCCGGGTCGCCGCCCGGCCCGGCGCCGAGAACCTCCGGCCCGACGTGATCGCGCCGGGCGAGCATCGCCACGTCGACGGTGAACTCGAACAACCGCCAGTCCGCCCGGGGCTCGGCCCGGAAGCACTCCGCCAGCCGGGCCACCCGTGCCTGGTCGGTGACCGGACGCGCGTGCCCGGCCACGTACGCCTCGTCGTCGCTCTCCTCCGGCGGGAACGAGTGCAGCGCGTACCGCCCGTCGCGTTCCAGGTCACGTCGCTTGGGCGAGTCGATGACGAAGCAGAAGAGCCCCTCGTCGGTGATGACCGGGGAGACCGGGTGGACCCGGGGGCCACCGTCTGACCGGACCGTGGCCAGGTAGCCGAAGCCCGGGCCGTACTGCTGCATGAGGAGGCGGATCGCGTCGGCGAGGCGGGGCTCGTCGGAGGCGAACTCGGACCAGGAAGCCATACCGGCATTCTATCGAACACGCGTACGAAAAAGCACTCCGACGCGCTGGTCACCCGCAGGATCGTGGCAACCTCGGCACTGGATAGGGTGGTGCGATGCTGCTCTCCGACCGGGACCTCGTCAGCGAGATCAAGGCTGGCACGCTGGCGCTGGAACCGTTCGACGCGAGTCTGGTACAGCCCTCCAGCATCGACGTACGCCTGGACCGGCTCTTCCGGGTCTTCAACAACCACCTCTACACCCACATCGACCCGTCGTTGCAGCAGGACGACCTCACCTCGCTGGTGGAGGTGCCCGAGGGGGAGCCCTTCGTGCTGCATCCCGGCGAGTTCGTGCTCGCCTCCACGCTGGAGGTGATCTCGCTGGGTGACCAGCTCGCGGGTCGGCTGGAGGGCAAGTCGAGCCTGGGCCGGCTCGGGCTGCTCACCCACTCGACCGCCGGCTTCATCGACCCGGGGTTCTCCGGTCACGTGACGCTGGAACTCTCCAACGTGGCCAACCTGCCGATCACGCTCTGGCCCGGCATGAAGATCGGTCAGCTCTGCATCTTCCGGCTCTCCTCGCCGGCCGAGCACCCGTACGGCTCCGCCGTCTACGGCTCCCGCTACCAGGGGCAGCGCGGCCCCACCCCGAGCCGGGCCTGGCGGAACTGGCGCACCTGGCCCACCCGCTGACCGGCACCCCCGGCCTGCGGTCGCGCGCGCCCGGGTCCCCTGCTGCCCGGGAGAGCGGCAACAGGGGACCCCTGTCACCACCTCAGCCGGGGCGGCCGTAGCTGTGCACGGGACCGTCGTCGACCCGTTTCATCTTGACCGGTGCGCCGGCCCGGGAGGCGTGCACCAGCCAGCCGTCGCCGACGTACATGCCGACGTGGTGCAGGTCGGAGTAGTAGAAGACGAGATCGCCGGGGCGTAGCTCGCGCCGGCCCACCGGAGCGGTCGCCCGCCGCTGCTGGGCGGCGTTGTGCGGCAGGGCGACCCCGGCGCGCGCCCAGGCGGCGAGCGTGAGCCCGGAGCAGTCGTACGCGTCGGGTCCCTCGGCTCCCCAGACGTAGGGCTTGCCGATCTGGGCGCAGGCGAAGGTGACGGCGCGTCCGGCGGCACCGCCCGGGTAGGCGGTCGGGCAGGCAGCGGGGCGCAGGCTGGTGCCGGCGCCGTTGTCGTACGCCTTCAGGCGCACCTTCTGGAGCCGGGTGATGGCGGCGTCGATCTGCCGTCGTTTCGCGTCCAGCTGGCGATCGGTCTGGCTGAGCTGGGCGATGAGCCGGTCCAGCGGGTCCTTGCGGGCGCTGAGCTGGTTCCGCAGCTCGACCACGTGCCGGATGTCGGCCTGCTGCCGACGGGCGAACTGGTCGAGCAGTTCGAGTTGGTGGACGACGGTGGCCGGGGACGGGTTGGCGAGCATGGCGTTGAGGGCGGAGGCGTTCTCACCCTTGTACGCCCGTACCGCGAGCCCGCCGACCTTGCTCATCGCCTGGTCGACCTGGCGGCTCAGCGGCTCGATCCGGTCGGCGAGCGCCTGCGCCTGCCGCCGTTTGACGGCGAGGGCCTGGCGGGTGGCGTTGTGCTGTTCGATGACCGGTTCGAGGGCGTTCCACTCCCGGTCGATCTGGCGTTCGATCTCGGCGACCGAGGGTTCGGCGTGGGCCACGCCGGCGCCACCCGTCACGAGGACGGCGGCTCCGACGAGGACGGTGACGACGGTGTTGAAGCGGGACCAGCATGGACGCGGCGCAGCCGTCGACCGGGCAGCCGGAGCCGACCGGACGGACGGTGGCCGCGGGGCATGGTGTGCCACCGGGCTCCGTACTCCTTCTTCCGTTGACCGCCTACCGGGTTAGCTGACGGGTTCGGGCGGGAAGGGAGCGCCCTACCGTGGGTACGGATTCACCCCGATGGTGCTGGTGGTTCCCCGGCTCGCTCTGGTGTGGCGAGGTTTCTCCTGTGGCGACGTACGTCGTGCGACTCGGCGGTGTCGAGCCGTTGCCGCCTCCGATTGGCGGACCTGTCACCGGCTCGGCAAGTGCCGAGGCTAGAGACGACCCCCGTCGAACCGCAACACGCTTGGCGGGAGTGCCACCTGCTGATTTCCGACAGTAACCACTGTGGGCGCCATTCGTTCGCCCGAACGCGAAGGGGTCCCCGGCCGGCGGCCGGGGACCCCTTCGTCGGAATCGGTCAGTAGGGGCGGCGGAAGCCCGCGACCGGCATGTGGCTGATGCTGGCCACCTGCACCGGCTTCCCGGCCCGGGGGGCGTGCACCATGATGCCGTTGCCCAGGTAGAGCCCGACGTGGTGCAGGTCGCTGAAGAAGAAGACCAGGTCACCGGGGCGGGCCTCGGAGCGGCTGATCGTCTTGGTCTCGCGCCACTGCGCGCCGGTGAAGTGCGTCAGGTGGATACCCGCGGCCTTGTAGGCGTACTGGGTCAGCCCGGAGCAGTCGAAGGAGTTCGGCCCGGTGGCGCCCCAGACATAGGGGTCGCCGACCTGCGCGCAGGCGGTCTTGATGGCAGTGTTGGCGGCGCTGCTGATCACGCCCTTGATCAGCGGGCAGCCGGGGGCGCTGACCACGGTCTTCGGCATGGAGGCCCGGAGCCGCTTGATCTCCGCGTCGATCTTGGTCTTCTTGGTCGCCAGATCCTTCTGCTGCTGGACCTGGCTGGTGATCAGGGTGTCCAGCTTCTGCTTCTCGGTCTCGTACCGGGTCCGGATCTCCACCACGCCCTGAAGTTCCTTGCGCTGGTGGGCGGCGAGCCGGTCGAGCATGCCGATCTGCTCGGCCAGGGTGCCCGGCTTGGCGCTGACCAGCAGCGCCCCGATCTCCTGGGACGGGCCGGTCATGTAGTGCCGGGAGGCCAGCGCACCGATCCGGTTCATGGCCATGTCGCTCTGCAGTGCGAGCGGCTCGATCTTCTTCTGCAGGTCGGCCGACTTCTTCTGGTTGACCTTGAGTTGGCTACGAACCTCGTTGTACTTCTCGATCGTGGGCTCCAGCTGCTCCCACTGCTTGTCGATCTGCGCCTCGATCTCCTCGGGAGTGGGCGCGGCGTGCGCGGGAGCGGCGAGGAGGCCGACGCCGACCATGGCGACGGCGGACAGGGTGACCAGGGTGCGAACGAACCGGCGCAGCCCACCCGGACGAGTGGGGAGCCGATCCGGTGCGTGACGCTGAGGGGGCAGGGTTGCCACCGGCACCGAACTCCTTTGGCGACCAGACCACCGGGCGCCCCGCGAGGGAGAGGATGGCGGGGCAGACGATCCACAGCGGCCGGTGCCCCACATTAGGGAAGCTACGGGGCGATATCAAGGCGAGGGGTCCGCACATCACGCTCCGCTCGTCACGCGGACACCGACCGTACCGGAACCGCCGACGATGGCGGTCAGGACATCGTCGAGGGTCACCACGCCGAGCGGGCGCCGCCCGTCGGTGACCAACACCATGTGCCGTCGCTCCCGGCGCATCGAGAGCAGCAGGTCGGCCAGCGTACGGTCCGGCGGCACCGCGGCCAACGGCCGGTACACCTCGGCCGGCACCGGCGCACGACGGCTCGCGCCGACGTACCCGAGCACGTCCTTGACGTGCACGAAACCGAGCACCCGACGGGTGGCGCGCTGCACCACCGGGAAGCGCGACCGTCCGGTACGGGTGGCCAGCACCTCCAGCGCGGCCGGTGAGACGTCGTCGGCCACCGTGGTCACCGTGGCCCAGGGCTGCAACGCGTCGGCGGCGGTACGGGTGTGCAGGGCGAGCGCACCGGTGATCCGGGCGTGTGCAGTGGAACCGAGCAGCCCCTCGGTGCGGGCCTGCGACACCAGACCGGCCAGTTCCTCGGCGGTGAAGACGGTCTTCACCGCGTCCGCCGCCTCGATCCGCCAGAGTCGCAGCACCCGCCGGGACGCCCACTTCATCGCCAGCAGCAGTGGCTTGGTGGCGAGGCAGAAGGCCAGCATCGCCGGTCCCAGCCAGAGCGCGGACGGCTCCGGCCCGGCCAGGGTGAGGTTCTTCGGCACCATCTCGCCGACCACGGTGTGCAGGAACACCACCACGCCGAGGGCGATCACGAAGGCCACCGGGTGTACCGCCCGCGCGGGCAGACCGACCGCGTGGAAGACCGGCTCCAGCAGGTGGGCCAGGGCGGGCTCGGCGATCGCGCCGAGCCCCAGCGAGCAGACGGTGATGCCCAGCTGGGCGCCCGCGATCATCAACGGGATCTGGTTCATCGCCGACAGCGCCCACCGGGCCCGCACCGAGGTGGCGGCGAGCGGTTCGATCACGGTACGGCGGGACGCGATCAGCGCGAACTCGCTGCCCACGAAGAAGCCGTTGCCGAGCAGCAGGACGGCGCCGACCAACAGCTCAGCCACGGTTACCGGCCGCCTCGGTGCGGAGCACGCGCACCTGCTCGACCCGGTGCCGGTCGACCTGGATCACGGCGAACTCGTACCCGTCCTCCGCGACCGTCTCGCCGGCCGCCGGGATGCGCCCGAGCCGGGCCATCAGGAAGCCGCCGAGCGTCTCGTACGGCCCCTCGGGGAGCCGGAAGCCGGTCCGCTCGGCCAGCTCGTCGGCGCGGAGCACCCCGTCCACCACGAGGGTCCGGGCTCCGCCCGGCACGGGCGGCTCCGCCGGCCCGGCCTCCGGCGTGGCGGCCGGGTCGAACTCGTCGGCGATCTCGCCGACCAGCTCCTCGACCAGGTCCTCGACGGTCACCACCCCGTCAGTGCCGCCGTACTCGTCGACCACGATGGCCAGGTCCGCCCCGGCGGCCTTCAGCGCGGCCAGCACCCCGTCGAGGTCCAGGCTCTCCGGCACGTACACCGGGTCACGGGCGATCTGCCCGACCTCGGTCACCGCGCGGCGGATCAGGGGGACGCCGAGGGCGTCCGGCACGGCGGCCACCCCGGTCACCAGATCCAGGGTCTCCTCGTAGACCGGGAACCGGGTACGCCCGGTCCGCTGGGCCAACGCGAGCAGCTCGGCCACGGTGGCCGTGGCCCGCAGCGCGACCACGTCGACCCGGGGCGTCATCGCCTCGGCGGCCCGCTTGTCCGCGAAGCGGATGGTGCGCCGCATCAGCGTCGCCGTCTCCGACGGCAGCGCCCCCGCCCGCGCCGAGATGGCCGCGAGCAGCCCGAGTTCGTCCGGGCTGCGGGCGCTGGCCAGCTCCTCCTGCGGCTCCACGCCCAACCGGCGGACCAACCAGTTGGCCGAACCGTTCAGCCCCCGGACGAGCCAGCCCAGCGACCGGGAGAAGGCCCGCATTCCGGCCGCCGTGGCGAGCGCGGCGGGCATCGGCCGGGCCAGCGCGACGTTCTTCGGAATCAGCTCGCCGACGAGCATGGAGACGAGGGTCGCCAGCGCCAGGGCGAGCAGCGGGGTGAACCGGTCGGTGGCGTCCCCCGCGAGTGGACGTAGCAGCGGCGCGACGAGCCGGGCGAGCGCCGGTTCGGCGAGGTACCCGGTGAGCAGCGCGGTGATGGTGATGCCGAGCTGCGCCCCGGAGAGCTGGAAGGAGAGTTCCCGGAGTGCCCGTCGGACCGTCCCGGCCCGACCGTCGCCGGCGTCCGCCCGGCGGTCGATCTCCACGCGATCCACCGTGACCAGGGAGAACTCGGCCGCGACGAAGAACGCGTTGCCCCCGGTCAGCAGCAGGAAGCCGAGCAGGGGTAGCAGCGTGGCCAGCACCAGACCGTCGATGACCGTCTCACCTCGGCCAGATTCTCCCATGACCGAGTGCTACCGGACGAGTACGCACACTGCCCGGATCGCGGCTTCCCGTTACCGTCGAGCCATGGCCGATCTGACCCTGGCACACGAACTGGCCCTGCTGGCGTACGACGACGAGGGGGTGGACCGCGTCGGGACCCCGAATCTCGGCTACGGCCTCGCCGGGGCGGTACTGCTGGACCTGACTCTCGCCGGCCGGATCGAGGTGGCCGACGACCGGGTGGTGGTGGTCGACCCGAGCCCGCTCGGGCAGCCGACGCTGGACGCCGCACTCACCCGCATCGGTGCCGAGGCGAAACGGCGGCGGCCGAAGGACTGGATCACCCGGCTCAGCGGCGACCTGCGCGGACCGGTCCTCGACGAGCTGGTCGAGGCCGGGGTGCTGCGCCGCGAGGCGGGCCGGGTGCTGGGGCTCTTCCCGCGTACCCGGTTCCCGTCCACGACCGGAGTGGAGCCGGCGGCCGAGGCCTCGGCCCGGCAGCGGATGCACCTCGCGGTGGCGACCGACGGGCCGGTACCGGCGCGGACCGCCGCGCTGGTCAGTCTCACCCGGGCGGTGGGCCTGGACCGGAAGCTCTTCCGGGACCTGCCGAAGGACCAGGTCAAGCGGCGGTTGAAGGAGATCGGCGAGGGCAGCTGGGCCTCCGCCGCGACCCGCCGGGCCGTCGAGGAGACCCAGGCCGCCCTCATCGCGGCCACCGCGACCGCCGCGGTCATCTCCACCACCACGGCCTCCTGAGGCCCGGCAGGCCGGCTCAGCCGGCGACCGTCCGGTCTGCTGGCGGTTCGGCACTGCCGACGGTCGCGGTCTGCCGACGGTCGCGGCGCGGTGCTACGACGGCTTGACCGAGCGGAGCAGCACGCTGGCGACGTCGACGACCTCGACCTGCTCGCCGGCCCCCTTGCCGTTGACCCCGTCGCTGAGCATCGTCGAGCAAAACGGACAGCCGACCGCGATGGTCTTCGCGCCGGTGGCCATCGCCTCCTCGACCCGGTCCACGTTGATCCGCTTGCCGATCTTCTCCTCCATCCACATCCGGGCGCCGCCGGCACCGCAGCAGAAGGAGCGCTCGCTGTTGCGGGGCATCTCGGTGACGGCCTCCTGCACGGAGGAGCCGAGCACCTCACGCGGCGGGGCGAAGACCCGGTTGTGCCGGCCCAGGTAGCAGGGGTCGTGGTAGGTGACGCCGCCGTCGACGGGCTGGACCGGGGTGAGCTTGCCGGTCGACACCAGGTGCGCCAGGAGCTGAGTGTGGTGCACCACCTCGAACTCGCCGCCGAGCTGGCCGTACTCGTTGCCGAGGGTGTTGAAGCAGTGCGGGCAGGTCGCGACGATCTTGCGCTTGGCCTTCTCCCGACCCTCGAACGCCTCGTTCAGGGTCTCCACGTTCTGCTGGGCGAGCATCTGGAAGACGAACTCGTTGCCGATCCGGCGGGCCGGGTCACCGGTGCAGGTCTCTCCCTCGCCGAGGATGGCGAAGCTCACACCGGCCTCGTGCAGCAGGGTGGCGACCGCCCGGGTGGTCTTCTTTGCCCGGTCCTCGAACGCCCCGGCGCAGCCGACCCAGAAGAGGTACTCGAAGTCCTCCACCTCGCCGACCCGGGGCACCTCGAAGTCGAGGCCCTTGGTCCAGTCCTCCCGGGTGTTCTGCGGAGCACCCCACGGGTTGCCCTTGTTCTCCAGGTTGCGCAGCATCACGCCGGCCTCGGAGGGGAAGCTCGACTCGATCAGCACCTGGTAGCGCCGCATGTCGACGATGTGGTCGACGTGCTCGATGTCGACCGGGCACTGCTCCACGCAGGCGCCGCAGGTGGTGCAGGACCAGAGCACGTCCGGGTCGATGACCCCGCCCTCCTCGGCCCCACCGATCAACGGCTTCTCCGCCTCGGCGAGCGCGAGCACGTCCACGTGGGCGAGTTGGGCCGCGGTGGCCTTCTCCTCGCCGGTGAGGTCCTTGCCGCCCCCGGCCAGCAGGTACGGGGCCTTGGCGTACGCGTGGTCGCGCAGACTGAGCACGAGCAGCTTCGGCGAGAGGGGCTTGCCGGTGTTCCAGGCCGGGCACTGCGACTGGCAGCGACCGCACTCGGTGCAGGTGCTGAAGTCCAGCAGGCCCTTCCAGGTGAACTGCTCGACCTGGGCCACCCCGAACTGGTCGGACTCGGGGTCGGCCTCCTCGAAGTCGAGCGGCTTGCCGTTGCTCGTCATGGGGCGGAGCGCGCCGAGACCGGAGCCGGCCCGGCCCGGGTCACGCTTGAAGAAGATGTTGAAGAAGGCCAGGAAGCGGTGCCAGGCCACGCCCATGGTCACGTTGAGCGCGATCACGATGAGCCAGGTCATCGAAATCATGATCTTGACGAGGGCGGCGATGCTGACCCCGGCCTCCCAGTTCGGCAGCACCGCGCCGACCGCGTGGCTGACCGGGGTGGCCCAGACCGGGTACTCGAAGTGGTCGGTGGCGACCTTGAAACCCCGGATCAGGAAGCCCATGACCAGAACGGCGAGGACCACCGCCTCGACGAAGTAGCCCTGCCACATGGTCGAGCCGGTGAACCGGGAACGGTTGCCCGGCCGGCTGGGGCGGTTGCGGATCCGGATCGCGATCAGCACCACGATGCCGACCACACCGAGGATGGCGATCAGCTCGGTGACCAGACCGTACGCCGCCCAACCGCCGATCAACGGCAGGCCGCCGGTGGGCGAGACCACCTCGAAGTACGCCTCGAGGACCAACAGCGACAGCACGACGAAGGCGACCATGACGAACCAGTGCGCCGCCCCCACCACGCTCCAGCGCAGCATGCGGGTGTGCCCGACCGTCTCGGCCAGCATCGTCCTGGTCCGGGTGAGCGGGTCGCCGAGCCGCGTGGGATCCGGCTGCCCGAGCCGGACGACAGCCACGATCCGCAACACCGCCTGGACGGCCAGCCACACCGCCAGTGCGGTGATGGCGGCGGCGAGGATCGTCGTGACGAGCTGGACGCTGCCCATAGCGTTGGCCTCCCCGGTCTACTGCCTGGCGAGCGGTTCGGCGACCGGTGTCGGGGCGTCACGTGGCCGGCTGACCACCGCGACTCCCTGACCGGCCGATGACCTCGCTCCGCTCGGTCATGCAGTGCAGCCTACGCGCAAGGTTACCCAGTAGTAACGTGAGGAACCTCGCATCGGGCCACGCCGCCCTGCGGACACCTTAGAAGGGTTGGCCGACCTGCGCCGATCAGGGGTTCCGCATGGTGACGTCCCGGCATGACGCGCCCTCGGCCAGCCACGGCGACGACCGCCACGGCCAGGGCATGCCGGGGCCCGGCCACCCCGTAGAGGTCGGGGGCCGGACCGGGACCACGGTGACCGTCGGCGCTCAGCGCCAGCGGGAGAGCACCGCCAGCGAGGCGACCATGGCACCGAAGCCGACCGCCAGGTTCCAGTAACCCCACGCGGCGACCGGATAGGCCTGCTCGGAGAGGTAGTAGACCACCAGCCAGCCGATACCGAACACGATCAGCGCGACCGCCAGGATCGGCAACCAGACCGGGCTGGGCTTCCGCGTCGCTGCCGTCGCCGTCGGACGCACGTCCGTGGGCGGGGTGTACACCTTCTTCTTGCGGACCTGTGACTTGGGCACGACGCTCTCCAAGAGGGGATACGACCTCGTCCGGCCTGACAACCGGGCGCGAGGGCGACGGTCCATGGCCAATAATGTTTCGACAGCTAGCGTAGTCCGAGACGACCGTTCAGGCCATGAACGGGGTCGATCGAATGCGGGTAGTGACCGAAAAGAGCGGAACTGGTCGGGTGCCGAACCCGTTCTGACGGGTGACACCAGGGAAAGGAGCGCTCGGTGGAGTACACGTCCGGCGCGGCGTCCTGGCAGAAGGTGCTCCGGCGGGCAGTAGCCGGACTGCTGCCCCGACGACCGCGCCAACGACGCCCGGGGTGGTCGCTCGGCGTACCGCTGATCGCCGCCGCGGCGGGCCTGCTCTTCACCACCACCGCCACCACCGCCGGGGGCACCGCCCTCCGGGAGGACCGCCGGCCGCAGCTCACCCAGCTCATCGACGACACCCGGCAACGGGTGGAGGCGCGGGAGTCGCAGGCGGCAGGGCTCCGGGCGGACGTGGAACGGCAGACCGAGGAACTCGCCGACACCGACCAGCCGATCGCCGCGGAACGGGGTCGCGCGGCGGCCAGCCGGCAGTCCGCCGGGTTCACCGCACTCACCGGCTCGGGGGTCACCGTCGAACTCGACGACGCCCGGCGGCTCGAGAGCCTGCCCGGGGGAGCCAGCAACGACGACCTGGTCGTCCACCAGAGTGACGTCCAGGCGGTGGTGAACGCGCTCTGGGCCGGCGGAGCGGAGGCCATGTCAATCATGAACGTCCGCGTCCTCAGCACCAGCGCGGTACGCTGCGTAGGTAACACCCTGCTGCTGCACGGCCGGGTGTACTCCCCTCCGTTCAAGATCGTAGCGATCGGCGACCCCGCTGCCCTCCAGCGGGCCCTCGCCGCTTCCGAGGGAGTCCGGTTGTTCAAGGACGCGGTCGACCACTACCAGCTCGGCTACCGCGAAACCGTCTCCACGGTCAGCGTGCCGGCGTTCGAGGGTTCGACAGCGCTCCGTTCGGCGAAGGTTCCCCGGTGACCGGGACCTCCGACGACCGCGAAACCCGCCAGGGCTGGCACCACGCCGGTCATCCGGAGGAACCCACCGCCGTCCTTCCCCGGGTGGACCGCGCCGTCGAGCCGCGACCGCCCGCCGCCGGGCGCTGGCCGGACCCGGTGCCGCCGCGTCCCGGTCCGCCGCCGGCCGCACCGGCCCGCCCCGCGCCGCCACCGTGGGCACCCCCGACCGCTCCGCGTCCGTCGACGCAGCCGCCGGGACCACCGGCGGCTGCCGGTGCGGACAGCATCCGTCCCGCCACGCCCGGCCCGGCCCGGCGGCCGGATCCGACCGGCCCCCCGACCGGCCACGGCCCGGCCCGGCACCCGGCCCCGGGCGGCCCCGCCGGGGCGGCCGGCGGCCAACGATCGGGCGACGACATCGAGGGGCCGACCGTGGTCATCGCGGCGCTCGGCCCGCGCGGTGAGGAGCCCACCGCGCAGATCCCGGCCGTACCGGCGACGACACGGCCCGCCGCCGACCGCAGCCCCACCCGGCCGCTCGACGACCCTAGCCCCGCCCGGCCGCTCGACGACCGGAACCCGGTGGGTCGACCCGACCGGACGCCCGGGGCGGGTGGCCCGCAGGCCGTCCGGCCGAACGCACCCACGCCGGCTCTCGACACGACGGCCCTGATGGGTGCGGTCCCCCGTCTCCCGGCCCGCGACGACGAACCGGCCGCCGCCCGACCGGAGGCCGGTCCGCCGCCCCAGCCCCGCCGGGGCGAGCGGGTGGTGCAGCTACGCCCGGAGCAGACCGAGAAGGGCTACCGCAGCGTCTACTCCGAGCTGACCCGTCCGACGTTCTGGTCCCGGCTGCGCACCGGCATCCGGGTCAGCGGTGAGGTCCTCATCACCTTCGGCCTGGTGGTACTCCTCTTCGCCGGGTACGAGGTGTGGGGCAAGTCCGCCATCGTCGACGCTCACCAGAACGACCTCAGCCAGCAACTGGAACAGGTGTGGGGCCCGACCGGCGACCCCACCGTCGCGCCGTCCGCGCCCCCGGCTTCCCGCAGCACACCGGCGCCGCCGGTGCACGGCAAACCGATCGCCGGGCTGCACATCCCCGGCATCGACAAGAACTGGGTCGTGGTGGAGGGCGTCAACCAGAAGGACATCCGGTACGCCCCGGGGCACTACCCGGACAGCGCCATGCCCGGTGAACTGGGCAACTTCTCCGTCGCCGGGCACCGCAACCGGGCCACCTTCTGGCGGTTGGACGAGCTGGACGACGGCGACGCGATCGTGGTCGAGACCAAGGACACGTGGTACGTCTACCGCGTCTCCCAGTCGCGGATCGTCAAGCCCTCGCAGGTCGAGGTGGTCGCCCCGGTCCCCGGTCAGCTCGGGGCCAAGCCGACCCGGCGGATGCTCACCCTCACCACCTGCAACCCGAAGTTCGACAACTACCAGCGGCTGATCATCCACGCGGAGCTGGAACGCTCACAGGACAAGTCGGCGGGCAGCCCGGCCGAGCTGGAGGGTTGAGGTCGTGTACGGATGGATCTGGCGGAAGCTGCCCTTCGGGCTCCCCGGCAAGCTGATCGGCTCGGTGCTGCTCACCACGGCGACGGTGGCGCTGCTCTGGTACGTCGTCTTCCCCTGGGCCGAGCCGCTGCTCCCCTTCGACGACGTGCAGGTCACCCAGGACGCCGAGGTACCCGGTGGGGACTCCGGGGTCACCGGCGACGAGCCCTCCGGCGACGATCACGACCTGCCGTACGACACGGAGCAGAACAACACCCCGCCCCCCTCTCCGGACAGGTGAGTCGATGCGCGTACTGGTGATCGACAACTACGACTCGTTCGTCTTCAACCTCGTGCAGTACCTCGGCCAGCTCGGGGTGGAGTGCGAGGTACGCCGCAACGACGAGATCGACGTCGACGAGGTGGGTCGGGTCGGCGCGGCCGGCATCCTGCTCTCCCCCGGTCCGGGCAGTCCGGACCGGGCCGGCATCTGTCTCGATGTCGTCCACCGGTACGCCGGCGAGTTGCCGATCTTCGGCGTCTGCCTCGGCCACCAGGCGATCGGTGAGGCTTTCGGTGCCACCGTGGCCCGCGCCCCGGAGCTGCTGCACGGCAAGACCTCGCTGGTGCGGCACTCCTCGGCCGGTGTCCTGGCCGGGCTGCCCGACCCGTTCACCGCCACGCGGTACCACTCCCTGGCGGTGCTGCCCGAGACGCTGCCGGACGAGCTGGAGGTGACCGGCTGGACCGGCACCGGCGTGGTGATGGCGATGCGTCACCGCACCCTGCCCATCGAGGGGGTCCAGTTCCACCCGGAGTCCGTCCTCACCGAGGGCGGTCACCTGATGCTGGCCAACTGGCTCGCCACGTGCGGCTTCCCAGCGGCCCGGGAGCGGGCTCCCGAACTGGCCGCCGAGGTCGACGCCCGCCGCCTGGCCGCCTTCGCCACCGCCTGACCGGCGCCGGGGTCAGTTCTGGCGGGAGACGTCGTCGCGGGGCGGCGCGGTCGGGAACGGCAGGCTGCCACCGCGGCCACCGTCGGTCGGCGTCGGGGTCGGGGTCGGCCCCTCCGTCGGGGGCGTGCTCGGGTCCGGCTCGGGCTCCGGCTGGCTGACCGTGATGGTCACCGTCTGTCCCCGGGCCAGCGACGTCCCGCCGCCCGGACTCTGGCTGGTCACCCGCCCGGCCCGATCCTTCGGCACCTCACCGCCCTCACGGATCTTGACCTGGTAGCCGGCCTCCTTGAGCTCCTCCTCGGCGTCCTCCTGGCTCTCGCCGACCACGTCCGGCACCTGGCGGACGTTGCCCCGGGAGACCTCGACGACGACCTTGCCGCCCTCCTCGACGGTCTTGCCGGACGCCGGGGTCAGCTTGACGACCAGGCCCTCCGGCTCGTCGCTGTTGACGTCCTTCCGGTCCACGACGAGCTTCAGCGCCTTGAGCTGCGCCTCGACGTTCTCGAACCGGGACCCGACCAGGTTGCCCGGGATGGTGACCACCGGCTTGCCGCCGCACATGTGCAGCGTGACCGTCCCGTTCTCCTCGACCGCCTCGCCGGCCGGCGGCTCCTGCCGGGCGACGGTGTCCTTCTTGCAGTCGCTGCTGAGCACCGGCTCGCCCACCTGGGGACGCAACTTGGCGTTGGTCAGCTCGGCGGTCGCCACGTCCCGGGTCTTGCCGAGCAGGGTGGGGACCTGGACGGTGGTCTCCCGGTTCTGGAGCAGGAGCAGACCGGCGACCAGGGCGATGACCGCGAGCACGCCCAGACCGGCCAGGGTGGCGATCACCCAGGAGGAGGCGCGGCGTCGACGCGGATCCCCCACCCGGGCGGGGATCTGCCGGGTCTGCGGAGCGGTCGCCGCAGCCGGGAAGGCAGCCGCCGCGGGTGCCGGTCCCATCGCTGCCGTGTCGTCCTCGCGGAGCACGGGGGTGGCGGCCACCGGACGCCCGGCGGCGGCCCGGAGGAGGTCGGCCCGCATCTCCCCGGCACTCTGGTACCGGTTGAGCGGGTTCTTCGACAGCGCCTTGAGCACGATCGCGTCGATCGACGGGGTGACGTCCGGGTTGATGTCGCTCGGCGTCGGCGGAGCCTCCCGGACATGCTGGTACGCGACGCTGACCGGACTGTCACCGACGAACGGCGGGTGGCCGCAGAGCAGCTCGAACAGGACGCAGCCGGCGGCGTAGACGTCGGAGCGGGCGTCGACCGCCTCGCCCCGGGCCTGCTCGGGGGAGAGGTACTGGGCAGTGCCGATCACGGCGCTGGTCTGCGTCATCGTGGTCGCGCCACTGGCCAGCGCCCGGGCGATGCCGAAGTCCATCACCTTGACCTGGCCGGTCAGGGTGAGCATCACGTTGCCGGGCTTGATGTCCCGGTGGATGATCCCGTGCCGGTGGCTGAACTCCAGCGCCGCGCACATGTCGGCGGTGATCTCCAGCGCACGCCGGGGCTGGAGGCGGCCCTCCGCGCCGAGGACCTCCTTCAGGGTCCGTCCGTTGACGAACTCCATGACGATGAAGGGCAGGGTCTCGCCGGTCGGGGCCTTCTCCTCGCCGGTGTCGTAGACGGCGACGATGGCGGGATGGTTGAGCGAGGCGGCGTTCTGCGCCTCCCGGCGGAACCGCATCTGGAAGGTCTCGTCCCGGGCCAGGTCGGTCCGGAGCATCTTGATCGCGACATCCCGGCCGAGCCGCAGATCGCGACCGCGGTGCACCTCGGCCATGCCGCCGTAGCCGAGGAGCTCGCCGACCTGGTACCTGCCACCCAGCAGGCGGGCCTGCGCAGTCATCGCGTCTGTCGTCCTTCGCTCGTCGTCGTCCCGTCGCCACCCGGCACGGGCAGTCCCACCCGACGGTACGACGACGGGATCCCGTCGTCATCTCCGCTGGCTGTCGGCACCCCGGACATCACGTTCGGTGACCGGAGAAGGCCGGCCGAGCTGGCCTTCGAATCGTCCTGCAACCTGTAGGAAATCACGCCGGAACAGATCAGGACCAGTACGGCGAGCGCGATGACGACCAGAACCGCACGGGCCCGCGGCCCGCTCTCCGACGCGAGCGGCGGACCGGGCTGGTGTGCGTACCCGACCTGGCGCGGCGGAGCCGACGGGACGGGGGCCGCGCCCCGGGGGTAGCCGGGCGGCGCCATCGGTGGACGCGACTGGTTGACCGGCTGCGGGGCGACCGGGCGGTGCGCCATCGGCGGCGCGTTGCGGGGCGGGGACACCGGCACCGAGGCGACCGGACGCGACACTGTCGGCGGCCGGGCCTGCGGCGGCGGCCCCACCGGCGGCCTGGGCTGCTGTCGCTGCGGCGGCGGAACCTGTGCCCGGGCCGGCGGGGTCGCCGGGGACGAGGGGGCGACGGAAACCGGCCGCGCCCGTCCGCCGGGGCGGTTCTGGTGGGCGAGCGCTGCCTTGACCTGCCGGGCCGCGCCGGCCAGGGCGGCGGCGCTCGCCCAACGGGCCGCCGGATCCTTGGCCATGGCCCGGTCGACGAGGGCGCGGACCGTCGGGGGAATGTCCGCCGGGAGCGGACGCGGGGTCTCCCGGACGTGCCGCATCGCGATCTCCAGGGGGTTGTCCCCCTCGAACGGCCGGCGACCGGCGAGGCACTGGTAGGCGACCACCCCGAGGGCGTAGACGTCCGAGGCCGGGGTGGCCACCGCGCCCGCCGCCTGCTCCGGGGAGATGTACGAGGCGGTGCCGAGCACCGACCCGGCGGCCGTGAGCTGGCCGACCAGTTCGGAACGGGCGATGCCGAAGTCGGTCAGCACCAGCGTGCCGTTCGGCCGGACCAGCAGGTTGCCGGGCTTCACGTCACGGTGCACGATGCCCTTGCCGTGCGCGGCGTGCAGGGCGTCCGCGGCTTGGGCCACCAGCGCCATCGTCCGCGCCGGAGTGAGCCGGCCGACCCGGTTGAGCGTCGCCGAGAGGGCGTCCCCCTCGACGTACTCCATGATCAGGAAGGCGATCTGCTGGTCGCTGCCGAAGTCGTAGATGTCGACCACACCGGGATGGTTGATGGTCGCCATGGTGCGTGCCTCGCCGCGGAAGCGCTCGGCGAACCCCGGCTCGTCCAGCAACGCGGGAAGCAGGCTCTTGACCGCGACGACCCGGCCGAGCACCTGATCGGTGCCGCGCCAGACGTCGCCCATGCCACCACTGGCGATCCGCTCGTCGAGACGGTAGCGGTTGCCGAGCTGGACGCCGGGGCTGAGCATGTGTCACCGCCCTCCAGGGTCCGCGATGGCCGCCTGCATGATCCGCCCGGCGATCCGGGCCGCCTCGGCGCTGCCGCCTTCGCCGGCCGACTCCAGCATGACGCAGACGGCGGAAAGCGGCTTGCCGTCCTTGTCGAGGGCGAAGCCGATGAACCAGCCGTGGTCGTCGGTGTTCTCCCCGGCCTGCGCGGTGCCGGTCTTGCCGCCGACGGTGTACCCGCTGATCCGGGCGTTGCGACCGCTGCCCTCGCTCACCACGTTGACCATCATGTCCCGCAGGTCGTTGGCGACCTGGCCACTGACCGGCTGCCGGAGCTGCTTCGGGTCGGCGGTGTAGTAGTTGGTCGTCCGGTCCGGGCCGAGCCGCTGCTGGACCAGGTAGGGCCGCATCTGGCTGCCGTTGTTCGCCACCGTGGCGGCGATCAGGGCGCCCTGCAACGGGGTCATCCGGACGTCGAACTGACCGATCGACGACTGGGCCAGACCGGCCGGGTCGTCACCACCGTCCGGGTTCTTCATGTCCCCGGTACGGCTGGCGGCGACCGGGAGGCCGGCCTCGTCGAGGTGGCCGACGGTCAGGTCCTCCTGCTCGAAGCCGAACTGCCGGGCCTTTTCCTTGATCGTGTCAGCCCCGAGCCGGACGCCCAGCTTCGCGAAACCGGTGTTGCACGACTCGGTGACCGCGTTGATCAGGGTCACCTCGTCCTCCGGGCAGATCGACGGGTGGGCGTTGCGGATCGGCGTACCGGAGGTCGGAGCGGTGTAGCTGGGGCCGGCCGGAATGGCGGTCTCCTTGGTGACCCCGCTCTCCAGCGCCGCGGCGGCGACCACGATCTTGAAGGTCGAGCCGGGCGGCAGCGTCTCCCCGAACGCGCGGTTCTTCAGCGGCCCGTTCGGGTCGCCCTCCAGCTTGTTGTACGCCCCCGACGCCTCGCCACCGTTGTGGCTGGCCAGCGGGTTCGGGTCGAAGCTGGGCATGGAGACCAGGGCCTGGACCGCACCGGTGCGCGGGTCCAGCGCGATCGCCGCGCCCCGGGTCGCACCCACCTTGTTGTCGGCCAGCTGGGTGAACGCGGTGTCCTGCGCCCGCTTGGAGATGGAGAGCAGCACGTTGCCGCCGCCGGACGGTTCGCCGGTGACCCGGAGCATGTCCCGGAACCGGTCGGCGAAGAGCTGGTCGCTGGTGCCGGCGAGGAAGTCGTTCTCGGCCCGCTCGATGCCGGTGTTCCCAAGGTTGACCGGCTTGTAGCCGAGCACGTGCGCGTACTTCGCCCCGGCCGGGTAGGTCCGCAGGTACTTCAGGCTGCCGTTGGTTTCCTTGCTGGTGGCCACCGGGGTGCCGCCGGCCTCGATGTTGCCGCGCTTGCGGTCGTACTCGGCGACCTGGACCCGGCCGTTGTAGTCGCTGGTGCGGTACTCGTCGGCCTTGTAGGCCTGGATCCAGTTCAGGTTGAGGAAGAGCAGGCCGAAGAGAACCAGGACGACCACGCCGACCCGGCGGAGCGGTGCGTTCACGGGCGGATCACCTCCGTAGGAGCACCGTGGAGCTGCTCGGGCGGGTTGTTGCTGCCCGGTCGGGCGGCCGACCCACCGGAGACCGGACGCCGGCCGGCATCCGAGATCCGCAGCAGGGTGGCGATGAGCAGCCAGTTCGCCATCAGCGAGGAACCACCGGCGGAGAGGAACGGCGTGGTCTGGCCGGTCAGCGGGATGAGCCCGCTGATCCCACCGACGATCACGAAGACCTGGAGGCCGAGGGTGAAGGCCAGGCCACCGGCGACCAGCTTGCCGAACGAGTCCCGGACGGTGAGCGCGGCCCGCAGACCGCGCTGGACGATCAGCAGGTAGACCACCAGCAGGGCGGAGAGGCCGAAGAGGCCGATCTCCTCACCGATGCCGGCGAAGATGAAGTCGTTCTGCACCTCGGGCAGCACGTCCGGGGCGCCGCCGCCCGGACCGGCCCCGAAGAGGCCGCCGGTACCGAGGGCGAGCAGCCCCTGCACCAACTGGTAGCCGTCGTTGAGCGGATCGGCGAACGGGTCCAGCCAGATCTCGGCGCGCAGGTAGAAGTTGGCGAACGGTCCCCCGACCGCGCTGCCCAGGAAGTAGGCGAGGTACGCGCCGCCGAAGAAGAGCAGCAGACCGATGAGCAGCCAGCTCACCCGTTCGGTGGCGATGTAGAGCGTGACCACGAACATGCCGAAGTACAGCAGCGAGGTGCCCAGGTCCTTCTCGAAGACGAGCACGAGGAGGCTGATCAGCCAGACCACGACCACCGGGCCGAGGTCCCGGCCGCGAGGGAAGTCGATGCCGAGGAAGCGCCGGCTGGCCAACGAGAGCACCTCGCGCTTACGCACCAGGTAGTAGGCGAAGAAGACCAGCAGGGCGAGCTTGGCGAACTCACCGGGCTGGATGGAGAAGCTGCCGATCCGGATCCAGAGCTTGGCACCGTTGATCTCGGAGAACCGGTTGGGGAGCACGGCCGGGATCATCACCAGCACGATGCCGGCGAGCCCCAGCGTGTACGCGTACCGGGAGACCGAGCGGTGGTCACGCATGATCACCAGAAGCCCCGCCGCGAGGATCACCGAGACCAGGGTCCAGGCCAACTGTCGTCCGCCGGTACCGGCGAAGATCGCCAGGTCGGCCCGCTCGGTGGCCGGCGCGTCGGCCAGGTCGAGCCGGCGCAGGAAGCCGACGCCGAGGCCGTTGAGCAGGGCCACGGCGGGCAGCAGGGCCGGGTCGGCGAAGGGGGCGAGGTAGCGGATGACCACGTGCAGGCCGAGGAAGACCGCGCTGAGCGCGACGGCCGGGATCCAGAAGTCCCCGGTGATCTCGTCGAGCAGGTTCGCCTCGACCATGCCCCCGTACGCGGCGACCAGCACCATGGCGACCGCGAGCAGGGACAGCTCGGCGTTGCGTCGGGCACGGGCCAGGCGCAGGCCGGGCTGCTCGCCCGTCGTGCCGGGCGAGACTGCCGGGGTGGCCTGGGCGGTCACGGGCGGGTCCTCGGGGTCGGGCCGGCGCTCACTCGGGCGACCGACATCCCGCCGGTTCGAGGACCGGCGGAACCGCATCGGTGGGCAGGGCGTCCGGGGTGGGAGTGACGCTCGGCACGGCCGACGGCGTCGGGGTGACCCGGCCACCGACGGGCGGGCTGGCCGGAGTCGTCGAGGGCGCCGCCGTGGTCACGCCGGGGGTGGCGGTGGGGCTCGGCGGGCAGACCGGCTTCAGGTTGGGGTTGGCCGGGTCGTCGTCGGTCAGCTCGGCCAGCCGCCGGGTGGCGTCCGACTCGTTCTTGGCCTGGATACCCTGCTTGACCCGCTCCTGCGCGGCCGGGGTGAGATCCTCCAGGTCGGCGGCACTGGTGCGGTGCACGTTGGAGAGGTCGAGACCGGCGATCTGGCCGGGCACGCCTTGGAAGACGGCGAGCTGCCCGTCGTCCGTGGCGCCGACGTAGTACTGCCGCTGGGTGTAGCTCCAGCCGGCGAAGAGGCCGCCGCCGAGGATGGCGAGCAGGACGACCAGCAGCAGCGCGGTGCGTACCGGCCGGTGCCGGCGGCGCTCCGGCTCGTCGTCGCGGTTCGCCGGGGGCTCCTCGGGAGCCGACGGCCGGGGCGCGTTCAGGGCCGAGGCGCGGGCCGCCGGGGTGGAGACGTCCGCCGAGGTGGCCATGCCCCGGTCACGGGCCGCCGCGCCGCCGACGATCGGGCTGGCCTCGACGATGTCGTGGTCGGTCGCGTCGGCGATGATCACGGTGATGTTGTCCGGCCCGCCGCCGCGGAGCGCCAGCTGCACCAGTCGCTCGACACACTGCTGCGGGTCGGTGTACTCACGCATGGAGTCCGCGATGGTCTCCGCGCTGACCACGCCGGAGAGGCCGTCGCTACAGATGAGGTACCGGTCGCCGGCGAGGACCTGGCGGACGCTGTACTCCGGGTCGATGTCGCGGCCGTCCAGGGCCCGGGTGAGCAACGAGCGCTGGGGGTGGCTGCTCGCCTCCTCGGCGCTGATCCGTCCCTCGTCGACGAGCATCTGGACGTAGGTGTCGTCCTTGGTGACCTGGGCGAACTCCCCGTTGCGGAGGAGGTAGGCCCGGGAGTCGCCGATGTGGACCATGCCGAGCTTGGTGCCGGAGAAGAGGATCGCGGTGAGTGTCGTGCCCATCCCCTCGAGCTGGGGATTGGCGTCCACGGTGTCGCGGAGCTGCTGGTTGGCGGTGTCCACGGCCTGTCGCAACGCGTCGACGAGCGCGTCCCCGGGGACGTCCTCGTCGAGCGGCGCCATGGCACCGATGACGATGTTGCTGGCGACGTCACCGGCGGCCATGCCGCCCATGCCGTCGGCGACGGCGAGAAGCCGCGGTCCGGCGTAGACGGAATCCTGGTTACCGTCTCGGATCAGACCGCGGTCGCTGTGGGCCGCATAGCGCAGGGTCAGAGTCATGGCCGTAATTCGAGAGAAGTGCGGCCGATCCGGATCGGCACGCCGAGGGGGACGGGGGTTGGTCCGGTGACCTTAGCGCGATCCAGGTAGGTGCCGTTAGTCGAGCCGAGGTCCTCCACGAACCACTGCCCGTCACGGGGCAGCAGCCGGGCGTGCCGTGCGGAGGCGTAGTCGTCGGTGATGACCAGGGTGGAATCCTCCGCCCGGCCGATGGTGATGGGCGCTTCGCCCAGGGTGATCCGGGTGCCGGCGAGCTGCCCGGCGGTGACCACGAGCTGGTGGGCGGCCCGTCCCCGCTTGACCTTGGCCGGTTTCGCCGCTGCCTGGTTGGTGGCGGCGCCGACCGCACGGGGGGCGGCCACCAACCGGCCGGACCGAGCACCTGCGAAGAGGTCCCGCCGGATCACCCCCACCACCGTGAACACGAAGATCCACAGGAGGATGAGGAATCCGAACCGGGCGACGGTGATGACGAGCTCGGGCAAGGCGGGTCAGCCGTCCACGCGGAAGGTCAGGGTGGTGGTGCCGAGCTGGATCATGTCACCCGGGTTCAGCGCGACGGCGGAGACGCGCTGGCCGTTGACCATCGTGCCGTTGGTCGAGCCGAGGTCGGTGAGTACGACCTGACCACCGTCGAAGTCCAGCCGGGCGTGTCGCCGGGAGATGCCGACGTCGGGCAGGCGCAGGTTGGCCTGGTCACCCCGGCCGATCACGGTGGAGCCCATCTGGAGCGGGTAGGTCCGTCCGTCGCCGGAGACCAGCCGGACGTTGCGCGCGCCGCCGTGGCCGGGGGGCGGGCCGTAGCCGCCGCCCTGGTCGTACGCCGGGTATCCGGGCGGGCCGGCGTCGTAGCCGGGTGCCGAGACCGGGGCCACCTCGCCGCCGGTGTACACCTCGGCCGTGACCCGGAACATCCCCGTGTCCAGCCCCTCGCCCCGCTCGATCTCGACGATCACGTCGCCGTAGACCGTCCACGCCTGCTCACCGATGAACTCGGCCTGCGACTGGGCCAGCTCCTGGGCGAGCGCGGCGGCGTACGGTGCCAGCCGGCTGTGGTCGTACGGCGAGAGATCGATCACGTAGCGGTTGGGCACCAGGGTGCGCCCACCGGCGAGGATCGCCTTGTGCGCCTCAGCCTCCCGCTGCATGGCGTTGAGGATCTCCACGGGGTGGACTACACCCTTGAAGACCTTGGCAAAGGCTCCCTCGACCAGGCCTTCCAGACGCTTCTCGAAGCGTTGCAGCACGCTCACGGCTCCTCCTCGGGTCCCGAGGACATGATGGTATCCGGCCATCGCTCGCGCAGCTCACACGCCGCTCGGCCGCCTGCTGTCGGCCCGTTCGGACGGGCCCTGATCGCCGTGCTACTCTTCTCCCCGCCACGAACGGTAACCGATCGTGGCAACGGCCGGGAGCACGTACGATGTTCGGGCCACCCCACCAGCGATGGCGAGGGCGGCACGCATTAGAGTGATTCGGGTCATGCCACGGGGAAGTGGCGGAATGGCAGACGCGCACGGTTCAGGTCCGTGTACCCGAAAGGGTGTGAGGGTTCAACTCCCTCCTTCCCCACCAGAAGCCGAGGGCTCCGCAGCAGCGGGGCCCTCGTCGCGTCTACAGGACGGCCCGAACCGTCACGTTATGCTCCGGTGGTTCTTCTGCCCCCTATGACCCGTGGAGTGACGTGTGAGTGTCGCGGTGGTGACCGGTTCGGGCGGTCTGATCGGCTCGGAGGCGGTTCGGCACTTCGCCGGTCTCGGTCTCCAGGTGGTCGGCATCGACAACGACATGCGGCAGGAGTTCTTCGGCGCGGAGGCGTCCACCGCGTGGAACGTGCGCCGTCTCGCCGACGAGCTGGGCGCGGCGTACTCGCACCACGGCATCGACATCCGGGACCGGGACGCGCTGGCGGCGCTCTTCCGGCGGTACGGCCGCGACGTGGCGGTGGTGATCCACACCGCCGCGCAGCCCTCGCACGACTGGGCGGTGCGGGACCCCTTCACCGACTTCGACGTCAACGCGGCGGGCACGCTCAACGTGCTGCAGAACGTCCGGGAGCACTGCATCGACGCCCCCGTGATCCACTGCTCGACCAACAAGGTCTACGGGGACCGGCCGAACAGCCTGCCCCTGGTCGAGCGGGAGACGCGCTGGGAGATCGAGCCGGGCCACCCGTACGAGCAGGGCATCCGGGAGGACATGTCGATCGACGCCTGCCTGCACTCGATCTTCGGGGCCTCCAAGGTCGCCGCCGACGTGATGGTGCAGGAGTACGGCCGCTACTTCGACATGCGGACCGCCTGCTTCCGGGGCGGCACGCTGACCGGCCCGGCGCACTCCGCCACCGAACTGCACGGCTTCCTGGCGTACGTGATGCGCTGCAACATGGAACGCCGGACGTACAAGATCTTCGGTTACCAGGGCAAGCAGGTCCGGGACGCCATCCACAGCTCGGACGTGGTCTCGGCGTTCGAGGCGTTCTTCCGTAACCCGCGCTCGGCGGCGGTGTACAACCTCGGCGGCGGCCGACACTCGAACACCTCCAACCGGGAGGCGTTCGCGCTGGCCGAGGAGATCACCGGCCAGGAGATGATCACCGAGTACGTCGAGGCGAACCGGGTCGGCGACCACAAGTGGTGGATCGGGTCGAACGAGGCGTTCCAGCGGGACTACCCGGACTGGAAGCAGGTCTACGACGTACCGATGATCCTCCGCGAGATCCACGAGGCCAACGTCGAGAAGTGGGTGCCGCAGTCATGACCTCGCGCAAGCGCAACGTGCTCGGCGTCCTGGTGGACGCCACCGACTACGCCGCCGCCACCGAGGAGGTGGTCCGGGCCGCCCACGACCGGCGCCCGCTGGCGCTCACCGCGCTGGCCGTGCACGGCGTGATGACCGGTGTCCTCGACCCGGCGCACAACGCCCGGCTGAACTCCTTCGACGTGGTCACCCCGGACGGCCAGCCGGTGCGCTGGGCGCTCAACCTGCTGCACTCCGCCGGTCTCACCGACCGGGTCTACGGCCCGCAGCTCACCCTGCACGTGCTCGCCCGGTTCGCGACCGAGGGGCTGCCGGTCTACCTGTACGGCTCCACCGAGGAGACCCTCGGCCGGCTGATCCCGGCGCTGGAGCGGATGTTCCCCGACCTGAAGATCGCCGGGGTGGAGCCGTCGAAGTTCCGCCAGGTCCAGCCGGGCGAGGACGTCGAGATCGCCGACCGGATCCGGGCCAGCGGGGCCCGGCTCGTCTTGGTCGGGCTGGGCTGCCCGCGTCAGGAGATCTTCACGTACGCCATGCGTCCGCTGCTGGACATGCCGTTGATGGCGGTCGGCGCGGCCTTCGACTACCACGCCGGGCTGCTGCGTACGCCACCGCCGTGGATGCAGCGCGCCGGGCTGGAGTGGTTCTGGCGGCTCGGGCTGGAGCCGAAGCGGCTCTGGAAGCGGTACGTCATCCTCAACCCGGCCTACCTCGGCCGGCTGGCCGCCCAGAAGACCGGCCTGTGGAAGGCCCGCCCGCCGGCCCCGGCCAACGAGCGCCCGTCGAGCTTCGCGGTCTGACCGGCACGCGCAGGGGCCCCTCCGGCCGGAGGGGCCCCTGCGGTGGTGACGCCTAGAGGGTCAGCGTCCAGGTGTTGATGGTGCCGCTGTCGTTGCGGAAGGCGTCGCGCACCTGGAGCTTCCAGGTGCCGTCGGCAGCCTCACCGGCCAGGTTGGCGGTGTAGGTGGCGATGACGTTGTCCGCACCGTCGAAGAAGCTGCTGTTCTTCAGGCGGTAGGCGGTGCCGTCCGGGGCGATCAGGTCGATGACCAGGTCACCACGGAAGGTGTGCGAGATGTTCACCGCGACGGTCGAGGTGGCCGAGGCGGCCCGGCCGCAGCCGGAGATGGTGATCGAGCTGGTCGCCGTGCCCGGGTCCGGGATGGCCACGTCGGTGTCGTTGGTGCCGGTGCAGCTGCCGCCGCCGTTGCCGGTCACCGTCAGCGAGTAGGTCGCGGTCTTGCTGCCCGAGGTCGCGGTGCCGGTGACGGTCACCGTGTAGGTGCCGGGCGGGGTGCTCGCCGAGGTGCTGATGGTCAGCGCCGAGGAGGCACCCGAGGTGACGGTCGCCGGGACGAACGAGGCGGTCGCCCCGGACGGCAGCCCGCTGGCCGAGAGGCTCACCGACTGGGCGGAACCGTTGGTGGTGGCGGTGTTGACCGTGGCGGTCACCGAGCCGCCCGGCGCGGTCGAGCCGGAGGTCGGCGAGACCGAGACGGAGAAGTCGTTGGTCGGCGGCGGGGTGTCACCGTTGACGACGTAGAGCAGCTTGTTCGGCGAACCCGCTCCGGGGTTGGTCACCACGCCGTTGGTGGCGTTGTTGACCAGGCTGTCGCGGACCTGCTGCGGGGTCCAGGTCGGGTTGGCACCGACCACCAGGGCCGCCGCGCCGACCACGTGCGGCGTGGCCATCGAGGTGCCGCTGATGTTGTTGGTCGCGGTGTCGTTGGTGTTCCAGGCCGAGACGATCGACGAGCCCGGCGCGAAGATGTCCAGGCAGGCGCCGAAGCTCGAGAAGGACGACCGGGCGTCGGTGTTGGTCGTCGAGCCGACCGTGATGCCCTCGGCGGTACGGCCCGGCGAGCCGGTGCAGGCGTCGTTGTTGCTGTTGCCGGCGGCCAGACCGTAGGTCACGCCCGAGGCGATCGAGTTGCGGACCGCGGTGTCGAGCGTCGCGTTGGCGCCGCCGCCGAGGCTCATGTTGGCCACGGCCGGCTTCTGCGCGTTCGCGGTCACCCAGTCCACGCCGCCGATGACGCCGGCGTTGGTGCCGCTGCCCTGGCAGTTGAGCACCTTGACGGCGACCAGCTTGACGCCCTTGGCGATGCCGTACGCCGTACCGCCGACGGTGCCGGCGACGTGCGTGCCGTGCCCGTTGCAGTCGGTGTTGTTGGTGTCGACCGTGTTGGTGCCCCAGACCGCCCGGCCACCGAAGTCGGTGTGGGTGGTCCGGATGCCGGTGTCGACGATGTAGGCGGTGACGTTGCTCGCCGTACCGGGGTACGTGTACGAGTTGTCCAGCGGCAGCGCCCGCTGGTCGGACCGGTCCAGCCCCCAGGACGGCGTCGGGTTCTGGGTGGCCGCGATGCTGACCGTGTGGTTCTGCTCGACGTACGCGACGGCGGGGTCCGCCGCGATCCGCGCCGCGGTCTTCGCGTCGACGCGGACCTCGAAGCCGCGCAGCGCGGCGCTGTAGGTCCGGGCGACCTGACCACCGTGCTTGCCGACCAGCCGCTTGGCGGTGTCGCTCACCGTGGTCCGGGCAACCGTGGTGTCCTTGAACACGACGATGTAGCTGTCGGCCACGGCGGTGGCGCCGCCGGCCTTCAGGATCGCGCCGACCGGCTCGGCTGCCAGGGCCGGTGCGGCGGTCGCCGCCATCGACATGGCAGCCACCCCGACCAGAATCGACCTGCGTGGGAGACGCATCTCCCTACCTCCCTCCGACCGGCACGCCGTCCCCCCACTCAGGGAGATAGAAGATCGCCGATCAAGCTGAGGCTAGGCCGCTACCTACGTACAACGAAACATATCGAACTATCAATAACTCGGGGGGATGGTCCCGACGGGAACCGTCGACGAACCGGGGCCGCCCGGATTCGGCGGGCCGCCGAACGGGAAAGGTGTCCGCTATGGACAGCCACCTGGTCGCCCTGCTGCCCGTCCTGACGGTCTGGCTCGCCGCTGGCGTGGTCGCCGACGGGCTGCCCCGGCTGGACCGGGTACGCGCCCTCCGGCGGCGTACCGGATGGTTGATCGTCCTGAGTCTGACCGGCCTCGGCCTGATGGCGGCGGTCGTGCTCGCCGGCGCCCCAGGTACCCGTCCCGCCCGGCCTACGGGCCCACGCGGCTCATCCGCTGGTCGGGCTCCCCGTCCAGCTCACCGGCCTGGCGTTGGTGCCGGCCGTGGTCGCCACCGGTGGTTTCGGCCCGGACGCCGGCACCCCGCTCGCCGGACCGGCTCTCGCCCTGGGCCTGTTCGGCATCGCGGTGATCGGGGTACGGCACGCGCTGCGACACGGTCGACTCGTCGTCCGGACGGCACCCGGCAGCGGTGGACCGGCCGGCCCGGAGACGGCGGTGGGTTCACCGTCCGCCGCGCCCGCCGCCCTGCACGTATAGCAGCTCCAGAATCGCCCGGGTCGCCTCGAACCAGCGGTCCAGCCAGCCGGGCGGCGGCACGCTGCCCCGGGGCGGCAGTTCCAGCAGCAGGCCGCGCAGGAGCGGATGGTCCGCCAACTCCTCGCTGGGCTCGACCGGCCAGCCGGCCGGCGGGAACGACGGCTCGGTGAGCGGGTTCGTGTCCAGCGACGGCAGGGACAGCGGCCCGGCCTGGTCGGGCGCGCCCACGCTGCCGCCCTCCCGACCCCCGAGATCGGGGTCGGTGGAGACCACCTCGGTCAGGACGGTGTCCCGGCGGGCACCCCGGTACTTGCCGCCGAACCGCTCCGGCTTGCCCGGCCCGTTGGTGAGGTTGTCAGATCCGATCGTCGTCATCCGTCCACCTGCCTCGCTCGGTTGCGGATCCGTCCTGGCCGACCGCTCGGCCGATGACGAGAGGTACAACGAGATGGGACGGAAGTGGCGACGGGTGCCGGGGCCGCCGCGCGGGACCCCCGTCCGGGCCGACGGGCCGCCCGCGCGGGGCTGTTCCCGGTGCCGCGCGGGCCCGGACCGACGACGGGCACGACGAGGGCGCGGCCCTCGCCCCGGGCTGGCTGCCGGGGCGGGAAACCGCGCCACACTGTCACACCGGGCGGCGGTGGGATCCGGTCCGGAGCCGGGTCCCACCGCCGTCACGTCGGCCGGTCTGTCGGGCGGTCAGCCTCGGCCGAACGCCACACGCCTGGTGCCGCCGACGAAGGCGAGCCAGTCACCCGGGGCGAACACCAGGGCAGGCCCGGTCGGGTCCTTCGAGTCACGGACTCCGACCGCCCCGGTAACGAACGCCACCTCCACGCAGTTGTCGCAGTTCGGCCCGCTGCGCGAGCTCTTGAACCACGATGCGTGCGTCAGGTCCGCGGGGACCCTCTTGGTCGCCATTTCCACAACGGCTCCTCTGCCAGTTCTGCGATGTGTGCGATGGACGCCTCCGGTCGCATGGCCTGGGTTCGAATCTGGTCGAAGATGTAGTTGTAACGCTGAAGCTCGTCGCTCTTCTCGAGGAAGAGCCCACCCGTGGCATTCTCCGCGTACACGACATCCGGATCACCGGGCTCGGGGAAGTCGAGGATCGTGAACGACCCGTCCATGGCCGCATGAGCCCCGACGTGGAAGGGCAGCACCTGGATGGTGATGTTCGGCAGCTCGGCCAGTTCCACCAGCCGGGCCATCTGCGCCCGCATCACCTCGTCACTACCCACCGGCCGGCTCACCACCGCCTCATCGAGCACCACCCAAAGATCGATCGGAGTATCCCGGGTCAGTAACGACTGGCGGTTGGAACGGACACGCACCCGTTGGTCCACCTCGTCGGCGGGCATGTCCGGGCGGGCGAGTTCGATCATGGCTCGGGCGTAGTCGGCGGTCTGGAGCAGTCCCGGCACCACCTGCTGCTCGTACGCCCGCATCGACCCGGCGGCGTCCTCCAGCCCGACGTACGCCCCGGAGAGCACCGAACTGTACGGGTGCCACCAGCCCCGCTGACGCGCCTCCCGGGCGATCTGGACCAGTTCCTCGCTCTCGACCTCGGACACCCCGTAGATCGCGAGCATGTCCCGCACGTCGCGTGGGGTCACCGAGGTGTGCCCGGTCTCGATGCGCGAAACCTTCGACGCCGAGCACTCCAGCCGCTCGGCCACGGCCTCGATGGTGATCCCGGCGCCCTCCCGCAGCCGGCGCAGTTCCGCGCCGAGCCGGCGACGCCGGATCGTCGGGCTCCGGCGCTCACTCACCGGATCGACCCCCTGCCCACGGCTTCACGCTCCGCCGGCACGCTTCTTCCACACCATGTCCCAGCCCCGTTCGTACGGTGGTGGAGCTGGTAAGCACTTCTCGCGCTCACCGGGGTACCTCCGGTCGATCGCGCCCGCACTGGCTCGCCCGCCGAGGGCGCGACCGTCGACCGGCGGGCGATCGTTCGCGGCGGGGGATGGTCGCGGTCATCAGCCGGCCGCGGCGGCAAAAAACCGGCGTCCAGTGTGCCGGTTCCCTGACCACGGCATCAAGCGCCGACGATCGAGGGCATCCCGCGGGTCTGCCGTTCAGGTATCGGCAAAAGTCGACGTGCAACTTGCATGTGCTCCCCTACTCGTGCAGTCTGTCGGCATGGCTCGGGTCACTCACCGTTCTGATCTGGTTCCGGAACGCGGTCGCCGCGTCCCGGACGACCAGGACAGATTCCACCCGACCAGGACAAACAACATCGCCTCCGGGGTAAGGACCTCGCCGCTGGACGCCTGTCGGCTTCGGCGACGGGAGCGGTAACCGGAAGCACCGGGTGCTGGTCGGGCGCTACGCGCCACCGCGGGTACGACCCGGCCAGCCCCGCCTCACCATGCCGGTCCGCCCGAGCGGCACCACCGCGTCCGGGCCGGCTCCCTGTTCACACCTTCGCCGGCCCGTCCGCCGGCCGATCTTGACAGGAGCCAATGTGCTTCCCCGCTCTGGTGACGTAATGCACGTGACTCGTGCGGCGAGTGTGCAGTTTCGCCGGTCGATTCTGTTCCGTGTGATCCGTGTGCTGGACTGGCCGGCCTTCGACGGCTGGCTCTGGCTCGACGGCTACGAGCTGAACGCGGCGGGAGACGCGGTCAGCCGACGATCCATCTTCGTGCAACGTGCCGGGCTGGTGCGGGTGCAGGCCGCCCCCGAACCCCGGCCGCACACCGTCCGGACCACCCGGCGGCCGGCGGCCAGAACCCCGGTCCGCGTGAGCTGAGCTGGGCGTTTCCCCGATACCGGGTGGGCGGTGTCCATAGACTGGGTGGGCCCACCCCGGCAGGTGAAACCCCGCGCGTCCCGGACCCAGACCCTGGGATGACCATGCTCAACCGCACCGCCGCCCGTTCACGTTCCGTGTCCCGTACCAGCTACGCCATCGGCCTTCTCGTCCTGATCGGCGCCGCGACCGCACTCGTGGTCGTGGTCCGGGTGCCGGCCCACTCCACCACCCAGCTTCCCGTCCCGCCGCCCCGACCGGGCCCGTCGGCGTACGACGAGTCCCCGGCCGCCGGCGGCGGACGCCCGGAGCCGGCCGCGTCCGGCCGTGCGGACCCGCCGGTCGGGGCAGCCGCAGGGCGGTCGGGCGACGCACCGTCCCCGCGGACGGGGTCGGAGCCACCGCCCGGCCCCGCAGCCGGCCACCTCGCTCGGCCGCCGACTACCGGATCGGGCGACCCGGCCGAGAACCTCCACCGGTCCCTGGTCCTCTCCGGTCTGCTCGGGATGGCCATCTCCCTGACCGGCCTGGTCATCGTGGGGTCGCGCCGCCGGATGTGGTGACCGCCCGACCGGTCGCACCGGTGGTCGGGGTGCGGGTGGGCGCCGGCGTGGGGCTCGGCGTCGGAACGGCCGTCGACGGACGGACCGGGTCGCCGCCCTCGGAGACGACCAGGGTGACGTCGGTGCCGAGCGGAACCCGCTCGCCCGCCTGCGGCTCGGTCCCGATCACCGTCCCGGCCGGCCGGCCCGAGGTGCGCAACTCCGACCGGTACCCCAGCCCCAGCCGGTCCAGCGTGGCCTCGGCCACCGACCGGGGCAGCCCCACCAGGTCCGGCATGGGCACCCGGGCCGGCGTGGTCGCCACCCCGGTGCCCGGCGGGGTCGACGGTCCGGCCGTCGGCGGCTCGGCACTGGGCGAGGGCAGGGGCGCGGACGGCGTACCGCCCGGTCCGCTGCGGACGACCAGCCACAGGCCGAGCCCCAAGACGGCGAGGACGGCCAGCGCCACCGAGGCCACCAGGATCGGCATCCACCACCGTCGGTCGCCGTGCTCCTCGTCGTACCAATCGGTCGGGGTTTCCGGCTGCCGGAGCGACCTCGGCGGCGGGACCTCCGCCCGACCCGACCAGACGGCGGCGGGTCGTACCCGGGTCGGGTCCCCGGCCGCCGCCGACTCCGCGCGCCCGGCGCCGTCCCGCCCCCGGGGCGGTGGAGAACCGTCCGACGGCGGGATCCGTCCCGGACCGTTCCCGGGGACCTCTCCGGTCCACGACTCGTGACGGTCGTCGCTCATGGCACGTCCTTCCCGACCGGACGGACCACCGGCCCGCAACACCCCGAACTACCTACTCAACGGTGCTGGCCCCGGAAAGGTGGGTGCGGACCGTCCTCCGCCCCGGTGACCGGCGGCCGGGTGACGGCTCCACCGTCGGCGACCTGCCACTGTCCCCGGTCACCAGGTCGCCGTACGGGCCGCAGGGCGTTACGCTGCCCGGCATGGCCGTACGGGGCTGGGGAGGAACGTCGGCGACCGCGTTCGGTATCGCCGCCGGTGCGGGTGCCGCCCAACTCGGCATCGGGTACGGGCTGGGCATCGTCAGCTGGACGCCCCCGGAGTCCGGGGTCGGCGGATCGTCCGGGACGCTCTGGGCGGCGAGCCTGGGCTGGGCCACCTGGATCGCGGCCACCTCGACCATCGCCGGGGCGGTGGGTGCGCAGCGCCTGGCCGCCACCGGAACCCGCGCCACTCCCGGGGACCGCGCAGGCACCGGTCCGGGCGGTGTCCTGTGCGCCCTGGCCGGGGCACTCGGCGCGCTGGTGACCGTGCTTCTCGTGGCGGTCCCGGCCCGCGCGGCCGTCCCGACCGACACCGCCGCGCCACAGGCCATGGCCGCCGCCTACACCGGGGCGGGCCTGCTGGCCGGCTTCCTCGTCGCGGTCTGGGCGCAACGCTCGCCCCCGGCCGCCACCAACATCGTCGCCAGCATCGGCTGGCTCTGGTCGCTCGCGGTGGTCGCGGTCGTGGACGGAGTCCTCGCGGGCCGTGGGATGACCGGTGTCCAACTCGGGTTCTGGCAACTCGCCACCGACCGACCGGGGTTCCGGGCCGCTGACCACCTCTCCTGGCTGGCGGTAGTGCTGCCGCTGGGTTCGGCCCTGGTCATCGGCGCGCTGACAGCGCGTCGGGCCGCCCGGTCGACGTACCGACGCGTCGGGGCGGCGGCCTCCGGCGCGGCGGGGCCGTTCCTGGTCGCCGTCGCCTACCTGCTGACCCTCCCCCGGTTGCCCGAGCTCCGCGCCGAGCAGGTCACCGCGCAACTCGTCGCCGCGTACGCGGTGGTCAACGGGCTCGCCGGCTCGGTCCTCGTCGCCGCGCTGGCCCAGCGACGGGACGCGGCCACCGCAGCTCTCCGTCCCGACGCCGAGGCACCGGCCGACACCGACGCGCCCGGGACCGGGACCGGTGCCACCATCGGGGCGGCCGAGGGGGAAACCTCAGCACCGGCCGCGTCCGGTCCGGATCAGGAGGCGGACGTCAGCGCCACCGCCGACGTCGGTGCCGTAGCGCGCGACGCCACCGGGACGCCCCGGGTGGTGGACGTCGGCCCGGAGCCGGCCGGTGCCGTTTTCCCCGCTGCCGGTTCCGGTCCGACCGGCGGTGCTCCGGACACCGCCGACACCGCAGCGGCCGACCCCGGCGGGGCAGCCACCGCCACCGACGCCGGCACCGGGCGACGTCGGGCCGGCAGGGCGACGCCGAAGGTACCCCGGCCGCGCCGGGCGGAGCCGCTCGCCGACAGCGTGCCGGCCAGCGCCCCGGGCGGCAGCAGCGACGAGCCCGCCCCCGTAGCGGACCCGGACGGACCGGACGACGGGCCCGGCACCCCCTCCACCGCCGGGCCGACGGCGGAGCCCCGCCCACGGGGCCGGACCGGGGCCCGCCGGGCCCGGGACTGATTGCCGGTCTCAGTCGACCGGCCAGGTGTGCACCGGCTCGTTGGTGCCCTGCAACTCGGCGTAGCGCCGGACCATGTGGTGCAGTGCCGCGCCGCGGTCCATCCCCCGGTGCCGCTCCGCCGCCCAGACCGTCTCGGTCTGCCAGACCGCGCCGTTGCGGCCGGTCCGGCAGCGCTGCTCGATGATGCCGAGCAACCGGTCCCGCTCGGCCGGGTCGACGCCGAACCGGTCCAACCCGGTCGCCGCCTTCGGCAGCAGGACGTCGAGCACCAGTTGGGTGACCGGCACGTCGCCCAGTCGGGGCCAGTGCAGCACCGCGCCCATGCCGCGCCGGGCGGCGGCGTGGAAGTTCTCCTCGGCCGAGCTGAAGGTGAGCTGGCTCCAGATGGGGCGGTCGGACTCGGCGAGACCACGGGCGAGCCCGAAGTAGAAGGCCGCGTTGGCCAGCATGTCCACCACGGTGGGGCCGGCGGGCAGCACCCGGTTCTCGACCCGCAGGTGCGGACGGCCGTTCTTGACGTCGTAGACCGGCCGGTTCCAGCGGTAGACGGTGCCGTTGTGCAGGCGCAGTTCGCTCAGCTCGGGAACCCCACCGCTGTGCAGCACGTCGACCGGGTCCTCGTCGTCGCAGATCGGCAGCAGCGGCGGAAAGTACCGGACGTTCTCCTCGAACAGGTCGAAGATGGAGGTCACCCACCGTTCACCGAACCACACCCGGGGGCGTACCCCCTGGGCCTTCAGTTCGTCCGGTCGGGTGTCGGTGGCCTGCTCGAAGAGGGCGATCCGGGTCTCCGCCCAGAGCTGACGGCCGTACAGGTAGGGGGAGTTCGCCCCGACCGCGACCTGGACCCCGGCGATGGCCTGGGAGGCGTTCCAGTAGTCGGCGAAGCTGTCCGGGGCGACCTGGAGGTGGAACTGGAGACTGGTGCAGGCCGCCTCCGGGGCGATCGAGTCGGTGTGCGTCTGTAGCCGCTCCACCCCCCGGATGTCGAGTTCGATGTCCTCGCCCCGGGCACCCACGATCTGGTCGTTGAGCGCCCGGTAGCGCTCGTCGGTGGAGAGGTTCTCGGCCACCAGGTGCCGCTCGGTCAGGGTCGGCAGGATCCCGACCATGACGATCGTGGCGTCGGAGTCCGCCGCCCGCTCACCGGCCCGGTTCAGGCTGCCCCGCAGGTCCTCCTCGTACTCGGTGAAGCCCCGGCCGCCGATCAGCCGGGGGTTGGCGTTGAGTTCCAGGTTGAACCGGCCCAACTCGGTCTGGAAGAGCGGGTCGGCGATGTCGGCGAGGATCTCGTCGTTCCGCATCGCCGGCTCCGCCGCCGAGTCGACCAGGTTGAGTTCGATCTCCAGTCCGGTCATCGGACGGTCCGCGTCGAAGCCGAAGTCGTCGAGCATCAGTGCGAACACGTCCAGACACCGTCGGACCTTCTGCCGGTAGCGGACCCGGTCCTCTCGGGAGAAGGCGCCCTGCGCGACGTCCCTGCCCATCTGTCCTCCCGGCGCGAGGCGCGGTCGACACGGTCCGGGGGACCGGCGACGGCGCGTTCCGAACTTCCACGTTAGGAGCACCGCCCTCGCCGGGACCAGCGGTCACGACCCCGTGTTCGACACGGGCCGCGGCCATGGTCCGGCGGGAAGGCGCCCGCCGTATCCCTACCCGATCGGGGCCGGCACGGCACAGCACGATCAACGAGCAACCCGTGACAAATCGCACCCGCCCCGCCGCAGACGACCCACCCCTCCGGTACGGTCACCCTACCTTTTATCCACGTTCGTTGATGCCTTGGAGTCGCCCGGGGTGTTCCGCCCGACCTCGCCCGACCAGTGAAACCCGATCCACTTGTGACCCTGGGCCAGCATGGTGGTGCCACGCGACGAAATGGCCACCCTCGGGCGTCCAACAAGTGCCGGACACCCGGATCGCCACCCCGGCCACCCGACAGTTAATTGCATTAGCAGCTATCCACTGTGCAAAATCTTCCTCGTCAATGACTGATAGGATGCCCGAGTGACCAAGAACGTCTTCGACGACCCCCGGATCACCGCCGTCGGCCTTCTCGTCGAGGCACATGCCGGCCTGTCGACCCGATTCGCCACGCAATACGAGGAAAACGGCCTTTCCGCTGTCGAATTCGAAGTACTCACCCGACTCGCCCGGTCACCGGGAAACCAGCTACGGATGACCGATCTGGCCGCACAGACCTCCCTCTCCACCAGCGGGGTCACCCGGGTGGTGGACCGGATGGAACGGGACGGGCTGCTCTGCCGCCGGGCCTGCCCCTCCGACCGTCGCAGCTCGTATGCGGTGGTGACCCGGTCGGGCCTGGACCGGCTCAACGAGACCCTGCCCGGACACTTGAGGATCATCGAGCAGTGGTTCACCGGCCAGCTCGAACCGCAGGAGCTGGCCGCGCTGCTGCACGCACTCCGCAAGGTTCGCGACGCGGTGCACCCGGGCGCCACCGCAGGCAGCCAGGCCACCGATCCCGGTAATGCGGAAACGATGGAACCGGAGCATTCCGGTGTCCGTTCCGGGCGGCGGCGATAGCCGGACCTCGACAGGTCGCCCGGTCGGTGGCAGCGGGGGCGCGCACCGGCAGAACGACCGGCAGAATTGGCCGACGCCCACCATCATCCCGGAGGAAATGGACAACAGCGTCGAAGGGGCCCCGCTAACCTTCTTTCAGCGGGGATACCGGGGGGTGAGGGCGCGAGCGATGAGCGAGGGGTAGCACCACAAAGGGGGCTTCTTCGCTCGCGCCTTCCCGGAACAGACGACGGTCCGTGGCAGACCGCACGACCACCGTTACCGGTGTCCCGCCGCCCGATGTTCTGCCGATCCGACGCCTCCGCTGCACCGGTATCCGTCGGCACCCGACATCAGCTGGCCCGGTCTCCACCGACCGACTGGCCGGCACTTACTCAGGGGCGGGCCGCCGTCAGGACGTAGAGCAACGCCTCCTCCTGCGGCAGCAGCCGGATCCCGTTCTCCCGGCAGACCTTGTCCAGCCGGTCGAGCAGCGTGCCGTCACCGGTGCTCGCAGCCAGTCCGACCAACGCCTCCACGGCACCACGCCGGGCCCGGCCGACCGCCTCCGCCGCCGCCGCGAACCACTCCGCCGCCACGTCCCGGTCCCCCCGGTGCAGGGCGATGGTCGCCTCCAGCAGTGCGGAGAAGCCGTCCTCGACGCGGTCCGGCCCCCACTGCGCCGGCACGGTCGCCCGGAGTTCCGCCAGCACCTCGCCCGCCTCGACGAACCGTCCGTCCTGGGCGAGCGCGAGACCCACCGTGCCCAAGGCCCGACGGCGGTGTCCCGGCTCACCGAGTTCCACGAGTGCCGCGAGAGCCCGGCGCCCGTGCTCGACCGCGTCGGCGTACCGCCCCTCCAGGCGGGCCACCTCGGCCAGGTCCGTCCGGGCCAGCACCCGGATCCGCTGCTCCCCGCACTGGCTCGCCAACCGGTCGACCGCGGCCAGCCGACGCCGCGCCGCAGCCAGGTCGCCGGCCCGGACGTCGTGCCAGGTCAGGCTGCGCTGGGCGATCGCCATGTCGCGGGTCCGGTCGTGCCGGCGGGCCATCGCCAGCGTGGCCTCCGCCTGCTCGCGTGCCTCGTCGTGCGCGCCGGCGCAGATCAGGAGCGTGCAGAGGACACCCTGCGCGTCGAGTTCCCCGGCGACGTCCCCGAGGCTCCGGAAGACCGCGAGCGCGTCCCGGGCCGCCGGGACGTCCACCGGTTCGACGCCGTGCACGGCGGTGAGCCGGGCCAGCCCGAGCGTGGCCGACGCCCGTACCGCCGGATCCGCGTCGGCGGTACGCGGATCGGCCAGGAGCCGGCGAAGCCACTGCCGCCCCGCCCCGTCCCGTCCGCGCAGCCGCAACCACCGGGACAGTCCCGCCGCCATGCGCAGGGCGGTGTGCGGATCGTCGCCGGAGGCGTGGCCGAGGGCGGCCACGACGTCGCTGGTCAGCTCGTCCAGCCGGTGCAGGGCACCGATCATGCGGGGACCGGTCAGCTCGGGCTCGGCCCGGACCACCAGCCGCAGGACGATCTGCGCGTGCCGACGTCGTACGGCTGCCTCCTCACCGGCCGCCACCAGTTGCTCGGTGGCGAAGTCGCGCACCGCGTCCAGCAGCCGGAACCGGAACGACCCGGTGCCCCGGACACTCAGCAGGCCGAGTTCGAGGAGACGGTCGAGCAGCGGCACCGGGTCGGCCGTCGCCTCCGCCCCCTCCCCGGCGAGCATCTCCTCGGCCATGCCGACGGACCACCGGTTGCGGAAGGCGGCGAGGCGGCGCAGCGCCGTCCGCTCGTCCGGCGCGAGCAGGCGGTAGCTGGTGGCGACCGCCTCGCGCAGGGTCACCGTCACCGCCACTCCACGGGGGGACGGTGGAGCCAGGTCGAGGACCCGGTCGCCGTACCGGTCGAGCAACTCGTTCAGGTCGAGGATCCGGCCCCGGGCCGCCATCAGCTCGATGGCCAGTGGCAGACCGCCCAGTCGACGGACCAGCGCGGCGAGGGCGGGCAGTTCCGCCGGGGCGGGCGGCTCCCGGCGTACCTGTGCCAGGCGGGCGGTGAAGAGCCGCACCGCCGGGTACCCGGCCAGGCCCGAGGGGTCCGCTCCGGGCTTGTCCTCCGGTGGCACGTCGAGCGGCGGCACCGGCCAGACCCGCTCGGTGGGCAGGCCGACCGGGTGCCGGCCGGTGGCGAGCACCCGCAGCTCGGGCAGGATCCGGGTCAGTTGGTCCAGGGCCTCGGCCACCGCCTCCGGCGCCCGCTCCACCGCGTCCACCAGCAGCAGCGCCGGAACGCCGGTGAGCCGGGTGACGAGTTCGGCCGGGCCGGTGGCACCGAAGACCGCCGCCGCCGCGGAGAGCACGCACCCGGCGTCGGAGCCCTCACCGACCAGCACGCCCGCGACCCCGCCGGGGTACCGGTCCGCCACCCGACGGGTGACCGCCATGGCCAGGGCCGACTTCCCGACCCCGGCCAGCCCCACCAGACTCACCACGGGCGTGCCACGGTCGCGCCGGAGCAGCCGGGTCAGCTCGGTGAGGTCGTGGTCCCGGCCGATCAGGTCGACCGGGGGCGGCAGGTCCGCGGACAGTCGGCGGAACGGGTCGGTTTCCTCGACCCCGGACCGCGCCACGGGCACGGCGGGCGTCGGGGCGCCGGCGGGCGGAGCGATCCCGGCCGGCGGGCGCACGGCGACCGGCGGGGCCGTTCCCTCGGGCGGTTCGGTCGGCGTCCGGCCCCGGGCGACAGCCCGGAAGGCGGCCCGGTCCGGACCGCTCAGCCCCAGCGCGTCGGCGAGCAGGTCGACGGTGGTCCGTTGGGGTCGGGACGAGCGGCCCCGCTCCAGGTCACGGACGGTGCGTACGCCGATTCCGGCCCGGGTCGCCAGCTCGGCCTGGGTGAGGCCGGCGGCGAGCCGGTGCCCGCGCAGCAGTGCCGGCAGGACGGCACCACCGGCCGAACTCCGCGAACGACCATGATCGGGAGCCATGGGCAGGAAGCGTACGGACCCGGTACGACGTTCGACAGTCGACCGTCGTGCTGCCGACCGAGCGCCACAGGATATCCGACAGTAGAGCCGGTCTGATCAGCGAAGGTCCCGGACCGACCACCTGTCGATCACCGCTTCCGGCGTACCCGGGATCCTGCTCGTGGTCGTCTCTCACATACCCAGGTCGCGGGCGATGATCATGCGCTGGACCTCGCTGGTGCCCTCGCCGATCTCCAGGATCTTGCTGTCCCGCCAGAACCGGGCCACCGGGTACTCGTTCATGAACCCGTACCCGCCGTGGATCTGGGTGGCCTCCCGGGCGTTGTCCACCGCGACGGTGCTGGCGTGCAGCTTCGCGATGGCAGCCTGGCGCTTGAACGGCTCACCGGCGAGCATCCGCGCCGCGGCGTCGTAGTACGCCAGCCGGGCGGTGTGCGCCTTCATCTCCATGTCGGCGATCTTGAACTGGATCGCCTGGTAGTTGCCGATCGGCTGGCCGAACGCGTGGCGCTCCTTCGCGTACTTGATCGACTCGTCGACGCAGCCCTGGGCGAGGCCGACGGCGAGCGCGGCGATGGCGATCCGCCCCTCGTCGAGGATCCGCAGGAACTGGGCGAAGCCCCGGCCCCGCTCGCCGAGCAGGTTCTCCGCCGGCACCCGGCAGTCGTCGAAGGTCAACTCGTGGGTGTCCGAGGCGTTCCAGCCGACCTTGGAGTATCCGGGCGCGACCGTGAACCCCGGCGTCCCGGAGGGCACGATGATCGTGGACAGTTCCTTCGTGCCGTCCGGCCGGCGGCCGGTGACCGCGGTGACGGTGACCAGCGCGGTGATGTCGGTGCCCGAGTTGGTGATGAACGCCTTCGAACCGTTGATCACCCACTCGTCGGTGCTCTCGTCCAGGACCGCCCGGGTCTGGGTGCCCCCGGCGTCCGAACCGGTGCCCGGCTCGGTCAGCCCGAAGCCGGCCAGCGCCTCACCGCTGAGCAGCTTCGGCAGCCACCTGCGCTGCTGCTCCTCGGTGCCGAACCGGAAGATCGGCATCGCGCCGAGCGAGACCGCCGCCTCCAGGGTGATCGCCACACTGGAGTCCACCCGGGCCAGTTCCTCCAGGGCGAGGCAGAGCGCGAAGTAGTCGCCGCCCATGCCGCCGTGCTCCTCCGGGAAGGGGAGCCCGAAGAGTCCCATCTTGCCCATCTGGCGGATCACCTCGTACGGAAAGGTGTGCCGCTCGTAGTGCTCGGCGATGACCGGCGCGACCACGTCCCGGGCGAAGTCCCGGACGCTCTCCCGCAGCGCCTCTTGCTCCTCGGTGAGCCGGAAGTCCATGGATTCCTCCTGTGTGGGACAGGCTGCCGCCGGACGCTCGTGACGCCGGACGCAGCGGGGTCGTACCGACGCCCTGGGGTCAGACCGGGGTGACGCCGTGCCGGCGCCGGGAGAAGTGGCGGTCCTTGCTCCGCGCGGCGGTGAACCGGCGGATCAGCTCGGCCCGCAGTTCGTGCGGCTCGACGATCGTGTCGACGACGAGTTCGCTGGCGAGCCGGACGACGTCGATGTCCCGCTCGTACTCCTCGCGCTTCGCGGCCACGAAGGCGGCCCGCTCGGCCTCGTCCTCGATCGCGGCGATCTTGTTGGCGTAGACCGCGTTCACCGCGGCCTCCGCGCCCATCACCGCGATCTTCGCGGTGGGCAGGGCGATCGTCGCGTCCGGCTCGAAGCCGGGGCCGGCCATCGCGTAGAGACCCGCGCCGTACGCCTTGCGCACCACCACGCAGATCTTCGGTACGGTCGCCTCGGAGATCGCCGTGATCATCTTCGCGCCGTGCCGGATGATGCCCTGCTTCTCCACCGCGCTGCCGACCATGAACCCGGGCACGTCGGAGAGGAAGAGCAGCGGCACGTTGAACGCGTCGCAGAGCTGCACGAACCGGGTGGCCTTGTCGGCCGAGTCGACGAAGAGCACCCCGCCCTTGAACATCGAGTTGTTGCCGACGACCCCGACGACCTCGCCGTCCAGCCGGCCGAAGCCGATGGTCAGCTCCTTGGCCCAGAGCGCCTGGATCTCGAAGAAGGAGTCGTCGTCGAGCAGGCCCTTGACGTACCGGCGCATGTCGAACGCCTGGCGCTCGCTCGCCGGCACCAGCGCGGCCAGGTCGACCTTGGCCGACGCCGCGACGGCGGGGGCGGCCGGCGGCGCCTGCGTCCAGTTCGCCGGCAGGTACGACAGGTAGCGCCTGACCACGTCGAGCGCCTCGGCCTCGGTCTTGCAGAGGAAGTGGCCCACGCCGGACTCGGCGCAGTGCACCTTGGCCCCGCCCATCGCCTCCAGCGTGGTCTTCTCCCCGGTGACCATCTCGACCATCCGGTCGGAGCCGAGGTACATGCTGGCGTTGCCCTCGACCATCGCGACCACGTCGCAGAACGCCGGGATGTACGCCCCACCGGCGGCGCTCGGCCCGAACAGCGCGCACACCTGCGGGATCGAGCCGGAGGCGCGGACCTGGTTCCAGAAGATCTTGCCGGCGCCCCGCCGGCCGGGGAAGAGTTCGACCTGGTCGGTGATCCGCGCGCCGGCCGAGTCGACCAGGTAGACCATGGGCACGCCGGTGTCGTAGGCCCGCTCGATGATCCGGATGATCTTCTCGACGGTCCGCGCGCCCCAACTCCCGGCCTTGACCGTGGAGTCGTTCGCCATCAGGCAGACCTGCCGCCCGTCGATGGTGGCCGTGCCGGTGACCACGCCGTCCGCCGGCAGGCCCTCGGCCAGCGCGTTGGCGTAGAGGCCGTCCTCGACGAAGGAGCCCTCGTCCACCAGGAGCGCGACCCGCTCCCGGGCGAAGAGCTTGCCCTTGGCCGCGTTGGCCGCGTGGTACTTGTCCGCGCCGCCGGCCCGGACCCGCTTACGGAGCTGCTCCAGTGCCTCACCGTCGAGCGTCACGCCGACCCCCTCGCCGCCTTGCGGGCCGCCCGGCCCCACCGAACTGAACGATCGTTAGGCTATCCGATCCTCGCCCTTCCCGGCGAGTCCGGCACACCGGCACGGGCGAGTCCGGCACACCGGCCGCCACGATCCACTCCATTGCGCCGAAACAGGGGTGTCCGGTGGCGCCGGACGGCGCGATATCGGCGGAATGGAGTGGATCGTGGCGGGGCCCGGGTTCGGGGTCAGCTGGGGAGCGGGGTGAGCCGGGATCGGGGGCCGGCGCGGAGGACGCCGGAGGGGAGTTGCCGGCCGACCAGTCGCTCGGCCAGCTCCGCCACCTCGAGCAGCGCGTCCAGGTCGATCCCCGTGTCGACGCCCATGTCGTGCAGCATGTGCACGGCCTCCTCGGTGGCCAGGTTGCCACTCGCTCCCGGCGCGTACGGGCAGCCGCCGAGACCGCCGACGCTGGCGTCGAACTCGGTGACCCCGAGTTCCAGCGCGGTCAGCATGTTCGCCAGCGCGGTGCCCCGGGTGTTGTGGAAGTGCAGCAGCACCGGGACGTGCGCGTTGCGGTCGCGTACCTCGGTCAGCAGTTCCCGGACCCGGCGCGGGGTCGCCATGCCGGTGGTGTCACCGAAGGCCACCCGGTCCGCGCCGTCGCGGACCACCCGGTCGACGATGCCGGCGACCCGGCGCGGGTCGGTGTCCCCCTCGTACGGGCAGCCGAAGCTGGTCGCCACGATCACCTCGGCCTGCGCGCCCGCGCCGTGCAGCAGGTCGATCAACTCGGCGATGTCGTCCAGCGACTCCTCCGTCGAGCGGTTGACGTTGCGCCGGTTGTGCGTGTCGCTCGCGGAGACCACCACCTCGATCTCGTCGAACCCGGCGGCGAGAGCCCGCTGCGCGCCCCGGGTGTTCGGTACCAGCGCGGAGTAGCGCACCCCCGGCGTCCTCGTCGCCCGCCGCCACACCTCGTCGGCGTCGGCCATCTGCGGAATCGCCTTCGGGTGCACGAACGACACCGCCTCGATCCGCCGTACGCCGGTGCCGGAGAGGGCGTCGAGCAGCCGCACCTTGGCGTCGGTCGGGATCGGCTCCTCGTTCTGGAGCCCGTCGCGCGGTCCGACCTCGCGGATCGACACGGAGTCTGGCATCTGGCTCATCGGTCACCTCACTGTGACGTGGTCTCTGGTCCCTCCGGCGCCCGCATCGGCCGGGCTGCGGCGTCGCCCGGTGCCCGTCACCGCCCCGCGCGGGGCGGGGGTCGGCCGGCAACGGGACGACGTCCCTCCCAGGGAAGCAGAGCCGGGGTGGCCGATGCCAGCCGCCCGGACGTCGGAAGCGCCGGAGCCACGGTTCGCTCGCTCTCCCGGGCAGCCGCACCGGCTGTCCGCCCGCCCGGCCGCGCCGGGTCGTCGCAGACGACCCACGGAGCCGCAGACGACCCACGGAGTCGCAGACGACCCACGGAGTCGCAGACGACGCAGGGAACTGCCGCCGCAGCGCGCGCTTAGCCGAGGTCGCCGGCCCCGGATCGCACCACAGGTGCGTCGCTCACCCGATCGGATTAGCCCGTCCGTGGCGTCCTGTCCGCCGCCCTGCCGGATCGGTCCACCCCAACGTCCATGCTGATCCGACGTGATGGATCGCCCCGGCGATGGTCGATAGGTTGGGTCACGGCGTGACGGTCGGCGCCGGAGTCCGGCGCCGACCATCCGTACGCCGTCCGGGATCAGCGCTGCGACGGTCCTTCCAAGAGCTCAGCAGCGCACCGGAATGCGGCCGAGAGGGCACCGGCGCAGGCGCTGATGTCCTCTCGGCCCGACAGTGTCGCGACCACCAGTGCGGCGTCGGTCCCCAGGGAGGCCATCCGCAGCCCTCGGACCGTCCGGCGCCGGGTCATCGGGCAACGTCCCGCGTCGTCGTTCATCCACCGTCCTTTCGTTGATCTTTCGTTGCCGGGCCGGTGTCCGGCGGACCATTTCCGACGGGCCGGGAACCACTCGACCGCCACCGTTCCCTGCCCGCTTCTCCAACGATCAACAGGCCGGGCGGTGCCCGGCGGACAGCCGGATGACGAGGACTTTTCTGGCCGGCTTTTCTGGCCGGATTCGTTGGCAGCACGGCTGATCCGGTTACCGTGGGAACGTCAGGTGTCCTATCCGGACGGCGGCGCGGCGGTCGTTCCGCGACGACCGGAGCTATCGGCCACGGTCTTTGATCGGAAGATGTACAAATACGGGTCCGAGTCATGTGCTCTGTGGAAGGACCGACATGACCAACGACAACGCTGTGCCGTCCGGGCACCGGCGGCGGACCCGACACCGGCTGACCGACCGTGATCGGCTCGCCGAGCAGCTCACCCGGTACTGGGGCGACAGCGAGGTGGCGACCTACGCCCTGGCGGTGAGGGACCTGGTGGAACAGCACGCCGGGATCGGGCCGGTCGACACCTGGCGGCGGGCCGCCGTCGAGATCGCGTGCGCCCAGGCCCGACCGCAGGGCGAGCAGGCGGTCCGGCGGGCCAGGAAGGACGAGGGCAACCTGCGGCGGCTACGGAAGAAGCTGTCCTGGAACTTCGGCGTACGCAGCCGGGGTCCGCGCTGGCTCATGGTGGAACTGCTGGTCCGGCACCTGGTTCCGGCCGACGAGCAGCGGGTGACCCGGCGTCGGCTGGCCACCCTCTACCGGGCGGCCCGGGGCCGTTACCCGAAGGGTTTCCTCCCGGATGCCCCCGACCCGGTCCCGGCACCGGCCCCCGGAGCCGGCGAGGCCCCCCTCGTCGAGATGCTCCAGCGACAGCAGACCGAACTCAGGGACCGGCTGGACGCCAGCCAGGCGGAGGTCCTGCGGCTCCGGGCCGACCTCGCGCAGCTGACCGGCCCCCCACAGCGGGCCGAGCCGCCGTCGGACGGGGTGAACGACGACGGCTCCCCGCCGCCCCGTACCGGTCGGAACGAAGGACACTTCGGACGCCTGAGCAGGCTGGACGAGGGTCCGGTACCCCGACGCTCTGGCCGGGCCGACCTGGTGGCCCCCCGGTCGTCCGGCCCCGCCGGGGTGACCTTCCGGATGGACGAGTTCGGGCACGGCAGGCTCCGGACCACCGCCGGTCCGGTCGATCGCCACACCCCGTCGGCACGTCCGGTCGACCGGTTCCCGCAGCCGGGGGCCGGGTCCGCCGCGCCGAACACGGCCTGGCGGCGGCCACCGGGTTGACGAACGCCCGGTCCCCGGTCGGGCCACCCGACCGGGGACCGGTACCCGTCAGCACATCCGCGCGACCGGCAGCGGTCAGCGCATCCGGCCGACGATGCCGGTGTCGTAGTCGCCGGAGACGAACTCGGCGTTCTCCAGCAGTTCGGCGAAGAAGGGCAGGTTGCACTTCGGGCCGACGATCTCGAAACCGGCCACCGCCGTCCGGGCCCGCTCGATCGCCTCGGCCCGGTCCGCACCGGAGACGATCAGCTTCGCCATCAGGGAGTCGTAGAACGGGGTGACCGTGTTGCCGGCGACGTAGCCGGAGTCGACGCGGACACCCGCACCGGTCGGCTCGGTCCAGGTGCTGACCGCACCCGGGCCGGGCAGGAACCGCTTCGGGTCCTCCGCGTTGATCCGCAGCTCGATGGCGTGTCCGGTCGGGGCGAGCGCGTCCGGGTCGAAGGTCGGCGCGAGGCCGGCGGCGACCCGGAGCTGCTCCTCGACCAGGTCGACCCCGTAGACCAGCTCGGTGACCGGGTGCTCCACCTGGAGCCGGGTGTTCATCTCCAGGAAGAAGAACTCCTCGGCTCCGGCGTCCCCCTCGACGCCGTGCTGACGCGGCACCAGGAGACACTCGACCGTGCCCGCGTTGCGGTAGCCGACCGCCTCGCCGGCCCGGACCGCCGCGGCGAGGAGTCGTTCCCGCAGTTCCGGCGAGACCGCCGGGGAGGGCGACTCCTCGACCAGCTTCTGGTTGCGCCGCTGCACCGAGCACTCCCGCTCGCCCAGGGCCACCACCCGGCCGTCGGCCAGGCCGAGGATCTGTACCTCGACGTGACGTACCCGGGGGAAGTACCGCTCGATGAGCACCGAGCCGTCACCGAACATCCGCTCGGCGAAGCTGCGCACCTTGTCGTACTCGGTCCGCAGCGCGGCCTCGTCGACGGCCACGCCCATGCCCATGCCGCCGCCCCCGGCCGCCGCCTTGACCATCACCGGGTAGCCGATCTGCGCCGCCGCGGTCACCGCCGCGTCCAGCCCGGCTGCCGGCTCGGTGGTCCCGGGCGCGACCGGAACGCCGGCCGCCGCCATCAGGTTCCGGGCATTGATCTTGTCGCCCATCGCGGTGATCGCATCCGCGCCGGGTCCGACCCAGATCAGCCCGTTCGCCTCGACGGTACGGGCGAAGTCGGCGTTCTCGGAGAGGAAGCCGTAGCCGGGGTGGATCGCCTGGGCGCCGGTGGACTTGGCGGCGGCGATGATCGCCTCGGCGTTGCGGTAGCTCTGGGCCGGGTTGGCCGGTCCCACGCACACCGCCTCGTCTGCCTCGGTGACGAACGGGAGTCCCGCGTCCGCCTCCGAGTGGACCGCCACCGTCCGGATCCCGAGCCGCTTGGCGGTACGGATGATCCGGCGGGCGATCTCGCCGCGGTTGGCGACCAGCAGCGACTCGATCATGTTTCCTCCATCGTCCTGGGGTGGTGGACGATGTCAGGAAACCACGTGTCGGCCGTCCGCTACGACTCGGTCCGCGCCAGCAGGGCGCCGAGCGTCGCGCCGCGCAGCAGCTCAGCCCGGCGACGCCGGTCCACCTCACCGCCGAGGAACGGGGTCGAGTTCATCAGACCGAACGCGGCGTGGGCGAGCACCCGGGCCTCCCCGTCCGGCAGGCCGGGGTGGAGCGCGGTCAGCACGTTCACCCACTCCTCCACGTAGAGCCGCTGCAACCGGCGGATCGTCCGTCGGGGCTCGTCGGGGAGGCGGTCCAGCTCGTTGAGGTGCAGCGCGATCACCGCCGGGTGCGCCAGCGCGAAGTCGACGTGGAAGTCGATCAACGACTCCAGCACGGCACGCGGATCACCGGGGTGACCGCCGGCCCGCTCCCGGCCACCGGCGAGCAGCCCCTCGCTGACCGGGATCAGAGCGGCGGCCAGCATCGCCTCCTTGCCGGCGAAGTGGTGGTAGAGGGCCGGCCCGGTCACGCCGGCCGCCGCGCCGATGTCGTCCATGGAGACGCCGTGGTACCCCCGGGCGGCGAAGAGGCCGACCGCGATGTCCAGGATCTCGTCCCGGCGGGACCGTCGCCGGCCCGTACCCGTCGTACCGTTCGTCCCGTTCGTCCGGCCCCGTACCGCCTGTTGCTCCACCGTCACCCGGCAAGCGTAATCCGATGTCAACCGCCCGCCGCCAATGGTTTGCCCGCCGGGGCCGGCACGACCCCGGCGAACCCGCTCGGTGCGGCTGGCCGGGCGGGGCGACCCGGCCCGGCCCGGCGGCCGGCTGCCGTCACGGGTTGAGGCCGCCGGGCTGGTCGCCCTGGACGACGGGGGCCCGGACCAGGTTGCCCCACTCGGTCCACGAGCCGTCGTAGTTGCGCACCTGCGGATAGCCGAGCAGGTGCCGCAGCACGAACCAGGTGTGGCTGGACCGCTCGCCGATCCGGCAGTACGCGATCACGTCGTCGTCCGGGCTCAGCCCCAGTTGGTCGGCGTAGATCGCGCGCAGTTCCTCCGGGGCGCGGAACGTCCCGTCCTCGTTCGCCGCCGACTTCCACGGCTTGTTCACCGCGCCGGGAATGTGCCCGCCGCGCAGCGCACCCTCCTGCGGGTAGTCCGGCATGTGCAGCATCTCGCCGGTGTACTCGCCGGGGGACCGGACGTCGACCAGTGGCAGACCGGCCGCCACGTGCGCCATCACCTGCTCGCGGAACGCCCGGACCGGCGCGTCGTCCCGGGTGGGCACCGGGTACTCGGCGCGCGGGCGGGCCACCTTCTCCCGGGTCGTCTCGCGTCCCTCGGCGATCCACTTCTGCCGTCCACCGTCGAGCAGGCGGACGTCACGGTGACCGAAGAGCGTGAAGACCCAGAGGGCGTACGCGGCCCACCAGTTGAAGTTGTCCCCGTAGAAGACCACCGTGTCGTCCCGGCCGATGCCCTTGGCGGCGCACAGTTCGGCGAAGCTCTTCGCGTCGAGGTAGTCCCGGGTGACCTGGTCGTTCAGCTCCAGGTGCCAGTCGATCTTGACTGCCCCGGGAAGGTGGCCGGTGTCGTAGAGGAGCACGTCCTCGTCGCACTCCACCACGACCAGGCCCTCGGTGCCGAGGTGCCCGGCCAACCACTCGGTGGTGACGAGACGCTGCGGGTCGGCGTACGACTGGAGACGGGGGTTCGGATCGCTCGGCACGGCCATGAGCCCCAAGGTACGCCCGATCCGGACAGTCGGCGCGGGAACCGGTTCAGGCCCGGCGGTGCACCAGCCGGCCGGCGACCACGGTGGCGACGCAGCGGCCGTCGTCGGCCAGCACGGTCAGGTCGGCCCGCCCACCCGGGGCGAGCGTCACCGGTCCGGGAGCGGCCAGCACGGCCACGTCGCTCCGCTCGACCACGGCCCGCAGGCCGGGCTCGTCGAGATGGTCCGCCAACACGGCGGTCGCACCGAGTCGGAACAACACGTGCACCCGCTCCCGGGGGGTCGGGGCCGGCGGGAGCGGGCCGGCGTGTACCCGCCCCGGGCCGAGCGTGCCGACCCACCACCGCACTCGGGCCCCCGGATACGCCCCGCGCAGCTCGTCGACCGGCCCGACGGCGGCGATCCGGTCGCCGTTCACCACCACGGCCCATCCGGCCACCGGTTCGCCGTCGGACCCGTGCCGCAGCCGGGTGGCCGCGTGGACGGTGGTCGCCACGGCGCTAGTCCGGGACCGGGCCGAGTTGCGGCCGCTTCGCCGTGACGAGGTCGCCGGAGGACCGGCCGGTCAACCGCCGTTTCACCCACGGGGCCAGGTGCCGGCCGGCCCAGCGCAGGTCGGCCGCGCGGGCGGCCAGCCAGGGCGTCGGCTCCGGGTGCGGGGGGACGAGCAGCCACTCCTCGTCACAGCCCACCCCGAGCGCGGTCAGCACCTGCCCGGCCACCCGCCGGTGCCCGGCTGCCGACAGGTGCAACCGGTCGGTGCTCCAGAGCAGCGGATTGAGGTAGGTGTCGTCGGCGTACAGGTCGACCAGGATCGCGCCGTGCCGCTCGGCGGTCTCGCCGACCGCTCGGTTGAGCAGTTGCGTCCGGGGCGCGACCATGCGCTGACCGGGCAGGCGGGCCATCACGTCGGCGAACCGGAACAGCAGCACGTCCGCACCCCCGGCCCGCAACTGCCGGACCGTGTCGTCGAAGCGGCTGACCAGCGCCTCCGGGTCGAACCCGCGGCGCAGCGCGTCGTTGCCGCCGGCCGCGAGACTGACCAGGTCCGGGCGCATCGCCAGCGCGGCGGGCACCTGGTCGGCCGCCACCTGCGGGAAGAGTTTGCCCCGGACGGCGAGATTGGCGTACCGGAAATCGGGGCCGGCCTCGGCGGCGAGCCGGGTGGCCACCAGATCGGCCCAGCCCCGGTAGGTGCCGTCCGGGTACGCGTCGTCCATACCCTCGGTGAAGCTGTCCCCCAACGCCACGAAGCTGCGCCAGCGCACGTCGTCCCTCCCCGTCGTCCGGTGCCGTCGAGTCCCGGTGTCACAGCGGGAACCAGTCTCGCACCGACCACCACCGGCCCGGCGTCGGCGTGGGGTCGAACGTGGGCCACCGCACCCGACAATTCGGATGGTCGGGCCGGTCCTCCGCCGTACGCTGCGCCCATGATGTTGCGGATGTCGACCCTGCTGCTGCGGACCCTGCGGGAGGACCCGGCGGACGCGGAGGTGCCGAGCCACCGGCTCCTGCTGCGCGCCGGCTACGTACGCCGGGCAGCGCCGGGCGGCTACACCTGGCTGCCCCTGGGCAAACTCGTGCTGGACCGGGTGACCGAGATCGTCCGGTCGGAGATGACCGCGATCGGCGGCCAGGAGGTGCACTTCCCGGCGCTGCTGCCGGCCGAGCCGTACCAGGCCAGCGGGCGGTGGACCGAGTACGGCGACGACATCTTCACCCTGACCGACCGGCGCGGCGCGCCGCACCTACTCGGCCCGACCCACGAGGAACTGGCCGCCCTGCTGGTCAAGGATCTGTTCACCTCGTACCGGGACCTCCCGGTGACGCTCTTCCAGATCCAGACCAAGTTCCGCGACGAGGCCCGGCCCCGGGCCGGCCTGCTGCGCGGGCGCGAGTTCCTGATGAAGGACGCCTACTCGTTCGACCTGGACGAGGCGGGCCTGCGCGAGGCGTACGGCCGGCACCGGGCGGCGTACCGGCGGATCTTCGACCGGTTGGGACTGGAGTACACCGTGGTCAGCGCGATGTCCGGGGCGATGGGCGGTTCGGCCTCGGAGGAGTTCCTCGCCACCACTGCGGTCGGCGAGGACAGCTACGTCGCCTGCACCGCCTGCGACTACGCCGCCAACACCGAGGCGGTGACCACGCCCGCCCCGCCGGCCGGCGACCCGGCCGCGCACCCGCCGGCCACCGTCCACGACACCCCGGACACCCCGACCATCGCCGCCCTGGTCGACCTGGCCAACACCCGCCGCCTCGGCGGGCGGGACGACTGGCGCGCCGCCGACACGTTGAAGAACGTCGTGCTCTCGCTCCGTCGGCCCGGCGCGGACGAGGCGGAGCTGCTGGTGGTCGGGGTGCCCGGCGACCGGGAGGTGGACCTGCGGCGGATCGGCGCAGCCCTGCACCCGGCGACGGTCACCGTCTTCGACGGGTTCACCGACCGGCCGGAGCTGGTCCGGGGCTACCTCGGCCCGCAGGTCATGGCGAAGCTCGGCATCCGTTACCTGGTCGACCCCCGGGTGGTGGACGGCACCGCCTGGCTGACCGGGGCCAACGAGCCGGGGCGGCACGCGGTCGACGTCGTCTGTGGACGCGACTTCGTCCCCGACGGCACGATCGAGGCAGCCGACGTACGCCCCGGCGACCCCTGCCCGGCCTGCCCCGACGGAGAACTGACCATGCGCCGGGGCATCGAGGTCGGGCACGTCTTCCAACTCGGCCGCCGGTTCACCGACGCGTTCGCGGTGGACGTGCTCGGTCCGGCCGGCAAGCCGGTCCGGCCGCTGATGGGCTGCTACGGCATCGGGATCTCCCGGCTGGTCGCCACCATCGCCGAACAGCACCACGACGAGCGGGGACTGTGCTGGCCGGTGGCGGTCGCCCCGTGTGACGTACACCTCGTGGCGGCGGGGAAGGGGCCGCAGCTCGACGCGGCGCTCGACCTCGGCGGACGTCTCGCCGCCGCCGGCCTGCGGGTGCTGGTCGACGACCGGACGCACGTCTCGGCCGGGGTGAAGTTCACCGACGCCGAGCTGGTCGGCATCCCGCGCACCGTCGTGGTCGGCCGCCGTCTCGCCGACGGGTACGTGGAACTGCGCGACCGCCTCCGCGGCGACCGTACGGAGCTGCCGGTGGCCGAACTGGTCAGCACGCTCACCGAATCGTGCGGGATGCCGGCCGACCTGGTGTAGCAATGCCACCACTGGGTACGGCTGACATATTTGCTGGGTCAATTCTCGGAGGCTCTCGATGTCCGGTTACCGGGTCAGTGACGTGATGACCCGACAGGTGGTCTACCTGTCGACGGAGACGCCCCTGGACGAGGCGGCCAGGGTGATGAAGGAGGCGGACATCGGCGACGTCGTGGTCACCGACGGCGCCACTCTCGCCGGCATGCTCACCGACCGGGACATCGTGGTCCGCGCGGTGGCCGAACGCCTCGATCCGGCCACCACCACGATCGGCTCGATCATCACCCGTGAGGTGGTCATGATCGAGCAGCACTGTGCCGCCTCCGAGGCGGCGACCCTGATGCGCGAGCGCGGCGTCCGGCGGATCCTGGTCTGCGACGTCGACCGCAAACTGGTCGGGATCGTCTCCCTCGGCGACCTGGCGATGCAGCTGGATCCGAACTCCGCGCTCAGCGAGATCAGCGAGAAGGCACCGGTGGTGTGAGGTGGTTGCCGGGGCCCTCTCCTCGACGGAGAACGGCAGGAGGGGACCTCGGCAACCACCCCGGTAGCCTGGCGGGATGCCCGAGATGCCGGTCAAGCTTGCCGAGATCGTCGACGACTTCGCCGCCGCCCCGCGCGAGGTGGTGCTCGAGATGCTGCTGGAGTTCGCCGACGTCATTCCTCCGCTCCCGCCGGAGCAGGTGGGCCACGAGGGCATGGAGCAGGTGCCCGAGTGCCAGACGGCGTTCTTCCTCCGCGCCCGGGTCGCCCCGGACCGGACGGTGACGACTCTCTTCGACTGTCCGCCGGAGGCGCCCACCACCCGGGCCTTCGCCGGCATCCTGGCCGAGGGTTTGGCCGGGGCCAGTGCCGACGAGGTGCTCGCCGTCCCGGACGACCTGTACCAGCGGATGGGGCTCGCCCAGGCGATCAGCCCGTTGCGGGTGCGCGGCGGCACGGCGATCCTGGCCCGACTCAAGCGCCAGGTCCGCGAACAGGCCGGCTGAGGCGACGCCGACGGAGCAGGGCGTGACCGCCGGACCGGCACCGGGAACAGATGCGCCGGGCGGCGGGTTGACCCGGGGCATGGAGATCGAGGTCTACGCCGACGTGGTCTGCCCCTGGTGCTACGTGGGGAAGCGCCGGCTGGAGCAGGCCCTGGCGGCTTACCAGGGAGAGGTCACCCTCCGCTACCGGCCGTTCCAGCTGGATCCGAGCCCGGTGTCCGGACCCCGACCGCTGATCGAGGGGTTGGGCGCGAAGTTCGGCGGGGTGGAACGAGCCCGGCAGATGGCGGACCACGTCACCGGGGTGGCCGCCGGGATGGGGCTGACGTTGGACTTCGACCGGGCGCTCACCGCGAACACCTTCGACGCACACCGGGTGATCCGGTTCGCGGACGGACGGGGGCGAGCGGCAGACATGATCGAGGCGCTCTTCCGGGCGCACTTCACCGACGGCGTCGACATCGGCTCGCGCGCTGACCTCGCCACGCTCGCCGGCACGGTCGGCCTGGACGCCACCGAGGTCCGCGATCTCCTCGACTCGGACACCGGGGTCGCCGAACTGCGGGCGGCACTGACGGAGGCCCGGAACATCGGGGTGACCAGCGTGCCGACCTTCGTCCTCGCCGGCAGGTACGTGGTCAGCGGTGCCCAGGAGCCGGAGACGCTCCTCGCCGCCCTGGCCGAAGTGGAGCGCCGGGAATCCTCGGCCGACTGACCGCACGGGCGCGACGCCCGATGCCACTGCACAGGGCCGCCCGATGTTTCACGTGCAACAACATCGGCGCGGGTCGATCACTTGACCGGCGTGGCCAGCCCTTCGACCACCTGCGCGTGGGGCAGCGCAGCGAGCGCCGCTCCCGGCAACGCGATCTTGCTCTGCCGCACGCCGGACCCGACGATCACGTACGGCACGGCGACCACCCGACTGTCCACCAGGACCGGCCACCCGTCGGGCAGGCCGATCGGGGTGATGCCGCCGTACTCCATCCCGGTCGACTCGACCGCGTCGGCCATCGGGGCGAAGCTCGCCTTCCGGACGTCCAGCGCCCGTCGGGCTGTTCCGTTGACGTCGACCCGCGTGGTGGCGAGGACGACACACGCCGCGTAGCGGACGCTGCCTTCCCGTTTGCCGGCCACCACCACGCAGTTGGCCGACTCGGCCAACCCCACCCCGTACGCGGCGCAGAAGGCGGCGGTGTCGGCGAGCGTGGCGTCGATCGGCGCGACCAGCACCTGCGCCACGTCGACCGGGGCGTCGGCGGGCCACCGTCCGAGCGCGGCGGCGACCGGCGGCGCGAGCAGGTCCGGCCGGTCACCTGCGGGCTGCGTCTCCAGCGTTCCCATCACACCGGCGATCCTCGCATCCGGCCAGCGGAAACACCCGTCGGGGACCTCCGGCCGGGCTCCGCCGGTCCCGGTCAGCTACCGGCGAGGAAGCTCTCCGGCACGAAGGGCCGCTCCTGCGGCGGGCCGGGTCGCAGCGCCTCCGCCCGGCGGGCGTCCAGGTCCTCCAGGGCGTGCCGGACGGCCAGCCGGATCACGCCGTAGAGGAAGACGAATCCGGCGACGTACAGGATCGTGACGAAGGCCAAGGTGAGCATGCGGCCACGGTAGGGCGAACGTGAGCCGGGGACGGGTTCATCCGACCAGCGTCCCCCGGACGGGTGTCAGCCGGCGGCCGGCACGACCCGTCCGGCGACCACCGCGCCGAGCAGCGCCAGCCCGGCGGAGACCGCCAGGGCGACGACGTAGGTCGCCGGGTCCGGCCCCGAACCGGCGGCGAGCAGCGCGCCGGTCAGCGCCAGCACGGCGGCGGCGCAGAGCGCGTCGCCGAGTTGCAGGGAGGAGCTGTTGCGTCCCTGTTCACCGGGGGCGGACAACTCCAGGGTGAGCACCGACAGCGACGGGTAGGTCAGCCCCATGCCGAGCCCGGCCAGGGCCCAGCCGAGAAGACCGACCGGCACCGGGACGGCCGGCCACACCGTGAGGGCGAAACCCGTGATGCCGGCAGCGATGCAGACCAGCCCGGCGCGCGGCAGCGTCGCCCGGGAACGTGGTTCGGGCAGCCGTCCCTGCAACCAGGAGCCCGCCGACCAGGCGATCGCCCCGACGGTCAGGGCGATCCCGGCGGCGGTCGGGGAGAGCCCCCGCTCCCGGGACAGCAGCAGCGGCATCACCACCTCCGCCCCGACGAACGCCGCCGACGCCAGCCCCCGCAGCCCGACGACGGTGGGCAGCCCCCGACCGGCGCGCAGGACACCGGCCGGTAGCAGGCGTGGCGCGCACCCGGCCAGCCCGACCAACGCGGCGGCCACGAGACCGACGGCGAGCGGACCGCGCTGCTGCCCCCCGTAGTGCAGCAGTGCGGCGCTCGCCGCAGCCCCGCAGGCCCAGCCGATCCGGGCCCCGGCGTCCCGGGGCGCCCGGGTGCCGACCGGCACGCCGAGCGACCGCAATCCCGGGTGGACGAGCAGCACCGCCGGAACGGCGACGGCCGGGACCGCCAGGAAGACCCAGCGCCAGCCGACGTGTTCCACGACCAGTCCGGCCAGGGCCGGTCCGACCAGCGACGGTACGACCCACGCGGCGGCGAACGCCGCGAATATCCGCCGGTGCAGTGCCTCCGGGTACACCCGGCCGACGATCACGTAGAGCGCGACCGAGAGCAGCCCCGAGCCGAAGCCCTGCACCACCCGCCCGACGACCAGCATCTCCATCACCGGCGCGGTGCCGGCGAGCAGCAGCCCGGTGACGAACCAGGCGACCCCGTGCCACATCGGCACCCCAGGCCCACGGGCGTCGCACCAGATGCCGGAGAGCACCATGGCGAGCACCCCCGAGGCGAACGCCCCGCCGAAGGCCAGCCCGTAGAGTGCCAGGCCGTCGAGGCTACGGGCGACCGTGGGCATGGCGGTCCCGACCGCCAGCGCCTCGAAGGCGAGCAGCGAGATCAACGCCACGCTGCCCACCGTTATCGCCCGCAGGGGCGCGGCGAGCAGCCGATCCGCCACGACGGGCGGCGCCGAATCGACGACCATCCGCCCACCCTGAGCCCTCAACCCGACTTCAGGTCAATCCCACCGTGACCCGGATCTCGCCCTCCATCCCGCGCCGCGGCTCGTGGTGGGCGACCTGTCCGACGGTGGCGTCACCTCCCTGAGCAGCGCGACGTCCACCCGCCGCTCGTCCGGCGGGCCTGCTCGTGTGCCCGGGGCCGGGCTGGTGCTGCCAACTCCGCCGGGAACCGGTTCGACCCGAAAAATCACCCGTCGCCGGGCATGACGGGCCGAAGCTCGGGAAGCCAGTCCGCGCGGAGCGAGGCGTGGGAGGCGAGATGGCGTACGACCTGCACGACGACGGCGGAGGCCCGGACCGGCTCGTGGCCGGTCGTACCGTCGGATGATCCCGCTGGGCAGGATCGCCGACCGGGTCGTCCCGTCCGCCGTACCGCGGCTGGTGGGCGACGTGTCCCGGAGCGCGGGCGCGGCCGCCGTCCACCTGGCCCGGAACGCCGGGCTCACCTCCCGGCGGGTCTGGTCCCGGCCGGGACGGCACCACATCGAGGTGCACGGGGTCTGCCAGGACGGCGGCGACTCCCTGGCCCGCCAGGTCGAGACGGCGTTGGAGAAGCTGCCCGGGGTGCACTGGGCCCGGGTCAACGCCCCGTCCGGCCGGGTGGTGGTGGCCGTCGAGCCGCCGGAGCCCCGGCTCCGTGATCTGGTCCGGACGATCGAACGCGTCGAGCGCCGCTGCGACCACGAACCGGACCCGGACATCCCCCCGCCCCACCCGCCCGAGGAGGGTCCGCGGACCCCGCGCACGCTCGGCGCGCTCGCCTCCGACGTCCTCGGTCTGACCCTCTCCGCCGCCACCCGGATCCTGCCGCTCACCCCGCTGCCCGGAGAGGTCCCCGGACTCCTCGGCGCCATCGACATGCACCCGAAACTGCACGCCCTGGCCAACCGGGGGCTGCGCGCGGACCCCCGGGCCGACCTGCTCTTCCCGCTCGCCGAGGCAGTCCTCCAGGGCCTCGCCGGCGGCTGGACCGGCCTGGTGCTCGACGGGGCACAGCGGATCGTGCAGTGGGGTGAGGCCCACGCCCAGCAGACCGCCTGGAAGCGGGCCGAGCCACAGCTGACCGGCGACCCGGACCGGGCCGTCGCCCGCGCGCCCACGCTGGGCCGACCACGCGCCAAGCCGGACGGGCCGGTCGAGCGCTACCTCAACCGGATCCTCCTCGCCGGCGCCGCCGCCGGTGCGGCGGCGCTGCCCGTGGTGGGCGCGAAACGGGCCGCCGCGCTGGCCCTCTCCACCCTCCCGAAGGCCCCCGGCTCCGGCCGTGAGGGGTACGCCGCCCAACTGGGCCGGATCCTGGCCCGCCGGGGCGTCATCGCGATGGACCGTGCGGTGCTGCGGGAACTCGACCGGATCGACACGCTGGTCCTGGACGCCACCGTGCTCGGCTCGACCCGGGGCGCCCTGGTCGACCTGGCCCCGCTGGCCGACACGGACGCCGAGGAGATCGCCGCCCACGCCTTCGCCCTCTTCGACCCGGCCGCACCACGGCGGTGCCGGGAGGCCGGGGGTTGGCGGCTCGCCCCGCTGGACCGGCTCGACGCGCGCGACCCCGGGGACACCGACGCCAGCCGGCGGCTGCGGGACACCGGTGGCCTGCTGCTCGGGCTGGCCGACGGGGAGTCCCTGGCGGCGGTGCTGCGGGCCGAGCCCGAGCCGGCGCCGGGCGTCGACGCCCTGTCGGCCGCCGCCCGGAGGGCCGGACTGCGGCTGGTGGTGGCCGGTGACGCCGACCGGCGGTACGACTTCGCCGACGCCGTCCTGCCCGGCGGTCCCCGCGTCGCCGAGACGGTGCGGGCCCTCCAGTTCGACGGCGCGGTGGTGATGCTGGTCTCCACCGACCGGGCGGCGCTCGGCGTCTCCGACTGCGGCCTCGGCGTCGGAGGGCCCGACGACCCGCCCCCGTGGGGCGCGCACCTGCTCGTCGGCACCGACCTGCGAACCTGTGCGCTGGTCGTCGAGGCGGCCGGGGTGGCCCGCCGGATGGCCAAGCAGAACATCCGGCTCACCGAGATGGGTGTCGGGCTCGGCGCGCTGGCGGCGTTCACCGCCGATCGGAAGCGACTGCCCAACCAGGCCCTCTCCGCCGTGAACGGTGCGGCGGCGCTGGCCTTCGCGCACGGCGTCTGGCGGGCCCGGCGGCTGCCCGCCCCGACGGACACCCCGGCCCCACCCGTCACCGCCTGGCACCTGATGCCGGTCGACGCGGTCCTCGATCGGCTCGACACCGGACCGGAGGGACTGAGCGCAAGCCAGGCGGCCAGCCGGCGGAGCCGGGGCACCGGCGGCGGTTCCGAGGACGGCAGCCTGCTCCGGGCGCTGCTCGACGAACTCGCCAACCCGCTCACCCCGGTCCTCGCCGCCGGGGCGGCTCTCTCCGCCGCGTTCGGCTCGGTCGTCGACGCGGCCCTGGTCGGCGGGGTGGTCGGCGGGTCAGCCCTGATCGGGGCGGTCCACCAGCGCAACACCGAACGGTCCCTGGCGACGTTGCTCGCCCGTACGGCGGTCACCGCCCGGGTCCGGCGCGACGGAAGCGAGCAGGTGGTCGCCGCCGAGGACCTGGTGGCCGGCGACGTGATCCTGCTCGATCCGGGCGACGCGGTGCCCGCCGACTGCCGGGTGCTGGAGTCGGTGGGGCTGGAGGCCGACGAGTCGTCGCTCACCGGCGAGTCGCTGCCGGTCGCCAAGACCGACCGACCGGTGGTGGCCGCCGAGGTCGCCGACCGACGCTCGATGCTCTACGAGGGCAGCACCGTGGCCGCCGGGCACGGCACCGCCGTGGTGGTCGCCACCGGCGAGGACACCGAGGCGGGACGGAGTCTGGCCATGGCCCGCCAGGCGCCGACGGCCGGCGGGGTGGAGGCCCGACTCGGCACCCTGACCAAGGCGGCGCTTCCGCTGGCCGCCGTCTCGGCGATCTCGGTGGCCGGGGCGGGACTGCTGCGGGGCGTACCCCTGGCGGAAACCGCGGCGACCGCCGCGAACCTGGCCGTCGCCTCGGTGCCGGAGGGTCTTCCGTTCCTGGTCAGTGCGGCGCAGCTCGCGGCGGCCCGGCGGCTCGCCGAGCACGGCGCGCTGGTGCGCAATCCACGCACCATCGAGGCGCTGGGCCGGGTGGACGTGCTCTGCTTCGACAAGACCGGCACCCTGACCGAGGGGCAACTCCGCCTGGCCGGGATCGGTGACGGCGAGCGGTACGCCCCGGTGGACCGGCTGGACGGGACGCGTTCCCTGCGGGCGGCGCTCGCGACGGCGCTGCGGGCCACCCCGGAGGCGGCCGATCCGGCGGAACTGTCGGAGCAGACCGACCGGGCGATCCGCACCGGCGCCCGGACCGCCGACGGGGTCACCGAACGGGTCGGCGCCGGCGGCTGGCGATCCGTCGGTGGACTGCCGTTCGAGCCGTCCCGGGGGTACCACGCCACCCTCGGCGAGATCGACGACGGCCTGCTGCTCAGCGTGAAGGGTGCCCCGGAGCGGGTGCTGCCGCGCTGCACCCGCCGCCGGGACGCCGACGGTGCCGAGCGGCCCCTGACCGACGCCGACCGGACCCGGTTGCAGGACGCCCTGGCCGAGCGGGCCGGGGCCGGGCACCGGGTGCTCGCGGTCGCCGAACGGCGGATGACCGACCGGGAGGTCACCGACGACGAGGTACGCGACCTCGCCTTCGTGGGTTACCTGACCCTCGCCGACGGGGTGCGGGAGAGTGCCGCGCCGGCCGTGCACCGGATCCGGCAGGCCGGGGTGCACACGATCATGATCACCGGTGACCATCCGGCGACCGCCGAGGCGATCGCCTCGATCATCAGCACCGACACCGATCAGCGGGTGGTCACCGCCACCGAGCTGGACCAGCTCGACGACGAGGCACTCGCCGAACGGCTCGCCCGCACCGACGTGGTCGCCCGCTGCACCCCGACCCACAAGGTCCGGATCATCCAGGCGCTCCAGAAGTGCGGCCGGGTCGTCGCGATGACCGGGGACGGCGCGAACGACGCACCCGCGATCCGCCTGGCCGACGTCGGGATCGCCCTCGGCCAGCGGGGCACGCCCGCCGCCAGGGCCGCCGCCGACCTGGTGGTCACCGACGACCGGCTGGAGACCATCATCGCCACCCTGGTCGAGGGACGGGCCATGTGGTCGTCGGTCCGCCACGCCCTGAGCATCCTGGTCGGTGGCAACCTCGGGGAGATCGCGTTCAGCGTGCTCACCGCCGCCGCGACCGGCCGCTCGGCACTCACCGGCCGGCAACTGCTCCTGGTCAACCTCCTCACCGACCTGGTGCCGGCGATGGCCATCGCGGTCCGGCCGCCCGGCGACCACCACGGCGACCAGCTGCTGCGCGAGGGCCCGGACACCTCCCTCGGGGAGACCCTGACCCGGGAGATCGGGCTACGGGCCGCCGCCACCACCGTCGGGGCGACCGCCGGCTGGACGCTCGCCCGGTGGACGGGCAGCGAACGGCGGGCCGGCACGGTGGCCCTCGCCTCCCTGGTCGGCACCCAGCTCGGGCAGACCGTGCTCGCCGGAGGCACCAGCCCGATGGTGCTCGTCTCCACCGCCGCCTCGGTCGGCGCCCTGGTCGCGGTGGTGCAGACCCCCGGGGTCAGCCAGTTCTTCGGTTGCACGCCACTGGGACCGGTCGGCTGGACCATCGCCGCCGGCTCCGCCGTCGGTGCCACCCTCGGCAACGGCGCGCTCAGTCGGCTGGTGGACCGCCTGCCCCGACCGCCGTCCTGACGGTCGTCCGGCCACCGACAGCGGTGGCACGGTTGCCCCCGCCCTGCCGGGGTACGGCCACCCAGGAGGTGACACGGATGACCACGGACGCGAGCGTCACGTTCGTCGGCACCGCGACCACGGTGCTCGACATCGGAGGGTTCACCCTGCTGACCGACCCGAACTTCCTGCACCGGGGACAGCGGGCGTACCTCGGTCACGGGCTCTGGTCGAAACGGCGTACCGACCCGGCGCTGGGGATCGCCCAGCTGCCGACCCTGGACGCGGTGGTCCTCTCCCACCTGCACGGTGACCACTTCGACCGGGTCGCCCGCCGGGAACTCGACCGACGACTGCCGATCATCACCACGCCGGAGGCGGAGCGGAGGCTGCGTCGCTGGGGGTTCCGGGCGGCGGACGGCCTGCCCACCTGGGCATCCCGGGAGCTCACCCGGGACGGGGCCACCCTGCGGCTGACCGCCGTGCCGGGGCGACACGGCCCGGGGCTGCTCGACCGGCTGCTGCCCGACGTCATGGGCACGGTCATCGACCTGGAACGCGACGGCCGTCGGGAGTTCCGGCTCTACGTCACCGGCGACACGCTGCACCGGCCGGTGCTCGCCGAGATACCGGCCCGCTTCCCCGGCATCGACGCCATGCTCATCCACCTCGGCGGCACCCGGATCGCCGGGATCCTGCTCACCATGGACGCGAAGCAGGGCGCCGACACGGTCGAGCTGATCCGGCCCGCGCTCACCGTCCCGATCCACTACGACGACTACGGGGTGTTCCGGTCCCCGCTGCGGCACTTCCTGGCGGAGGCCCGCCGCCGGGGTTTCGCCCACCAGGTCCGCACGGTGGTCCGGGGTGAACGCACGTCGCTGCGCTGACGGCCCGGTCCCGACGGGACAGGCACGGCGTACCGGGCCTGCCCGGACACAATCCGGTTGGCCGGGTCGGCCACCGCTCGTACCGTGACGGGATGTTCAGCGCGCCCGCCGGCCTCACCGAGGAAACCCTGGTCGCCGCCCTGGGAAGCGCCTGGCGGGTCGACGTCGAGACGATCACGTACCGACCGGTCGGGTTCGGCAGCCACCACTGGGAGGTCGGCACCGTCCAGGGCGACCGGTGGTTCGCCACCGTCGACGAGTTGGAGCTGCGGCGGCACCGACAGGACGAGCCACTGGACCGGGCATACGACCGGCTCCGGGCCGCCCTCGGCACGACCGTCGCCCTGCACGCCGCCCTCGGCGGGACCGAAGCCGACCGGACCGGTTCCGTCGCGCGTCGAGGCCGGGGGCGCAGCTTCGTGGTGGCTCCGGTACCCACGGTGGACGGTGAACCGCTGACCCGCGTCGGCGAGCGGTTCGGCCTGGCGCTCTACCCGCACGTCGCCGGCGAGAGCTTCACCTGGGGTGATTTTCCCAGCGCCGAGCACCGCCGGGCTGTCCTGGACATGCTGGTCGCGGTGCACACCGCCCCGGCGCACGTACGCCGGCAGGCCGCCGTCGACGACCTCACCGTCGCGCACCGGGACGCGCTGGACGACGCGCTGCGGGCCGGCCCCGTCCCCGGCTGCGGGCCGTACGCCCGTCCCGTCGCCGACCTGCTCGCCGTGCACGCCGCCCCGATCCGGCGGCTGCTCGACCGGTACGACACCCTGGCCACCGAGGCGCGCGGGTACGGCGACCGGGCGGTGCTCACCCACGGCGAGCCCCACCCCGGCAACACCATGCGGGACGCGGACGGCTGGCTACTGATCGACTGGGAGACCGCTCTGGTCGCACCCCGCGAGCGGGACCTGTGGAACCTCGACCCCGGCGACGGGTCCGTCCTCGCCGCGTACGCCGACGCGACCGGCGTACCCCCCGAGCCCTCGCTGTTGGAGCTGTACCGGATCCAGTGGGACCTCAAGGACCTCGCGGTGGACGTGGACCGGTTCCGCCGACCCCACACCGGCAGCGCCGACGACGAGGCGTGCTGGAAGATCCTGCAGAGGCTGGTCCGGCATCTCGGTGGCCGGGGCGATACCTCGCCGTCCTGACCCGCCGGTCCACCGGTGCTCCGGTCCGGTCGCCCCTCCTGCCGCTGCCGCCTGCTCGCGCTGCCCGGATCCCGTGTTCTTACGACGGGCGCCCGGCCGGGACGGAAAGCGGCGGATCGGAGGCGGCGGGCAGACACACCGAGAGCACCCGGGCGAGCGGGCGGAACCCCGCGCTGTCGTAGCTGCGGCGGGCCGGGTTCCCGTCCGTCACCGACAGGCCGACGGCCGGCAGCCCCGCCTCGCGCGCCCCGCGCAACGCGTGCGTGAGCAGTGCGCGGCCGAACCCGCAGCCCTGTGCGCGAGGCGCCACGGCGAGGTTCAGGATCCAGGCGCAGGCATCGTCGGTCCACGGCACCGGCCCGGCACACAGGACGTGGCCGGTGCTGCGTCCGTCCGGGTCCACCAGCCGGGCCGAGGCTGCCAGCAGCGGTCTTACCGGATCACCGTGGTCGAACATGGCCCGGATCTGCTCGGAGTGACCGTCCCGCCAGCGCCCGTCCGGATGATCCGGGCCATACGTGGCCGCCAGTTCTCCAGCCAGGTCGTCGTCCCAACCGGGACTGCCCAGGGACCACCCGGCAGGCAGCACGGCCGGATCGGGGAGCTGGTCCAGTCCGTGACGCATCTCGGTCGCGGCCTTGCGCAACTGGAGACCGTCGGCTGTCAATGCCGCCACCAGGCCCTCGTCGGAGGTTTCCAGCCGGAAGCCAGCGAGATCACGGCGGGCCTGCTCGGCCAGTCGGCTCCGTACCGTCCCGGGCAGCGGGCTGACCTTGGCCGCGATCCGGTTCCCCGCCTCGTCACGGATGGTCATCCGGGCCAGTGCCGTGCCATCATCGGCGACGAGCAGCGAGTCCGCGAGGTCTTCTGGATGGGGGCGTACCGGCATCGCGCGAGCGTAATGGCTCGTTCGGTCGACGTTCCACCGGAAAGCGAGTCGCTGAGAAGATCAAGACCCGTGATCAGCACGGGAGCTGGGTGGAGCCCAGGGGACTCGAACCCCTAACCCCTGCCTTGCAAAGGCAGTGCTCTGCCAGTTGAGCTAGGGCCCCGGAAGGGCGGGAGAGAACCCGCCCGGGCCGGACCTTATCGGAGGTCGGGAGCGGTGGTCGCCTCGTGCCACAGGGCGCGCTCGTCGTTCGACGCCTTGATCCGCTGGGCAACGACAACCGCCACGCCAACCACGCCGACCAGCAACAGAAGCTTCTTCACCATGGGGCGTCCCCTCGCTCGACTGCCGTCGGACGGTGTGCGGTGGGGCTAGCTGGAATCGAACCAGCGACCTCAGAGTTATCAGCTCTGCGCTCTAACCGACTGAGCTATAGCCCCGTGTGCGACGAGCAACATTAACCCATCCGCTCGTCCCGCCCAAAATCGGGGTCGGGCCTCGCGCACCGTCGCTGACGAACGTACCCCGACGGCCAACGCCGGGGCGACCGCTTTACGCGGTGCCCCGGCGTCAGCTGTCTCCCGGACCGGTTCAGTCCCGCTCGGCGAGAGTGAGCTCGACCCCGCCGACCAGGTCGGCGCAGACGTTGTAGACGAACGCCCCCAGCGTGGCGAGCGCCGTGAACAGGACGACGTTGACCAGCCCGAGCAGCGCCGAGCTGAGGATCACGCCCTTGGCGGTGATCTGGAAGCCGTCGGCGCCCTGCCCACCGCCGGCACTGACCAGGTCGGTCAGGCTCTCGTTGACGCTCTGGAACACGCCCATCGCATCGAGGGCGAGGTAGAGCACCGATGTGGCGACCACCACGACGATGAAGAGCACCACGGAGACCGCGAAGGCGAACTTCATCACCGACCACGGGTCGATCCGCTTGAGGTTCAGCCGGGCCCGACGGGGGCCGCGCGAGGCCGCGGAACTGACCGAGCTGCGCGCGGCGCGTACCGCGTCGTTGACCCGGGCCGCTCCGACCGCCGCGGCACCGCCGACCCCGGCCGGCAGTCCCCCGCCGTTGGGCCGGGCGACGCCCGGTCGCGCGGAGTCCGGCTGGGGACCGCCGCCGATCCGCGGCTGGGTGCCGGTGGTCGCCGTCTGGGCGGCCTTCGTGGGGATCGGCTGTGTCGTCCCGGCCGGACGGGCCGCACCGGAGGTCGGTGTCGTGCCGGCCGATGTCGGCGCGTCGATGGTGATCGCCTCGGTCCGGTCACCCTTCTCCGCGTCTTCCGCGGCGGCGGGCTTGTCCGGCGGCGGTGCCATCCCCGGAGCCCGGGTGAACTTCGGGGCAGGCGCGTCGGCGGGGACCGTGGCCCGGCCCACGGCGGCGCGGCCGGACGCGGGCGCACCGCCCTTCGCGGCATCCTCGTCGACCGGTTTGGCCGAGGTCCCCTTGTTCCCCGACTTCGCCTGTGTCTCCGTCATCAACTAGTCCTGTTCGTCAGGCTCGTCGGCATTGCGAGCAATCGCCACGATAGTTACGCCGTCCGGGAGGTCCATCAGCTTGACCCCCATTGTGTTCCGATCCCGCGTACGGCGTACAGGCTTCACCGGAGTCCGGATGACGCCACCGTTGCTGGTGATCGCGAAGAGCTCGTCGTCCGGGCTGATCACGGCGGCGCCGACGAGTCCCCCACGGCGCTCTGTGATCTTCGCGGTCAACACGCCCTTACCTCCCCGGCCCTGCACCGGGTATTCCTCGATGGGGGTCCGCTTCGCGTATCCCCCGTTCGTGGCCACCAGGACGTCCATGCCCTCCCGGACGACCTCCATGGCCAGTAGTTCGTCCTCGTCACTGAAGCGCATGCCGATCACACCCGTGGTGGCCCGTCCCATCGGTCGCAGCGCGTCGTCGCTCGCGTTGAACCGGATCGCCTGGGCGTTCTTCGACACCAGCAGCAGGTCGTCGTGCGGCGCGCACAGGGCCGCGCCAACCAGCTCGTCCTCGTCGCGCAGGTTGATCGCGATGATTCCGCCCGAGCGGTTGGAGTCGAACTCCTCGAGCTTCGTCTTCTTCACCAGGCCGTTCTTCGTGGCCAGTACCAGATAGGGGGCTACCTGGTAGTTCGGGATTTCGATGATCTGTGCGATCTGCTCCTCCGGTTGGAAGGCGAGCAGATTGGCCACGTGTTGGCCCTTGGCCACCCTACTGGCCTCCGGAAGCTCGTACGCCTTGGCCCGGTACACCCGCCCCTTGTTGGTGAAGAACAGGATCCAGTCGTGGGTCGAGCAGACGAAAAAGTGACTCACGATGTCGTCCTGCCGCAGCGTGGCACCGCTGACGCCCTTGCCGCCGCGCCGCTGGGAACGGTAGAGGTCGACCTTGGTCCGCTTGGCGTACCCGGTGCGGGTGATGGTGACCACGACGTCCTCGCGGGCGATCAGGTCCTCCATCGAGACCTCGCCGTCGAACGGCACGATCTTCGTCCGCCGCTCGTCGCCCCACTTGGCGACGATCTCGCCCAGCTCCTCGGAGACGATCCGCCGCTGCCGCTCCGGCTTCGCCAGGATGTCCTTCAGGTCGGCGATCTCGATCTCGAGCTTCGCCAGGTCGTCCAGGATCCGCTGCCGCTCCAGGGCGGCGAGACGGCGCAGCTGCATGTCGAGGATCGCGGTCGCCTGGATCTCGTCGATCGTCAGCAGCCGGATCAGGCCCTGCCGGGCGTCCTCGACGGTGGGCGAGCGCCGGATCAGGGCGATCACCTCGTCCAGCGCGTCGAGCGCCTTGGACAGACCCCGCAGGATGTGCGCCCGCTCCTCGGCCTTGCGCAGCCGGAACGCCGTCCGCCGCCGGATCACCTCGATCTGGTGCTCGACGTAGTAACGGATGAACTGGGCCAGGTTGAGCGTGCGCGGCACCCCGTCGACCAGCGCCAGCATGTTGGCGCCGAAGGTCTCCTGGAGCTGGGTGTGCTTGTAGAGGTTGTTCAGCACCACCTTGGCGACCGCGTCGCGCTTGAGCACCAGCACGATCCGCATACCGGTACGCCCGGAGGACTCGTCCCGGATGTCGGCGATGCCGCCGAGCTTCCCCTCCTTGATCAGCTCGGCGATCCGCTCGGCCAGGTTGTCCGGGTTCACCTGGTAGGGCAGCTCGCTGACGACCAGGCAGGGCCGGCCCCGCTTGTCCTCCTCGACCTCGACCACCGCGCGCATCCTGATCGAGCCGCGGCCGGTCCGGTAGGCGTCCTGGATCGCGGTGGTACCGACGATCAGGCCGTGAGTCGGGAAGTCCGGGCCCTTGACGATCTCCAGCAGCGCGTCGAGCGTGGTGGCCTCGTCCTCCTCCGGATGCTCCAGGCACCACTGGACGGCCGCGCCGATCTCGCGCAGGTTGTGCGGAGGGATCTTGGTGGCCATGCCGACCGCGATTCCCTCGGACCCGTTGACCAGCAGGTTCGGGATCCGCGACGGCAGGATGGTGGGCTCCTTGGCCCGGCCGTCGTAGTTGTCCTGGAGGTCGACGGTGTCCTCGTCGATGTCCCGCAGCATCTCCATCGCCAGCGGGTCGAGCTTGCACTCGGTGTAGCGCATCGCGGCGGCCGGGTCGTTGCCGGGCGAGCCGAAGTTGCCGTTTCCGTCGACCAGCGGGTACCGCAGCGACCAGGGCTGCGCCATCCGGACCAGCGCGTCGTAGATCGCCGAGTCGCCGTGCGGGTGGAACTGCCCCATCACGTCACCGACGACCCGGGAACACTTCACGTAGCCGCGGTCCGGCCGGTAGCCGGAGTCGAACATGGCGTAGAGGATCTTGCGGTGGACCGGCTTGAGCCCGTCCCGGACGTCCGGCAGCGCCCGCCCGACGATGACGCTCATCGCGTAGTCGAGGTAGGAGCGCTGCATCTCCACCTCGAGGCCGACCGGCTCGATCCGGTCGTGCTGCGCCACGACCGCGGCGGCGGCCTCCGGGGTTTCCGGTTCGTTAGGGGTGGACTCGGGAGTATCGGTCACTGTTAACCCTTATCAGACTCAGAGTCGTTTTCGTGCTGTGGATAACGGCTGTGGATACCGTCGAAGCTGTGGATAACTCTGTGGACGGGTGAACCCCCGGGAGCTTCCCGGCGGCCCACCGGCATCCGTCAGATGTCCAGGAAGCGCACGTCCTTGGCGTTCCGTTGGATGAACGAGCGGCGCGCCTCGACGTCCTCACCCATCAGGACGCTGAACAGCTCGTCGGCGGTCGCCGCGTCGTCGAGCGTGACCTGACGCAGGGTTCGGGTCGCCGGGTTCATCGTGGTCTCCCACAGCTCCGGGTAGTTCATCTCGCCGAGGCCCTTGAACCGCTGGATGTCGTCCGGCTTGGCGTTCGCCTTCTTCTGCTGGCGCAGCGCGATCAGCCCGTCCCGCTCCCGGTCGGAGTAGGCGTACTGGGCGTCGTCGCCCTTCTTGTTCCACTTGATCTTGTAGAGCGGCGGGGCGGCCAGGTAGACGTGCCCCAGCTCCACCAGCGGACGCATGAAGCGGAACAGCAGGGTGAGCAGCAGGGTCTGGATGTGCTGGCCGTCGACGTCGGCGTCGGCCATCAGCACCACCTTGTGGTAGCGCAGCTTCTCCATGTCGAAGTCGTCGTGGATGCCGGTGCCCAGCGCGGTGATCAGCGCCTGGACCTCGTTGTTCTTCAGCACCCGGTCGATCCGGGCCTTCTCCACGTTCAGGATCTTGCCCCGGATCGGCAGGATCGCCTGGGTACGCGGGTCACGACCCTGCTTGGCCGAGCCACCGGCCGAGTCACCCTCGACGATGAAGACCTCGGACTCGCGCGGGTCGGTGGACTGACAGTCGGCGAGCTTGCCCGGCATCGAGCCGGACTCCAGCAGCGACTTGCGGCGGGCCAGCTTCCGGGCCTGCTGGGCGGCGATCCGGGCCCGGGCGGCCTGCGACGCCTTGGTGATGATGACCTTCGCCTCGGCCGGGTTCCGGTCGAACCAGTCGACCAGCCACTCGTTGCAGACCCGCTGGACGAAGCTCTTCACCGGGGTGTTGCCGAGCTTGGTCTTGGTCTGCCCCTCGAACTGCGGGTTCGCCAGCTTGACCGAGATGATCGCGGCGAGCCCCTCGCGGATGTCCTCACCGGAGAGCTTCTCGTCCGACTTGAGCAGCTTCTTCTCGGCGCCGTACTTGTTGACCAGGCTGGTCAACGCGGCGCGGAAACCCTCCTCGTGGGTGCCACCCTCGTGCGTGTTGATGGTGTTCGCGAAGGTGTAGACCGACTCGCCGTAGGACTCGTTCCACTGCATGGCGATCTCGAGGGACATGCCCTCCTCCTCGCCGGCGAACTCGACCACCGTCTTGTGGATCGGGGTCTTCGAGGCGTTGAGGTGGCGGACGAAGTCGGCGATGCCGCCCTTGTAGCAGAAGGTGACCTCGCGCTGGCGGCCGTCCTCCTCCTCGGGCACCCGCTCGTCGAGAAGGTGGATGGTGAGGCCCCGGTTGAGGAAGGCCATCTCCTGAATCCGGCGGTAGATGGTCTGGAAGTCGAAGTCGACCGTCTCGAAGACGTCCGGGTCGGGCCAGAAGCAGACCGTCGAACCGGTGCGGTCGGTGGTCTCGCCCTTGTCCAGCGGACTCGGCTTGGAGTTGTGGTACTGCTGCCGCCAGACGAAACCGGACTTGTGGATCTCCACGGCCATCCGGGTGGAGAGCGCGTTCACGACGGACACGCCGACGCCGTGCAGACCACCGGAGACCGCGTACGCCTTGCCGTCGAACTTGCCACCGGCGTGCAGCACGGTCAGCGCGACCTCGACGCCGGGCTTCTTGAGCTTGGGGTGCAGGTCGACCGGGAAGCCACGGCCGTTGTCGGTGACCCGGACGCCACCGTCGGCCAGCAGCACCACGTCGATGGTGTCGCAGTGACCCGCCAGCGCCTCGTCGACCGCGTTGTCGACGACCTCCCAGACCAGGTGGTGCAGACCACGTTCCCCGGTGGACCCGATGTACATGCCGGGCCGCTTCCGGACCGCCTCCAGCCCTTCGAGGACGGTGATCGACTCGGCGCCGTACTCCTGCTTGTTCTGCGCTGCCACCCTCGGCCACTTTCTCGCGCCGGCCGCGCCGGGAGGGCGCGTCGGACGCGGGTTCGGCGGGACGCGACGTCGGGCGCGCGGACCGGCACCAGATATATTCCGGGGTACGGGCCGAACGCCGGTCGCCGCGGTTGCCCGCGGATCGCGATCAACTCGATGCGACGCGGCGCGTCGGGGCCCGGCCGGGTCCGTGGCGTCGCTCCGCGTCAGATCTTCGTCTCGCCTCCAATCCTACTGTGCGCAGCCGACAGAACCACCACTCGGCACCCCTTGAAGGCGGCTCAGACCTCCGCTGCGGCCCGAATCGCGCCTCCTGCGACTCCCCCTACACGAGCGGCCCTGATCGCGGGCGCGGTTGCCGACGGTCGGCTCACCGCCACCACCCGCGACGAGTACGCCCCGGGGTCGCGCGGAGCACGCACGGTGTCGTACCTTGGCGGCGCCACCCGGGGTGCCGCTCTTGATCTCCAGACGGCAGAATCGGACGATCGGACCGACTGGCTTCGACACGTGCACTTAAGAGGTGACGCCCGATGGGGCTGGACAACGTCGCGGTGGTCTGGCCGCGGACCGGCCGGTTCTACGACCCGGTGGCACCGGCCGAGTTCGTGGACTTCGGCGAGATCGTCGAGATGCCCCGCATCTCCGCGCCGACCGCGGCTCTCGCCGAGCTGATCGCCAAGACCGGCACGGTGCGGGCGACCGCGTACACCGAGCTGGTGGACCTCCTGCTCGGCCTGGAAAATGTGCTCTACGCCACGGAGAACGCCGCCGAGGACGAGGATCCGGTGATCGATCCGGACGGCTGCGCCTGGATCGCCGACGGGCTGGAGCGGTTCGTCGCCCGGCACCGCGAGCACGGGGAGTCGGTCACCTTCGACTCGGTCAGCGCCGTCCTGCGGGACCTGCTGGCCGACGGCCGACTCGCCGAGCAGCAGCTCCGGTGGCTCGACAGCCGGCTCGACGGACTCCGCGACGAGGCCGGCGACCCGCCGCAGTGGAACTTCACCTGCGCCGAGCTGGCCGTCCTGGCCGCGTTCTACCGCCGCTGCGCCGACCGCAGCTTCGCCGTCTACGCCGCCACCTGACCGGCCCGTCCCCGGTTCCGGACCACCTGCCGGCACCGGAGTCGGTGCCGCCCGGGTCGGTCGGGGCAGCTCAGCCGTAGGTGTCCCGGGGCCCCCGGCCACGCACGCGTCGGGGCCCCCGGGACCAGGACGGCGCGGCCGGACCGTGGATGTGCAGTCTGCGGACGACGTTGTGGCCCACCTCACGGGCGATCTGCTGGAGCAGGGAACCGGCCAGCAGGCGGAGCTGGGTGGCCCAGGCCGTCGACCTGGCCTCGACGGTGAGTTCCCCGTTCTCCAGCTTCACCGGCCGGCTGTGCTGGGCGATCTCCGGGCCGACCACCCGTTCCCAGGCGCCGAAGACGGTGGCCTCCGCCGCCGGCTGTTCCCAACCCCGGGCCTTCATCAGCCGGCCGAGCACCACGCCGAGCAACTGCGGGTCCCGGGGATCCGGTCCCGGACCGGAGTAGCCGCGCAGTCGCCGCTGGCCGTCGTCACCCCCGCCGAGCGCGCTGCGCCGCCTGGGGGCGGTCGCCGCGCGCCGGGCCTTCGCCGCGTCCAGCACCGCACGGGCCAGCTGCGGACCGGACGACTCGGCCGGCAGGTCGGCACCGGTACTCCCGCCGGTTCCCGGCGGACGTCCGCCGGACGTGGTGCCGGTCCCACCGTCGCCTGCGTCCCGACCGGCCCGGTCGGACGCGGAGCCGGTCGGCCGGGGCCCACCGGTCCCGTCCCCGGAGCCGGCCGCCCGCCGGCCACCGGACGGTCGGGGCCCGCCGGACCGGTCGCCGGAGCCGGCCGCCCGCCGGCTGCCGGTCCCGGCGTCCCGGGCGGGGGAACGGGCCGGACCGGCGGCGGGACGGGGCGGGATCGGGTCATCCGACACGGCGTACCGTCCCTTCGCCGACCTGGAAGCGGGCGCCCCGCAGGGTCACCGGCACGTCGTCGTCGACGGCACAGGTCACCAGGAGCTGTGCGGCTCCGCCGACCAGGTCCGCCAGCCGCTCCCGGCGGCCGGCGTCCAGCTCGGCGAAGACGTCGTCGAGCACCAGCACCGGCTCGATCCCGTCCGAGCGGAGCAGGTCGTACGCGGCCAGCCGCAGGGCGAGCGCGAACGACCAGGACTCGCCGTGGCTGGCGTACCCCTTGGCGGGGAGCGGGCCGAGGGTAAGCGCGAGATCGTCGCGGTGCGGGCCGACCAGGGTGGTCCCGCGATCCACCTCGGCGGTCCGGGACTCGGCCAGCGCGGTGGTCAACGCCTCGGTGAGGGCCGTCCGGTCCGGCACCGCCTCGCCCAGTTCCACCGACGGTCGGTAGGTGATCCCGGCGGACGCCCGCCCGGCGGCGACCGCGTCGTAGGCCTTGGTGACGTGCGGGGTGAGCGCGGCGACCAGCTCCAGCCGCCCGGCGAGCAGTTCCGCCCCGTGCCGGGCCAGGTGGGTGTCCCACACCGCCAGGGTGGAGAGGTCCCCGCCCCGGGACCCGCCGGTCTTGCGCGCCAGGTACGCGGTCCGCAGCAGGGCGTTGCGCTGCTTGACCACCCGCTCGTAGTCGGCCCGCACCCCGGCGTACCGGGGTTGGCGGAGCACCAGCAGGTCGTCGAGGTAACGACGGCGTTCGGCCGGGTCGCCCCGGACGAGTTCGAGGTCCTCCGGGGCGAACAGCACCAGCCGCAGCGCGCCGAGCACGTCCCGCGCCCGGCGCGCCGGGGACCGCCCCAGCCGGGCCCGGTTGGCCTTGCCGGGGACGATCTCCAGCTCGACCAGGAGTTCCCGGCCCTCGTGCACCACCGCGCAGCGGATCACCGCCGACTCGGCGCCGAGCCGGACCAGCGGCGCGTCGGTGGCGACCCGGTGGCTGTCCAGGGTCGCCACGTAGCCGAGCGCCTCGGCGAGGTTGGTCTTGCCGACCCCGTTCGCCCCGACCAGGACGTTCGGCCCCGGTTCGAGGTCGACGTCGACCCGCTCGTAGGAGCGGAAGTCGACGAGTTCGAGCCGGCGGACGTACACGGTGGGGCGGACGCCGGTCAGCGCTTGCGGACGGCGTGCCCGCCGAACTGCTGGCGCAGCGCGGCGACGGCCTTCATCGCGGGCGAGTCGTCCTGGCGGGAGGCGAACCGGGCGAAGAGCGAGGCGGTGATGACGTTCAGCGGCACGGCCAGCCGGACCGCCTCGTCGACCGTCCAGCGGCCCTCGCCGGTGTCCTCGGTGTAGCCGCTCAGCTCGGCCAGCTCCGGGTCCTCGTCGAGGGCCCGGTCGAGCAGGTCCAGCAGCCAGGAGCGGACCACCGTGCCCTCACGCCAGGACTTGAAGACCCCCGGCACGTTGGTCACCAGCTCGGAGGCGGCGAGCAGCTCGTAGCCCTCGGCGTAGGCGTGCATCAGGCCGTACTCGATGCCGTTGTGCACCATCTTGGCGTAGTGCCCGGCCCCGACCGGCCCGGCGTGCACGAAGCCGAACTCGCCCTCGGGCTTGAGCGCCTCGAAGATCGGCATCAGCTGCCCGACGTGCTCCTCGGCGCCGCCGACCATCAGCGCGTAGCCGTTCTGCCGGCCCCACACCCCGCCGGAGACGCCGACGTCGAGGTAACCGATGCCGCGCTCGTTCAGCCGCTCGGCGCGCGGGGCGTCGTCGCTGAAGCGCGAGTTGCCGCCGTCGATGATGATGTCGCCGGAGTCGAGCAGGCCGGCGAGCTCGTCGATGGTGGCGTCGGTGACGCCGACGGGCACCATCACCCAGACCGCGCGGGGCGCCGCCAGCTTCTCGACCAGCTCCGTCAGGGAGGCGACGTCGCTCAGCTCCGCGTTGTGGTCGAAGCCGACCACCTCGTGCCCGGCGGCGCGCAGCCGCTCGCGCATGTTGCCGCCCATGCGGCCGAGTCCTACCAGGCCGAGCTGCATCTGTACCTACCTCCGGTGGTTCTGGTTCGGGGTGTGTGCGCGATCAGCGGGAAACCCGGATCGGCATGATCAGGTACCGGTACCCCGGAATGACCTCACCATCCTCACCGGCCGGGGAAATGACGGCGGGCTTCAGCGCGTCGACGAAGGAGAGCATCGCGGTCTGGGCACCCAGGTTCGTCAGACCGTCGATCAGGTACTGCGGGTTGAAGCCGACGGTCAGCGCGTCGCCGGTGAAGGTCGCGTCCATGGCCTCGCTGGCCCGGGCCTCCTCGGTACCGCCTGCCTCCACGACCAGCCCGTCGGAGCTGAAGCTGAGCAGCACCGGGGTGGTCCGTTCGGCGACCAGGGCGACCCGCTTGACGACCTCGATCAGGGTGCTCACCGACACCCGGGCCTCGGCGTTGTGGCTCGGCGGGAAGAGCGACCGGACCGGCGGGTAGTTCGCGCCGTCGAGCAGCCGGCTGGTGGTCCGGCGGGTGCCACCGGAGAAGCCGATCATGCCCTCGCCGGCCGCGCCCTGGGACAGGGCCAGGGTCACCTCGCCGCCGAGCGGACCGAGCGCCTTGGCGGTGTCGTGCAGCGTCCGGGCGGGGACCAGGGCGTTGATGCTGATCCCGGCGTCGTCCGGCCGCCACTGCATCTCGCGCAGCGCGAGACGGTAGCGGTCGGTGGCGAGCATGGCGAGGGTGTCGCCGTTCAGCTCCAGCCGGACGCCGGTCATCATCGGCAGGGTCTCGTCCCGGCCCGCCGCCACCGCGACCTGGGCGACCGCTGCGGCGAAGGCGGCGGCGTCCACGGTGCCGGCGCTCTCCGGCATGTCCGGCAGGCTCGGGTAGTCCTCGACCGGCATGGTGGGCAGGGTGAACCGGGCGCTGCCGCAGACCAGTTCGAGGTGCGCACCGACGGCGGCGATGTCGACCGGCTTACCGGGCAGGGCCTTGGTGATCTCGGCCAGCAGGCGCCCGGAGACCAGCGCGGCACCGTCGGCGTCGCCCTGCACCTCGACCGTGACCTGGCTGGAGACCTCGTAGTCGAAGCCGGAGACCTGCAGGTTGCCGTCGGTCACCCGGAGCATCACCCCGGCGAGCACCGGTACGGACGGCCGGTTGGGGAGGCTCTTCGCGGTCCACGCCACAGCCTCGGCGAGCGCGTCGCGCTCCACTCGGAACTTCATTAATGCCTCCGCGTCGACGTCAGCGACAACTCTCTCATGCCGACCGCTGCCCACCGTCCCGCCCGACCGTGCGGGTACCCATCGCACCTTAGGGCGCGGGGGCATCGGCTGTGCGTCCGACCCCGTGCTTCTGCTGCCAACCTGCTCGGGTCGGGGGCCGGCAGGCAACGATCCACAGGAAGTCCAACGGTGATGATTGGTTTTTGTTCTCTTCAAAGAGATAACCCATCGTCTTCGTAGCACCTGTGCAAACTGTGGATAAGTCGCGTTTTCCCAGCTCAGACGCGTTATCCACCGGTGGTTTACCTGTGGAGAACCGTGGGTAAAACTCAGCTACTTGTCCACAGGCCTCGTTCGGCGCGGAGTTGTCCACCGTTGTCCACCGGTTATCCACCGGTTATCCACCGACTTTCTCCCCAGCCCTGTGGACGAGCGGACCAGCTTCCACAGCCGTTGTCCCCAGAACCTTCAACAGGCTGTCCACAGGCAGCCCGCGACCGGTGGACAACCATCGGCCTGTCCACACTCGTCCACAGGCTCGTCCCCAGGGTTTTTCCACAACCTGTGGGTAACTGCTCCGGGGCGGACGGTAGTTATCCACTGCCTGTGGATAACTTGCTGTGGACAAGTCGGCTCCGCTGTGGACAACCCGAGGGGCTGTGGGGACGTCGCAGCCCTCCGGGACGTGGCTGCACAGCCCGGGGCGGGGTGGAAACCGGGGCGGGGCGACCGACGGTGGAGACGGAAACGCCCGGCCGTCGGGCCGGGCGTCGATGACGGTGCCGTTCGTCGACCGGCGGGCGGCCGACGTAGCGGAGCAACTGCGGCGTACCGGCCGCAGCGAGGGCTCAGGAGGTCTGCTTGATCCGGTTGGTCAGCTCGGCGATCTGGTTGTAGAGCGACCGGCGTTCGGCCATCTGTTGACGGATCTTCCGGTCCGCGTGCATGACCGTGGTGTGGTCCCGTCCACCGAACGCCTGGCCGATCCGGGGCAGCGAGAGGTCGGTCAGCTCGCGGCAGAGGTACATGGCCACCTGGCGGGCGTTGACCAGCACCCGGGACCGGGAGTGGCCGCGCAGATCCTCAAGGCTGACGCCGAAGTAGTCGGCGGTGGAGACCATGATCTGGTCTGCGGTGATCTCCGGGCCGGCGCCGTCCGGGATGAAGTCCCGCAGCACCTCCTCGGCGAGCGAGAGTTCGACCGTGGACCGGGTCAGGCTGGCGAACGCGGTCACCCGGATCAGCGCGCCCTCCAGTTCCCGAATCGAGTTCGACACCCGCGACGCGATGAACTCCAGCACGTCCGGGGGCGCGTACAGGCGCTCCTGGGCGGCCTTCTTCTGCAGGATCGCGATCCGGGTCTCCAGGTCCGGCGGCTGGATGTCGGCCAGCAGCCCCCACTCGAACCGGGTCCGCAACCGGTCCTCCAGGGTGGCGAGCTGCTTCGGCGACCGGTCCGAGGTGATCACGATCTGCTTGTTGGCGTTGTGCAGGGTGTTGAAGGTGTGGAAGAACTCCTCCTGGGTCCGCTCCCGGTTCTCCAGGAACTGGATGTCGTCGATCAGGAGGATGTCGACGTCCCGGTAGCGGCGCTGGAACGCGCTGGTCTTGTCGTCCCGCAGCGAGTTGATGAAGTCGTTGGTGAACTCCTCGGTCGAGACGTACCGGACCGACCGGGCGTTGCCCAGCGTCGTGGCGTAGTGCCCGATCGCGTGCAACAGGTGGGTCTTGCCCAGCCCCGAGCTGCCGTAGATGAACAGCGGGTTGTACGCCTTGGCCGGCGACTCGGCCACCGCCACGCTCGCCGCGTGGGCGAACCGGTTGGACGAGCCGATGACGAACGTCTCGAACATGTACTTCGGGTTCAGCCGGTTCCCGCCGCTCTCCGCCCCACCGGGGAGCCGCCGGTCGTCCCGGCCGCCCGGCCGGTGGTCCACGCCACCACGCCCCGGCCCGCTGTCGGTGCCGCCGTCGCGGGGCAGCCGGTCGCGTACCGGACCGGTGTCGTCGCGGTACCGCTGGTCGTACGGGCGCCCCTGGTCGGGGCCGCGGTCAGCACGGTCGTCGTAGCCCCGCCGGTCCGCCCCGGGCGGTCCGCCGCGCAGCGACTCGGCGAAGCTGGCGGTGAAGAGGGCCTCCTGACCGCCCCGGCTGGTGGGGATCAGCCGTCGGGCGTCGTCGCCGGCCGGTCCGCCCCGGGACGGGTCGGTCTGCGGGTCGGGGCCGTCCTCCTCGTCCGGGTGGAACGCCGGCGGCGGAACCTCCCGGAACGGGGCCGGCACCTCGGCGTGGCCGGGGTTGGCGTCGTAGCCGGGGAAGGGCAGCTCGGGTGCGTCGGCCTCGGGCACGCTGCGGTACACGGTGCCCGCCGGACGGCCCGTGCCGTCCTCGGCGACCCGGACGGTGACCGCCACCTGGATCGGTCGGCCGAGTCGACGGCTGAGTGCCTCGGTGATCGCCGGGCGGAGCCGGGACTCGATCACGTCCCGGGTGAAGGCGTCGGGCACGGAGAGCAGCGCGGTGTCCTCGACGATCGCGCGCAGCCGGGTCAGCCGCAGGTAGGCACGTTGCTGAGCCGAGATGATCTCGTCGGCGAGCTCGTCCGTCGTCGCGGTCCACACCGCGGCAAGGTCGGTCGTTCCGGCCACCGTCGTGCCACCCCCTCGCCTCTGCTCCCGGCCGCCGCTGCTCTCCCAGTCGGCCGTCCCGGGCCCGCCACCGCGTCTGAGCGGCTGGAACACCATCCGCCCGGACGGCTGGACGGTCGCCATCCACAGGTTATCCACAGCCTGTGTACCGACCGATTGTGGCCGTCCGCCAGATGCGGGTGGGACCTGCCCCCTGCCTGAACGGGTGCTGAAGCGGGTTCACCGTGCCGAACGATCCACCGCCCGGTCCGGTCTTGCCTGTCAGTGGTGTGGGATCCCGACCGGATTCCGACCTCGATCACGACGCGGACCGCAAGCGCGCACGCTAACAGCGTTGTCGGTACCGCTTCAACCGGCGGGGCGGTGTGCCCCTTGTCGGTATCAGTGAAAACCCCCGCTCGCACCCGGGCGCGTCGCGCCGTCCGACGCCCTTCGAGGGGTGCCGGGCGACGGGTCGGGGCGTGTTTGACCGTCGTTGCTGCCCTGCGTAGGGTGGAACGGCTGCTCTGTCGCCCTCCTGCTAGGGTGATGGGTGCCTGCTGTCCGCGGTCGTGGTGCCCGCATCGTCGAGGTCCCGCATCATCGGGCAGCGCCGATCGTAGGCCACCAACCGGCCTGGACCACCACACACCCCGAGCGATCCCCCGCGCGGGGCGTACGGAAAACGGAGAGCCTGACGTGAGCAAGCGCACCTTCCAGCCGAACAACCGCCGGCGCGCGAAGACCCACGGCTTCCGGCTGCGCATGCGTACCCGCGCCGGCCGCGCCATTATCTCGACCCGTCGCACCAAGGGCCGCGCCCGCCTGTCGGCCTGACGGCGGCCGGGTCCGTTCGGAGGACGTGGGCAGTCGTGCTGGCCGCCGCGCAGCGACTGCGGCGCAGCACTGACTTCGCCGCAGCGATCCGTGGTGGGCGTCGCGCCGGCCGTGGCGCGGTGGTCGTCCACCTGGCTCTGCCTCTGACACCCGGAGCCGGGGCACCGTCTTCGCCGGAGCCGGCGCGGGCAGCGGGTGTGGAGGAGTCCTCCGCACCGACCCGCGCCGGCTTCGTCGTGTCCAAGGCGGTCGGGCCGGCGGTGGTCCGCAACCGGGTCCGTCGCCGGTTGCGGCATCTCGTCCGGGAACGGCTCGCCACGCTGCCACCCGGCAGCACCGTCGTGGTACGCGCACTCCCCGCAGCGGCCGGGGCGAGCTACGTCCAGCTCGGCGCCGACCTGGACGCGGCCGTCGCCTCGGCACGGGCGCCCCGTAGCCGGCGGTCCCGGTGAGCAGCGGTTCCGCCACGCCCCGGCCCACCACACTCGGTGCCCGGATCCTGGTCGGACCCATCATCGCGTACCGTCGTTGGATAAGCCCGGCACTGCCGGCCCGCTGTCGGTTCCACCCGTCGTGCAGTGCGTACGGTCTGGAGTCCGTCACCCGGCACGGCGCGTTCCGGGGGACCGTGCTGACGATCCGGCGGCTGCTGCGCTGCCATCCCTTTCACCCCGGTGGGTATGACCCGGTGCCGGAGCCGGGCGGCCGCCGCCGCGCCGATGAGACTGGAGCCTGAGAATTGAGTCTCGACTGGATCTACCTCGCGATCTCGTGGATCCTGCTGGCCTGGCACTCGGCGTGGGACGCCATCGGGGTGGCGGACGGCCCGGTGGCGGGCACGAACTGGGCCTGGATCCTGGCCATCGTCTTCCTGGTGGTCACCGTCCGGGTGATCCTCTTCCCGGTCTTCGTCAAGCAGATCAAGTCGCAGCGGGCCATGCAGGCGTTGCAGCCGCAGGTCAAGGCGCTCCAGGAGAAGCACAAGGGTGACCGGGAGACGCTCCAGAAGGAGATGATGGAGCTCTATCGGAAGGAAAAGGCCAACCCGCTCATGGGCTGCCTTCCGATGTTCCTCCAGATTCCCGTCTTCCTGGGCCTCTTCCACGTGCTCCGCCGCCTCGACCCCGCCAACCAGGGCAAGACCCTGTACGGCTGGACGGTCCAGCAGTTCGAGAGCGCGTCCGCGGCGTCGATCTTCACCGCCCCGATCGCCGGCAAGTTCGGCTCGACCGCCGAGGAGTTGTCCCGGCTCGGTGCCAACGGCACCACGGTCAAGGTCATCGCCGGCGTCCTGGTCCTGGTGATGATGGGCACCACCTACCTGACCAGCCGTCAGATGATCCTCAAGACCGGCTGGGCGGAGGACCCGCAGCAGCGCATGATCCAGCGACTCATGCTCTACGGCATCCCGCTCTCGCTGTTGATCTCCGGTGCGATCTTCCCGATCGGTGTGATCATCTACTGGGTCACCAACAACCTGTTCACCCTCGGCCAGCAGCAGTGGGTACTCCGCAAGTACCCGCCGCCGCCGAGCGTGACCGCCAAGGCGGGTGCCAGCGGCCGTAGCACGGCGCAGCCGGCCAAGGCCGGGGGCCTTCTGGGTCGGGCCAAGCCCGCGCCGGCTCCGGTGAAGCCCACCACCCCCAAGGTCGCCGGTCCGAAGCCGGGCGCCAAGCCGGTCAACCCGAAGAAGAACCGGCCCGCCAAGCGGCAGGGCTGACTGGTCCACGCGCCGCCGCCGGGTCCGCCCGGCGGCGGCCGGATCCGTACCACGGGCTCACCGCCGCCGCCGGGACGGATCTCCCGCGCGACCGCGCGGTCACGGGCGACACTGCCCGTACAGACGTGCCCGGTGGCACCGGCGAGACCCTGCGCCGCCGCCGGGAAACCAACGGACCCGACGGTCCGCCCGAACGAAGTACGGAGATGAACCGTGACCGACACCAGCATCCCCCGCACTGACAAGTCCCCGGACGAGGACGCTGCTCCGATCGCGGAGACCGGGGCGGAGGTGACCGAGCCCGAGGTGCGTGGGAAGAAGGCTCCGGCCGACAGCGATCTGTTCCGGCAGAGCGAGATCGCGGCGGACTACGTCGAAGGTCTGCTCGACATCCTCGACTACGACGGGGACATCGACGAGCTGGTGTCAGGTGGCAGGCCGGTCGTCGAGGTGGTCGGGGCGCGCCTACAGAACCTGGTCGGGCAGCGCGGGGCGACCCTGGAGGCGCTCCAGGAGCTGACCCGGCTGGCCGTGTTCCGGCAGACCGGTACGCCGAGCCGGCTGCTGCTGGACGTCGGCGGCTACCGGGCCAACCGCCGCAAGGAACTGGCCGCCGTCGCCAAGAACGCGGTGGAGAAGGTCAAGGAGTACGGCGAGCCGGTGCGGCTGGAGCCGATGTCCGCGTTCGAGCGCAAGTGCGTGCACGACGTGGTGAACGCCATGGACGGGGTGGAGAGTGAGTCCGAGGGTGTCGAGCCCAACCGGCGGATCATCGTCCGGCCGGCGGACTGACCGGGTGACCTCCGACGCCACGGCTGGCGTTCCCGGCCCGGGTGACACCGCACCCGGGCCGTCGCCGGTCGACCCCCGAACGTCCACCCTCCCCTCCGCCGGGGACGCGGTACTGCCTCCGGAGCTGGCGGATGCGGCGCGGACCCTCTTCGGTGACCGGCTCGACCTGGCCGCCGCGTACGCCGAGCTGCTCGTCACCGACGGCGTGGTGCGCGGCCTGATCGGTCCCCGGGAGGCACCCCGGATCTGGGACCGGCACCTGCTCAACTGTGCGGCGGTGGCCGAGCGGATTCCCGAGGGCGCGACGGTCATCGACGTCGGCTCCGGGGCGGGGCTGCCCGGCCTGGTGCTCGCCATCGCTCGTCCGGATCTGCGCGTGACGCTGGTCGAACCGCTCGCCCGTCGGACCGCGTTCCTGATCGAGGCGGTGGAAGGACTCGGACTGACCCGGATGGTCCGGGTGTTCCGGGGCCGCGCCGAGGCCGCCTCCGGTGGCGGTGACGTCGACCCGTTCAGCGCCGACGTGGTCACCGCTCGGGCGGTGGCTCCTCTCGACCGGCTGGCCCTCTGGTGCCTGCCGCTGACCGTCCGGGGTGGACGGATTCTCGCGCTCAAGGGCTCCTCCGTCGCGGACGAGATCGCTGAGCACGCGGCCAGCGTGGAGCGGCTCGGCGGTGGGGAACCTGCCGTGTACCGGTGCGGTGTCGACGTGATCGACCCCCCGACGACCGTTGTGGAGATCGTGCGGGAGCGGGTGGTCGGCCCGGTGAGCAAAGCGCGCCGGGCGAAGCGCCGCGGCGGCCGGCCCCGGGGACGCTGAGGCGGACGAAACCCGGGCCCGGCCGACGGGCCCGACGAGCGGCCTGGACCGCCGCGTGTGGTGGAGCGACCGAACGGACGCCAACTCCGGTGCCGCACCCTCGGGGAATGGGCGGCAACACCAACCGGGCCGACCGGGGTCCGGCCACCCGGTTGGTTCGTTGAACCTGTGCGGGACCTTCGACAGCCGAGCTTCTCGGCATGGACCTTCTCCGCCCGTCCGCCGTAGGCTGGCCGCGCGTCGATAGTGTGGGGCGGACGACGGCCGGTGTCGCCGGGTCCCGGCCGCCCCCGCCGGGCCGTACGCTTCGTGGAGCGGGCACATGCGGCAGCGACGGTATGCGGGCCGACCATCCGGAGCGGGCAGGGATGACAGGTGCATGACGACGGCAGGTACGACGACGATCCCGGGGTGACCGGTCAACGGGCGGAATCCGCCTCGGTCGCCCCTGTTTCACGTGAAACCGGGGTGGCCCGGTCGGGTCCCCGCCGCCACGACGGCGTCGGACCCTCGGACCCGGCCCCGCCCCCTTCCCGGGACGGAACGGTCTACGGAGGGCGGCTGAGGTCCGGCTACGACGGTGGACAGTCCACGGCCGACCATGACCCCGTGACGCGCCGGCCGGAGAGCGTACGCGGCCGGCCATACCGGGGATCCGATCCTGCGGGAGGCCACGATCCGGTCCACCCGGTCGTGGGTGCCCTCAATCCCCCCGAACCCGTTCCGGTGCCTGCGGTACCGCTGCAACCCGGTCCGGCGGCGGTCTCCGGGCCGCCACTCGGCACCATCGACACGCCCACGTCGCCGACCGGCTCTCCGTACGGGGAATCGGCCGGCGACGCGTACGTTTCACGTGAAACCCCGACGCGCGAAGAGGATGACCCACCGTTGGCTATGGAGGCTATGCGCGCCGTGCAGATCCTGAATCCCAGTGGCGAGGTCACCATGCCGCGCCCCGAGCGGACCCGGGTGATGTGCGTCGCGAACCAGAAGGGTGGCGTGGGGAAGACCACGACCACGGTGAACCTGGCGGTGGCGCTCGCCCTGCACGGGAACCGGGTCCTGGTGGTCGACCTGGACCCACAGGGCAACGCCTCGACCGGACTGAACGTCCCGCACCACACCGGTGTGCCGGACGTCTATGACTGTCTGATCGACAGCGTGCCCTTGGAGGAGGTCGCCCAAGGGGTCGAGGGCATCCCGAACCTGTGGTGCGTGCCGGCCACCATCGACCTCGCGGGCGCCGAGATCGAGCTGGTCTCGGTGGTGGCCCGGGAATCGAGGCTGGCCCGAGCCATCGCCGGCTATCCGGGACACTTCGACTACGTCTTCATCGACTGCCCGCCGTCGCTCGGTCTGCTCACGGTGAACGCGTTGGTGGCCGCGCAGGAGGTGCTCATCCCGATCCAGTGCGAGTACTACGCGCTGGAGGGACTGAACCAGCTCATCAACAACATCAACCTGGTTCGTAAGCACCTGAACCCGACCCTTGAGGTTTCCACGATCCTGCTCACCATGTACGACCGGCGTACCCGTCTGGCGGATGCGGTCGAGCAGGACGTCCGGAACCATTTCGGGGACAAGGTGCTCCAGGCGGTCATCCCCCGTAACGTGCGGGTCTCCGAGGCCCCGAGTTACGGCCAGTCGGTGATGACCTACGATCCCGGTTCACGAGGTGCCACCAGTTACTTCGCAGCCGCGCAGGAGATCGCCGAGCGCGGGGTGAAGGAGCCGGTGAGCCGGAATGGGTAGTGCGGGCAAGTCGCTGGGAGGCGTCGCATGAAGAACCGTCCGCGTGGCGGGCTGGGCCGAGGGCTGGGGGCACTGATCCCCACCGGTCCCGTGGAGACGCCGGAGACCGCGACACCCACACCCGCACCGGAGGCCGTTCCTGCCATGGGCACGGCTGCGCTCATCCCCACCGACGACGGGGCACCGGCCACTGCCACCCCGTCGGTGACCGCTGCGGTACCGGAGGCGCTGCCCGCAGCGATTCCGCTCTCGCCGGTGCCGGGAGCCCGGTTCGCCGAGATTCCGGTCGACTCGATCCTTCCCAACCCGAAGCAGCCCCGGCAGGTCTTCGACGAGGAGGCGCTGGAGGAGTTGAAGACCTCGATCGAGGAGGTCGGCTTCCTCCAGCCCATCGTGGTCCGCCAGCTCGACGGCGAGAAGTACGAGCTGGTGATGGGCGAGCGGCGGTGGCGGGCCGCTCAGGCCGTCGGCCGCGAGAGCATCCCCGCGATCGTCCGGGACACCCGCGACGACGCGATGCTGCGGGACGCCCTGCTGGAGAACATCCACCGGGCGAACCTCAACCCGCTCGAAGAGGCGGCTGCGTACCAGCAGTTGCTGGAGGAGTTCGGGGCGACCCACGAGGAGTTGGCCCGGCGGATCGGCCGGAGCCGTCCGCAGATCTCCAACACCATCCGACTGCTCAACCTGCCGCCCCAGGTGCAACGGCGGGTGGCGGCCGGGGTGCTCTCCGCCGGGCATGCCCGCGCTCTCCTGAGCCTCGACGAGTCCGAGGCCCAGGAACAGCTCGCGCTGCGCATCGTGGCCGAAGGGCTCTCGGTGCGGGCGACCGAGGAGATCGTCTCTCTCGCGCTCAGCGAGGAGGGTACGACCAAGACGCCGGCAGCTCGGCGTCGACCGAAAGCACACGCACCCGCCCTGACCGATCTCGCCGACCGCCTCTCCGACCGCTTCGACACCCGCGTCAAGGTGGACATTGGCCGGAACAAGGGCAAGATCACGATCGAGTTCGCCACGGTGGACGACCTGGAACGGATCGTCGGACTCATCGGGGTCGGGCAGGAGGAGGACCCCGAGGCCTGAGCCTCGTGACGAAGAGAAGCGGAGACACCTCGTCCTCCGCGAGCAGAAAACGACCGCGACCCGGAACCTCACCCGGCTCGCGGTCGTTTTCTATTCGCCGCCCGCCGCCCGCCGCCCGCCGCCCGCCGCCCGCCGCCCGCCGCCCGCCGCCCGCCGCCCGCCGCCCGCCGCCCGCCGCCCGCCGCCCGCCGCCCGCCGC
>NZ_JBEZZN010000002.1:659052-796600 GCF_040639195.1 Micromonospora sp. NPDC023956
GTTTCACGTGAAACCCCGGACGGCGGAGGCGGTGCCATCGGAGTCCTGCCGGGCCGCAGAAGTCGGCTGACTTCGGGAACCGGAGGAGAGCGCCGGGCCGTCGGTCCGGAGTGAGAGTGGCCGTTGTCCACAGCCCCATCGGCGGTCGATAGTTATCCACAGGAGTTATCCACAGGGAGGCTCGTTTCACGTGAAACAGCGCGTGAAACCACGTCGGAGCCTGTGGATGAAGGGTGTGATGTGCGCCTCGATTGCCGGGAAGTAGGCGTCAGGGCGACCAGCGGAGCGCCGGCCGCCGGGTCCGGTCGGGCGCCGGCCGCGAGTCGATGATCGACGTTCGGGGTCCTGACGACGAGTGTCGACAGGGCCACGCATTCGGGTGCGGACAGGGCTCACGGACTTCGGTTAGGGTCAGCCTCGTGCCCCACACCCCTCCCGCTGTCCCGGACTTCACCCAATGGCCCTCCTTCCCCTTCGAGGGCGACCTCCGCATCAAGCAGCTCGACGATCCGGTTCCGGTCGAGCCCCCTCGCAAGGGCGAGGCGGATCGGGAGTGCACCGCGTGCGTGGCGCCGGACGAGGCGTACATCTGGGTGGGAGAACGCTGGCGGGTCCGGGCGATGGACCGACCGACGGGTCTGCCGATGGTGCTGATCCTGGAGTCCCGCTCCCACCTCGACCTGGGGGATCTGCCGAACCTGCTCGCGGCCGAGTTGGGCGTGATGACGGTGCGCCTGGAGCGGGCGATCCGGTCGCTGGACGGGGTGGCCCGGGTGCACGTCAACCGGTGGGGTGACGGCTCCTCGCACCTGCACCTCTGGTTCCTGGCCCGCCCGTACGGCCGGCTGCAACTGCGCGGTACGTTCCTCTCGCTGTGGGACTCGATTCTTCCGCCGATCTCCGAGGAACAGTGGCGGGAGAACCTGGCCCTGGTGGCGGCCTGGCTCGGTGAGTTCGGCGGACGGCCGCTGGCCGAGCCGTCCCGCATCCAGTGGCAGGCGCCGGCGAGCTTCAGCGACTCCTACCGCGAGGAGAAGGCCCCGGCGGAGAGCGACGCCGGCTCGGTGATCGAGGCGGCCGGGGAAACCGATGACGCGGTCGCCCGGATTCCCGCTCCGCGGACCGACCCGGACCAGCCTGCCGGGGAGGGCCGGCCCGACGGCCAGGAGACGGAACGGTCGGAAGCAACCCCCTGACCACTCGGGGTCCGGGAGGCGATCACGTCGGTGGGGCGCTACGGACGGCGGGTGGCGGCCTGCACCACCAGCGACTCCAGCGCGCGTCCGAAGTCGAGCCCGGCGGCCTGGACCGCCAGCGGCAGCAATGACGTCTCGGTCATGCCCGGCGAGACGTTGACCTCCAGCACGTGCGGCTCTCCGGCGTCGTCCACGATGAGGTCGACCCGGGAGAGGTCGCGTAACCCGAGTGCGGTGTGCGCGGCGATGGCCACCTCGGCCACCCGGGCCGCCGTCCCGTCCGCCAGCCGCGCCGGGGCGTGCCAGGTGGTCCGGCCGGCGGTGTACCGGGCCGCGTAGTCGTACACGCCGTTGCGGGGCACAATCTCCACCGCCGGCAGGGGTCGGGGGCCGTCCCCGAGGTCGATCACGGTCACCGCCACGTCCATTCCGGGGACGTACCGCTCCACCAGCGCGGTCGAGCCGTACGCGAAGCAGCCGACCATCGCGGCGGGCAGCGCGGCGGCGTCCCGGACGACGGCGGCACCCAGCCCGGAACCGCCCTGCGCCGGCTTCACCATGACCGGCAGACCGATCCGGTCGACGATCCGGTCCAGCACGGCCACCGCGCCCAGTTCCGAGAACCGGTCGTGCGGCAGGGCAACCCAGTCGGGAGTGGGGATGCCCGCCTCGCGGAGCACCGTCTTGGCAGAGGGTTTGTCCCAGGCCAGGCGCGCGGAGCGGGCGTCGCAGCCGACGTACGGGACCCCGCAGAGGTCCAGCACACCGCGGAGCGAGCCGTCCTCACCGGTCGCACCGTGCAGAGCGATCACCACCGCGTCCGGCGGGTCGGCCGTCAGCGCGGGCAGCAGCGCGACGTCAGCGTCCCGGAGGTCCGCCTCCACGCCGGCTGCGCGGAGCGCGTCGAGCACCCGGCGGCCGGACTTCAGCGAGACCTCGCGTTCGTACGACAGGCCTCCGGCGAGGACGAGGACCCGCAGCTCCCCGGCGGCCGGGGCGGGCGACGGGGAGCTGGCGGAGCCGGAGTGGTCGGTCAGGCTGGCAGACATGTCGAGATCATGCCAAGTCGGGTCCGGGCGCGTCCGCACCGGCCTGTCCACGTCGTCCCTGCTGGCCGACCTGGCCGAAGACCCGCCGCATGGCGATGTCCTGCTCCATGACGCCGGCCAGCCGCCGGACGCCCTCCCGGATCCGCTCCGGGGCGGGGAACGAGAAGTTCAGCCGCATGTGGCCCGCGCCGGAGCCGTCGGCGTAGAAGCCGGTGCCGGGCACGTACGCCACCCGGGCGGCGATCGCCCTCGGCATCATCGCCTTGGAGTCGAGCCCCTCGGGCAGGGTCGCCCAGACGAAGAGGCCGCCGGCCGGCCGGGTCCAGGTGGTGCCGTCGGGCATCAGGTCGGCCAGGGCGTCGAGCATCGCGTCCCGCCGTTCCCGGTAGACCTCCTGGTAGACCTTCAGCTGCTCCCGCCAGGGCATCGTGCCCAGGTAGCTGGAGACGGCGGCCTGGGCGTACCCGCTGGGGCAGAGAATCTGCGCCTCGCTGGCGATGACCAGCTTGTCGCGGACCGCGTGGGGGGCGAGAATCCAGCCGACCCGCAGTCCGGGGGCGAAGGTCTTCGAGAAGGTGCTGAGGTAGAAGACGCCGTCGCGGCGGCGGGCGCGCAGCGGGCGGGGGGCCTCCGACTCGAAGCCGAGCTGCCCGTACGGGTCGTCCTCGACCACCAGGAGACCGGCCCGCTCGCAGATGTCGAGGACCCGTTCCCGCCGCTCTTCGCTGAGCGTCACGCCGGCCGGGTTCTGGTAGGTGGGGATGGTGTAGAGGAACTTGACCCGCCGTCCGGCGCGGGCGCAGTCGGCGACGGCCGCCTCCAGCGCCTCCGGGATCAGGCCGTCGTCGTCCATCGGGACGTGCACCACCTGGGCCTGGGCGGACTGGAAGACCCCGAGCGCGCCGACGTAGGTGGGTCCCTCGGCGAGCACCACGTCGCCGGGGTCGAGGAAGAGCCGGGCGACCAGGTCGAGGGCCTGTTGCCCGCCGACGGTCACCACCACGTCCTCCGGGGACGCGCCGCACGAGGCGTCGATGCCGGAGAGGGCCATCACCTCGCAGATCCGCTCGCGCAGCTCCGGCAGGCCCTGGCCGATGCCGTACTGGAGGGTGGTGGTCCCGTGTTCGGCGCCGAGCCGGCCGAGCATCTCGCCCACCGCGTCCAGCGGCAACGCGGCGATGTAGGGCGCGCCCCCGGCGAGCGACACCACCTCCGGGCGGCTGGCGACGGCGAAGAGCGCGCGGATCTCCGACGCGGTCATGCCGCGCACGCGCCGTGCGTACCGGTCGGTGTAGTCGTCGAGCGTCGTGCCGGTCATGACATCACCCCATCGGCTTCCCTCGGGTGGCTCCCGCCCACGCTGCGGACCGCCGCGGCGACGCCCCTGTCCCCGCCGGACGGCCCGTGGCGACACGGGACACCGGTTGGTCGATCCTAGTCCGTGCTGGTCGGGACGGGGATGGAACGTGAGGACACGTCCACATCCCGGACCCGGCCGACGAGCCTCTCCCCGGTGGTGTTCGCGCGTCCCCTCCCACCACGGCGGGTTGCGGCGTACGATCGCTCGTCGGGGACAAATGCGGCGGCGTCGTTACCGCCAAGCCTATTGTGGGGATGCGCCAATGTCGCGACGTCTGGTCAGCCTGACCCTCGACACCCTGGAAGACCTGCCCCGACCGTGCCGGGAGTGCGTCTTCTGGGAGCTGGACCCGGTCTCCGCCGACCGTGCCTGTGCCGCCGGCGACCCGGGGCTGGAGAAGGAGGCGTGGGTCTCGCAGACACTGCTGGAGTGGGGTTCCTGCGGCAAGCTCGTCTACGTCGACGGTATGCCGGCCGGGTTCGCGATGTTCGCCCCACCCGCGTACGTGCCCCGCTCGATGGCCTTCCCCACCTCGCCGGTCTCCGCCGACGCCGCGCTGCTGATGACCGCGCACGTGGTCCCGGCGTTCGCCGGGGGCGGACTCGGCCGGATGCTGCTCCAGGGGGTCGCCCGGGACCTCACCAAGCGTGGCATCAAGGCGATCGAGGCGTTCGGGGACGCGAAGTTCGGCGACGTCGACGACCTGACCTCCGGCGGCTGCGTCGCGCCCGCCGACTACTTCCTCTCCGTCGGCTTCAAGACGGTCCGCCCGCACCCCCGCTATCCGCGCCTGCGGCTGGAACTGCGCACCGCGCTCTCCTGGAAGTCCGACGTCGAGTACGCCCTGGAGAAGCTGCTCGGCTCGATGAGCCCGGAGACCCTGCTCCGGCCGGTCCGCCCGGCCACCAGCACCACCGCCGGCTGACGCTCCGGGAGGGCCCGCCGCGGCCGGTTGCCGGGTCACTCCGGCGTGCGCCCGGCGGCCACCACGGCGCGCAGTTCGCTGACGTCGATCGAGCCGGTCGGTACGTCCCGTTCGACCGGGAAGTACATCCGCTGCACCGCGGCGACGATCGCCTCGACGACCCGGTCGCGGAAGCGGGGGTCGACCAGCCGGTGACGGTCAGCGGGCGAGCTGAGGTAGCCGACCTCGACCCGGACCGCCGGCATCCGGGTCAGCCGGAGCAGATCCCAGGACTTGGCGTGGGTACGGCAGTCCCGTAGCCCGGTCCGGGCGACGATCTCCCGTTGCACCAGCCCGGCCAGCCGTTCGCCGGTCGCCGAGGTGACGCCGTTGTCCGTCCCGTAGTGGTAGGTGGCCACCCCCTCGGCATCCGGGTTGTGGTGCTCGTCGGTGTGCAGGGAGATGAACACGTCCGCGCCGAGGGAGTTCGCCAGTTCGGCCCGGTCGGTGTCCGGCAGGCACCGGCCCGGCGACGGTCCCCGGGTGAGCTGCACCCGTACGCCCGCTGCGGCGAGCCGCCCCTCCAGTCGGCTGGCCAGGTCGTGCACCAGGTCCGCCTCGGTCCAGCGCAGCGGCCCGTCGTGCACCACCGCACCGGGGTCGGTGCCGCCGTGGCCGGGGTCGATGACCACCGTCCGGCCGACCAGCGTCGGCCCGGACTGGCGGATCGCGTCGGACTCGCGCAGCCACTGCGGACGGCCACCGACCACCTTGCGACCGAGCCGGCGCAGCGCGTCCAGCGTGTGCGGGCCGCAGGAACCGTCCGGGGTCAGCCCGACCTCCCGCTGGAACTGGGCGAGCGCGCGGGCGGTGCGCGCGCCGTAGACGGCGTCGGCGCGACCGCTGTCGTACCCCATCTCCAGGAGGCGTTCCTGCAACGACCGCACGTCCTCGCCGGTGATCGGCTCGGGCACGGAGTGGTAGAGGGTACGGGCGCCGAGCCGCCAGCGGGCCGCGTCCAGCGCCCGCCAGGTCTCCGCCCCGACCCGCCCGTCGACGCTCAGCCCACGGGACTGCTGGAACGCCCGGACGGCCCGTTCGGTGGCCGCGTCGAACGCGTTGACGACCGGTTCCTGCGCGGGGGGCAGAAGGTCGAGGTCGGTCAGGACCCGGCGGATCTCACGTACGGCGGGTCCCCGGTCACCGGGGCGGATCGGACGCACGGACGACCCCCTTAGCGGCTGCTGACCACTCGCCACCCACCGCGGTCGTACGGAGGGGCTCTCGTCGTCGAGGACGCTTACGGAGCGTACCGTGGCCGGCGACGCCGTGTTCCCGGTTGCCCGAAGCAGCCCGGGGAAGGCCGGAGCCCCGCACCCGGGACGGGTACGGGGCTCCGGAGTGCGTCGGTCAGAGCGCGGCCTGGATCAGCTTGACCAGTTCGCCCTTGGGCTTGGCACCGGCGATCGACTGCACCGGCTCGCCGTTCTTGAACACGGTGAGGGTCGGCACCGACATGACCCGGTAGGCCCGAGCGGTCTCCGGGTTCTCGTCGATGTTGAGCTTGACGATCCGGACCTGGTCGCCCATCTCGTTGGCGATCTCCTCCAGCAGCGGCGCGACCTTGCGGCACGGCACGCACCACTCCGCCCAGAAGTCCACCAGCACCGGCTTGTCGGACTTCAGTACGTCAGTGGCGAAGTTGGCGTCGGTGACCGCCGTCGTTGTTCCCACTATGACCCTCCTCCGGGACTGTCTACGGGCTTGTCAGCTCAGGGTGGCGATGAACCGCTCGGCGTCGAGCGCGGCGGCACAGCCGGTGCCGGCGGCGGTGATCGCCTGGCGGTACGTGTGGTCGACCAGGTCGCCGGCGGCGAAGACACCGGGGATGTTGGTGCGGGTGCTCGGTGCCTCGACCTTGACGTAACCCTCGTCGTCGAGGTCGACCTGACCCCGGAAGAGTTCACTGCGCGGGTCGTGCCCGATCGCGATGAACACGCCGGTGACGTCGAGCACCTTCGCCTCGCCGGTGTGCACGTTACGCAACCGCACACCGGTCACCTTGTTGTCCGCGCCGAGGATCTCCTCGACGGTGGTGTTCCACTCGACCTTGATCTTCTCGTTGGTCAGTGCCCGCTCGGCCATGATCTTGCTGGCCCGGAACGAGTCGCGCCGGTGCACGATGGTGACCGACTCGGCGAACCGGGTGAGGAAGCTCGCCTCCTCCATCGCGGAGTCGCCGCCGCCGACCACCACGATGTGCTGGTTGCGGAAGAAGAAGCCGTCACAGGTGGCGCAGGACGACACGCCGTGACCGAGGTACTCCTGCTCGCCGGGGACACCGAGCGGACGCCACGCCGAACCGGTGGCCAGGATGACGGCGCGGGCGCGGTACGCGGTCTCGCCGACCCAGACGGTGCTCGTCGCCCCGGAACCCGGCGTGCCGGTGTCGACCAGCTCCACCCGGGTCACGTCGTCGGTGAGGAACTCCGCACCGAACCGCTCGGCCTGCTTGCGCATGTTGTCCATCAGCTCGGGACCGAGGATGCCGTCGGCGAACCCGGGGAAGTTCTCCACCTCGGTGGTCGTCATCAGCGCGCCGCCGGACTGCACGCCCTCGATGACCAACGGCTTGAGGTTCGCGCGCGCCGCGTAGACCGCCGCCGTGTATCCGGTGGGCCCTGAGCCGATGATGATCAGGTTGCGGACCTCGTCCACTGCCGTCTCCCGAGTGTGTGTGTTCGGCACCGGCGCGCGCACCGATGTCGATCCGAGTACCGACGCCTGGCATCGTCGGCGACTGACATCCAGAACGTCATCGTACGAAGTGGGGATTCCCGGCCCGGTGCTCCGGTGGGTGATGTCACGTGGAGGGTCGGGTGTCCGCTGACCGCGACCTCACCCTACCCGCGCCCGGTACCGGGTGTCGGCGCCGGATCCCGGCACCCCGCACTCCGGTCCGGTCACCACGACCCAGCGCTCACCCCCGGCGTCCAGCAAGCCGACCACCAGCGCGGGTGCGCCCTGGAACGCGGCGTACTCGACGCGGTCCACGGTGATCCGCCCTCGGCCGTGTGCCGCGCCGACCGCAGTGAGGCAGGTGTCGAGCGCGGCTCGGGCGGTGAGCCGGTCGAGGCCGGTGTCGGTTGCCGAGCGACGCGGTTCCGACTCGGGGTCGCGCTGGCCCGTCGGGCTGGCGCCGTCGGTGGAGAGCAATCCCGGTCCGACGGAGGTCTTACCGACGGTGTCCGGGGTGTAGCTGGTGCCGGTGCGGGTCGGGGCGGTGGTGAGCCGGAACCCGCCGGGGGGAGCGTCACCCGCCGCCGCGTTCTCCTGGGCCGAGCCCGCGTCCCGCTGCCCGGCCCCGGCCACCACGAGCTGGGTGACACCGAAGCCGACCGCGACCATCGCCGCTGCGGCGACCAGCACCGGGGCCGTCCGCCGGGACCAGCGGCGCCGGTTTCGCCCCGGACCGTCGGGGCGGGGGGACGCGCCGACCACGGCCACCGTCCGGCTCGATCCGCCGGCGGAGGCGCTGTCGAGGACGGCGGTCGACGGCGACGCCTGGACGGGCACGGTTGCCGGGGCTGCCGGGCCGGCGCCGGCGAGCACGGCGGTGAGGCGCTCCGCCACCGTCTCCGGCATGGCGGGCGTCGACGCGCCCCAGGCGGCCAGCGCGGTGCCGACCCGGGCCGTCGCGGCGGCGAGTTCGTCGTGCGCCCGTGCCCAGGCCGGGTCCTCCGCCACCAGCCGGGCGACCGTGGGCTCGTCGGGCGTGCCGTTCAGCGCGCCACCGACGTAGTCGGCGAGCAGGTCGAGGTCGACCTCCCCGAACCGGCCGGCCGTCACGTGTTCTCCCTCTGGTCGGTGGGTTTCCGGGGTCGCCCCGGCCCTGATCCGACGCCCTCGGGTGCTCGTGGGTTCCCACTGGTGACGCCCGGCACGTTCGACCGGCCCGTCCGGGGGCCACCGGCGCTCTCGGTCGGCCCGTCCGTGCCGGTCCGCAGATGCCCGAGCAGGACGGCCAGCCGGGCCCGACCCCGGGCGCACCGGCTCTTCACCGTGCCCTCGGCCACGTCGAGGATGCGGGCCACCTCGGCCACCGGATAGCCCTGCACGTCGACCAGAACCAGGGCGGCCCGCTGCTCGGGGGGGAGCTGCCCGAGTGCCTGTCGGACCACCAGCGCGGTGTCGTGGTCCGGGGCGGGGGCGGCCGGTTCGACGCCACCGACGGCCGTGGGGTCGTCGGAACGGTTGCCGTCGGGCAGCGGCACGGTGGGGTGCGCCTGCCGGCGCCGCATCCGGTCCAGGCAGGCGTTGACCACGATCCGGTGCAGCCAGGTGGTGACCGCCGCGTCGCCCCGGAAGCGGGCCGCCGCGCGGTGTGCGGAGAGCAGGGCGTCCTGGAGGGCGTCGGCCGCCTCCTCCCGGTCGCCGATGGTGCGCACCGCCACCGCCCAGAGCCGGTCACGGTGCCGTCGGAACAGCTCGGTGAAGGCGTCCCGGTCCCCGGCGACGTGGGCGGAGAGCAGTTCGACGTCGGTGGCCGGGGTGTCGGCGGCGATCAGGGGTGGCGGACCGACCGGCCCGCCACCCGCGTCCGGACCACGCCCGGTCATCGCCACGTCCCGTGCGCGGGGTGGTCGGATCGCCGTGACCGCCGGTTCACTGCACCTGGACCGTGATCTCCTGGACGATGAGCTTGAACTTGCCGGCATCGACCTCCGGCAGGTCGGTGACCCAGAAGAGGAGGTACTGGTACTTCTGGTCGGCCTCGAAGCCGTCGAAGACCATCTGTGCGCCGTGGTTCGTCAGCGTCGGACCGATCTGGTTGCTCTTGTACGCCTTGACGAGGGCCTCGTCGCCGGCCGAGGTGGACGGTTGGTCGGCCGTGCCGACGAAGAGCTGCCCGGTGGCACCCCGGTCGGACAACGACGCTTGCACCGACTTCACCGTCTGCGGCTGCTTGAGGTCGATCAGGATCCCCATGCCGGCCTTCAGGTTGCTGAACTTGGCGTTGTAGTAGCTGTCCGTCTGCCACGCCTCGTCCTGGTCGCCGTCGACGACCTTCTGGATCCCGTCGAACTCGTCCCGGGCCTTGCTGTCCGGGTCGATCACGCGTACCTGGTCGGGGCCGAGCTTCAGGGTCCGGATGGCCGCCGGGGCGGGAGCGGGGGCGTCGCCGCTGGCCGCCGGGCTGGTCGGGCCTGCGGCCTGACCGCCGGGGTCGTCATCGCCGCCGCCCAGGGTGGTGACACCGATGAGCAGGCCGACCAGGGCGACCACGAGCAGGCCGGCGATGCCGAGCACCACCTTGCGGCCACCGGCCGGGGAGAGCGGGGTGCGCTCGTCCTCGCCGTCGGAGGTGAACCGGAGCGGGCCGGCCTGTTCGAGGTACTGCTCGTCGGCGGGCACCTCCAGCCGGCTCAGCTCGGCGGCGAGCACGTCCGACGAGGCCGGCGTGATCTGCCGGTCGAGCAGGTCCATGGTCAGGTCGTCGAGGTACGCCGGCACACCGGCGCGAATCTGCCGGGGGGCGGCGAGGACGCCGTTGGCGTCCCGGACGGCGTCCGGGATGGCGGCCCGACCGTGCCCGGCGGTGGCGCCGAGCAACGGGGCCTCGCCGTGCGGCCAGTGCCCGGTGAGCGCGAAGTAGAGGACGCCGCCGACCGCCCGGATGTCGTTCTCCTGGCTGTCCGCGCCGTCGGTCCGCGCGTCGGCGAGGACCACCCGGCCCTCGTCACTGATCATGACGGTGCCCGGGTGCACGTTGCCGTGCACCATGCCGGTGGCGTGCACCGCGGCCAGGGCGCTGGCCACGGAGTGCCCGATGCTGGTGGCCCGCGCCGGGTCCAACGGACCGTCGGCGGCCAGTTCGCGCAGTGAGCGGCCGTCCACCCATTCGCGGACGACGTACGCCCGCTCCGCCTCGTCGATGGCGTCGTAGACGCCGACCAGGTTGGGGTGGATCACCCGGCTGGCGGCGACCGCCGCCTGGAGCATCTCGGTGGCCGAGTCGCCACCGGGGTGCCGCAGCACGACCGCGACCGGACGACGCAGGATGACGTCGACCCCGCGCCAGACCTGTCGACCCGCACTGTCGTCGTTGATGTGCTCGACCAGTTCGTACCGTTCGGCAAGGATCTCACCGACCGTGGGAGCACCGAAGGTCATGACGGACGGAGCGCTCTCCTCCGCCTCCTGACCCTCGCCGACCTGGGTCACCCGTCCTCCCTCGGTGATCGTGTCGATCGATGGACCCGAACTGCTGGGCATGTGGCTTCCCGCTCTGCCTCGTCAAGGAACCGGCTCGTGTCGTCGACGCGGAGCGCCGCCGGCGGCCGTACCCGTCGAGAGCGACCTTACCTGGGTTGCGTGTCTCCCCGACATGTCATCTTGCCGCCGTAGCCGCACCGGTGCCGGTTACGAGTGGCGTGTCCGGTTGCGACCGTTGTCGGCCACGTTGCTGGCACATGTACGTGCCAATCTAGAGGCTGACCGCAAACGCTGACCGGAGGGGCCCGCCGAAACCCGGCGACCGGGTCGACCGCCGACGGGTTCCCCCCGATCGGCCGGTCATGCTCATCCGTACGGCCGGTTATCCACAGGGCTGAACGGTGGATGAGCGGTGGCTCGCTGAGTTATCCACAGGTGCGTCCCCAGGGTGGTGATCCACCGTCACGCACCGTCCACCGGCTCTGCGGATCACCGGCCGAGCCGGCGGCGGACCATGGCGACCACCTCGGTGATCTCGCCGATCCGCAGCAGCATGGCCAGTCCGAGGTACGTGCCGGCGATGACCGCTCCGCCGATCAGAAGCTGGACGACGGCCGCCAGCCGGCTCGGCGTGTCGCCGCCCGGCAGCAGCCAGATCACCAGGAAGCCGACCAGCGCGGCCCCGGCGGCGGCGACCGCGACCTTGCCCAGGGTGCGGACGATGGCGCCGAGCCCGATCCGGCCGACCCGGGGTCGCAGCAGCCAGGCCGAGGCGATCGCGGCGGCCAGGTACGACACCGCGTTGCCGATCATCATGCCGGCGGCGGCGAAGCTCGCCGAGAACGCGGCGAAGAGCACGATCTGCACGCCGATCCGTAGCGCCACCACCGGGATGTTGATCAGGGCCGGGGTCCGGGTGTCCGGCAGCGCGTAGAAGGCGAAGGTGAAGAGTTGGCTGACCGCGAACGGGACCAGCGCGACGGCGGCGACCAGCAGCACCAGGGAGGTGGACTCGGCGTTCGCCGCGCTGAACGCGCCGTACCGGAACAGGGTGTTCGACAGCGGGGTGGCCAGCACCGCGTAGCAGACCGCGATCGGGGCGAGCACCGCGGAGACGGTCCGGGTGCCCCGGGACAGGTCGGCGGCGAGGTCGGCGTACCGGCCGTCGGCGGCGGCGGCGCTCATCCGGGGCATCAGCGCCGTGATGATCGACACGGCGATGATCCCGTGCGCCATCATCAGCAGCAGGAAGACGTTGTTGTAGATCAGCGGGCCGGCGGCGTTCTCCCGTCCGGCGCGGTTGAGCAGGTTGAAGAGCACGATCAGGCCGATCTGGCTGACCGCCACGTAGCAGAACATCCACCCGCCGAGCCGGCCCAGCTCGGCCAGGCCCAGGGCCCGGAAGTCGAAGCGGAGCTTCCACCGGAAGCCGACCTTGCGCAGCGCCGGGAGCAGCCCGATCGACTGGATCGCCACACCGAGCAGGGTGCCGCCGCCGATCAGCAGGACCCGGCCGGTGGTCATCTCCTCCGGCTTGATGATCTCCGCGCCGAAGATGGCGATGTAGAGCCCGGCGGTGGTGATCACCACCAGGTTGTTCAGGATCGGGGCCCACATCGGGGCGGCGAAGTGCCCCCGGGTGTTGAGCACCGCGCTGATCAACGCGCTCAGGCCGGTGAAAAAGATCATCGGCAGCATCAGGTACGACAGCGCGGTGACCAGACCCTGGTAGCCGTCGCTCGACTGGTCGCTGCCGTAGAGCGCGGTGAGCACCGGAGCGCCGAGCAACGCCAGCAGCACGGCGACCCCGAGCGCGAGCACCGCCAGGGTGAGCAGCCGCTGGGCGTACGCCTGGCCGCCGTCGGCGTCGGCCTTGCGGCGGCGGACCAGCACCGGGATCAGGACGCTGGTCAGGATGCCGCCGAGCAGGAACTCGTAGACCATCCCGGGGAGGATCTGCGCGGTGGTGTACGCGTCACCGACCAGCGCACCGCCGAGCGCGGCGGTCAGCGCCAGCGTGCGCAGGAAGCCGGTGCCCCGGCTGACCAGGCTGCCGATCGCCATCACCGCGCTGTTCGTCGCGGCGCTGGTCTCGCCGACCTGTTCCGGCGGCGGCGCGGTCGACTCCAGCGCGGGCTGGTTCAGCGGCTCTGCGGCGATGTAGGTGGCACCGTCCGACCGGCGCTCGTCCCCCCAGCCGGCGTTCGCGCTGCGGTAGAGCCCGCCGCTCATCGAGCCTCCCAAGGGGTACGAGATGGCCGGGCACGGGCCCGCACACGACCACGACTTTAGTCAACGTCCATACCGGCCGCGCCCGGCGGACCAGTACACCCCCCGGACCGCTAGGCTGGCGCTCCGATGTCCGAAGCCTCCGTACCCCACGCCGTCGACCGTCGCCAGCTCACCGCCGTGCAGCGCAACGCCGTCGCCGAACTGCTCCGCGTCTCCCCGGTCGCCGACGAACTGGGCCGCCGGTTCGCCCGTGCCGGCCACGAACTGCACCTGGTGGGCGGTTCGGTACGGGACGCCCTGCTCGGACGGCTCGGCGAGGATCTCGACTTCTGCACCGACGCCCACCCCGACCAGACGCTGAAGGTGCTCAAGGGCTGGGCCGAGTCGATCTGGGAGACCGGACGGGACTTCGGCACCATCGGCGCGCAGCGCGGCGGCCTCCGGCTGGAGATCACCACCTTCCGCGCCGAGTCGTACGACCAGGTCAGCCGCAACCCGGTGGTGGCGTACGGGACGAACCTGACCGACGACCTGAAGCGGCGCGACTTCACCGTCAACGCGATGGCGGTGAGCCTGCCGGACCACCGGTTCACCGATCCGTACGGCGGCCTGGACGACCTGGCCGCGAAGGTGATCCGTACCCCGGGCACGCCCCGCGAGTCCTTCGGTGACGACCCGCTGCGGATGCTGCGGGCGGCGCGGTTCGCCGCGCAGCTCCGCTTCGCCGTGCACCCGGACGTCCGCGTGGCGATGAGCCGGATGGCGGAAGACCTGGACCGGATCACCGCCGAACGGATCCGGGACGAGTTCACCAAGCTGCTCTGCGGCGCCGACCCGATCACCGGTCTGCGGCTGCTGGTCGACACCGGGCTGGCCGAGCGGTTCCTGCCCGAACTGACCGGACTGAAGCTGGAGATCGACGAGCACGCCCAGCACAAGGACGTCTACGAGCACACGCTCACCGTGGTCGGCAACGCGGTGGCGCTGGAGGACGACGGTCCCGACTTCGTCCTCCGGATGGCCGCGCTCATGCACGACGTGGGCAAGCCGGCCACCAAGGCGGTCGGCCCGGACGGTCGGGTCAGCTTCCACCATCACGAGGTGGTCGGTGCGCGGCTGACCAAGGCCCGGATGAAGGCCATGCGCTACCCGAAGGACGTCACCGTCCAGGTCACCAAGCTGGTGGGCCTGCACCTCCGCTTCTACGGGTACGGCCGCGGGGAGTGGACCGACTCGGCCGTCCGCCGGTACGTCACCGACGCCGGTGACCTGTTGCCCCGGCTGCACAAGCTCACCCGCTCGGACTGCACCACCCGTAACCGGCGCAAGGCCGCCCAGCTCGCCTCGGACTACGACGCGCTGGAGGAGCGGATCGCGCGGATCGCCGCCGACGAGGACCTGGCCCGGGTCCGCCCCGACCTGGACGGTAACGCGATCATGGAGCTGCTCGGCGTACCGCCGGGGCCGGTCGTCGGGCAGGCCTGGAAGCACCTCAAGGACGTCCGTCTGGAGAAGGGCCCGCTCGACCGGGACGCCGCCGAGGCGGAACTGCTGCGCTGGGCCCGCGCCGAGGGCATCGTCGACTGATGGCACCGACCTTCGTCTTCGTCCACGGTGCCGGCAGCAACTCGTTCACCTGGGCGCCCATGCAGCGCGAGCTGGCCCTGCACGGCCACCGCTCGCTCGCCGTCGACCTACCCGGGCACGGATTCGGCGCGACGTTCCCGGCGGCGTACCAGGCACCGCAGGATCTCGCCGCGCTGGCGACCACGCCGAGCGCGATGGCCGGCATCGGCCACGCGGACAACGTGGCGCACGTGCTGGAGGTGCTGCGGCGGGTGCGCGCACACGGACCGGTGATCCTGGTCGGGCACAGCCGTGGCGGGATCACCCTGACCGGGGTCGGCAACGCCGCGCCGGAGCTGGTCGACCGGCTGGTCTACATCTCGGCGTGGTGCTGCGTGGACGACACCCCCGCCGGCTACCAGACCTCGGCGGAGAACGCGTCGAGTGCCCTGCACGACGTCGCCGGCCTGATCGCCGCGGACCCGGCGGAGCTCGGCGCGCTGCGCTTCAACTGGCGTACCGCCGATCCGACGCTGCTCGCCACGCTCCGCAAGGCATGCCTGGCCGACGGCACGGACGACGAGTTCCACGGCTACCTGAACACCCTGGAGCCGGACGAGAGTCTGGACCCCGGCGAGGAGCGGGTTGACCCGGCCAGCTGGGGGACGATCCCCCGCACCTACGTACGGCTCACCGCCGACCGGTCGCTCCCGCTCGCCCTCCAGGACCGGTTCATCGCCGAGGCCGACGCGCTGACGCCGGACAACCGGTTCGACGTCCGGTCGCTCGACGTCAGCCACGCCGCCGTGCTGGTCCGCCCGGCCGAGACGGCGGCCCTGCTCTCGTCACTGGTCGAGGCGTGACGCGGCTCTGCTCGACGCGCGTGACGACCCGGCCGGGCCGCAGGTGGTCGGGGTCAGCCGGCGGGGGGAACGGTCAGCATCCAGAGGTGCCCGTCCGGGTCGGCGAAGGTGCCGGTGTATCCCCAGGGCTGCGCTGCGGGCTCGGTGACGATCTCGGCACCCGCGCCCCGGGCCGCTCGACGACCCGGTCGACCGCCTCGGCCGAGGCGAGGCCCAGGCTGAGGACGCACTCGCTCTGCCCACGGGGGGCAACCTCGTGGGGGCCGATCACCCAGCCGAAGCCACCGCTGGGCACCAGCATGAGACGTAGGCCCTCGTTGACGACGAACTGCAACGGCTCGGGGACGCCGTCCGAAGCCGGTTCGCCGACGGCCGTCAACCCGAGGGCCTCGCGGTAGAAGCGGAACGACTCCCGGCGGTCGGCGATCGGCAGGCTGACCACGGCGGGCGACGGGAACGACACGACAGAGTCCATGCTGCGATGGGTACCAGATGGATGTGACAAGGCCCCGCCCGACAAGCGGGCGGGGCCTTGGACGCGTGGACGTCGGCCGCGGTGCCCCGCTACTTCGTCTCGACGGCCGTGGTCGTCACCGGGGCCGGCCCGTCGGTCCGGGCCGCGCCGAGCCGGGAGAGCAGGCCGGCCAGGTCGATGCCGGTCAGGTCGGTGCCGAGCTGGAGCCCCTGGGCCACGTTGCCCGCCACCGACTTCGTCAGTGACGACGCGCCGTCGGTGGAGATGACGGTCATCTTGTCGATCGCGCCGATCGGGGCGCTGGCCGCCTCGACCACCTGCGGCAGCACCCGGACCAGCAGGTCCAGCACGGCCGCCTCGCCGTACGCGGCGAACGCCTCGGCCTTGCGGGCCATCGCCTCGGCCTCGGCCTGTCCCTTGGCCAGGATGGCCTCGGCCTCGGCGCGGCCCTCCCGCTCGACCGCCTCGGCGATCGCGCTCCGGCGGCGCTGCTCGGCCTCGCCCTCCTTGGCGCCCTCGATCGCGTTCGCCTCGGCCAGCGCGGCCCGGCGGGCCCGCTCACCCTCACCGGTCAGCCGGGCCTGCTCGGCGGACGCCTGGGCGGCGGCGATGGTGGCCTGCCGTCGCGCGTCGGCCTCCAGCACCGCCGCGTTGCGCGCCGCCTCGGCCTCCTGCTCGACCTTGTACCGGGCCGCGTCGGCCGGCTTGCGGACCTCGGTGTCGAGCTGGCGCTGCTTCAGCTCGGCGTTGCGCTCGGCGACCTTCTGCTGCTCGGTCAGGATCGCCTGGTCCCGCTCGGCCTGGGCGAGCGGACCGGCCGCCGCCGACTTCGCCTTCGCCGCGTCGATCTCGGCCTGGATGCCGGCCTGCTTCAACGACAGGTTCCGGTTCGCCTCGGCGATCGCCTCCTCGGCGAGCAACCGCTCCTGCTCGGCCTGCTGCCGGGCCCGTGCCTCGGCGATGGCCGCGTCCTTGAGCACCCGCGCCGCCTCCGGCCGGCCCAGGTCCTGAAGGTACGACCCCTCGGCGAGGATGTCCTGGAGCTGGAAGGTGTCTAGCACCAGACCCTGGTTGGTCATCGAGTGCTCGGCCTCCTCGGCGACCGCGCTGGCGAAGGCCGCCCGGTCCCGGATCACCTCCTCGACGGTGAGTCGGCCGACGATCGAGCGCAGTGCGCCGGCCAGCACCTCGCGGGTGAAGTCCTCGATCTCGTCCTGCTGGTGCAGGAACCGCTGGGCAGCGGCGCGGATCGCGTCCTCGGTGCCACCCACCTTGACGATGGCGACGCCGTGCAGGTCGGTGCGGATGCCCTGCTTGCTCACCGCGCCCTTGATGCCGACGTCGATCCGCCGGCTGGACAGGTCGAGGGACTGGAGCTTCTGCACCACGGGCAGGACGAAGACGGACGCGCCGAGGACGACCTTCTGTCCGGAGTTGTCGGTCAGCCGGCCACCGTCGGCGGTCTGGGTGGTGCGGCCCTTCCGGCCGGTGACGATGAACGCCTCGTTCGGTCCGGCCACCTTGATCCGGGACAGCACGAACATGACGAGGACGAGGAGGAGCAGTACCGCTCCGCCGATGGCGATGAGGAGTGGCATGTAGGGGATCCGTCTCTCTGCGGGAAGGTTCAGTACGGCTCGACGTGCACGCTGGTCTCGCTGAGGCTCTCCACCACGAAGACCTCGGCGCCGACCGCCAGCGGCCGGTCGGCGCGGGCGTTGAGCTTCACCGGCTGCCCGGCGAGGCGCACCCGGACCTCGCCGTACCCGGTGGTGGGGATCGGGGTGACGACCACGCCGAGCGCGCCGACGAGATGGTCGCGGGTGGGGGTGGGGTCGGTGGGCATGGTCCGGGCGGCGCGGCCGAGCCGGGCGGCGAACCACGCGGCGGGTACGGCCGCCAGGGCGCCCACGCCGGCCGCCCCGGCGACCATGGCAGGGCTGTCGCCGCCGATCAGTTCGTTGGCGATGGCCCCGCCGAAACCGAGGGCGCCGGTGAAACCGGCGACCACCTCCAGGGATGTCGGGCCGCCGACCTCGGGGTGACCGAGGTGCAGCAGCTCGCCGCCGAGCAGGGCGATCGCCAGCACCACGACGCTCACCGCGCCGATGACGAGGAAGACGAGCGTTCCGGTGGCCACGACCTGCACGGTAGTTACCCGGGGCAACCGCCCGGAACCACCGGTCGGACGACGGCTGACCACCGGCGATGGCGGGGTTTCCTCCGTCGAGGGGTTGCGGGGACGGCCGGCCCCTCGCGAGGCGCGGGGGTGCCGGAGGTCTGCCGGCCTTCGCGGGCGGGACAATCGGGGCATGCGCTGGACCGTGCTGGACACCCCGATCGGGGACCTTTCCGTGGCCGTGGACGACACGGCGGTCTGCGGCGTGCACTTCGGGCGGGTGGAGTCGGCCGGCCCGGCTCGCGACGAGCTGTCCCGGCGGGCGGTCGCGGAGATGGACGCGTACTTCGCGGGGGAGCTGGTGGAGTTCGGCGTGCCGGTGGCCGCGCGCCGGGGCTCGGAGTTCGAGCGGGCGGTCTGGCGGGAGATGACCCGCATCCCGTACGGGGAGACGGTCACCTACGGCGCGGTGGCCAAGGTGCTCGGCGACCCCGGCGCGGCCCGTGCGGTCGGGGTGGCCTGCAACCGGAACCCGGTCCCGGTGATCGTGCCGTGCCACCGGATCGTCGGAGCGGGCGGCAAGCTGGTCGGCTTCGGTGGCGGTCTGCCCCGCAAGGTGCACCTGCTGGAACTGGAGGCCCGGGTGGCACTGCAACGCGCCTGGTCCTGACGCCTGTCGGCCGCCCCTCCCCGGCAGCGGACACCGGCTTCTCGCCCCGCAGTCGGCGGTCCTGTCCCGACGCGCCGACCGGGGCGCTACGGGCCCCCGTGGGCTCGCAGCGCCCCGGCCCGCTGAGTAGTAGCACTCCGGGCGGATGTGACTTACCGGGCAGCCGCGCTTTCGTGATCAGAGGTAGGGGTTGTAGACCCAGCGTGTGCTCCAGACGTTGCTGGGTGCCCCGTCTCCCCAGAACTGCACGGACACCGCCCAGATCTGTTGCGGGGAGTAACCCAGACTCCAGACCGGATCGTTGATGACACAGGGGCCGCCGTACTGGGGGACTTTCAGTCTCGCGCCCGGGGTCTGATAGCTGATCGCGCCGGTGCTCGGATTCCGCAGGGCCACCATGAGCGCCGCGGTCGCCTCGTTCGAGTTGTCGGGGGCAGTATCGCAGAGCGTGATGTCGATGTCGTTCATGCGGTTGCTGTTCTCCCAGACGCCCCACCAGGTGACGCTCATCCCGCCCCCACTGGCCTCGATCGGTCCGAAACCGACGGAGGCGAGTGCGGCCTGGGGAAGGGCGACCAGCGCCATCAGCGCGGACATCAGTCCTGCGGCGAGAAGCCGACTGATTCTCTTCTTCTTCATGGTCGTTCTCCTCCTTGTTGGTCCGCGGGCCGACTTTGTGTTCGGTGCAGTGCAGCCGCCGGCATCGCGGTCCTCCTCGCGGTCGTGGAAAATGGTTCGGGTGTCGGCAACGGACGCGATGGTTGCCGACGTGGCGCGGTGGATCCCGGTATGCCCGGCGGTAGTTCCGCCGGACACGTCAAACGATGCATTAAGATCCGTTGGACAGCGAAGGATTCGAGCTGATTCGAATCGAGAGCAATCGACGTATAATCACAGCCATGATCCGGCTGGTGTTCGGGGTGCAGACCTTGAGCCGTACCCGGCTGTCGGTCTCGCCGGCGATCGAGGCGGTGGAGTGGCTGAAGTTGGCGGCGACCGCCCGGCGGCATCCGGTGTTCGGCGCCCCCGGCCCCGGTGCCAGGGGTGCCCTCCGGCATCCTGATGTGGAACTGCTCGTCGACCTGTTGACGGCGGGCACCACCTCCTACATGCCGGATCTGTTGACACCGCAGCCGCGCACCGGGCCGGCGGAGAGGATCCTGGACACACAGCTCGCCGAGATCGAGGCCACCGGACAGAACGACGTCGAAGCCCAGGTCCTCGGCACTGTCGAGGCGCACGCGGGCCGTCCGCTCCCTACGCGGATCCGCCGGCTCGCCGAGTCGGGAGGACTGCCACGGCGGCTCGCCGCCGGCATCGCGAGATTCTGGCGCGAGACGCTCCACGACGACTGGCCCTCGTTGCACACCGTCCTGGACCGGGACATCGCCGAGCGGTCGAGGGCGGCGGCCCGGCACGGCGTCGGCCGGGTGTTCGACGGACTGCACCCGTCAGTGCACTGGATCGGCGATTCCCTGACGATCGACACCCACCACGATCATGTGGTCGACCTGTCCGATCATGACTTCGTGTTGGCCGCCACCGCGCTGAGCTGGCCGACCCTCATGTTCCAGGTGGATCGCGTGCCCCAAACGACGGTGTACTACCCGACGAACCGCCTCGGCACCGTCGACCGCCGCGATCCTGCGGGGCTCCCCGAGGTGATCGGCGCCATGCGTACGGTCCTCCTGTCCGACCTCGCGATCGCCCGGTCGACCAAGGAACTGGCCACCCGGCACGGGGTGGCGGCCAGCACCATCTCCTACCACCTGAGTGCTCTGCGCCGTGCCCGGCTGGTCAGCCGGCACCAGGACGGCCGCCATGTGTTGTACCAACGCACCGAGCGGGCGGGTTCGCTGGTCGACAACGCGTGAGTCGCGTGGTCGTACGCGGGATTCGACGAACCCACCGGCCCGCCGCCCGGTGGTGCTGCCGGCGTCGGAGGCCCGGCTGACACTCCGACGCGCCTGGTCCTGGCGCTTGTCGGTCGACCCGTCCGGACAGCGGATCCCTTTTGCATTGCAGTCGTCTTGCCAACCGGCTACGGTTGTCACGATGCAGTCGTATTGTAAAAGTCGGGGGTCGAACGTGCAGGTGATCGCGTTGTCGGAGGTGACCGTCGACCTCGCCGGGTTGGTGGGCGGCAAGGCGGTCGGTCTGGGTGAGCTGATCCGGCAGGGCGAACGGGTTCCGGACGGGTTCTGCGTCACCACCGAGGCGCACCGGCTCGGCGTCATCCCGGAAACGGAGATCGTCGACGCGTACCAGCGGCTCGGTGCGGGACCGGTGGCGGTGCGCTCCAGCGCGACCGCGGAGGACCTGCCGGAGGCGAGCTTCGCCGGCCAGTACGACACCGTCCTCGACGTCACGGGCGCCACCGACCTGATCGCCGCGATCGCCCGGTGCTGGGGCTCGTTGCACGGCGACCGGGCGACCGCCTACCGCGACGCCCGCGACGTCGACGGCGGGACGGTACGGATGGCCGTCATCGTGCAACGGATGGTCACCGCCGAGGTGGCGGGGGTGTTGTTCACCGCCAACCCGGTGACCGGCTGCCGCACCGAGATGGTGGTCGACGCCGCCCCCGGTCCCGGCCCGGCCGTGGTGGACGGTACCGGCGCGGTGGACCACTACGTGCTCGACGGCCCGGACCAGCAGGGACAGGGGTGCCTGACAGCGGCGCGGCTGGCGGAGCTGTGGGACACCGGCCAGCGGCTCCAGGACCGGTTCGGCTGCCCACAGGACGTGGAGTGGGCGTACGACCGGCAAGGGGTCCGGTGGCTGCTCCAGTCCCGGCCGATCACCACGCTGTTCCCGCTGCCCCCGGCCACCGGCGGGCCCCTGCCCCGGGTCTACCTGGAGTTCGGTCACGTGCAGGGGATGCGGCAGCCGGTCACCCCGATGGGGATGTCCACCCTGAAGTCGCTGGTGGCGGCGATGCTCGCCCCGCTCGGCGTCCGGGCCGAGATCGTCGACATCGGCGGACGCCTCTACGGCGACCTGACGGACATGGCCGTCAGCAGGGCCGGCCGGAGACAACTGGTCAGACTGCTGGCGGTGGACTTCGGTCCCCGGGCCCAGGCGGTCATGCGGCACGTGCTGACGGATCCGCGCTTCGCCCCGCGCAGGGCAGCCGAGGACCGCGCCCGCGCAGCGGGCGCCGCACCGCTGCGGACGGCCGTGCGGGCGGTGACCGGGATCGTCGGGACCCTGGTCCGACCGGACGCGGCGCGGATCCGGTTGTTCGACGCCGTCGAGCGGCTGCGGCTCGACGCGGTCGCGCCCGTCGGGCTGACCACCGCCGCCGAGCGGCTGCGTTTCGTGCGGGCGCAGGAGGCGGACGAGAGCCCGGACGACCTCGTCTGGCCGATCGCTGCCGGCATGCTCGCCGCCGCGTTGCCGGCCCACCTGCTCAAGGGCGTCGCCGGTCCCGGCGAGATCCACGCGGTGATGGGTGGGATGCCGCACAACGTCACCATCGAGATGAACCTGGCGCTCTGGCAACTTGCCCGACGCGCCGACGAGCACCGCCAACTCCTGCTCGACACCCCGCCGGACGACCTGGCCGAGCGGTACCTGCGCGGCACGCTCCCGGAGATCGGCCTGGCGGCGTTCCTCGACACCTACGGTCACCGCGGGGTGGCCGAGGTGGACCTCGGCGTGCCGCGCTGGGACGAGGACCCCGCACCCGTCTTCGCCATGATCGCCAACTACCTGCGGGTCACCGACCCGGAGCAGGCGCCCGACCGTCGTTTCGACCGCGCCGCCGCGATCGCCGAGGAAACCCTGCGCGAACTCGTCACCCGGGCCCGTCGCCGCCGGCCGGTGCGCGGCCGGATCGCCGGATTCCTGCTCCGTCGGGCGCGGTCGCTGGCCGGTCTGCGCGAGGCGGGCAAGTTCGCCGGCCTGTACCAGCTACGGGAGATGCGGCGTCAACTGCTGCTCGTCGGCGCCGACCTGACCGGCGCCGGCCTGCTGGACCAGCCGGACGACGTCATGTTCCTGACCCTCGACGAGGTGCACGGTGCCGTCCACCGCGACGAGGACCACCGGGCCACGGTCGTCGTCCGCCGGGCGGTGCACCGGAGGGAGCTGGCCCGCCGGCACGTACCGGTGGCCCTGCTCTCCGACGGCACCGACGTCGAGGCCGTCCTGCCGGCACCCCCGACGGAGGGCGCGCTCACCGGCGTGGGAGCGGCGGCGGGTCGGGTGACGGGCCCGGCCCGGGTCGTCCACGACCCGGGGACCGCGCATGTCGAACCGGGCGAGATCCTGGTCACCGCGACCACCGACCCCGGCTGGACCCCGCTCTTCCTCACCGCCGGCGCACTGGTCAGCGAAACCGGCGCGGTCATGGCCCACGGCCCGACCGTGGCGCGTGAGTACGGCATTCCCGCCGTCATCTGCGTACCCGGTGCCACCCGGCGGATCTCCACCGGGCAGATCGTCACGGTCGACGGCGCGGCCGGAACGGTCACCGTCGAGTGAGGGGAACGCCGGGGCACCGGTCAGCGGCGGGGCCGGCGCCGGGCCGGTCCGCGCACGTCGGCGCGCCCGCGCTGTGGAACCATCGGTGACGTGCCCAGGAAGGTCGACCACCAGGAGCGACGATCGCTGATCGCGGACGCGTTGATGCGGGTCGCCGCAGATCGTGGCCTGGAGGCGGTGAGCCTGCGTCACGTGGCGGCCGAGGCGGGTGTCTCGGCGGGGATGGTGCAGCACTACTTCCGCACCAAGGACGAGATGATGGCGTTCGCGCTGGACGTCGTGCGGGAGCGTAACCAGATCCGGGTCAACGCCGCTCTCGCCCGGCTCGGCGACGACCCGCCCCCACGGCTGCTGCTGCGGACGATGATCGCGGCGCTGCTGCCCCTCGACGAGCAGACGCGCGACGACGGCCGGGTCGCGCTGGCGTTCCTCGCCTACACCGCGGTACGCCCGTCGGCCGCGGCCAGCCTGCGCGAGGACACCGCGCAACTGCTCGACTTCCTGGCCGGTGTCCTTGCCCGCCCGAACGCCACCGAAGCCGCTGCCGGCCTGTTGGCGCTCATGGAGGGGTTGGGCATCTACCTGCTGGGCGGGCACTACCGCACCGAGCAGGCCATGAACGTGTTGGATGCCCACCTCGACCTGCTCTTCGGCCCGTCACCGCAGGCCTGAGCGACGGACAGACCCGAGGGCCGGGTCCCTCTGGACCCGGCCCTCGACGGTGTGCGGTGGTCAGCGCGTCAGCGCTCGACCTCGCCGGCGATGAACGCCTCGACGGCGACGTGCGCGTCGTGGTCGGCGTACTGCACCGGCGGGGACTTCATGAAGTACGACGAGGCCGACAGGATCGGGCCGCCGATCTTCCGGTCCAGCGCGATCTTGGCAGCCCGGACGGCGTCGATGATGACACCGGCGGAGTTCGGCGAGTCCCACACCTCGAGCTTCAGCTCGGCGTTGAGCGGGGTGTCACCGAAGGAGCGGCCCTCCAGGCGGATGTACGCCCACTTGCGGTCGTCGAGCCACGGCACGTGGTCGGACGGGCCGATGTGCACGTCGCTCTTGGCCATCTCGTGCGGCACCTGGGAGGTGACCGACTGGGTCTTCGAGATCTTCTTCGAGACCAGCCGGTTGCGCTCCAGCATGTTCATGAAGTCCATGTTGCCGCCGAAGTTGAGCTGGTACGTGCGCAGCAGCTCGACACCCCGGTCCTCGAAGAGCTTCGCCAGCGCCCGGTGCACGATGGTCGCGCCGACCTGGCTCTTGATGTCGTCACCGACGATCGGCAGGCCCGCGTCCTCGAACTTCTTGGCCCACTCGGGGTCGGAGGCGATGAAGACCGGCAGGGCGTTCACGAACGCGCAGCCGGCGTCGATGGCCGCCTGGGCGTAGAACTTGTCGGCCTGCTCGGAACCGACCGGCAGGTAGGAGACGACGACGTCGACCTGCGCGTCGCGCAGCGCCTGCGCCACGTCGACCGGGGTGGCGTCGGACTCCTCGACGATCTCGCGGTAGTACTGGCCCAGACCGTCGAAGGTCGGGCCGCGCTGCACGGTGACGCCGGTCGGCGGCACGTCGCAGAGCTTGATGGTGTTGTTCTCGCTGGCCACGATCGCCTCGGCGAGGTCCATGCCCACCTTCTTGGCGTCCACGTCGAACGCCGCGACGAACTGCACGTCCGAGACGTGGTAGTCGCCGAAGGTGACGTGCATGAGACCCGGGACGCGATCGTTCGGGTCGGCGTTGCGGTAGTACTCCACGCCCTGTACGAGGGACGAGGCGCAGTTACCCACACCGACGATGGCGACGCGGACGGAGCCCATAGCGTCTGCCTCCTTCTTCCTCATCACGGCCGCTCTTCTTTCCTGGACTCTCCAGGTGGAGGCGGGTTGGTGTCTTCTCGTCGGCCGTCGGCCGTCCCACTGCCGGGGGCGGTCGGGGCCCGGCCGGAGCGCTCGTTGGCGATGAGCTCCTCCAGCCAGCGGACCTCGCGTTCACAGGCGTCCAGGCCGTGGCGCTGAAGTTCCAGGGTGTACGCGTCGAGGCGCTCGGCCGCCCGGGCCAGCACGTCGCGCAGCCCCTCGCGGCGCTCCTCGATCTTGCGCCGCCGGCCTTCCAGGATCCGCAGGCGGGTGGCCTGGTCGGTGCGGGCGAAGAACGCGAAGTGCACGCCGAAGCCGGTGTCGTCGTAGGTCTCCGGACCGGCCTGGGCGATCAGCTGGGCGAACCGTTCCTTGCCCTCGGCGGTGATCTTGTAGACCACCCGACCACGTCGGCTGGTCAGCGCGGGAACCTCCTCGGCGGTTGCCGGCGCCTCGTCGGCCTCGGTGATCCACCCCGCCGCCTGGAGCCGGCGCAGCGTGGGGTAGAGCGAGCCGTAGCTGATGGCCGCCCGGATCGCGCCCAGCTTGGCGGCGAGCTCCTTGCGGAGTTCGTAGCCGTGCATCGGGGACTCCTGGAGCAGGCCGAGGATGGCGAGCTCGAGCACGGACCATCCTCTCTCTCCCCGTGGCCGCGGACCGGGTGGTCGACGCGATGTATCGGACCGATACATCGCAACTTAGCGGCTCACCCGCACCGGGGCAAACTCGCTAGCGGATTCGTGTCGTCACCGAACGTGAGCATTGTCGCTCCCTGAGGCCGGAGCGCGTACCCTTTGCCGCATGCGTACGCAGCGCCAGGTGGTGGACTACTCGCTCCAGAAGCGGGCGGTGCTGCGTGAGGTTCTCTCCGGCCGGGTCGGTACGTACGACGTCTGTGACGCGTCGCCGTACCTGAAGAACGCGGCCCGGTTCCATGGCGATCCGACCGACCAACGGTGTCCGATCTGCCGACGGGAGAACCTCACCCTCGTCCACTACATTTACGGGGACGAACTGAAGCAGTCCGCCGGCCAGGCCCGGACCTCGGCCGAACTACCCGTCCTGGCAATGACTCTGCGTGAGTTCCAGGTCTTCGTGGTGGAGGTGTGCCTCGGTTGTGACTGGAACCACCTCGTCGAGCAGTTCCTGCTCGGTCGGGACGGGCTGGTCGGGGGCGGGGACGACGGGCAGGAACAGGACGCGGTCGGTGGTCCGACCGCGCGACGGAGGCGAGAGGCGCAACGGTGAACTCCGCGCCTCGGCGGCTGCCGACCACGACGACGAGCGGGGCGAGCGGCAGCCAACCGGCCGGATCCCTCCGGTCGGCGCAGATACCGCGGCTCCCGTCCCGAGGACTCGGGCGGGGAGACCGCGTGGCACAGCTCACGGCAAACCGGTGGTGGCGCGTGTGCGTCCCACCGCGACCGGCAGGGTGTGAGGAATGAACTCGTACGGCGATCCCAGTTCCCCGCATGGGCGGGCGCGGATTCCGGGCCCGAACGGCGACCCCGGGTCGGGGGCGGACGACGTGTACCGCCGTCCCGGCGTGGAGGACCGGGGAACCGGATGGTCTTCCGGGCACGACGGGGCGACACCCACCGGCCGGGCCACCCCGACACCGCGGGCGGCCGGGTCGAGTGGACGCGCCTCGGTGTCCGGTTCCGCGTCGGTGTCCGGCTCGGCCTCGGTGGCCCGGGGCGGTGCCTCGGTTCCGCGTCATGGCATGGCCCCGCCGATCAGCCCGCCCCCGTCCGGCTCGGCCTCGGTCGGCCGGGCCGGTGCCGGCCGGGCGTCGGTGCCGGTCCCACCGGCAGCCGGCGGTGCCCCGGCCGGTCGGGCGTCGGTGGGCAACGGCTCCAGCGGCCGGGCCTCCGTGGGAGCGGCGCGTCCGGTCAGCCCCGCCTCGGCGGGGCGGGCGTCGGTGGGCGGCTCCAGCGGTCGGGCCTCGGTCGGCTCCGCCGCCGTGGGCGGCGCGGCCTCCGGCGGGATGGCGGGCCGGGCGACCGTCGCCCGCGCCAGCGTCTCACCCCCCGGCGGCCCCGATCCGGACGCCGGCGGTCCCGCCGGTCCGACCGGCCCCGGCCGACGCAGCCGCAGGGGCGGTCAGGACCCGGACGCCCGGCGGCGGGCGAAGCGGCGCAAGCGGGTGAACATCCTGATCGCCAGCCTCGCGGTCCTCACCATGCTCGTCGGTGGTGGCGTGGTGGGTTTCACCTACTACTCGACCAACGTGGTTCTCCCCAACGAGGTGCCGATGCCGTTGGCGACGACCGTCCTCATGAAGGACGGGAAGGGCCTCGTCGCCAAGCTGGGCAGTGAGAACCGCGAGTTCGTCACGATCAAGGACATCCCGCCCTACGTCCAGCGCGCGGTGGCCGCCGCCGAGGACCGGAACTTCTACGAGCACTCCGGGGTCGACTACAAGGGCATCGCCCGCGCCGCCTGGAACAACTTCACCGGCGGCACCAAGCAGGGCGCCTCGACGATCACCCAGCAGTACGCGCGGAACGCCTACGAGAACATGAAGGACGACACGTACGCGCGGAAGGTGAAGGAGGCGATCCTCGCCTCCAAGCTGAACGACCAGTACTCCAAAGACCAGATCATGCAGCACTACCTGAACACGATCTACTTCGGTCGGGGAGCGTTCGGCGTCGAAGCGGCGGCGAAGGCGTACTTCGGGAAGTCGGCGAAGGACCTCGACGTGGCGCAGGCCGCAGCCCTCGCCGGAGTGATCAAGCAGCCGGTGGCCAGTGGGACCCACCCCGGGTACGACCCGACCAAGGGCCCGGAGGCAGCCAAGGCCGCCCAGGACCGGTGGAACTACGTCCTCGGCGGCATGGTGGAGGAAGGCTGGCTGAAGGCCGCCGAGCGGCCGACCCAGTTCCCGAAGATGAATGCCGAGAAGTCGAACGGCTTCGGCGTGGACTCCCCGCGCGGCAACGTCATCAACTACGTCCGCAAGGAGTTGGAGCAGTGGGGTGTCTGCTCCGAGTCGGGCGCGGCCGGGAAGGTGAGCTGCGTCGACGCGCTCCGTACCGGCGGCTACCGGATCACCACCACCCTCGACCCGAAGATGCAGGCCGCGGCGGAAGCCACCGCGCGACAGGCGGCGAAGGGCTCCGAGCTCTACGACCAGCCGAAGAACCTGATGGCGGCGGTGGTCTCGATCGATCCGAAGACCGGCCGGGTGCTCGCCTACTACGGGGGCGACAACGGTACGCACATCGACTACGCCGGCTTCAACACCGACTCCAACGGCGAACTGTCCGGCGGCCACCCGCCGGGCTCGACGTTCAAGGTCTACACCCTCGCCGCGGCGATCAACGAGGGCATCTCGGTGAATTCCCACTGGGACGCCAAGCCGTTCAAGCCGGAGGGCTTCGCCGACGAGATCGGCAACGCGGGCCGGGACGTCAGCGCCAACGGCCGCTGCAACCGGTGGTGCACGCTGGAGGAGTCGACCGTCGAGTCGTACAACGTGCCCTTCTACCACGTGGCCCACAAGATCAAGCCGGCCAAGGTGCTCACGATGGCCCGACAGGCCGGCGTGACCACCATGTGGACCCGGGAGCCGGTGAAGGCCTACAACCTGATGAAGACCGAGCCGGACGAGCTCTCCCCCTCGAAGTTCGACGAGGTCATCGCCTACGGCCAGTTCCCGATCACCGTCCTGGACCACGCCAACGGCCTGGCGACCCTGGCCAACGAGGGCATCTACAACAAGGCGCACTTCGTGCTCAAGGTCGAGCAGCAGAACAAGGAAACCGGCAAGTGGGAGAAGGTCCCCGGCACCGGTTCGAAGCTCCGCGGGCAGCAGCGGATCCCGCGCGAGGTCGCCCGTGAGGTGACCGCCGTGTTGAAGAAGATCCCCGGCACCATCGACAACGGCCTCGAGGGCCGGCAGGCCGCCGGCAAGACCGGCACCTGGCAGTACGGAAACACCAAGAACAACGCGGACGCCTGGATGGTGGGCTACACCCCACAACTCGCCACTGCCGTCTGGATCGGTAGCAAGGATCCGAAGAAGCCGCAGATCCTCGACAAGAACAAGAACGACATCGGCGGTGGAGGTCTGCCCGCGGACGTCTGGGAACGCTACATGGAGACGGCGCTCAAGGGAGAGAAGAAGATCGACCTCCCGGACATCACGGGTAGGGGCGATGTGAACGCCGGCAACGGCGTCGAGCCTCCGCCGCCACCACCGACCACTCCGACGCCCGGTCAGAACCCGAACACGCCCTGCTTCGACCCGCTGAACATCCTCTGCCGGGACGGCGGGGGCGGGACCCCCGGCGGGCCGGGCACCCCGCCCAACCCGGGCACTCCGCCGGGCGGTCCGGGTGGGCCGGGCGGTCCGGGTGGTGGCGGTGGTGGTGACGGTGCGATCACACCGTCACCCCGGATCACCAACCGGGACTGAATCGGTGGTGACAACGAGGTGACCGGGAGGGTCGTCGCCGACAGGGGCGACCTTTCCTGAGCCCTCCCACGGCGACCCAGGGCTGTGCGAGAACGGCGCCGGTGACCGGAGCACTGCTCCGGCCACCGGCGCCGTTCGTCACGGACGACTCTCGCGCAGCGGTACGGCGCGGAGTGGCGCGGGACAGCCCCGGACCGGGCCTGTCCCGCGCCACCGGTTCACCTGTCGAGGCTGCGGCTACCTGTTGAGAATCGCGGAGTTGAGCAACGTGAGAGCGCGGCTGGTCTCCACCAGCGCCTGGTGGATGGCGGCCGTGACCTGCGGGGCCAACTCGATGGGGCGCCCCTTCTCGTGGGGCGACGCGAGAAGGTGACGGTGCAGTTCCTTCACTCCCGAGCCCGCGTTGATACCGAGGTCCGTGGCCATTCTGGTGATCAACTGCCGGAGCACCTCCAGTGCCTCGGCGGTGCGGCCGGTCGCGTGGAGCGCCTCGGCCAGCCGGCAGTGCAGGGTCTCGTGGTAGGGATAGCCGTGGATCCAGGCTCGGAGATCGGCGATCACGGCATGGTGGCGAGAGCGCGCGAACTCCAGTTCGACGAGACTCTCGATGACCTTGATGCGGTCCTCGTTCCAACGGACCGCCTCGCCTCTGAGGGTGGGGGACTCGACGTCTTCGAGAGCCGATCCCCGCCACAGGCCCAGACCGTCACGCAAGAGTTCTGCCGAGTGGTCGAGTTGATCCGAGTCGCGAGCTCGGACGGCTTTCACCCAGAGTGCTCTGAACCGATATCCGTCAATTCTGTTCTCGTCGATTTCGAGGCGGTATCCCCCGCCGACCCGCACGATCCGCTGTTCGGTCGTCGGTGTGAAATGGCGACGGATTCGACCCAGTCGATTCTGGATCTGCTGGCGCGCCGTGTCGGGTGGTTGCTGGTGCCAGACCGCGTCGATCAGCCTCTCGACGGAGACGGTCTTGTTGGCGTCGAGTAGTAGTGCTGCCAGGAGGTTGCGGTTCCGGGAGCCGGAAACCAGCACCGGAGCCCCGTTCTCCTCGACAGAAACTGTACCCAAGAAATAGTATTGCATTTATCCCCCGTGAGATCATTGAAGACCTACTGCCGACATGATAGCCGATCCTCGATGTGTGTCAAGGGTGTTCGAATGCTCGACAATGGTGGCCGAAATGGTGGTCGAGTAGAAGTCGACCGGCGGTCCGGGTCGAAGTGGCGGACTATTCTCCCGGACGCATTCGGGAAGTGCCGAAGTGCACTCGAACGGGGCGGGGCAGCGCGGGCGGACGAGCAGGACGCCACGGGTGACGGACGTCTGCGACGCCCTCCACCAGGCGCACCGACGGTCGGATGAACGGCCCGCGCCGCGAACCGGGAGTCCCCGAACCGGACGACCCGCACCCGGGCAGGGCCGAATTCCTCACGGACTGTGAAGGGGGCGCGATCCGGCATCGACGTAGTGCAGGATGCTTCTCATGAGCACGCAGCCGACCGCTGGCATCGACGATGTCGAGCGTAGCGATCATCCGTCCCGGTCCGACGGGTTCGTCCGGGGCACGTCCCAGTTCATCGGCGGCCCGCTCGGTGATCACGCGGCTGCCCTGGACCGGCCGGCCGGGTCGGAGCGGCGGTTCTGGACCGCGGTGCGGATCGTGCTCGCCCTGACCTGCCTCACCCTGGCCCTGCACTGGGTGCAGAAGTCGCCCTGCCAGGACGGGGCCTGGCAGAACAACATCCAGTACACCCGGTTCTGCTACACCGACGTGCTCGCCCTCTACTACGCCGAGGGCCTCAACGAGGGCAAGGTCCCCTACCGCGACCACCCGGTCGAGTACCCGGTGCTGACCGGGTACTTCATGGGGGTGCTCGGCCTGCCGGTGCACGCCCTCGGGGTCGACAACCCGGACATCAACCAGGGCATGTGGTTCTACAACCTGAACGTGCTGGTACTCGGCGCGCTCGCGGTCGTCACGGTCGCCGTCATCCTCGCCCTGCGCCGCCGACGACCGTGGGACGCCGCGCTCTTCGCCCTCGCCCCGGCGCTGCTGCTCACCGCCACCGTCAACTGGGACCTGCTCGCCATCGGCCTCGGCGCGCTGGGCCTGCTGGCCTGGGCCCGGAGCCGGCCGGCGCTGGCCGGGGTGCTGCTCGGCCTGGCCGGTGCGGCCAAACTGTGGCCGCTCTTCGTCCTCGGCCCGATCCTGGTCCTCGCCCTCCGCGCCGGCAAGGTGCGGGCCGCACTCACCGCCCTCGGTACGGCGGCCCTCACCGTGGTCGCGGTGAACCTGCCGGTGGCCGTGCCGTACCGGGAGAACTGGGACCGGTTCTTCGAGCTGAACAGCACCCGACCGATCGACTGGGGCACGCTCTGGTACATCGGCCGGTACCTGGACGGGAAGATCAACCCGGGCAGCCCGACCGAACAGGGGCCGTTCGAGTGGTTGAACGCCAACATCCCCATGCTCAACTATCTCTCGTACGCCCTCTTCGGGCTGGCCTGCCTCGGCGTGGCCGGACTGGCGCTGCTGGCCCCGCGCCGGCCCCGGCTGGCCCAACTCGCCTTCCTCGTGGTGGCCGCCTTCCTGATCTTCAGCAAGGTCTGGTCCCAGCAGTTCGTGCTCTGGCTGCTGCCCCTGGCGGTGCTGGCCCGACCGCGCTGGGGGGCGTTCCTGGCCTGGCAGGTCGCCGAGGTCTGCTACTTCGCCGCGTTCTACGGGGAACTGCTCGGCTCGGCGACCAGCCGGCCGGTCTTCCCGGAGGGCGTGTTCGTGCTGGCCTCGACGCTCCGACTGGCCACGGTGGCGGTGCTCTGCGTGCTGATCGTGCGGGACGTCCTGCACCCCGAACGCGACCCGGTCCGCGCCACCTACCCCGACGACCCGGACGGCGGGATGCTCGACGGGGCACCGGACGCGCCCTGGTACACCCGCTGGCGGCAGCGATCGGCGGCACCGGATCCGGAACCGGTCGGCGCCGCCGCGAGCTGACCTCGGGGCGGAACCGGTCGGCCCCGCCGCGAGCTGACTCCCGGGCGGGGCACCGCGCCCCGCCGGAGCGGTGCGCGGACCGTACTCAGAGGTGGAAGACCACCGCGTCGCCGATCTCCTCCCGGCGGATGCCGAGCGCGTCGACCGGCAGCGCGACGGCGGTCTCGAACGGGGTGCCGGCCGCCTGCCCGTGCGGGACGACCACGGTCCGTACCCCGAGCCGCCGCAGGTAGTCGACACTGGCCGGGTCGGGGAAGGTCCGGGTCGCCTCCCGCGTCTCGGCCAGCTTCACCGGGGTGAACCCGCTGCCACCGTTGACCACGTCCTGGAACCGGGTGGTCGTCCAGAGCATCACCGGCTGGTCGAGGTTCTGCCCGCTCGGCAGCACCAGCACCGGCCCCGGCACGGTCCGCATCGCCGCCGGTTGGGGCGGCACCACCGGATGCGGCGTGGCGTTCAGCCCCTCCACGACGACCAACAGCAGCGGCAGCAGGGTCGCCGTCCGCAGCCAGGGTCCGGGCCACGGCGGGATCCGCTGCGCGGCGATCTCGCGTACCCGCATGGCGAAGGCGGTGAGCGTACCCGCGGCGAGCAGGCCGAGCAGCAGGGTGGTCCAGAGCATCAGTCGACCCGGCGTCCGGATACCGTCCCAACCGGGCAGGTGCTCCACGAGCGGGACATAGGTGAAGGTGCCGCCGAAGAACCGGGTGCCCATCGCCAGCACCATGCTGACCAGTACCCCGGCGAGCAGCAGCAGCCGATGGCGCAGCCGCCACACCGAGAAGAACAGTCCACCGAGGGCGAGCGCGTAGAGCACGAAGCCCGGCAGCAGGGTCATCTCCGGATGCCACGGCAGTGCCGCCCGCGCCCCTTCGTGCAGGCCTCCCCAGATCCGCGACTCGGCCGGCGCGGTCAGGAAGCCGTGGGCCGGCGGCGAGTAGATGTCGATGTCGGCGATGCTGCGCCGCGCGTTCGGGTGCTGTTCCGCCACGGTGAAGTACGGAATGGACAGCAGCGCGCCGGTCGCGGCGAAGACCAGACCGCCGACCACGTCGGTGATCAGCAGCCGGGCACCGAACGGGTGCCGGACCGGCCGGATCCAGTACCGCCGCAGGTACCAGGTGAGCGTGGCGACGAGCACGATCCCGGCCAGCACGTACGCGAACGGCAGACCGATGCCGAAGCCGAGACTGAGCTGCCAGGCGGCGACCAGCCAGCCGGCCAGCGCCCACCCGGCGTGCCGCCGCTTCGGGCGGTAGCCGTACCGCAGCGACCAGCCGTGCCCCCGGGCCAGCATCGCCAGCGCCAGCGGGATGCCGCCGTTGGAGATGACGTGCAGGTGACCGGCCTGTGCCAGCAGCCACGGCGCGTACGCGTAGCCCACCCCGGCCGCCGCCGCGCCGATCCGGCCCGCGCCGAGCTGCCGGGCCAGCGCGTACGCCCCCAACGTGGCCAGCGCGTGCGCGAGCACGAAGAGGATGTTGTAGCGCAGTACGGCGGCCTCGGGGCCGGTGCCGATCATGCCGGCCGGGGCGTACCCGAGCAGGGTGTCGGAGAAGGCGAAGCTCCACGACTCCGGGTAGAAGGTGTTCGCCTGCCATAACTGGGCCGGATCGGTCAGCAGGATGTGCCCCGACCAGGCGACCTGCCAGGCCTGGAGAGCCGGGTCGTAGAAGTCCTGCGGGATCGTGTGGAGCGGGTAGCGCAGCGTCGGCCAGGTCAGCAGGACGGCCAGCACCACCGAGCCGAGCGTCGCCAGGGTCCACTCGTGGACCAGGAACCGGCCGACCGCACGGGCCGCCCGCCGGAGCCGGCTCGGCACGGTTTCCGGGGCCGGTCCGAACGCCTGCCAGGGGTCCGACGGCTCACCGTCGGTGCCCTGGGTGCCGTCCTTGCCGTCCTTCGTCCCGCTGTCCTGTGCGCTGCTCTCCTTCGCCCTGCGGTCCCTGCCGCCCTTGACCTTGCCGCCTTCGGCCTTGTCGCCCTTGCTCTTGTCGCCTTCGGCCTTGCCGCCCTTGCTGCCCTCGGCCTGTTCGCCGTCGTCGGTCTGCCCGTCGTCGGGATCGTCCTTCGCGGTCGGGGTGTCCTTCGGGCCCGGAGTCTCCTTCGCCGTCGGGGAGTCTTCCGGGCTGGGAGCGTCCTTCGGGGCCGGGGTGTCCTTCGGCGGCGGATTGTCGTTCGGGGCCGGGCCGGTGGCCTCCGCACCCGGCACGGTCGCTCCCGTCGTGGCCGGGTCGCCGCCGGTTCCCAGCCCGGGGCTGGTCCGGGTCGTGTCGGACGTCCCGCTGCTCATGCCGGCGTCCCGCCCAGGTGCTCCCGGAGGAACGCGATGTCGGTGCCCTGCCCGTCGGCCCCGCCCGGCGTCTCCACGATCACCGGGGCGTCGGCCGCCCGGATGACCGCCACCACCAGCTCCGGGTCGATGGTGCCGCCGGCCAGATTGTCGTGCCGGTCCCGGCCGGACCCGAAGCCGTCCTTGGAGTTGTTGGCGTGGATCAGGTCGATCCGGCCCGTCACCGCCTTCACCCGGTCCACCAGGTCGAGCAGGTCCTCCCCGCCGGCATGGGCATGGCAGGTGTCCAGACAGAACCCGACGTCGTAGCCGCCCACCGCGTCCCAGAGCCGGGCCAGGGCGTCCAGCCGCCGGGCACAGGCGTTCTCCCCGCCGGCGGTGTTCTCGATCAGGACCGGTACGCCGAACCCGCCGTTCTCGGCGGCGTACGCGAAGGTCTTGCGCCAGTTGTCGAAGCCGACCGCGATGTCGTCCCCGGCGTTGACGTGTCCACCGTGCACGATCAGCCCTTTCGCGCCGATCGCGGCGGCGGCGGAGGCGTGGCCGAGCAGGAGCTTGCGGCTCGGGATCCGGATCCGGTTGTTGGTCGTGGCGACGTTGATGACGTACGGCGCGTGGACGTAGACGTCGACCTCCGCGGCGCGCAGGCGGTCGGCGTCCTCCCTCGGCTTCGGTGCCTTCCAGCCCTGCGGGTCGGAGAGGAAGAACTGCACGGCGTCGGCGGCTCGGGACGCCGCCTCCGCGAGCGGGTCGGCCGAGTCGACGTGGGCTCCGATACGCATGCAGGCGAGCCTACGTGGCAGCCGCCGCCGTCGGGTGACGGCAAGGGCGTCGCGGAGCCTGCGTCGCGCCGTCCCGGGGACCGTTCCGACCCGCGTCACCCCGGCCCGGAGTGATCGTTGGTCTGGGGGGAGCCGACGATCCGCGTCAACCGGGGCGCCCCCTGCACCCCGCGTCGGCGTTGGGGCGGAGGGTGCGCCCACGCGTCGCCCGGGAAGCCGACCCGTCGATCGGGATCCGTACCCAGAAATTAGGGCAATTAAGTCAACAGGCGACAAGGTCTGATGTAGCGTCAGGTAACAACACGATATAGCTCCGCGGGGCGCTTCCCGTCCAACCTCATCGGTGTGGTCGTTCCTCCCCAGGTCCCACCCAAGGAATGCGGACGGGGCGCCTCGCGGCCCAGTGGATCAGGGCCCTCTTCCGTCGTGTGCGACGAGCGGAAGAGGGCCCTGATTCCGTGGTCGGCCCGATCCCTGGGCCCTCTGCCGAACCGGCACCACCGGTCCTCCGGCTGTCGTGCCGGTCCGCCACGCGGCGGGCCCGACCGTCGCGGGCATGATCGTCGAGACCAGGTATCCTTGCCCGGTTGCTCGCCATCGGCTGGGTTCCCCCAAGCCGGAACGGGCACGACGCACGACCTCCTGCCACGGAAGGACCGTGGCCGCCTAGCCCACAGGAGGTGAGCACGTCTTGCGTCATTACGAAATCATGGTGATCCTCGACTCCAGCCTCGAGGAGCGCACCGTCGCCCCGTCGCTCGACACGTACCTGAACGTGATCCGGACCGCGGGTGGCTCGGTCGAGAAGACCGACGTCTGGGGCCGCCGGCGCCTCGCGTACGAGATCAACAAGAAGACCGAGGGCATCTACGCCGTCATCGACCTCCAGGCGACCCCGGCAGCGGTGGCCGAGCTGGACCGTCAGCTGCGGCTTAACGAGTCCGTGCTGCGCACCAAGGTCATCCGGCCGGAGATGCGCTAAGCGTCCACCCCCCCGGTTCGCCCGGATCGAACTCGTCGGCGCTGTCATACGGCTCTGCGAGCCTGTACAGCGGCTGACGAGTGTGCGAGGAGAAGGTCATGGCAGGAGACACCACCATCACGGTCATCGGTAATCTGACCGATGATCCTGAGCTGCGTTTCACCCCCTCGGGTGCGGCGGTCGCCAAGTTCCGGGTCGCTTCCACGCCCCGGTTCCTGGACAAGGCCTCCGGCGAGTGGAAGGACGGCGAGCCGTTGTTCCTTCCGTGCACCGTCTGGCGTCAGGTCGCCGAACACGTCGCCGAGTCGCTCCAGCGGGGCAGTCGGGTGATCGTGTCCGGGCGACTGAAGCAGCGGTCGTACGAGACCCGCGAGGGCGAGAAGCGCACCGTCATCGAGCTCGAGGTCGACGAGATCGGCCCGTCGCTGCGCTACGCCACGGCGAAGGTGCAGAAGATGTCCCGCTCCGGTGGCGGAGGCGGTGGCTTCGGTGGTGGTGGTGGCGGGGGCCAGGGCGGCGGAGGCAACTTCGACGACCCCTGGTCCTCGGCTGCGCCGGCCCCCTCCCGCGGCGGTTCGGGCGGCGGAAACTTCGATGAGGAGCCCCCGTTCTAATGGCGCCGAGCGCCCGCGATCGCAAACCAGGAGCCCGAGCAATGGCTAAGGCTGCGGCACTTCGCAAGCCGAAGAAGAAGGTGAACCCGCTCGACAAGGACGGGATCACCTACATCGACTACAAGGACACCGCGCTGCTGCGCAAGTTCATCTCCGACCGCGGCAAGATCCGCGCTCGGCGGGTGACCGGCGTCACCTCGCAGCAGCAGCGCCAGATCGCCCGTGCGGTCAAGAACGCCCGTGAGATGGCGCTTCTGCCGTACACGGCCACCACCCGCTGAGAGGAGGCACCGAAATGAAGATCATCCTGACGCAGGAGGTGTCCGGTCTCGGTGCCCCGGGCGACATCATCGAGGTCAAGGACGGCTACGGCCGGAACTACCTGCTTCCGCAGGGCTTCGCGATCGCCTGGACCAAGGGTGCGGAGAAGCAGGTCACGGTGATCAAGCGGGCCCGCTCGGCCCGCGAGATCCGCGACCTCGGCCACGCCAGCGAGGTCAAGACGCAGCTCGAGGGCCTCAAGGTCAACCTGAAGGCCCGCGCCGGTGACGGCGGGCGGCTCTTCGGCTCGGTCACCCCGGCCGAGATCGTCGACGCCGTCAAGGCGGCCGGCGGACCGACCCTCGACCGGCGTCGGCTGGAGCTGCCGGGTCACATCAAGTCCCTCGGCTCGTACCCGGTGCGGATCAAGCTGCACCCGGAGGTCACGGCCAAGTTCGACCTGAACGTGGTCCAGAGCAAGTAGCCACGGCACCACCCGCGAGAGGCCCGCACCGACCGGTGCGGGCCTCTCGGCATCCAGGCAGTCCGCTCCGTACGGGACGGATCAACTCCGGGTAGGACAGTTCAACCGATCGGCTCGCCGGTCACCGCGCTGATCAGCACCGTGGACAGGCCCCCGCCCACCACCGACGACGCCATCGCCAGCGTCGCCGTCCGCCAGGTGGTCCCGATCCGCCGGAGCAGCACCGCCACCAGCAGGCTCGTCACCAGCGCCAGCCCGAACCGTGGCCCCCCGCCGACGAACGAGTCGATCGCGTGCGCCCGTGGTGAGTCGCAACCACCACCGGCGAGATCCGTGACGCAGCCGGCCGGTACCTGACCGTTCATCGTGAGCAGCCAGACGAAGACCGCCAGCGCCGGCAGCACGTAGCAGCCGACCGTGTAGAGCAGCGACCGGAGCCCGTCGGCCGGATCCGGATCGAGCAGGTCCTCCTCGATCCGGGTGGCCCGGGGCACGCTCCCGTCCCCGCCCGGACGACGCGACACGGCAGCAGGACGACCCGCCGGCCCGGCCGCCGGAACGGGAGACGTCGTCGGGGTCGGAGCGTACGGCGGCACCGGGCCACCGGCGGACACCGGTACGGGGCGACGTCCGGTCACCACGGCCGGGTGCTCCCACTGCCCGGTGTCGGTGAACTCCGCCCACCGGTCGCGCCCGTCCGACCACCCGCCCCGCCCCGGCGGCGTCGGACGGTCCCAGACGTGGACCCCCGAGGTGTCCCAGGCATCGGCGACGTACGGCGACGGGCCGGGTTCCCCGGTCGGCCGGTGCCAGGCACCGTGCCCCCGGGCCGGGAACGCCGGACCGACCTCCGGGGACCGGGACCCGCCCGGCGCCTCTCGGCTGCGCGGTACCGGCCAGGGGGACCCCGATGGTCCCGCCGGCCGGATCGGATCATCCACCCCGAACGATCCCGGCCTGGGCGATCCCGGCCCGGACGTGCCCACCCCCGATGGCCCCGGCCCGGACGTGCCCACCCCCGGTGGTCCCGCTCTGGAAGGCCCTGCCCCGGACGGCCCTGCCCCGGACGGCCCCAGGCCCGACCGGGGCGACGGCGTGCGGCGGTGCGGGCCGGGTGCCGGACCGGGAACAGGATCATCCTCCGCCCGGCGGCTCCCGACGTACCCGGACGTGCCGGACCGGTCGGCGGGCCGCCACCCACCGGTGTGGGTCGACCAGCCGGTGCCCGAGGCCGGCAGCTCCGCTCCCGTCGGCTCCCACCAGCTCGTCGTCCCGGTGCGCCGGTGCCCGTCGCTCTGCCAGCCGAGGTCGGCCCGGCGCGGGACGTGGTCGTCGTCCGCCCTGTCGTGCCGGTGCCGGCCGCCGCCACCACCCGGATCCGGCACGCTCCCGTCCCGTGCCCACCGGGGCACATGGTCGGCCGGCTGCGGCTGGCCGCGCTCCGCGGCACGGCGTCGGCTGCTCGACCCCGGAGCGGTGGGGGCGGACTGATACGGCTCGGCCGGTGCATTCCACGGGGACATCGGCGCACGCTCACGCGAGCTGACCTCGTGCGCCCAGTCCCGGTTACTCACGGCCGGAGCGTGACCCTTCTCAACCGAAGTGCAATCCGCTCCCCCAGGTGGAGCCGATGTCCGAGATAGTACGGGACGATGCCCGGCCCGATCGGCCCAGAAAATATTCCTCCACAGGCTGTGGGTAGAGTTCTTGCAGCTCAAGCCTCATGTGCCCTGAATGGCCCGTGAGTTATCCACAGCTTGTGCACAAGCTGCACACACCCAGACGCGTCCTGTCCACAGGTTGTCCCGAGGCTCATCCACCGGGTTGCTTGAGCCCCCCACCTCGGGTTCCGTATGGTTGGCCCCCGACCGGCCCACGATGGCCCCCGATCGCCGGACCGGTCGTCGGCGAGCCGCCACGCCGGTGGCCGGCCGGACGCGATCCGACGCAGCGGAGGGGGAGCCGGTGTCGGTCACCGACGACATGCGAACAGAGTCACGGGCCAACGGGCAGTCATCCCCCCCTCCGGCCCAGCGGGACGGGCACTTCGACAAGACCCCGCCCCAGGACGTCGCCGCCGAGCAGTGCGTACTCGGCGGGATGCTGCTGTCCAAGGACGCCATCGCCGACGTCGTCGAGATCCTCAAGACGCACGACTTCTACCGGCCCATCCACGCGACCATCTTCGACACCATCCTGGAGATCTACGGCCGGGGCGAGCCGGCCGACCCGATCACCGTGGCGGCGGCGCTGGCCGACTCCGGCGACCTGGTCCGCATCGGCGGCGCGCCCTACCTGCACAGCGTGATCGCGAGCGTGCCGACGGCGGCGAACGCCGCCTACTACGCCCGGATCGTCGCCGAGCGGGCCGTGCTCCGTCGGGTGGTCGAGGCCGGCACCAGGATCGTCCAGCTCGGCTACGGCACCGCCGCCGGCGGCAGCCGCGACGTGGACGACGTCGTCGACCTCGCCCAGCAGGCCATCTACGATGTCACCGAGAAGCGGGTCACCGAGGACTTCGCGGTCCTCGCCGACATGCTCCAGCCCACCCTCGACGAGATCGAGGCGGTGGGCGCGCAGGGTGGCGTGATGACCGGCGTGCCGACCGGCTTCAGCGACCTGGACCGCCTCCTCAACGGCCTGCACCCGGGGCAGCTCATCATCGTCGCCGGAAGGCCCGGTCTGGGTAAGGCGCTCGCCCTCGACACCCCGCTGCCCACCCCCCAGGGGTGGACGACCATGGGCGAGGTCGAGGTTGGGGACCAGTTGCTCGGCGCCGACGGTACGCCGACCACTGTCACGGCCGCCTTCGACATCAGACACGACCGCCCGTGTCACGAGGTCGAGTTCTCCGACGGGTCGACCATCGTGGCCGATGCCGAACACCTGTGGAAGACCGACCACGCGGGCGTGGTGACGACCGCGCAGATCGCCGCGACGTTGCGAACAGGTGCGGAGAACCGGCTCAACCACGCCGTGGAGAACGCGCGACCACTGGCGCTTCCGCACCGTGACGATCTGCTCGTTCCTCCGTACACGTTGGGGGCGTGGCTGGGGGGCGGCACCTCCGCCGCCGCCGCGTTCACCACGGCCGACCCGGAGGTGGTCGCCTACGTCGAGGCCGACGGCTTCGTGGTCCGGCCGCTGGCGGCCACGATGCGGTACTCGATCGGGTTGCTTCCGCCGGCCCCGCTGGCCGACCGGGAGCACGGGTCGTTCACCGGTCGCCTGCGCACCGTCGGCGTCCTCGATGACCGGCACATTCCGGTGGCGTACCTGCGCGCGTCCGAGCAGCAGCGCCGCCAGCTCCTCGCCGGCCTGCTCGACACCGACGGGACGGTGACCCCCACCGGCTCGGTGCAGTTCCACGCCACCTCGCGGCAGCTCGCGGAGGACGCGTGTGAACTGGTCGTCAGCCTCGGCTACCGGTGCAGCACGACCACCAGCGAGGTGACGGGCCGGCACCCGGACCCGTCGGTGGCGCATGTCGTGGAGTTCACCACCGACGACGACGTGTTCCGCGTGGAGCGTAAGCGCATCGCGCACAAGGAACGGCGTACGGTCGCAGCCGGACCGGCCGGCACCGGCTCGCGGTACATCGTCGACGTCCGGCCGGTCCCCAGCGTGCCGGTGCGGTGCGTGTCCGTGGACAACGACGATCACCTGTACCTGGCGGGGCGTTCGATGATCCCGACCCACAACAGCACAGCCTCGATGGACTTCGCGCGCAATGCGGCGATTCGGGCCAACCAGGCCGCCGCCATCTTCTCGCTGGAGATGAGCAAGGTCGAGATCGTCATGCGACTTCTCTCGGCGGAGGCGCGGGTACCACTGCACGTACTGCGGAGCGGGCAGCTCTCCGACGACGACTGGACCAAGCTGGCCCGCTGCATGGGTGAGATCAGCGAGGCGCCGCTCTTCGTCGACGACACCCCGAGCATGAACCTGATGGAGATCAGGTCGAAGGCGCGGCGGCTCAAGCAGCGCCACGACCTGAAGATGATCGTGGTGGACTATCTCCAGCTCATGACCTCGCCGAAGCGTACGGAGAGCCGGCAGCAGGAGGTCGCCGACCTGTCCCGAGGGCTCAAGCTGCTCGCGAAGGAGGTCGAGTGCCCGGTCATCGCGGTGAGCCAGCTGAACCGTGGTCCCGAGCAGCGCACCGACAAGCGCCCTCAATTGTCGGATTTGCGAGAGTCTGGGTCAATTGAGCAAGATGCAGACGTGGTAATCCTGCTGCACCGGGACGACTACTACGACAAGGAGTCGCCCCGGGCCGGGGAGGCGGATTTCATCGTTGCCAAGCATCGGAATGGACCGACCGACACCGTGACCGTGGCCGCGCAACTCCACCTGTCGCGGTTCGTCGACATGGCGATCGTCTGACGGTCCGTTCCCGTCCCGCGATCCCGGGTCAGTCGGCGTCGAGCTGACGCGTCGCCGCCTCCACGGTCTGCGCCAGCAGGACCGCGATGGTCATCGGTCCGACCCCACCCGGAACCGGGGTGATCAGACTGGCCCGCTCACGGGCGGACGCGAAGTCGACGTCACCGACGTTGCCCGGGTTGTACCCGGCGTCGACCACCACCGCGCCGGGCTTGATGTCCGCGCCGGTGAGGAGGCGCGGTCGGCCGACGGCGGCGACCAGGACGTCGGCCTCCCGGGTGATGGCGGAGAGGTCGGTCGTCCGGGAGTGGCAGTAGGTGACCGTGGCGTCCCGCCCGAGCAGGAGCAGCCCGGCCGGTCTGCCCAGGATGGGGCTGCGCCCCACCACCACCGCGTGCTTGCCGGCCAGGTCGACCCGGTACTCGTCGAGCAGGCGCAGGATGCCGCCGGGGGTGCAGGAGACGAAGCCGGGCAGCCCGAACCCCATCGCGGCGAAGGAGTGCATGGTGACGCCGTCGACGTCCTTCTCGGGAGCGATGGCCTCGAAGGCGGCGCGTTCGTCGATGTGCGCCCCGACCGGGTGCTGGAGCAGGATGCCGTGCACGTCGGGGTCCCGGGACAGGGCGGTGATCGCCTCGACGAGGTCGTCGGTGGTGGTCGAGGCGGGCAGGGCGACGTGGCGGGATCTGATGCCGGCCTGCTCGCAGCGGTTGCGCTTCATCCGTACGTAGGTGACGGAGGCCGGGTCCTCGCCGACCAGCACGGTGGCCAGGCAGGGGGCGACGCCGGTGCGTCGCCGCAGGTCGGCGGCGGTGGCGGAACTGGTGTCGACGATGCGCCGGGCGAGGTCACGGCCGTCCATCAGTCGGGCCGGGGGCGTCTGGGCCATGGGGCACTCCTGAACCTCGTGGAGGGTCGCCCAGGCGTACGGCATCGACGGTCGTCGGGCCGCTCCCCGGTGGTGCTCCACCTCAACGCCAGTAACGGCCCGCTCCACAGTGTACTCGCCCGGTGGGGCGGTCCCGGCTCAGCCGCGCCGGCCGGGACCGCCCCCGCCGGCAGCCTGCCGTCTCGCGCGGCGGGAACCAGTCGGGCCGGGGCGACCGGACCGTGGATCTGGTCCGGTCGCCCCGGCCCGGATCAGCCGTAGGGCCACGGGGCGGGTCAGCCCGGAGAACTGTCGGGCCGGCCGCTGACAGCCTTCACCGTACCCGGCCACCCGGGGTGTGCCGGGCGGGTCGGTGCAGGGGCGCCGCGTGGATCAGCCGAAGAAGTCGCCGAGGAAGCCGTGCTGCTTCTTGCGGCGGTAGTGCCCGTGGTAGCCGTAGTGCTGCTGGCCGTGGCCGCTGTAGGCGGGTGCGGGGGCGGCCGGGTAGCCCGGCGGGGGTGGGGGCGGCGGCACGGCGCCGTACCCGGGCTGGTGCGGCGCGGCACCGGGCGGCGGGGGCGGTGGGGGAGCGTATCCGCCCGGCTGGCCGGGGCCGCGCCCCGGTGCCTGGCCGGGGGGCGGCGGCGCGCCCGGGATGGCGGGGTTCTGCTTGTTCCAGTTCGCCTCCGCCTCGAACAACTTCTCGAGTTCGCCGCGATCGAGGAAGATTCCCCGGCAATCGCCGCACTGGTCGACGACGACTCCGCTGCGCTCGTACTGGCGCATGTCTCCTTGGCACTTGGGACAGGTGAGCTGCATTTCTCGACGGTACCCGGTGTCGGGGGCATCTGCGCTGTGCCGGGTGTCGCCGCTGCCGGGTGTCCACCCCGTCCGGCCGGCGGGGCACCGCTGGTCAGGGAGCCGTTCGACGTCAGGACGACGCGGCGAGCGCCGCGGTGACCTCCTGGTCGGAGACCTCGTGGAAGTCGTCGTAGTAGCGGCTGACCGCGCCGAAGTCGGCGGGTGTCTGGACGCAGACGACCTGGTCGGCCTCGGCGGCGAGCATGTCGCACGCCTCCTGGGAGCCGACCGGCACGGCGACCACGACGCGGCGGGCACCGAGGTGACGGGCCACCTGGACGGCGGCGCGGGCGGTGGCACCGGTGGCGAGGCCGTCGTCGACGAGGACGGCGGTCCGGCCGGTCAGGTCCAGCGGTGGACGGCCGGTCCGGTAGAGCTCTTCGCGGCGCTCCAGTTCGGCCTGTTCGCGGCGGACGACCTCGGCGACCTCGTCGGGGCTGATCCGGCTGGCCACCGCGTCGTTGAGGACCCGCACGTCGGCGGGGCCGAGCGCGCCGAATGCCACCTCGGGTGCCCAGGGCATACCGAGTTTGCGGACCACCAGGACGTCGAGGGGCGCGTCGAGCCGGTCGGCGACCACCCGGGCGACCGGGACACCGCCCCGGACGAGCCCGAGGACGACGACGTCCGGCTGACCGGCGAGCCCGTCGATCCGGTCGGCGATCGCTCCGCCGGCTTCGGCGCGGTTGCGGTAGGTGGTCATGCCTCAGGTCTACGCCCTGTCGGCTGGTCCCGCAGCAGAGTCGACCGAAGAGGGGTTCTCGGGTTCGGCGGGTCGGAGGGCGGGGGCCCAGACCAGGAGGGCCAGCGGGTAGAGCAGGTACCCGAAGCGGGTGGTCGGCATCAGGGCGATCGCGGCGAGCAGTCCGTACCCGCAGACGAGGGCACTGGCGGCGGCGGTGCGGGGCGGGTGGCGCAGCAGGTGGACGGCGATCGCCAGTCCGGCCGCGACCAGGAGGCCGGCGGCGACGGCCCGGCCGGCGGGCAGGCCGGTGGCGATCAGGTGGCCGGGGAACGGGGACTGGGCGGGACTGGTGACGAGGCCCTGGCCGAGCGGGAAGCGCAGGACGTTCTCGACCAGGGCGTCGTGGTCGACGAGGAGGGCGGGTAGGAGGGCGGCGGCGGGCAGACCGAACGCGCCGACGGCGAAGCGTCCCCCGGCGCGGCGGGTGACGGCCCAGAAGAGCAGGACGAGGGCGATCGGCCAGGCGAACAGCTTGAGCGCCCCGGCGAGGCCGACGGCGATTCCGGCGCGGCCGGGGTGACCGGCGGCGGCGTGGGCGAGGGCGAGCAGGCAGAGCGCGAGGACGGGCAGGTCGTCGCCGCCGGTGGCGAGGGTGAGCGCGCAGACCGGCAGGACGGTGGCGGCCTGGACGGCGCGGAGCAGGACGCCGTTGGCGGTGCGGTCGCGCAGCGCGCGGACGGCGAGGGCGAGGGTGAGCGCGGTGGCCAGGGCGAACCAGACGCGCGCGTCGGTCCACCAGGCGTCGAGGGCGGCCCGGGGCAGGCCGAACAGGGCCATGCCGGGTTGGTACGGCGTGTAGCCGAGCAGTTGTTCCCCCGGCGGCAGGGCGGCGATGGCGTCGTGACCGAGATAGGGGGTGCCGTCCTGGAGCAGCCGTGCGCCGGAATGCTCGACGACGACGACCTCCTCCTGGGCCCGGTCGGTGCGCCCGGCGGACCGTTGCGCGGCCTGCCAGCCGATCGGAAGCAGAGCGGTGGTGGTCCAGGCCAGGGCGGTGACCGCCGCGCGGGCGGTGGTGCCGGCCAGTGGGCTGTCGGGGCGACGTCGGTGGGTGAGGAGCTGTCCGGTGGCGAGGAGGGCGGCGACCAGGTAGCCGATCCCGGCGACCGCACCCCACGCCCGGTGGGGCGGCAGGGTGGAGGTGACGGCGGTGATCCCGGCGAAGGCGGCCGAGGCGGCGTAGAGGCCGAGGTCGAGGGGGAGTCCGCCGGCCGCGCCGTCGATCGCCTGCCAGCTCCGGCGGGCGCGGGAGCTGGCCGGGGTGCGCTGCCCCGGGGGTGTGGAGCTGCTGTGGGGCGTGGGCCGACTGGTCACGCGGGAGAGTGTGGCAGACGGTCCGTCCGGTTCCGTCCGTTCGGTCGGCGGCCCGGGGCGAGGCGGATCACCGCGCCCGCGTCGTGCAGGGGTGGGGCCAGGGTGCCGGGCCGGCCGCCGGCTCCCCGGTGGAGGGCGGCGAGGAACCGGCTGGCGGGCATCGGGCGGGCGAAGAGGTGGCCCTGGCCGGCGACACAGCCGAGTTCCCAGAGTGCGCGGCGCTGCGGTTCGCTCTCCACGCCCTCGGCGACGACGGTGAGGTCGAGGCTGCGCCCGAGGTCGAGGGTGGAGCGGATGACGGCGGTCGCCTCGGCGGAACTCTCCATGTCGGTGACGAAGGTCCGGTCGATCTTGATCTCGTGCACCGGGATGCGGGAGAGCAGCGAGAGCGAGGAGTAGCCGGTGCCGAAGTCGTCCAGGGCGAGCCGGACGCCCTCGTCGCGGAGCCGGCCGAGGACCCGGTCGACGATGTCGAGCTGGCTGAGCGTGAGGTTCTCGGTCAGCTCCAGCATCAGCCGGTCGGGGGGGAGTTCGTGGGCGCGCAGCCGGGCGAGGACCGAGCCGGGGAAGCGGGCGTCGAGCAGGCTGCGCGGGGAGACGTTGACCGCGACCGGGATGTCGAATCCGGCCTCCCGCCAGTCGACGAGGGCGAGAAGGGCCTGGTCGAGGACGGCCTCGGCGAAGGCGGGGAGGTGACCGGAGCGTTCCACGGCCTCCAGGAAGCGGGCCGGGTCGACGGTGCCGTTGGTGGGGTGGTGCCAGCGGGCGAGGGCCTCGGCGCCCACCACCTCGCCGCTGGCGAGATCCACGATGGGCTGGAAGTGGACCGCGAACTCGTGGTCGGCGACGGCCCGGGGCAGGTCGCCGCCGAGGGCCAGCCGGCCGAGGTCGGCGGTGTCCCGGGCGGGGGTGTAGCTGGCGATCCGCTGGCCGTTGCGCTTGGCCTGGTACATGGCGACGTCGGCGCGGCGGAGCAGTTCGGCCATGCCGCCACTGCCCGGTGCGGCGGCGATGCCACCGCTGGCCTCGACGCTGATCCGCATGCCGTCCAGGTCGAAGGGTTCGTGCAGGGCGCTGAGCAGCGCCTCGGTGCGGTGGGTGGCCATCGCCGGGGCGGGCAGCCCGCGCAGGAGGACGGCGAACTCGTCGCCGCCGAGCCGGGCCACCAGGTCGTCCTCCCTGGTCGCCTCGCGCAGCCGGGCGGCGACCTGCACCAGGATCCGGTCCCCGGCGGCGTGCCCGAGGGTGTCGTTGATCTCTTTGAAGTGGTTCAGGTCGATCAGTGCGAGAGCGGTGACGCCGTCGGCGTGGCGGCTGTTGAGTTGGGCGCTGCCCTGGTCGAGCAGGTGTCGCCGGTTGGCCAGGCCGGTGAGGGCGTCGTGGGTGGCGGCGTAGGCGTGGTCGGCGGCGGCGCGGGCCAGCTCGGCGTACGCCTGGGCGTTGCGGACCGCCGTGCACAGGGCCGAGGCGAAGGTCCGCAGGGTGTACTGCTCGCGTTCGTTGAGGCGTACCGGGCCGCGGAAGCGTAGGCGTAGCACGCCGACGTCGAGGGTGCGGTCGTGTCCTTCGAGCGGGATGGGGATGACCGAGCCGCCCACGGCGGTGGGTTCGGCCACCGGGCCGTCGTAGGTGATCGCGTGGCTGTTGCCGCGCACCCTGCGCGGGCCGTCGTGCAGCTCGACCTCGACCTCGTCGGCGGAGAAGAGCTCGGCGGCCTGGGTGACCGCGGTGGCGAGCACCCGGTCGAGATCCACCGAGTTGAGCGCGTCGGTGGTGCGGGCGAGCCGCTGCCAGGCCTGCTGTTCGGTGCGGGTCTGGATGCGGTGCGAGTAGGCCAGGTGCAGGCTGAGCACGAGGGGCGGTACGGCCAGCAGCAGCTTGGTGTCGGCCTGGAGGATGACCAGGGTGCAGAGGGCGACCACGAAGCGCACCGCGAAGCCGGTGAGGCGCAGGTCGAGGTTGCTGCGGAACTGGCGGGAGACGCGGGTGCGGGAGGCGAGCGCGATGACCGGGATGGCCAGCAGGTCGTCGACGAGGGCGGCGGCCAGGTAGGCGACGGCCACGGGTACGACGAGGTCGGTGATCCCGGCCGGCGGCCACGACCAGCCCAGCGCGACGAGGACGAGGCCGGCGGTCCCGGCGACCAGCACGTTCTTGCCGATGCCGAAGGCCATCTTGATGGCGGGCAGCTTGCGCGAGCCCAGGGCGACGCCGAGGCCGGTGCAGAGAATCACCCACGGTGTCGGGGCGACAGCGATACCGATGATGATTGCCGTTTCGTTCCAACTGATCGAATGCGTGGTCGACCGGATACGAATTCGGGCCTTCGTCGACGCGCTGACGAAGATCATGAGGGTGAGCATCACCAGTAACGCGACGTCACTGGCGGTGGTCGGGAGTCTGGTGAGCACGGCGACGCAGACCGCCGCCAGTTCGACGCCCAGGGCCACCACGACGACGAGACCGACAAGCAGTCGAAGCTGCCGATCGGTCTCATTCATGTGTCGCCTGAGAACAGCCACAGTTCGTCCCCGGGGTTCGCTGGCCTCTGCAGCGTACCGCAGGGAATGTTTGCTTCCCGGGTCTAATTCACTCCCACTCGCTGCCGCGCATGGCCCGACCCTTTCTGCCCTCCGGCCCGCCTGGGGTGCCGGTTCCTGCCTGCTCTACCGGTAGCTTAGGCAGGGATAAGGGAGGTTAGGTACGATAAATGTCGCTATATGCAACATTAGTTAAGAGTCTGACCTTTTGTTACTTTCCGTTCATCCGGCCTACGCGGAGCGGCGCGACCCGCTTTCGCTCCGCATTCAAACTGTCGCGTGACGCTGCCGAATGCGCACCGCCGAGTCGGAGGGATGACCGGCCTCGTCCGGCGCACCCGGGTGACCGGACGGTCACCCACGGGTGGAGAAGAGGGCCGACACGACTCGCCGATGACGGTCATTGTGGGGTACCTCTGATCCTCCGGAATTGCCCGGCAAGCGGAGAGTAATCGGGGCACGGTCATCGTGGAGTGGTCGGGTCCGGTGGGTGACGGCGGTGCGTGGACACCTTTAGTGTGCATCTTCGGGCAGTTCCTGGTGGGTGCGGACCCCGCCCGGAGTGAACAACTCCACCCTCGTCCCGCAGCCGGGCGCGGTGACGCACCGGGCGGGCCGGCGGCGTTAGGCTCACGGGCGTGACCGAACCCCCGCAGCTGACGCATCTCGACCCGGCGGGCGCGGCCCGCATGGTCGATGTCTCCGCCAAGCCGGTCTCCGGCCGCCGGGCCGTCGCCGCCGGTCGGCTGCGCACCACGGCCGAGGTGATCGGCCTGCTCCGGCGGGACGGCCTGCCCAAGGGCGACGCGTTCGCCGTGGGTCGTCTCGCCGGCATCATGGGCGCCAAGCGCACACCGGACCTGATCCCGCTCTGCCACCCGATCGCCCTGCACGGGGTGACCGTGGACTTCGCGCTGACCGAGGAGACGGTGGAGATCACCGCGACCGCGCGGACCGCGGACCGGACCGGGGTGGAGATGGAGGCGCTCACCGCGGTCGCCACCGCCGGGCTCGCCCTGGTCGACATGGTCAAGGCCGTCGACCCGGCGGCCTCCGTCGACGCGGTACGCGTACTGCGCAAGGAGGGCGGCAAGAGCGGCGACTGGCAGCGGCCGGCGGACCGGCCGTGATCCGGGCCCGCGTGATCGTGGCGTCCAACCGCGCCGCCGCCGGGGTGTACGCCGACACCAGTGGTCCTGTCCTCGTCGCCGGCCTCCGGGACCTCGGATGCACGGTCGACGACCCGGTGGTGGTGCCCGACGGCGATCCGGTCGGCCGGGCCCTGCGCGCCGCGGTCGCCGACGGCGTGGACGTCGTGCTGACCAGTGGCGGCACCGGCGTCACCCCCACCGACCGGACCCCGGAGGTCACCCGGGAGGTCCTCGACCACGAGATTCCCGGCATCGCCGAGGCGGTCCGCGCGTACAGCCGGGCCGCCGTTCCCACCTCGGTGCTCTCCCGGGGCCTCGCCGGGGTGGCCGGACGGACCCTGGTGGTGAACCTTCCCGGCTCCACCGGCGGGGCCCGGGACGGACTGGCCGTGCTCGGCCCGATCCTCGCCCACACCGTCGACCAGCTGCGCGGTGGCGACCACTGACTCGTGCCGGCCCCGTCGGCGGGCCTGCGGCCCAGCGGAGGCCCGCCGGGAACCCCGGGCCCCGATAGGGTGGTCCGCGTGAGCGCGCGCAGTGAGCTGACCGGAGACACCACCGTCGGGGATCCGGGCGGCGCGCCCCCGCCGGCCGGCTGGGAGGAGGCCCGCGCCCGGGTCTACGCGGTCGGCCTGGCCGCCGTGCTCCCCGTGGTCACCCGGCCGCTCGCCGAGGCCGACGGGCACACCCTCGCCGAGCCGCTGACCCCCCGGGCCGACCTGCCCGCCTTCCCCACCTCCAGCGTGGACGGCTGGGCGGTGCGCGGCACCGGACCGTGGCGCGTCGTCGGCCGGGTGCTGGCCGGCAACACCCCGGAGGCCCTGACCGAGGACGGTACGACGGTCGAGATCGCGACCGGCGCGATGGTGCCCGAGGGCACCTCCGCCATCCTCCGGATCGAGGAGTCCACGCGCACCGCCGACGATCGGGTGGACGGCACGCCCCGGTCGGCACCCGAGTGGCGACCGACGGGCGAGGAGGCGCGGGCCGGCGAGGAACTCCTGCCCGCCGGCACCCCGGTCGACCCGGGACTGATCGGGCTGGCCGCCTCCTGCGGCCACGACTCGCTGACGGTCCGCCGGCCACCCCGGGCCGCGCTGATCGTGTTCGGGGACGAACTGCTCACCACCGGCCCGCCCGGTGCCGGCCGGGTCCGCGACGCGCTCGGCCCGGCCGTGCCGGCCTGGCTGCGGCGGTACGGCTGCCAGGTGCCCGCCTCCGACGTCGTCGGCCCGGTCGCCGACACGCTCCCGGCGCACGTGGCCGCCCTGCGTACGGCCCTGGCCAGGGCCGATCTGGTCTGCACCACCGGCGGGACGATGCACGGGCCGGTCGACCACCTGCACCCCGCCCTCCGGGCCCTCGGCGCCGACTACGTGGTCAACACCGTTGCGGTCCGGCCCGGATTCCCGATGTTGCTGGCCCGGCTGGTCGGCGACGACGGTCGGGCCCGCTTCGTCGCCGGGTTGCCCGGCAACCCGCAGTCGGCGATCGTCGCGCTGGTTTCGTTGGTGGCTCCGCTGCTCGCCGGGCTCCGGGGCCGGCCGATGCCGACGCTGCCGTACGCCACCCTGGCCGAGCCGGTCCGGGGCCGGGGCTCCTACACCCATCTGGCCCTGGTCCGGCTGGACGCCGCGACCGGCACCGCCCATCCGGTCCGCCACGTCGGCTCGGCGATGCTGCGCGGGCTGGCCGGCGCCGACGGCTTCGCGGTGATCCGGCCGGACACCACCGGTGAGGCCGGGGCACGCGTACCGGTCGTGCCACTGCCCCTGCTGCCCGGGGAGCGTACGTCGTGACCGTCCCGCCGACCGCCGACCGTACGGTGATCGCCGAGGTCACCACGGCGCCGCTGGACGTCGCCGCCCACGAGGCGGCGGTCGCCGACCGGCGGGCCGGTGCCGTGGTCGCCTTTCAGGGCGTGGTCCGCGACCACGACCACGGCCGGTCGGTGCGCGCGCTGGAGTACGAGGGACATCCCAGCGCCGGCGAGGTGCTCCGGTCGGTGGCCGCCGAGGTGGCCGCCGACCCGGACGTGTACGCGGTCGCCGTGTCGCACCGGATCGGACCGCTGGAGATCGGGGAGGCCGCTCTGGTCGCGGCGGTCAGCACGGCCCACCGGGCCGCTGCCTTCGCCGCCTGCGCGCGCCTGGTCGACGAGGTGAAGGCGCGGTTGCCGATCTGGAAGCGGCAGGTCTTCGCCGACGGCACCGAGGAGTGGGTCGACTGCCCGTGACCGGGCGGCCCCGGCGACCCGTCGGGAACGGGGAGGCGCGGCCGGTGCGGGCCGGCGGATCAGGCGCCGGAGCGTCGGTCGGTGGGGGCGCCGCCGGTCAGCGGCGGACGGCCAGGTCGGGGCGACCCAGCCGGTCGGCGTAGAAGGCCGGCTCGGCGCCGGGCCGCCAGGGCAGGGCTGCCACCAGCACGATCAGCGCCAGGGCCAGCGAGTTCTCCATCAGCGCGCCGAACAGGCCGTCGGCGTAGTGCGACACCTCGGGGAGCTGGTGCTCGTACGGCCAGATCGGTGAGACCAGGAAGATCAGGTAGAGCAGGACCGCGGCGGCCCCGTGGCGGAACCCGGTCATGGTCGGGTACCAGATCGGCGGGCGCAGGCCGTTGACCCCGGGTGGGCCGCCGTACGACGACGCCGCCCCGGACCGCTGCATCGGGCCCCGGATCGCCTCACGCCGGCGCAGGGCGGCGTCGGCCAGCACGACGATCGCCGGGATGACCCAGACCAGGTGGTGCGTCCAGGAGATCGGGCTGATCACGTTGGTGGTGAGCCCGACCAGGGTGAACGCGGTCAGCTCGTCGCCGTCGGCGCGCGCGTTCATCGCCCGGGAGAGACCGAGCGCGAGCATCAGCACCGCGAAGGCCAGCCAGAGCAGTCCCGGCGTCTCGATCGAGTCGTAGAGCCGGGCCAACAGCCCGGCCAGGGACTGATTGGGGGTCATGTCGGCCGCGCCGACCCGCTCGGTCTGCCAGAGCACCCGGGCGAAGTACGCGCGCGACTCCGTACCGGCCAGCGTGAACATGCCCAGCGTGACGCCGGTCGCGGTGGCGATCGCGGTCGCCGCGGCCCGCCACTGCCGGGTGATCAGCAGGTACACGATGAACAGCGCCGGGGTGAGCTTGATCGAGGTGGCCAGCCCGATCCCCGCACCGGCCCAGACACCGCTGAACACGAACCGGCGCAGCGGTCCGTCGTCCCGGCGGTACCGGGTGCCCCGCCGGGCGCGCCAGCGCAGGCCGATCAGGTCGGCCATGACCAGCGCGAAGAGCAGCAGGTTGACCTGGCCGTAGCCGAGCGTCTCACGGACCGGCTCGATGGCGACCGCGAGCGGCACCGCGACCGCGACCACGAACCAGAGCGGCTGCCCGATCCGGTCCACGACCGGTCGGAGCAGACCGGCCAGGACGACCGCCAGCGCCGCGGTGCTGCCGAGCGCGTTGAGCCAGCCCGCAGCCCCGACCGGCAGGTGCGCCATGGGCAGCATGACCAGTCCGCCGAAGGGCGGGTAGGTGAAGCCGAGGGTGGTGTCGGGGGCGATGAAGTCGTACAGCTCGTTGCCGTTGGCCCACCAGACCATCGCGCCGTGGTAGATCTTCATGTCGAAGAAGTTGTACGGCCGACCGAACGCGCCGACGGCGAGCCAGGCCGTGTAGACCGCGGCGGCCACGATGCCCAGCCGGACGGCCGTGCGGCGGTCGAACCCACGGGCTGCACGGCGCACGGGGGCGAGTCGGTCCGCCCGTCTCCCGACGGTCGCCGGCATGGTGTGGCCACCCCCGTACCAACCTCGTCCTGTCCGTCCAGGTCCCGCACGGAGCCTAGAACGGTGCCTCACGTTGATGCCTCCCGCGTTATGCGACCGTGTCCGATCCCACACCAGTTTTTGACATTTCCACCGCGTTAACGCCTCGCGGGGGGTTCAGGTGATTAGCGGCCTTAGCGGGGGGTGAGGCCTTGGACGAGGGAGTGCCCGGCCAGGTCAGCCGGGCTGTGGACCCGTCGCGCGCGGGGTGGGTCGGGGTGGCGTCTGTCAGCCGGGGAGCCGACGGGCCGCCGCCGCCGTCCGTACGGCCAGCCGGGTCTCCCGGCGGGCGGTCCGCACCGCGCGCTGCACCGAGCGTCGGGAGTGGCCGATCCGGTGCCCGGCACGCCAGCGCAGACTCGGCCGGCCCTGGGTGTCCGCCGCGGCGAGCAGTAGCCCGCCGAGCAGCCCGAGGTTCTTCAGGAAGTGCACCTGGTGGTTGGTGCGCGTGGCCGGGTCGTCGTGGGTCCAGAAGGGATGACCGGCGACCGTGGTCGGCACCAGCGAGCCGGCCAACAGCAGCGCGGCGGGCCGGGTGAGGTGCCCGGTGGCGAGCATCAGCCCGCCGGCCATCTGCGCCGCGCCGTTCGCCCGGACCAGCGTCTCGGCGTCGCTGGGCAGGCTTCCGCCGGTCTGCTCGAGCAGGGGGGTGAGCCGGTCGGTGACCGGCTTGGCCTGCGCGGTGAACTGGGCCGGGTTGCGCAACTGCTGGACCCCGCTGGCCAGGAAGATGCCGCTCAGCAGGACACGGGCGAGGGAGCGTACGGGTTTCATGGCTCAGTCATACCCCGTGGCGGCCAGGATCATGGCTGCAACGGTCGATCTGGCCGCGATGTCCCGTCCCGGAGGCGCGTCCGCCACCGGGGCGGACGCCGGCACGCCGATCGACGCGCCCGTCCCGGATGGACCGGTCGGGAGGGGTAACGTCCCCCGAGTGACCACGCTGCGGCTGCGACCCGAGGGCCCCGCCGACGTCGACCCGGTCCGCCGGGTGCTCGCCGGCGCCTTCGCCCGCCCCGACGTACCGGTCCCGCCCGAGGTGGGGCTGGTCGACGAGCTGCGCGACAGCGATGCCTGGCTCCCCCAACTGGCCATGGTCGCCGAGTACGGCGGCGAGGTGGTCGGCTACGCCCTGCTGACCCGGGTACGCGTCGATCCCGGCCAGTTCCCGGCGCTGGTGCTCGGGCCGGTCGCGGTGGCACCGCACCGGCAGCGGATCGGCCTCGGCGCCTCGGTCGTGCAGGCCGCCCTGGAGGCGGCCACGGAACTCGGCGAGCAGCTGGTCGTGGTGCTCGGCGACCCGGCCTACTACCGCCGGTTCGGGTTCGACCGGGCGGAGCGGCTGGGGCTGTCGAGCCCCTGGTCCGGCCTGGGCGAACCGTGGCAGGCCCTGGTGCTGCCGCCGACCGTCAGCGGCGCGGCCGGGGTGCCCCGGGGCGAGGTGGTCTTCCCGCCCCCCTGGTCCCGCGTCTGAGCCACCGCGTGCCCGGGGCGGGCTGTCTCCCGCGCCGTGTCGGCCGGTGGCCCGTGCGCCGCGTCGGCCGGTGGCCCGTGCCGCCTCGCTCCGTGGTGGCCGGTCAGCCCGGCTGGGTCCGCAGGTAACGGCCGAAGTGCGGGACGGTGAACGCCACCGTGCCCCGCTCTCCGGAGTAGATCAGCCCCTTCTTGATCAGCGCGTCCCGGGCCGGGGAGAGGCTGGCCGGCTTCCGGTCCAGGGCGCGGGCGATCTCGGCGGTCGGCACCGCCGCGTCCATGTCGTCCCGGGCCTCGCCCGGGTCGCCGTCGACCCGGGACAGGGTCGCCATCGCCCGCATGTACTCCCGCTCGGCCGGGGTGGCCCGCTCGAACCGGGAACCGAAGAAGCCCACCGCCAGCTCCGCCTCGGCCTCGGGCGCGGCCACCCGGACGTCGGCGGCGGTGATCGGCGATCGGGGCGCGTGGTCCCAGGTGGCCTTCCCGTACGCCTGGACGAAGTAGGGGTAGCCGCCGGAGGACTCGTAGAGCAGGTCCAGCGCCTTCGGCTCGTACTCCACCTCCTCCCGCGCGGCCGGGGCGCAGAGCGCCTGGTCGGCGGCGATCCGGTCGAGCCGGTCGATGCGCTGGTAGCGGTAGAGCCGTTCGGAGTAGGACTTCGCGGCGCTGAGCACCGCCGGCAGGTGCGGCAGTCCGGCGCCGACCACGATCAGCGGTGCGCCGAGCTGGGACAGCTCGTGGCAGGCGGCGCAGAGCGCGCTGACGTCCTCCGCGCCGACGTCCTGCATCTCGTCGATGAAGACCGCGATGCCGGTGCCGACGTCGGCGGCCACACTCGCGGCGTCGGTGAGCAGCTCCACCAGGTCGATCTCGATGTCCCCGGAGTCGGCCCGTCCGCTGCTGGCCGGCACGTCGATCCCCGGCTGCCAGCGGTCCCGCAGTCGCGGCGCGCCGGCCCTGCCGCCCGTCGAGGCCGCAGCACGCTGGGCGAACGCCCTGAGTACGCCGAGGAAGGCGTCGATCCGTTCGGGGGCGCGGTGCCGGGGCGCGAGTTCCCGGACCGCCATGTGCAGGGCGGCCGCCACCGGACGGCGCACCGACTGGTCCGGCCGTGCCTCGATCTTGCCGGTGCCCCAGAGCCGGCCGATGGCCGCCGAACGCAGGGTGTTGAGCAGGACGGTCTTGCCCACCCCGCGCAGGCCGGTGAGCATCAGGCTCCGCTCCGGACGGCCCCGGGCGATCCGCTCCAGCACGATGTCGAAGACGTCCAGTTCCCGCCCCCGGCCGGCCAGCTCGGGGGGACGCTGCCCGGCGCCCGGGGCGTACGGGTTGCGGACCGGATCCACGTCTCGCACCGTATCGGGCCGTCTAGCGCCGCAGCTAGAGATACGTAGAGGACGGCATCGGCGTGTCTCGCCGAGGACGGTGTCGAGTGGAAACTAGGGCCGTCTAGCGTCCACGCTAGACAGCCCTAGTTTCGGTTAGCGGGGTCCGGGCGGTGACCCGGCCAGCCGCACGGTCAGCGCAGCTTCAGGCAGAGTACGAAGTCGAGGGTGTCCAGCTCGCTGTTGTAGAAGTACCAGTCGGTGTACCCGGTCACGTCGGCGCACTTCGCCTCGGCGTCCTTCTCGCCGCTGGTCGCCCCGTCGAACCGGCGCAGCACCTCGTAGGTCTTCGGCGCGCACGTGCTGATCAGCAGTTTCGGCCGGCCGCCCGCCGGACCGTCGTTGCGGACGCACTGGCCCGCCTTCGCGAAGCGGGGGTCGGCCGACGACTCGGGGGCCAGGGCGCTCGGCGAGACGTCCGCCGCTCCGTCCGGCTGACCGGCGGGTGGCCCGGACGGCGTGGCCGTGACCGGGGACGGCGCGGTGACCGGCGGTGGGTCGGCCTCGTCGGCGCGCGTGAGCTGGAACAGGGCCGCGCCGCCGCCGAGCACCAGCAGCACCAGCACGGCCAGCACCGCGACCGTCCGGCCCCGCCCGCCGGAACGCCGGGGCCGATCCGCCGGCTGCGGGGCATACCGGTCCGGTCCGTCGCCCAGGTACGCCGGCTCCCCGCCCGGGTACGTCCCGGCCGGCACGGGGCCGTCGGCCCAGGGTCGGCCGGGCGCCTGCTGCCGCCCGTCGTGCCAGGGCTCCTGCCATGGCCCGTCGTGCCAGGGGCGGCCGGGTCCCTGCTGCCGGCCGTGCTGCCAGGGCTCCTGCGGTCGGCCGTTGCCCCACTCGTCGCCCCACGGCCGGCGGTCGTCGCGGAACTGGTCACCGGACCCAGGGCGGCCGTCGTCTGCCGGGCGGCGCCCGGCGCCCGGATAGCCTCCGGCCCCCGGCGGATCGTCGCCAGGGCGGTGACCGCCGCGCCACGGGTACGACTCGTCCGGCGGTTCGTGCCACGGCTCCGGGCGGTTCGCACCCGGTGGTCCGTAGTTCGCCATGCTCGCCTCCTGGGCACGAGTGGTCGGCGGCCGGACAGCACGCAGGCGCCCGCCGCCCTGGTCACGGTAGCGTGACTAACCGGCTCCGCTCACGCCCTACGTGTGCGTCGACCCGTACGACGGCTCGCCACGTCCCACCTCGTCCGCAGTGACCGCCGGTCACGCCCGACACGTGGCATCAGGCGACGCAGAACTCGTTGCCCTCGGGGTCCCGCATGACGACATGCCCGAGAACGTCGCCGTACCACTCCTCGCGGACCACCGTCGCGCCGGCGGCAACGAGCGCGGGTACTTTCTCCCGGATCAGCCGGGCGCGCTCGGCCCTGTCCCAGGGGCCCGGACCGGCCACCCGGATATCGATGTGCACACGGTTCTTGGTGGACTTGCCCTCGGGCACCTTGCGGAAGGCAATGGCCGGGCCCCGGCCGTCCGGGTCGACGATGGACGCGTTGTCGGGCTCGTCGAAGCCGGATTCCTTGACATAGCCGAGGGCCGACACCCAGAAATCAGCGATCCGCTGGGGATCGTCGGCATCGCACGCCAAGGTCCAGAAAGTGCTCACGGCGCCACCGTACGCTCGCGGGACCTTCGCTCGTAGCCATCACCACCGGGCACACCGGGTGGCCCGCTCCCGGTACCTGCGGCAGGCGGTCCCTCGACCCGGGTGACCTCGGTGACCTCATGCCCGACGGCCCGCGCCGCGAGCACATCATGGCCAAGAGCCTCGTCGGCCAGCGGTCGGCCGCCGAGCGGGGGACTCCGGACGGAGGCCGCCCAGCCCGCCGCCGACGGGACGGCTGGCCCGCCGCCGGACGCCGAGGTCACCCGGCTGCCCGGATCCGGTGGTCGTTCACATCAGCCGGAGCTGGCGGTCCTTCGGCCGGGCCGGCTCCTCGCCGCCGAGCCGCTCGAAGAGGCCGGGATCGATCACGTCGAGGAAGGGCGTCGGGCGGCAGTCGCGTTCCGACCCGTGCCGGGCCCGGCGGGCGGCGTGGCTGACGTAGAGCCGGTCCTGGGCACGGGTCAGTCCGACGAAGAACAGCCGCCGCTCCTCGGCGACGTCGTCCTCGTCCGGCGTCGAGCCGGGCCAGCGCAGCGGCAGCAGCCCGTCCTCGCAGCCGACCAGGAAGACCACCGGGAACTCCAGGCCCTTCGCGGCGTGCAGGGTGAGCAGGGTGACCGCCTCGGCCCGCGGGTCCAGGGCGTCCACCTCCGCGCCGGTGGCGAGCTGGGTCAGGAACAGCGGCAGGTCGTCACCGCAGCGCCGGGCCAGCGGGGTGAGCAGGTCGACCGCGGTGCGGACGTCCTCGGGCCGGACCGAGCCGGTGGAGTCCAGGGTGGGCGTGGCGAACCGGTCGGCGAGGACCTGCCCGACCAGGCGTACCCGGGCCGACAGGCCACCGTCGAGCCCGTCGGCGTGTCGCAGCTCGCGGGCGATCGCCGCCACGCCGGGCCGGTCCCGCAGCCGGTCGTGCGAGCGCTTCTGCACCGGGATGTTCGCCCGGACCAGGGCGTCCAGGATCGGGGCCGCCTGGGCGTCGGTGCGGTACAGCACGGCGATGTCGGAGAAGGAGACCGTCGAGCTCCGCCCGTCGATCCGGCCGGAGTCCAGCGACCGGTGGGACAGGCCACCGACCAGCTCGTCGATGGTGCGTACCAGGAAGTCGGCCTCGTCGGCGACGGTGGCCGCCGGGTAGCGGCCGACCAGCGGTGCCTCCGGGTCGAGTCGGGCCGGGTCCAGCCGGCGGCCCCGGACCAGCGAGGACGGCGCGATGGCCTGCACCGCCGCCGCCAGGATCGGTGCCGACGAGCGGTAGTTGCGGTTCAGCCGGACCAGCCGGGCGTCGGTGAAGTCCTCGGAGAAGCGGAGGAAGTAGCCGACGTCCGCCCCCCGGAACGAGTAGATCGCCTGGTCCGGGTCGCCGATCGCGCAGAGGTTGCCGTCCGCCGGGCTGAGCAGCCGCAGCAGCTCGTACTGGACGGCGTCGACGTCCTGGTACTCGTCGACGAAGATCCACCGCCACCGGTCCCGGTACCGCTGCACCAGCTTCCGGTCGGCGCGCAGCAACTCCACCGGCAGGGTGAGCAGCTCGTCCAGGTCGACCAGTTGCTGTTTGCGCAGCAGGTCGGTGTAGGCGGTCACATCCTCGCCGGCCTCGGCACGGGCCGCCGTCCGGTCCGCGTCGTCGGCGATCCGGAAGTCCGGCGGCAACCCCGCCGCCTCGGCGTTCTCCCGCAGGATGGCCAGCCCGAGCGAGTGGAACGTGCCGACGGTGACGTCCTCGGCGACCGGCCCGAGCAGCCCGTCCAGCCGGTGCCGCAGCTCCTCGGCGGCCCGCCGGGTGAAGGTGATCGCCAGGCAGGTCTCCGGGAAGACGTTCAGCTCGGCGCAGAGGTAGGCGATCCGGTGGGTCAGCGTGCGGGTCTTGCCGGTGCCCGGACCGGCGACGATCAGCAGCGGACCGCCCGGCGCGGAGGCGGCCACCCGCTGCATCGCGTCCAGCCGGTCCAGCAGGCCGGTGCCGACCTCCTCCATCCCGGCGAGCATCGGCTCGAACGGCTCGTGCGGGGAGGGCGCGGGCGCGATCGGCGGGGCGGGTACGGCCGCCTCGCGCGCCGGCCGCCGTTTCGGCTCCGCCTTCGCCGGGCTCTTGGCCCGGGGCGTGGCCGCCGGCTCCTTCGGCGAGCGCTGCTTCGGCACCGGTACGTCGAACAGCGTCTCCTGTCCGGCCGACCCGCCTGCCGCGCCCAGCTCGGCGGGGTCGAACAGGGTGATCACCCCGTACTCGCCGTCGAAGCCCGGCATCCGGCGCACGTCGCCGCGCCGGAGCCGGCCGATCCCCTCGGCGAGCAGTTCCCCGCCGACCCGCTGGATCTCCGGCAGCGGGGTGGTGGTCAGGATCTCCAGCTCCGGGCCGAGCGCGGCGACCAGCTCGTTGAGCTTTCCGCCGACCTTCTTCGACCGGGGCCCGACCTTGTTGATCTCGCCGAGGATCTCGGCGAGCGGCACCAGGTGGGTGACGTCGTGGGCCCGCTCCGGGCGGTGCCCGTCGGGCCGGTCGGCCAGCTCCTCGACCCGGCTGAGCACACCGACGGTGAGCGGCCTACCGCACTCCGGGCAGCGCCCGTCGGCCGCCCGGGTCTGCTCGGGGGACCAGTTCACCCCGCAGACCCGGTGCCCGTCGGCGTGGTACTTCCCCTCCTCGGGGAAGAACTCGATCGTGCCGGCCAGACCGTCGCCGGTACGCAGCGCATCCCGGATGGCGAAATAGTCCCGGCCGGTGGCGAAGACCGTCGCCTCGCGGGCCAGTGCGGGCGGCGAGTGCGCGTCCGAGTTGGACACCAGCCGGTACGCGTCGAGGCTGGCCACCCGCCAGTTCATCGCCGGGTCGGAGGAGAGGCCGGTCTCCACGGCGAAGATGTGCCCGGCCAGGTCGGCGTAGCAGTCGGCGATCGCGTCGAAACCGGACTTCGAGCCGAGCGCGGAGAACCAGGGCGTCCAGATGTGCGCGGGGACGAGGTACCCGTCCGGGCTCGCCTCGAGGGTGATCTCCAGGAGGTCCCGGGAGTCCAGCCCGAGGATGGGCCGGCCGTCCGAGCCGAGGTTGCCGATCCGGCCGAGGGCGGCGTTGAACCGGGCCACCGCGTCCAGGTCCGGCAGGTAGATCAGGTGGTGCACCTTGCGGGTCCGGTCGCCCCGCTTGTAGATCGTGGAGATCTCCACGCTGAGCATGAACCGGACCGGGTCCGCCTCGGCTGCGTCGGCCAGCCGGGGCGGCAGCCGGCGGGCGATGTCCCGCTCGGCCTCCGGGCCGAGCCGGTACAGGCCGGGCTCGGCCGGATGCAGGGTCTCCCGCAGGTGGTCGTACCAGGCGGGGTGGGTGAAGTCGCCGGTGCCGAGTACGCCGATGCCCTTGCGCCGGGCCCACCAGCCCAGGTTCGGCAACGTCAGGTCGCGACTGCACGCCCGCGAGTACTTCGAGTGGATGTGCAGGTCCGCGACGAACGGCGAGGGGCCACCGGAGGGTGCGGCGCTGAACGGAGGCACGCCGCATCCTGTCACGCCCGCCCGGAGGCCCGCTCCCCGCCACGCGCGGCGGTGACGTGGGTAATCCCCGTAGACGCTCCGGCGCCCCGCCGTCGGACGTGCCGCCCCCGGTGCCGGCCGATCCGGGCGGGGTCAGCCGGAACGGAGTTCGACCAGGGTGATCTGGGGCTCCGCGCCGACCCGCACCGGCGGGCCCCAGAAGCCCGCGCCGTTGGTCACGTAGACCTTCGTGCCGTCCACCTCGCCGAGCCCGGAGACCACCGGCTGTTGGAGCCGGACGGCCAGGTTGAACGGCACGATCTGACCGCCGTGGGTGTGTCCGCTCAGTTGCAGGTCGACACCGAACTTCGCGGCGTCGAGCGCGGCCACCGGCTGGTGGGCCAGGAGCACCACCGGCCGGGCGGGGTCCCGGTCGCCGAGCGCCGCCGCGTAGTCCGGACCGGCGGCCAGGCCGGTGCCGCCCTCGCCGGACGGGTCGTTCACCCCGGCCAGGTCGAGCACCCCACCCCGGGCGACGATCTCCAGCCGCTGGTTCTGGAGGACCCGCAGACCCAGCCGGTCCACCTCCCGTACCCACTCCTCGACCCCGGAGTAGTACTCGTGGTTGCCGGTGACGAAGTAGCTGCCGTGGCGGGAGCGCAGGTCGCGCAGGGGGGCGGCGGCCTCGCCCAGCTCGGCGACGCTGCCGTCGACCAGGTCACCGACGACCGCGACCAGGTCGGCGTCGAGCCGGTTGATGGCGGCCACGATCCGCTCGGTGTGCGCCCGGCCCCGCAGCGGTCCGAGGTGGATGTCCGAGACGGTGGCGATGCGCAGACCGTCCATGCTCCGGGGGAGCTTGGCCAGCGGGATCTGTACCCGGTCGAGCTGGGGCGGGCCGAGCGCGGTGCGGATGCCGTACCCGGTCACGCCGGTGGCGGTGAGCCCGGCGAAGATCGCCGCGCTGCGGGCCAGCAGCAGCCGCCGGGACGGGTCGTGGTCGGGTTGCCCGACCGCGTCGGCGGCCGGCGGGTCGGCGGTGCCGGTGGCCCCCACCAGGGCCGGCTCGGGGGCAGCGGTGGTCGGCTCGGCGGCGGCGACCCGGCGGCGCAGCACCAGCCGTGCCACCAGCATCGGCACCTCCAGGACGACCAGGACCACCAGGAGGTAGAACATCACCGCCAGCCAGAGGTACCCGGGCCAGGCGAGCCAGTAGAGCCCGGCCTGGGTGCCGGCCATGGTCACCGGCACGAGCACCGCCAGCACCAGGGCGCTGACCGTGCCGATCCGCCGCCACCGGCCGGGGCGGGTGGTGTCCCGGACCAGCCGCCTCCACAGGTAGAAGTGGATCAGGCCGGTGACCAGGGCCAGGGTGCCCACGAAGCCCAGGACCGCCAACACGCCATGCCTCCCTCAGCCCCCGGCGAACGGGGGCAGGACGTCGATCGTGGCCCCGGCCGGGAGCGGGGTCCGCCGATCATGACAGGTCACGCCGTCGACCAGGAAACTCGCGGCCCGGAGCACTCGGGCGAGCCGGTCGCCGTGTCGCCCGGCCAGCTCGTCGAGGACCTCGTCGAGGGTACGCCCGGCGGCCGTGTGCTCCTCGGCGCGCCCGGCGGCGGCGCGGGCCCCGGCGAAGTAGCGGATGGTCACCTGCACGTCAGCCTCCGATCGCCGACATCGGTCGGGCGGGTTGCAGGAAGGTCGGGTCGTCGATGCCGTGTCCGGCGGCCTTGCCCCACATCGCGTGCCGCCAACGGCGGGCCAGGTCGGCGTCGTCCGCCCCGGCCCGCAGCGCCCCGCGCAGATCGGACTCGGAGGTGGCGAAGAGGCAGGAGCGGACCTGGCCGTCGGCGGTGAGTCGGGTGCGGTCGCAGTCGCCGCAGAACGGCCGGGTGACGCTGGCGATCACCCCGACCCGGGCCGGGCCGCCGTCGACCAGCCAGCTCTCCGCCGGGGCCGCCCCGCGGACGACCGGGTCGGCGCTCAGGTCGAACTCACCGGTCAGCGCGGTGAGGATCTCGTCGGCGGTGACCATGGCGGCCCGGTCCCAGCCGTGCTGGGCGTCCAGCGGCATCTGCTCGATGAACCGCAGCTCGTAGCCATGGGCCAGCGCGAAGCGGAGCAGGGCCGGCGCCTCGTCGTCGTTGGTGCCGCGCATCAGCACCGCGTTGACCTTGACCGGTCGGAGCCCGGCCGCCGCCGCCCCGGCCAGGCCGGCGAGCACGTCCGGGAGGCGGGGACGCCGGGTCAACCGGACGAACCGGTCGGGGTCCAGGGTGTCGAGCGAGACGTTCACCCGGTCCAGCCCGGCGGCCGCCAGCGCGGGCGCGACCCGGCCCAGCCCGATCCCGTTCGTGGTCAGCGTGATCCGGGGCCGGGGGTCCAGGGCCGCCACGGCGGCCACGATCCGGGTGAGCCCGGGGCGGATCAGCGGTTCCCCGCCGGTGAACCGCACCTCGGTCACCCCGAGCCGGCGGACCGCCACCCCGACCAGCCGGACGACCTCGTCGTCGGTGAGCAGGTCGGGCCCGGCCAGCCAGGGCAGCCCCTCGGCCGGCATGCAGTACGTGCAGCGCAGGTTGCACTTGTCGGTCAACGAGACGCGCAGGCTCCGGGCGGTGCGGCCGTACCGGTCGACGAGGCCGCCCGCGCCGGGCTGGTCTGCGCTCATCGTTCGACGGTAGCGCGACCGGAGGCTCCGTCGATCGCCGCTCGGGCGCACCGCCCGACCGCCTCGCGCCAGCTCGCGCCGAACAGCGCGGTGTGCACCAGCAACAGGTGGAGCTGGTGCAGCGGTACCCGTTCCCGCCATCCGTCGGCCAGCGGCCACGCCTCCCGGTAGGCGGCCAGGATCCGGTCCAGGTGGGGCGCGCCACCGAAGAGCCCCAACTGGGCGAGGTCGGTCTCCCGGTGGCCCCCGTGCGCGGCCGGGTCGACCAGCCAGGCCCGCCCGTCCAGGCCCCAGAGCAGGTTGCCCGGCCACAGGTCACCGTGGATCCGCGCCGGCGGCTCGTCGCCGCCGTACTCCCCGATGGTGTCGATCACCCGCTCCACCAGCGCGGTCTCGGTGGTGGTGAGCGCGCCGGCGTCCACCGAGCGCCGCAGGTACGGCAGCAGCCGGCGCTGCGCGAACCAGCTCGGCCACGGCCCCGGATCGGGGGCGTTGTCCTGGCCGAGCGCGCCGACGAAGCCGGGCCAGTCAGCCCCGAACGCCGGCGCGCCGCTGCGGTGCAGGGCGGCCAACTCGTGCCCGAACCGCTCGGCGGCGGCGGGCGTCGGCTCGCCGGGCTCGATCCACTCGAGCGCCAGCAGTTCCGGCAACGCCACCAGCACCTCGGGTACGGCCACCGCGTCCGCCTCGCGCAGCCAGCGCAACCCGGCGGCCTCGGCGTAGAAGAACCCCGCCGGGACCGGCTGGGCGGCTCCCTCGGGCCAGCTCTTGGCGAAGACCGAGTGCCCGTCGTCCAGGGTGAGCCGGGAGGCGGCACAGCTGCTCCCGCCGGAGACCGGCGTCTCCCGGATCCGCTGGTGGGTCAGGAAGGTCGGCAGGTGCGCCGGGTGTGCCCGCAGGTAGGCCAGGTCCATGTGCGCAAGGTAGCCGGTCGGCGGCGGCATGGTGCCCGCCGGGACGCTGTCGAGCTGCTGCCCCGGACATGCGCCCGCTGTCCCATCCTCCGTGCCGGCGAAACCTGCACTGACTGCACGTTCCCGCTGACCTGGGTCGGGCCGGACCCGACCTGTGGACGGAACGCGTGTCGTCCACAGGGCCTGCCGGCCGGGCCGTCCGCCGCGCAGGCTGCCGGCATGAACTCCACCGACCGCCCCCGGCTCGCCGTCCGCTCCCCCGCCGATCTGATCGCCGCCGTGCCGTACCTGCTCGGCTTCCACCCGGCCGACAGCGTGGTGCTGGTCGCGCTCCGGGAGAGGCAGGTCATCTTCGCCGCGCGCGCCGACCTGCCACCGCCCGGCACCGAACCCGGCCCCGTCGCCCGCTACCTCGCCAACGTGATCGGCCGACAGGACGCCGACGCGGTCACCGTCATCGGCTACGGTCCGGCCGCCCGGGTCACCGCGACGCTGGACGCGGTCCGCCGCGAGCTGGACGGTGCCGGCCTGGCCGTGCTGGACGCCCTGCGGGTGGCGGACGACCGCTACTGGTCGTACCTCTGCACCGAGCCCGGATGCTGCCCGCCCGAGGGCACCCGGTACGACCCCCGGGCCAGCCAGGTCACCGCCGCCGCCGTCTTCGCCGGGCAGGTCGCCCTTCCCGACCGCGCGGCGTTGACCGCCCAGGTGTCCCCGGTGGAGGGTCCGGCCCGGGAGGCCGTACGCGCGGCCACCGTCCAGGCCCGGGAACGGCTCGGTGACCTGCTCGGTGCGGTGACCCCGGAGGAACTGATCTCCGGGCGGGCGGTGGTCGGTGCCACGCGGCAGGCACACCGCGCGGCGGTGGAACGGGCCCGCCACGGACGGCGGTCGACCGACGACGAGGTCGCCTGGCTCGGCGTACTGCTGACCTTCGTGCCGGCGCGGGACGAGGTGTGGGAACGCACCGACGGCGCAGACGAGCACCTTGCGCTCTGGACGGACGTGTTCCGCCGGAGCGAGCCGGAGTTGATCGCCGCTCCGGGGTGCCTGCTCGCCTTCGCCGCCTTCCGCGCCGGGCAGGGTGCGCTGGCGGCGGTTGCCCTGGAACGGGTGCTGGCCCGCTACCCCGACTACTCGATGGCGCTGCTCCTGGACGACCTGCTCCGTCGGGGCGTGCCGCCGTCCCGGCTCGCCGACTGGCCGAGACTCAACGACAAGCGCACCAGCCGTCGCCGCCGCCGACGGGGCGGCCGCTGAGGCTGCCTACTCGGGAGCCTCCGTCGCCCAGGTTGCTGAGCGGGCCCGACCGCAGATACGCGATCGCCCGTCCCCCCGTTGGGGGCGGGCGCTCACCTGGCACTGCGGAGGACCTCGACGGTGGCCGGCGTGAGTCGTTCGTGACTGTCCGACCGACGCAGAGCATCCGGCCGGATCAGGTGCCTGATGATCAAGACGGCGTCAGCGGCTGATCCGGTGGTCGCCGGTGTAGACGTTCATCGTGTCGCCACGGAGGAAACCGACCAGGGTCATGCCCGCCTCGACGGCCAGGTCGACGGCGAGGGTGCTCGGCGCGGAGACCGCCGCCAGCAGCGGCAACCCGGCCATCCACGCCTTCTGGGTCAGCTCGAAGCTGGCCCGGCCGGAGACCAGCAGCAGGTGCCCGGCCAGCGGCAGCCGTCGTTCCCGGACGGCCCAGCCCACCACCTTGTCCACCGCGTTGTGCCGGCCCACGTCCTCCCGCAGTACGACCAGCTCCCCGGCGACGGTGAACAGGCCGGCCGCGTGCAGCCCGCCGGTGCGGTCGAAGCCACGCTGGGCGGAACGCAGGGTGTCCGGGAGCGCGGTGAGCACCCCGGCCGGCACGGTCGTCGGGTCGTCGGCGACCCGGTACGTCGAGCGGGTGCGTACCGAGTCGATGCTCGCCTTGCCGCACACCCCGCAGGAGCTGGTGGTGTAGAAGTTGCGGGCCGGGTCGGTGGCCGGCTCCGGCACGCCGGGGGCCAGCACCACGTCGACCACGTTGTACGTGTTCGGGGTCTCCGTCCCGGCGCAGAGCTGGGCGGTGTGCACGTCGTCGGCCGACCGGATCAGCCCCTCGGTGAGCAGGAAGCCGAGCGCCAGGTCGAGGTCGTCGCCGGGCGTCCGCATGGTCACCGCGAGCGGGCGACGCCGACCCGGCCCGGCCGGACCGACCCGGATCTCCAGCGGTTCCTCGGCGGCCAGGTTGTCCGGCCGGCGGACCACCCGCCCGGCCGGCCCGAGGTCGATGCGGAGCACGCTGCGTCGGTCAGTCGCCCGTCCCATCCGCTCATCCTGCCCCGACCGGGTACCGGCGGCGGACCGCCCCCACCGGGGAGGGGACTGCTCCCGGCGGGGAGAGGCGGACCGCCCCGACCGGGTACCAGCGGCGGACCGCCCCCCCCCGCCGGGCGGACCGCTCCCGCCGGGCGGACCGCTCCCGCCGGGCGGACCGCTCCCGCCGGGCGGGGCTACCGTGGTCGGGTGTCCGGCTACGCGGCGGTGGTGCTGACCGGCGGCGCGGCGCGCCGGCTGGGTGGGGTCGACAAGCCCGGTCTCCCGATCGGGGGTCGCCCGATGCGGGACCGGGTCCTGGCGGCGGTCGCCGACGCGACGCCCCGGATCGTGGTCGGGCCGGGCACCGTACCCGTCCCCGCCGGCGTCCGGCTGACCCGGGAGGAACCCGCCGGTGGCGGGCCGGTCGCGGCCGTCGCCGCCGGCCTGGCCCTGCTGCCGCCGGATACGACCACGGTCGCGTTGCTCGCCGGTGACCTGCCGCTGCTCACTGCCACGGCAGTGGGCGAGTTGCGTAGAGCGCTCGCCGCCGACCCCGGTGCCGACGGGGTCTGTCCCATCGACGCTGACGGACGCCGGCAGTCGCTCTGCGGCCTCTGGCGGGCGGCTCCCCTACGGACCGCCGTGGACCGGCTCACCGTCGACCGGGGTGGGACGCTCGCCGGGGCGTCGGTCCGGGCGCTGCTGACCGGGTTGACCGTGGCCGAACTGCGCTGGTCCGGGGCGGGGCCGCCGCCCTGGTTCGACTGCGACACTGACGACGACGTACGTCGGGCGGAGGAGTGGACGCGATGACGCGGATGGACGACTGGGTGTCGGCGGCCTGTGCCGAACTGGACCTCGATCCGACCGGGGTGCCGGTACCGGAGGTGCTCGACCTGGCCCGGGACGTCGCCCACCACGTGCTGCGTCCGGGTGCCCCGGTCACCGCGTACCTGTTGGGGATGGCGGTCGCCCGGGGTGCGGACCCGGCAGCGGTCGCGGCGCGACTCGGCGGGCTGGCCCGGTCCTGGCCCGCGGAGTCGGGCGGTGCGGGTACAGCGGGTTGATTCGTCCGCCCGGTGCCGTGGGTAGGGTGACCCTGACGGACGGAGGCGATCATGACGGCAGACCACCCCTCGACGCCGGCCGATGGCGCTGCCGGCGCCACGCCGGATCACCATGAGTCAATCCTGCTCGACGAGCCGACCACCGCCGACCTGCGCGCCAAGGTGACCGAGGCGTGGCGGGAGTTCGCGCGGGCGCTCGCCGCGCGGCTCGGCGACCTGCCGGTGGGCGCGCACCTGGCGGTCACCCTCGATCCCACCGCCTCCGGCACCGGCGACGCGGTCTACTCGATCAGCGTGGACGTCGACGACGAGGGACGACTGGTCGCCCGCGCGGTCGGCAACGCCACGCTGCCCGAGGGCTACCGGCTGGACCGGGCGGCGGTGGCCGACATGATCGCGCTCGGCTGGTCGCCACCCGGGGTGGTGGAGGGTTCGGGGGGATACTTCGGCCTGATCGGCTCCGCCGACGGGGCCACCCGCCTGGCGGCGGCCGTCTCCCGTACGCTGCGCGACGTCTACGGGGCACCGCACCCGGCGTTCCTGGTCTACCTGGTGCACGACGCCGGGGGAGAACCGCTCCCGACGGGTCCGCTCGGCACCGCCCGCAGTGAGTTCGGCCCGGACCGCGACGTCGAGGCGGACCTCGACGAGGCACTCGCCGCCGCAGCCACCCAGACCGGCGTGAACGACGTCATGGCGCTGGCCGAGCAGGTCCGTACGGTCGTCTCCAGCATGCTGAAGTCGGACTCGGACAAGCTCCAGGTGGACTCGGACGGCGACATCAACATCCGGGCCGGTTCGGCGATGGTCTTCGTCCGGGTCCGGGACAACCCGCCCCTGGTCGACGTCTTCTCCCCGGTGCTCACCGAGGTGGAGCCGACCGAGCGGCTGTACGTCAAGCTCTCCGAACTGACCAACCGGATGCCGATCGGGCGGCTCTACTGCGCCGAGGACACGGTGTGGGCGTCCATCCCGGTCTTCGGCCGGAACTTCCAGGCCACCCACCTCATGCTGGCCGTGCAGGTGATGACGGGGCTGGCGGACGAACTGGACGACCGGCTGCACGGCGAGTTCGGCGGCAAGCGCTTCTTCGGGGAGGGCGACAAGCCCGGCCGGCACGAGCAGGGAGAGCAGGGTGAGCACCGGACCGGCATGTACCTCTGACGCTTGACCAGCACCTCGACCGGGACGCGGAACTCGACCGCCGGGTCGACGTGCTGGTCGCGTGCCGGGGAGGGCGGGTGGGGCCCGGCCAACCCCGAGAGCCGGGCCCCACCCGTCGAGGGGAGAAAGGATCAGGTCGCCGGGATCCACTCCTGCTCGGCGAGGTCGGTCGGGTCGGTGGCCTGAAGACCGGCGTCGGAGAGGGTCCAGAGGGTGTCGCCGACGACCAGGGAACGGAGGATCCCGCCCCGATGCCCAACGCCGGGGCGGGTGATCCATCCGAGTTGGGTGAGCCTCGACCCGTCGACCCGCAGCACCAGGGCCCCCTGACCGCCGCTTCCGGGGCCGGACACCGGCAGCACCACCAGTCCGCTCGCCGGCCAGAACAGCAGGGCGTGCGGATCGTGCTCGGCCGGTGAGTACGACCCGGCCCGGTGGTAGCGGGCGATCCGCGTCGGCTTCGCCGGGTCGGCGACATCGAAGAGGGAGACCAGCAGCCCTTGGCGGGCACCCCGCTCGTCGGCCTCCTGTCCGACTCCGAGCAGGAGACCCTCGCCCACCGGTTGCAGGTGCCCCGAGTAGCCGGTGATCTTCAGTTCCCCGGTCACCTTCGGCGCGGTCGGGTCGCGCAGGTCGAGCGAGTAGAGCGGGTCGGTTTCCCGGAAGGTGACCACGTACCCGGTGTCGCCGAGGTAGCGCACCGAGAAGATCCGTTCGCCCCGGCCCAGCCCGGTGACCGCGCCGACGCGGCGCAACTCGTTCCCGTCGGTCCGCAGCACGTACACCGCCGAACTGGAGGTCGCGCCCCGGACCCGACCGTCCGGGTCGGTGGTGGTGGCGACCCGCAGGTGTCCCTCCCACTCGGAGAGCGCGTACTGGTTGAGCAGGTGACCGGGGACGGCGCCGGAAGCGACGTACCGGGGGCGTCCCGGTGCGGTGAGGTCGAACCGGTGCAGCCCGGTCACCGGCCCGGCCGCCGCGCCGGAGCCGAGCTTCCGGGTGGTGCCGGCTCGCCCGAGCCGGTGGTCGGCGACGTAGAGGCTGGCGGCGGTGGCGTAGACGGTCTCGCCCTCCGCCGTCACACCGACCGGATCGCCGTCGCCGAGCCGTCCGGTGCCGAGGTCGAAGCTGAGCAGGTTCAGCAGGGCGGTGCCGGTGTGTCCGGTCGGCCGGGACAGCCGGTCGCAGGGGAACTGACCGCTGCGCCGGCCGCCGCCGTCGGTCCACTCGTACCGGGGCAGCCAGTCCTCCAGTGGCGCCCGGTCGATCGCGGCCCGGTTCGCCGCGGTGCGCTCCGCGTCGGTGACGTCCCCGACGGGCGCGGGGAAGGCGATGCGGGGCCGGGACCGGACCACCACCCGGGCGGTGTCGCCGATCGTCCGCGCGTCGACCAGTTCGCCGTCGACCCGGTACTCACCGACCACCCGTGGCGTGCCGGTCAGGTCGACCAGGAGCACGCCGGTGCGGCCGGCGGCCAGCGGGTGCGGAAGGGCCCGGCGGTCGGTACCGGGGGCCGGCAGCACCTCCGGGGAGCCGGGCAGGTGCGCGAGGACGAGTGCCCGGTCGCCGTGCAGCAGCAGCCGCCCGGTCGCCCAGTCGCCGTCCTCGGCGACCCGTTCGAGGTCGAGCCGGCCGGTAGCCGCACGGCGGACGGGGTCGACGACCCGCAGCACACCCCCGGTGAGCGTGACGATCCGCTTTCCGTCGGTCTTGACCAGGTCGGGCTCGTCGGCGTCGGCCTCGTGGTTGTTGGTGGCCGAGTGGGGCTGCGGCGCCGGTGCGGCGGCGGCCGGGCCGGCAGCGGTGCGCGCGCCACCGCCTTCGGCCGAAAGGAGCTGTGGCTGCGGGCCGCCTGGCAGGCCCCACGGGCCCACCGAACCCCGGGCGGCGGCGCGCAGGTCGGCCAGGGCGTCCGCACAGGAGTCGAAGGCGACCAGGCGCAGGGCGGCCGGGGCACGTTCCGGCGGGTTCCGCGGCGACGTGTCGGCCGTGCAGCCGGCCACCAGCGTGAGTGCGGTGAGGGCGACAATTCCCCGTCTCATGAAGCGTTCCGACGCGCCGGGTGCCCGCACGGTTCCGTGTCGTCGCGCCCCTCCCTGCCCGGTCGTCCGGTTCGCTCCGTGGGAGGAGGAGGCGAATCCGGGCGGTTCGCTCCGTGGAGGAGGGGGAGGCGAACCCCGGGCGGTCGGCTCGGTGGGTGGGGAGGGGCGAGCCCCGGGCGGTCGGCTCAGTGGGTGGAGGGGCCGACCCCGGGCGACTCGACCAGACGGGACAGCACGATGGCGCTGCGGGTCGAGGTGACGAACGGCTCCGCGCGGAGCCGTTCCAGTGCCTGTTCGAGGTGGCCCATGTCGGCGGCCCGCAGGTGCACCAGGGCGTCCGCCTCGCCGGAGACGGTGTAGGCACCGACCACCTCGGGGTTCCGGCGGGCGACCGCACCGATCTGCGCCGGGGTGGTCCGGCCGGCGCAGAACAGCTCGACGAACGCCTCGGTGGTCCAGCCGACGGCGGCCGGGTCGACGACCGCGGTGAACCCCCGGATCACGCCGGTGGCGCGCAACCGGTCGACCCGCCGCTTCACCGCCGGGGCGGAGAGCGAGACGCGGTTACCGATCTCCGCGTACGAGGCGCGGGCGTCCGCGACGAGCAGCGCAATGATTCGCTGGTCAACGGCGTCGATCTGCAACGTTCAGCCCCCCGGAAGCAACGGTTGTGGCTGTTGACGACGGTCTACCGTACCTAATCTTGGTCATCGTGAACCAGCAGCGAGTGCCGCGAAAGCGGACATATCTCATGTGTTCGCCCGGGCACTTCGCGGTCGAGTACGCGATCAACCCGTGGATGGACGTCACCACGCCGGTCGACACCGCACTGGCCGTCAAGCAGTGGGACCGGCTACGGGAAACCCTGGTCGGTCTCGGCCACACCGTGCACCTGCTGGAACCGCAGGCGGGCCTGCCGGACATGGTCTACGCCGCCAACGGCGCGTTCGTGGTCGACGGCATCGTCTACGGCGCGCGCTTCAAGCACGAGCAGCGGGCCGCCGAGGCCGCCACGCACCGCGCCTTCTACGAGGAGCAGGGCTGGCGGTTCATCGCCCCGAACGAGACCAACGAGGGCGAGGGCGACTTCGCGTACGTGCCGGAGGCGCACGGCGGGCTGGTACTCGCCGGCTACGGCTTCCGCACCGACCCGGCCGCCCACGCGGAGGCCCAGGAGGCGCTCGGCCGTCCGGTGATCTCGCTGCACCTGGTCGACCCGCGCTTCTACCACCTCGACGTGGCGCTCGCCGCGATCGACGACACCAACGTCGTCTACTTCCCCGGCGCGTTCTCGCACGCCAGCCAACGGGTGCTGGCCCAGCTCTTCCCGGACGCGGTGGTCGCCGACGACACCGACGCCCTCGCCTTCGGGCTCAACCTGGTCAGTGACGGGGCGAACGTGGTGCTCAACAGCGAGGCCACCCGACTGGCCGAGAAGCTGAAGGCCGCCGGGTACACCCCGGTGCCGGTCGAGCTGACCGAGCTGAAGAAGGGCGGCGGCAGCGTGAAGTGCTGCATCGCCGAGTTGCGGCACTGACCGGAACCGGTCGCTCCCGGGTCGACGACCGGTAACCGGTCGCCGACCCGGGGAGCCGTCGCTCAGCCCAGCGTGGCCAGCTCGCTGACCAGCATGTTCGCCAGCACCTGCCCGTCGAGCTGGACCCGGCGCAGGTACCACCGCTGCTGCGGGGTCCGGGGCTGGTTGAACTGCCAGGAACCCCGCGGGCTGTCGATCTGACCGACCTTGCCGAGGGCCAGGTTCACCTGCTGCGAGTTGGCGTTCGCGCCGGCGAGCCGGATCGCCTTGTCCAGCACCTGCGCCGCGTCGTACGACGCCGTCGCGTACGTGGTCGGCGAGGCGTTGTGCTTCTTCCGGTACGCCGCCGCGAACCGCCGGTTCGCCGCGTTGTTCAGGTCGGCGGAGTAGTTCAGCGAGGTCATGATGTTCGCTGCCTCGGCCGGCTTGATCTCGCTGAGCACCGAGCCCTCGGTGAGGAAACCGGGGGCGTAGATCGGGCCCCGGTAGCCCGCACCGCGGAGCTGGCGGATGAACTGCACGGCCGCCGAGCCGGCGTAGAAGCAGAAGATCGCGTCCGGGTCACGGGCCAACGCCTGCCCGATCTCGGTGGAGAAGAAGTCGCCGTCCGGGTTGGTGGAGAAGCGGGTCCAGATCGGCTCACCGATCAGCCGGGGGTCGGAGGCCCCGAACTCCTGGGTGAACCCCTTGACCACGTCGAGGCTGCCGACGTTCTCCGGGGCGACGATCACCACCCGGCTCTTCGCCGGCATCTGCTGCTTGAGGTAGCGGCCCAGGGCCCGGCCGGGCTCGTCGAGCACGTACGACGTCCGCCAGATGTAGACCACACTCTGCAGGGTGGCGGGGGAGGCGTCCGAGCCGACCAGCGGCACCCGGGCCTGCTCGACGGTGTCCCGGATGCCGACCATGACCGAGGAGTTGACCACTCCGGTCAGGGCGAGCACCCCCTGCTGGAGCAGGTTGTCGACGGCCGCCTTGCCGGTGCTGGCGTTCTCCCCCTCGTCGGCGGTGAGCAGGGTGACCGGCCGGTTGCCGAGGCGTTGGTCGTTGAGGTCGAGGAAAAGCTGGAAACCGTTCAGGATCTCGTCGCCGATCGGCTTGTAGCCGCCGGTCCGCGGCGCGATCAACCCGATCTTGATGGGGCTGCCGGCGGCCGGCGTGTCGTCCCCCGCGTCGGTGCCGCACGCGGCCGTCAGCCCTGTCGTCCCCACCGTTGCGGCCAACAGTTGGAGCACCCGCCTGCGGTTCATCTACTACACCAAGTTCCTTCCGGGAGGTGGTGCCTGGTCGGTCGCAGTCCCTTCGGCGTTCTACTCCCTCCCCGACGCTGCGTCAATGGTCATTGATCTTGTTGTAATGATCGCAGCGCAGCGGCCACCTCCGGCCAGGCCGACGAATCCGGATCGATAAGCCCGAAATGCTCGCAGTCGGGTAGTTCGACGAGGGTCGTGGGTGCCCCGGCGGCGCTCGCCTTCGCCACGAATGTCCGGCTCAGGGCGATCGGCACGTGCTCGTCCCGGGCACCGTGCACGATCACCGTCGGTGTGCGCAGCGGAAGCGCGATCGAGGGGTCGGCGTACGCGTACCGGTCGGGCACCTCCGCCGGGCCGCCGCCGAGCAGCGCGGCCACCGCCCCACCGTCCAGGTCCCGGCGGTACGCCTCGGCCAGGTCCGCCACCGGGGCCAGCGCCAGCACCCCGGCCACCGTCTCCGGGGCGGTGGCGGCCACGTGCAGGGCAAGCTGGCCACCGGCGGAGTGTCCCACCAGCAGCGGCGGCCCGGGGGCCACCCGGTCCGGCAGCGCCGCCGCCACCAGGCCGGGCAGGGCGGCCACCGCGTCCCGGACGTCGGTCAACGTTCCCGGCCAGCCGCCCCCCGGCTGCCCGGTGCGCCGGTACTCCACCTGCGCCACCGGGTACCCGAGCCCGGCCAGGCCGGCCGCCAGCGGGCCGGTGTGCGTGCGGTCGTACTCCGCCCGCCAGAAACCGCCGTGCACCACCACGACCAGCGGCCGGGCCGATCCGGCCCGCACCGGACGGCGCAGGTCGGCCATCTGGTCCGGCAGGGCGCCGTAGGCGAGCGTGGCGTCCGGGGCGGGGGCGGGGCGGGTCAGCACCGCACGGGGATCGGTGGACATACCGCGACGCTAGTGCCACCGGCTGCGGGCTGAGGAGCGGGGCGGGCGCCAGCACCGCCCCGTCGGCTACCGGGCCGGCGGGTAACGTCCCACACACCCCACTGCTCACCGGGACGCCGCCCGGCGAGCGGTGGCATCCCGGCCTGGGTAAGGATGGGTGCCATGACCGAAGGACGTTCCGCTGCACAGAACGACGAGCCGGGCCGGGACGGCACCGGGCACTCCGGCACCGTGGTGGTGGTCGGCCCGGACGGCCGACCGGTGGGCACGGTGCAGACCGACGAGGCGCATCACGAGGACCCGACCCGTCTGGTCGAGCAGCCGGCCAAGGTGATGCGGATCGGCAGCATGATCAAGCAGCTCCTGGAGGAGGTCAAGGCCGCCCCGCTCGACGACGCCAGCCGGCACCGGATGCGGGAGATCCACGAGCGGTCGATCGTCGAGCTGAAGGAGGGGCTGGCCCCGGAACTCCGCGAGGAGTTGGAGCGGATCTCGCTGCCCTTCACCGAGGAGAAGGCCCCGAGCGAGGGGGAGCTGCGGATCGCCCACGCCCAGCTCGTCGGCTGGCTGGAGGGCCTCTTCCACGGCATCCAGGCGGCGCTGGTCGCTCAGCAGATGGCCGCCCGGGTGCAGCTCGAGCAGATGCGGTCCGGCCGGCAGGCGCTGCCCAGCGGCCCCGCCACAGTCATGCCCGGTATGCCGGGAATGCCCCCCTCGCCCGGAGAGGGGCACAGCACCGGCCAGTACCTCTGACCCGGCCTCAGCTCGGGCCGAAGACCCGGTCCAGGTACGTCGCCACGCCGTCCTCGGTGTTCGCCCCGGTCACCTCGTCGGCGATCGCCAGGACGGCGTGGTGCGCGTTGCCCACCGCCACCGCCCGGCCGGCCCAGGTCAGCATCGGTACGTCGTTCGGCATGTCACCGAAGGCCAGTACGTCCCGGGCGGACAGCCCCAGCCGGGAGCAGTACCAGGCCAGCCCGGCGGCCTTGGTCACCCCCGAGGCGGAGATCTCCACCAGCCCGGAGCCGGACGAGTGGGTGGCCTCGGCCAGCCCGGCCAGTGCCTCCGCCACCACCGAGGTGAACTGGTCCGGATCCTGGACCCCCGCCCGGACGAGCAGCTTCACCGCCGGCACGGCGTGCAGTTCCTCCGGCGACTCGACGGCCCGGATCACCGTCGGGTCCGCGTCCCAGTGCAGCGGGAAGTGTGCCTCGTGCCGCATCTGGCGGCTGTCCACCACCTCCACCGCGAGACTCACCCCCGGCACCGCGGCCCGCAACCGCCGGGCCACCTCGGCGAGCAGTTCCGGGGCGAGGGGGTCGGCGCGCAGCACCTCGTCGGTGGCCGGGTCGTAGACCACCGCGCCGTTCGCGCAGATCGCCGGCAGCGGCGCGTGGAGCTGCTCGTACACCAGCCGCAGCCAGCGGATCGGACGGCCGGTGACCAGCACGACCGGGGTGCCCCGGGTGCTGATCCGCTCCAGCACCCGTGCGGTGTACGGGCTCAGCGTCCGGTCCCGGCCGAGCAGGGTGCCGTCGATGTCGGTGGCGACGAGCCGGGGGGTGGGGCGTATGGAGGTGGGAGGAGGGGTCGGGTCCATCACCCGGACAGTAGCCGGTCCAGGTACACCGCCACCCCGTCGTCGTCGTTGCGCAGGGTCACCTCGTCGGCGGCGGCCCGCACCGCCGGATGGGCGTTGGCGACCGCCACCCGGGCCCAGCCGGCCCACTCGAACATCGGCAGGTCGTTGGGCATGTCCCCGAAGACCAGCACGTCCGCCGGATCCACGCCGAGCGCCTCGGCGACCACGGCGAGCCCGGTGGACTTGTCCACCCCGGCCGGGCAGATCTCGACGAAGCCGAGCCCGGCCTGGGTGAGCGTGGCCACCTCGGCGGGCACGATGCCCCGCGCCACCTCCAGCAGCTCGTCCACGTGGTGGTCCTGGGTACGCGCGAACGCCTTGATCACGTCGTGGGCGAGGCACTCCGCGCGGGTACGCGCCTCGAACAGGTCCTGGTAGGGCCAGCTCGGGTGGTAGTCGCCCCAGAGCGGGGCACCCGAGTCGTCCAGGGCCTCGACCATCACGGTGAGCGGACCGACCGCCGCCTCCAGGTCGGCGACGATCCCGGCCAGCGTCGCCGCGGAGAGCCGCTGGTCGCGGAGCACCACCGGGCCGGCCGGATCGCTCTGGTCCACCACCCGGCCACCGCCGGCCATCACGAGGTAGTCGGCGGCCCGGATGTCGTTGCGGGTCAGCTCGGTCAGTCGCGGCCCCCGGCCGGTCGCGCCGACCACCGGGATGCCGGCGGCCCGGATCCGGTCGAGCACCCCGTGGGTGAACGCGGAAACCGTCTCGTCGCTGCGGACGAGCGTTCCGTCGAGGTCGGTGGCGATCATCTTCGGCAGTCCCGGGCGGGTCATCGCTCCTCCTTCGCCCGCCGCCGCCGCGCCAGCCGAACTGGTCGTCGGAGCCTCGCCGTGCGTGACGGCGGGCAGCAACCGTACCTCGCCGGACTGTTCCCGACCACGACTTGACGGCGAACCGACCACCGACCCCCGGTGTCGGTTCGGCTACCCGCCGGTCCCGCCGGGTGGCTCGGGACGGGCGAACGGGGCCGACGGCTCCACCGTCAGCCCCTCGGGCGCGGGCGGCTCGTCCTCCGTCACCCGGCTCCGCCGCCTCGACCACCACGGCCGGTCGGCGGGTTCCGCCGCCGAACCGTCCGGTTCCGCCGTCGCGAGGTGCGGGGAACCGGTCACGTCGTCCCGGGCCGCCGTCCCGTGGCCGGGGGCTCCGGCCTCCGACCCGACCCCGCCGGCACCCGCACCGCCACCGGCGTCCGGCCGGCGGTCGGCCGCTCCACTCAGCCGCAGCGCCGCCCCGAGCAGCACCACCCCCACGAAGGCCATCACCAGGCCCCGCCCGTAGTCGACGCGGAAGCCGCTGTCGGCGCTGTAGAAGAGGGACCGCCGGGTGGAGTCGTCGAGGGAGACGGCGGCGGCGACGAGAAGCGCGAGCAGGGCCACCGCCAGCCCCGAGCCGAGTACCCGGGCGTTGCGCCGGGCGTCCCGCGTGCCGCCGAGGGCCAGGGCCGCCGCGCCGGTCAGGCCGAGCAGTCCGACCAGGTAGCCGACCCCGAAGCCGCCCACCTCCGAGACGCCGCCGGGGACGCGGAGACTGCCACTGCCCTCCGGCCCGTTCTCCGGCACGGTCATCACCAGCCACTCGCCCGTCAACGAGGCGAGTGCGGCGGCACCGCCCAGCCCGACCAGGACGACCGCGAGCCGGGGATCCCGGCCGAGTCCGGCCACCGTACGGGTGAGGCGGTCCGGCGCGGGGTCGGTCGGGCCCCAGTCCAGGACGGCCGCGCCGTCGGACCGGTTGCCCTGACGGGGAATGGGGAGATCCTGAGACATCGGCCACCCTTCCGCGGTCGCGGGTCCGAGCTGCAGCGTTCGCGGGTCTGTGCCGAATCATGACACAGCCGACGGGGAAGGGCCGGGGGCGCGGCGTGCCGGCCGTCCCCGCCCCCGGGGGTGTTGGCCTGCGCTTCGACCCGGCGGCGGTGCCGCGATGCAGGGCCTGGCGGCGGTGCCGCGATGCAGGACCCGGCGGCGGGTGCCGCGATGCGGACCCGGCGGGGCGCAACCGGTCGCCCGGCGACGCCGGTTCGGATAGCGTCGTGGCATGCCTATCCGAACCGCATCCGCCCGCTGGCAGGGCAACCTGACCGAGGGCTCCGGCACGCTCCGCACCGGCCAGGGAGGGTACGAGGGGAACTATTCGTTCACGTCGCGTTTCGAGGAGGGCGAGGGGACCAACCCGGAGGAGCTGGTCGGTGCGGCGCACGCCGCCTGCTTCTCGATGGCCCTCTCGAAGGCCCTCGCCGACGCGGGTACGCCGGGCACCTCCGTGGCGACCACCGCCCGGGTGCACCTGGACAAGACCGACGCCGGCATGACGGTGACCCGCATCGAGCTGGACACCACCGGGCAGGTCCCCGGCATCGACGAGGCGACGTTCACCGAGCTGGCCGAGGCCGCGAAGCGCAACTGCCCGATCTCCCGGCTGCTCTCCCCGGGCGCCGAGATCAGCCTCACCGCCCGCCTGGCGTCCTGAGTCCGCCCCGGCCCGGCGTGGTCGTGACGCCACTGCCGGGCCGTGGACGACGCCGGGGCCACCGGTTGCGGCAGAATGGGTGACGTGCCGGTCGAGATGAGTCGCGAGCGCTTCGAGGAGCTGGTCGGCGACGCCCTCGACGAGGTGCCCGAGGAACTGCTCACCCTGATGAGCAACGTGGTGATCCTGGTCGAGGACGACCCGCCACCCGGTGAACCGGAACTGCTCGGCCTCTACGAGGGGCACGCGCTGACCGAGCGGGGCTGGGACTACTCCGGAGTCCTGCCGGACCGCATCCTCATCTACCGCCGACCGATCCTGCGCATCTGCGACAGCGACGAGGACGTCGTCGACGAGGTCGCGGTGACCGTGGTGCACGAGATCGCCCACCACTTCGGCATCGACGACGACCGACTGCACGAGCTGGGCTGGGGCTGACCAGGGCACCGACCGGGCCGGTCGGCCCTGTCGGCCGGTTGCGCTGCTCGCCTACCCTCCAGCAGGACACCGGCTAAATCAGGAGGAAGACCCATGCGCAGCGCGCTGTTCTCCGCGGAGAACCTGGAGAAGGAGTCCGCCCAGCCCGGCATGCGGCTGCAGAACTCCAAGATGCTCAAGATCGAGCTGAACGGCGAGGCGATGGCCCGCGTCGGCTCGATGGTCGCGTACCAGGGACAGGTGCAGTTCCAGGCCCTCGGCTCCGGTGGCCTCGGCAAGTTCCTCAAGCAGAAGCTCACCGGTGAGGGCGTCCCACTGATGAAGATCACCGGTCGGGGTGACGTCTTCCTCGCCGACTTCGCCAAGGACGTGCACATCATCGACCTCGAGCCCGGCGACGCCCTCTCCATCAACGGGTCGAGCGTGCTGGCCTTCGACTCGAGCCTCCAGTACGACATCAAGATGGTCGGCGGCACCGGGATGGCCGCGTCCGGCCTGTTCAACTGCGTCTTCAGCGGCCACGGTCGGATCGCCATCACCACCAAGGGCACTCCGGTGGTGCTCAACGTCGACGCGCCGACCTACGTCGACCCGCAGGCCGCCGTGTGCTGGTCGGCGAACCTCCAGACCGGCTACCACCGGGCCGAGCAGCTCGGCCTGGGCACCCTGCTCGGCCGGAGCACCGGCGAGGCGTTCACGATGAGCTTCGCCGGTCAGGGCTTCGTGGTGGTCCAGCCCTCCGAGGAGCCGCCGATCCAGGGCAGCGGCACCCAGCAGCAACAGCAGGGCGGCCTGCTCGGCAACCTGCTCAGCTGACCGACCCGACGGTCGGGGCACCGGGCCCGCATCTTCCGGTGCGGCAGGTGCCCCGGCCGGAGCCGGCCAGCGGTTCGCGGATCAGGGCTGGTTGCCGGCGCGGATCCGGGCCAGCCAGGCCGCCGCGTCGACGTAGTCGACGTCCGAGAGGCCGGCGGGAGCGGGGACCGGGCGGTCACCCGCCGCGTCGCTGAAGCGGTGCCGGGGGTACGACCCCAGGAAGCGGACGTCCGCGCAGACCCGACGGAGTCCCTGCAACGCCTCCCCGAGCCGGACGTCGGCGACGTGGCCGGTGCAGTCCAGGAAGAAGACGTACCGGCCGAGCGCCTCGCCGGTCGGCCGGGACTCGATCCGGGTCAGGTTAACCCCGCGCACGGCCAGCTCCATGAGCACCGACAACAGTGCACCGACCCGGTCGTGGGCGATGTAGACGGCCAGCGAGGTGAGGTCGTCGCCGGTCGGCGGAGGCGGTGGCCCCGGCCGGGAGACCAGGGCGAACCGCGTCACCGCGTCCGGATGGTCGGCGATCTTGTCGGCGAGCACCGCCAGCCGATGCCGGGCGGCACCGATCGGGGCGCAGACCGCCGCGTCGTACTCGCCGGCGGCAGCCCCGCCGGCGGCGGCCCCGTTGGAGAGGACGTCCACCACCACCGCGTCCGGCAGGTGAGCCCGCAGCCAGTTCCGGCACTGGGTGGAGGCCTGCGGATGGGCCGCCACGCTCCGGACGTCGTCGAGGGTGGTGCCGGAGCGGGCCCCGAGGACGAACTCCACCGGCAGGACCACCTCCCGGGTGATGACCAGCGGCTCCCCCTCGGCCAGCTCGTCGAGGGTCACGCCGACCGCGCCGCCGATCGAGTTCTCCAGGGGCACCAGGGCGGCGTCGGCCTCCCCCACCCGCACGCTGTCCAGCGCCTCGCCGACACTGCGCGCGGGCGTACGGGTGCCGCGCTCGGCGGCGGGGACGGTGCGCAGCGCCTGTTCGGCGAAGGTGCCCTCGGGGCCGAGGTAGACGAAACGCGTCGGCGGTGTTCCCGGCATGTCGACCAGCCTACGCACCCGGTAGGCCGCCCGTACCGTCACAGGCGAGGGTCCGGATCCCGGTCGGCGCGGCGGTGCGCACGTCGATCGTGCAGACATCGGTGCCGGCGGTGACCAGCCGGAGCGAACCCGACCGCCCCTGACTGACCACGGTCAGGTCCTCGTACCCGGAGACCGCGAGCACCGTGTACTGCCAGTTGTCCGCGCAGAGCGGACCGCTGCGTGCCCGGACCCCGGTGCCGCCGGGCAGCACTCCGGCCGAGCCGCGTACCAGCCGGACGACCTGTTCGGCGGAGGGGCCGTTGCGACAGGCGACGGCGACCGCGCCCGAGGAGCCGGGGGCGGTCGGCAGCAGCGTCGGCGGCGGGAGCGGAAGGCCGGTGGGCGGGCCGGGGGCGGCAGTGGCGGACGGGGCGGCGGTGGGCGTCGGCCGGTCGGCCGGGTACCGCTCCAGCTCCGGGGGAACCCCGCACCCGCCGAGTACGACGGTCAGCAGGCTGAACGCCAGCAGCCGGGAGAGCGTGGTGGGCACGAGCCGGTCCTTGGGCATAGGTGGACGTCGTTCCGACGCGGGGGCCTGCCCATGGTAGGACGGGACGGGCCCGGGGTGAAGTCAGTCGGCGATGCGGTGTCCGGCCCCGCACAGGGCGGCCGTCGCCTCGGTCAGGCGTACCGCCGGCACCAGCAGGTGGTCGGTGTCGTAGGTGGAGAAGGCCACCGCGTTGACCCTGGCCGCGGCGAGCGGGCCGACCAGTGCGGCGAGGGTCCCCGTCACCGCCATGTCCAGCGGGCCGACGACACGCAGACACCGCCAGGCGGTCTCCACCAGGAGACCACCGGGGACCCGGTCCATCGGGCAGATCAGGGAGACACCGTCGACGGCCCAGCTCACCGAGACGACCTGTCCGGTGTCGAGATCGCTCCAGAGCGCGGGTGGGAGGGCGGCACCGGCGGGTAGCCGGCACACAGCGTACTCGCCCGGCAGCAGAGCGACATCCAGCATGAGGGCACCTTACGGCGTCGGGGAAGCCCCGGTATACGCCGTTCCACCGCTCGCCGGGGTTCAGGCCCCGGAGAAGGCCGGAGTTCAGACCTCGGAGAAGAAGGTGAGGCAACCCACGACGACGCCGCCGTCGGCGAGCACCGGTGTGGAGATGGCGTCGACCGTGGCGTCCGAGCAGTTCGCGGCGGAGGCCTGCACCCGGAGCAGGCCCCGGGCGAGTCGACCGGAGGAGAGGGCCATCAGCGGGGGGATCTTGTCGACCTCCTGCTCGGTCAGCTCGCCCCGGTTGGCGGTGAAGTCGAGCAGGCGCAGCCCGCCGTCGAGCAACGGCAGCCCGATCAGGTCGTCCGGCGCACCCAGGCAGAGCAGTTCGCAACCGGACGCCGACACGGCGACGACCTTGGTCTCGTGGTCGATGAGCAGGCAGGGCTCCAGGGCCCCGGAGACGGTGGCGGACCACTGCCCGAAGTTGTCGAACCCGGGCTCTGTCGGGATCCGCGCCGTTGGCGCGAAAACGTCCGAAAGCGAGAGTTCGACGTGGGCCACCGAGCCTCCTCTGTGCACCGCCGGGCTGTCCATTCTGGCCGGCCGCCCGCCCACCGGCGACCCGCGGAAGCCACCGGACCGCAGGTGGGGCGGGTGCCCGCCAGCGGTTGACCGGCGACGGCGCGGACCTGTGGTGGACCCAGCCGGCCGCGTAGCGTCGCCGGTGACGTTACCGGTGGTTGGCCCGCTTGTCAGCGGCCATTCGGCTCTCCTCGTACCACCGGTAGTCGGCGGTTGGACGGTACGTGCCGTTGTTCCAGGTGCCGGGATGCTGGGCGACCTGCGCGAGTTTCTCGGCGGTGGCCGGGCTGATCCGCGCGCCGCCGGCGATGAGCAGCCGGTCGAGTTCCCGGTGCGTGGCCATCAGGATGTCCTTCGGCAGACCGTAGACGCTGATGTCCCCGGAGCCGACGAAGGCCAGCACCGGCGTCACCGGGATGGTCTTGCCGACGGCCTTGGTGAGCGCCTTGCTGGCCCGCTTCGCGTCCCGGCGGGCCTCCGTCACGTACGGCGGGCGCTTGCCGTTGATCTGGACGACGTCCCCGGCTACGAGCACGCGGGTGCGGCCGTGGTCGACGATGCTGATCGCGAAGAGCCCACTGGGGCCGATGGCGAGGAACCCGGCGCGGTCGTCCTGGACCGGGTCGAGCAGCGTGTCGGCCAGATCCGCCCGCGGCCACTCGACCACGTGCCAGGCCGGCCCGAGGGTGTCGAGTTGACCGAGAGCGCGGGCCCCTGCGGCCTCCAGGCGGCGGGCGCCCTTCTCGGCGCGTCGACGACGCGCCCACCCGAACGGCGAGGGCCGGACCGGGGCGGGGAGGCCGGAGGCCTCGATGTGGGACTGTGGAACCCCCCTGGGCGGCAGTGCCCGGCTGGTGGATACAGCTCGGCGTGCGGGAAAGACAGACATCGCGACCTCCGGCAAAAGGTCCCTCGAAGTTATGTCCTCACTACCCTACGTGGCTAGACCGGTGTGTCGGCAAGTCGAAGCACCGGAGTGAGTGTGGATGAATGCCACATTCACGACCACTTCTTTTCCCGGATGCCGTCAAGGACTGGCCTAGGCTGCGTGGGTGACCCACTACGTGGACAGTGAGGTCGGCCGGCTCCGCACCGTGCTCCTGCACCGGCCCGGCCCCGAACTCGCGCGACTCACCCCCCGCAACAACGACTCACTTCTGTTCGACGCTATCCCATGGGTGGGTAGGGCACAGGAGGAGCACGACGCCTTCGCCGCCACCCTGCGCGAGCGCGGGGTGGAGGTGCTGTACCTCGTCACCCTACTGGCCGAGACACTGGCCGTCGCGGACGCCCGCGCGGAGCTGACCGACCAGGTCCTGCGCGACCGGCGCCTCGGTGACACGCTGCGCCGCCGGGTCGCCGACCACCTCGCGTACCTCGACCCGGCCGCCCTCGCCGACGTGTTCGTCGCCGGCCTGGCCCACGAGGAACTACGGACCAGCTGGGACCGCCCCGGCGGGCTGGTCTACACGATCATGGACCAGCACGACTTCGTCATCGACCCGCTGCCGAACCTGCTCTTCACCCGGGACTCGTCACTGTGGATCCGTGACCGGGTCGGGGTGACCAGTCTCGCCATGCCGGCCCGGCGCCGGGAAACCTCGCTGACCGGGGCGATCTACCGGCACCACCCCCGGTTCGCCGACTCCCGCTCCGTCTACGAACCCGGGCTGGAGCACCTCGAAGGCGGGGACGTGCTGCTGCTCGCCCCCGGTGTGCTGGCGGTGGGGGTGGGCGAGCGCACCACGCCCGCCGGTGCGGAACGCCTGGCCCGCCGGGCGTTCGCCGCCGGACTGGCCCACACCGTCCTCGTGGTGCCGATCACGCAGGAGCGGGCCACCATGCACCTCGACACCGTCTGCACCATGGTCGACGTCGACGCCGTGCTGATGTACCCGAACGTCGCCGACACGCTGTCGGCGTACACCGTGGTGGCGGGTCCGGACGGCGAGCCGCAGGTCGACGGGCCCGCCCCGTTCCTGCGCGCGGCGGCCGACGCGATGGACCTCGACACGCTCCGGGTGATCGACACCGGCCTGGATCCGGTGACCGCCGAGCGCGAGCAGTGGGACGACGGCAACAACACGCTCGCCCTGGCACCCCGGCTCTGCGTCGGGTACGAGCGCAACGTCGAGACCAACGCCCAGCTCGAACGGGCCGGCATCGAGGTGATCGCGATCGCCGGCTCCGAGCTGGGTTCGGGCCGGGGCGGGCCGCGCTGCATGTCCTGCCCGCTGGTCCGTGATCCCCTGCCCGGCTGAGGCGCAGGGGCCCTTCCTGATCAGGACGGGCCCCTGCGCCTCAACCGGGAGAAGGGTCAGCGCAGCTCAGCGCAGCGTCAGCTGGCGGCCGAGCAGGCCCTGACGGGCGCGACGGCCGGCCGCGTCGAGCGGGGTGCGGTCGGTGAGCGCCTCGGCGTACCGCTTGGCGAACTGCGCCAGCGGCTCCTCCCACTCGGCGGCGGGCGGCTCCTCGGGCAGGTCCCAGACGGGCACCAGGCGGCCGTGGGCCCGGAACATCCCGGCGAAGCGGGTCTGCTCGCCCAGCGTCAGCGTGCCGGCGGCACCGAGGCGCGCCAACGTGTCCAGGGCGGCGTCCTCGTCGTCCGGCAGCACCCAGCGCACGTGCGCCTTCTCCGGCACCTGGCACCAGTACGCGGCGCGGGCGGCGGCGAGCCGGACGGTCGGGTAGACCGCCGCGTTGGCGCGCTCCAACGACGCCTGCACGTTCGGGTCGTCGCCCGCGCCGGGGTCCAGCCAGAAGTCGAACCCCTCGTGCATGGTGACCTCGAGCGGGCCGTCGACCAGGACGTCCTGGAGACGGGGACCCGGACCGGGGAGCGGGGGCACCGGGACCGACCGGCCCGGCTCGGTACGCAGCGCGCAGAGCAGCGCCTCCGCCAGGTCGCGGGAGACGTCACCGGACTGGAGGTGCCGCTGGAGCCCGATGAAGATCCGCCCGTCCGGCTTGGTCATGGCCGGGGCGGCCATCGGCAGCACCGTCGCCAGGGTCACCGGGCGGTCACCGTGCTCCTCGACCAGGGCGGGCGTCAGGCGCAGCGGCGCGGACGCGGCCGGCACCAGTTCGCGCAGGGCGATCCACTCCGACTCGTCGGTCAGTCCCTCGAAGGGGCGGGGGACGAAGATGTCCCGCACCTTCTCCCGCTTCGGGGTGTCTTCGGCGGCCCGCTGGTTCTTTCGACGCTTGCTCACGGCGAGACAGCCTAAGGGCCGGGCGGAACGGATGTGGGGCGCGGTGCGTCCGACGCCCGTCGGCGCGTCCCCACCGCCGGCCCCGGAGCCCCGCCCGGCACAGCGGGACGGTCGGGTAACGGGTCAGCCGGCGGTCACCAGGTCGGCCCGGGTCACCCCGGCCGGATCGAAGTCGGCCCAGACGCTCTGCCCGAGCCCGTCGCGGTCGACCCCCCACCGGCTCGCCAGGCCGGCGACGATGTGCAGCCCGCGCCCGTCGGCGGCGTCGAGCCCCGCTGCCCGCATCCGGGGTGGGCCCGTCGCTCCACCGTCGGTGACGCGGATCCGGACGTGCTGCCCGTCACCTTCGGGACGCAACCGCCACGCCACCCGGACCACCCCGCCCGGCAGGGGGTCGGCGTGCCGGACGGCGTTGCCGACCAGTTCGGCGAGGACCGCCACCAGATCGGCCAGCAGGGGCGGTGGCACCTCGTCGGCGAGCACGGCGGCCAGCCGGTGCCGGGCCAGGCGGGCACCACTCGGGTGGTGGGGCACCACCACGCACCAGGACCGCTCCGCCGACCTCGCCGACACTGCCCGTGCCTCCTCGCCGCCTACCTCGTGCCGGTGGGATCTCACCCGCGCGGCAGCCGCACCTCTGCGACGGTACCTCCACCCGTCCCCGGGCGGAGTGATACCCACCCGTTGCGCCGTTCCACTATCCGGCGGACGAGATAGAGACCGAGCCCCGCGCCGGGATAGCGCCGCCGGTCCCCCGACTCGCCCTGCCAGAACCGCTCGAAGGCCCGTTCCACGTGCTCCGGGCGGATGCCGATGCCCTGGTCGACGACCCGGAACGCGACGGTCTGCTCGTCGGCGTCGGCGCTGATCCCGATCGGCGAGCCGGGCGGGGAGTACTTGTCGGCGTTGGTGGTCAGCTCGGTCAGGACGGTCGCCAGGTCGGCCCGGTCGCCGAGCGCCGGGGGCAGGCCGGCGGGCAGGTCGAGGACGATCCGCTGGCGCAGCTCGGCGGGCAGGCCGGTGACCGCCGACCGGAGCGCCTCGGCGAGGTCGAGCGCGGTCGGCGGGGTGTCCGCACCCGGCCCGAGGTCGGTGGCCGAGGAGAGCAGCCGGTCGACCAGGCGGGCCAGCTCGTTGGCCCGCTGCCCGATCACCCGGGCCGCCTTGCGGCGGTCCGCGTCGGTGAGGGAGTCCCAGTGGTCGGTGAGGGTGTTCGCGTACCCCTTGATGACGGTGACCGGGGTGCGCAGCTCGTGGCTGGTCACCGCGACGAAGAGATCCCGCTCCTGGTCGCGGTGTTGCTGGTCGCTGACGTCGCGGAAGGTGGCCACCCGCAGGAAACGCGGTCCGGGCAGCTCACCGGAGGCGATCCGGAGCCAGCGCCCGTCCGGCAGCCGGTGGTCGAGCACCTGCCCCGGAGGTGGCAGCGGGAACGGCAACGGCTGGCCGAGGGCCTGCCCGGTGCTGCGACCGGTGATCTGGGCGGCGGCCGGGTTCCACAGCCGTACGTAGCCGTCCCCGTCGACCACGGCCAGTCCGTCGGCGAGCGCGGCCACCACCGGCCCGTCGCCGTGTACCGGCAGCCCGGTCTGGTCGCCGTACATGTGCGCGATGCAGGAGGCGAGGTACCCGATCACCGCGCTCTCGCCGGTGGCCTCCCCGTCCGCCGTGGGGTGCAGGGCGTGCAGGCTGCCGACCGGCCGGCCGCCGATCTCGGCCCGCGCGGCGACCAGCCAGCAGAGCCCTCGCCGGGTCAGTTCCTCGGCCAGGTTGCCGTCGAACCGGTCGGCCCGGACCCGCTGTACCCGGGGCCCGTACAACAGGCAGGCGGTGGCCGGATCGGAGGGCGGGAGCGGACGACCGACCGCCCACTCGGCCGCGCCGGTCGCCGCGATCACCCGTCCACCGTTCGGGGTGAACTCGACGAAGGCCATGCCGGCCGCGCCCAGGGCGGGCTGGGCCACCCGGAGCAGCTGGGTGAGGACGGGCAACCCGGCGTCTCCCGAGTTGATCCTCTCGACGACGACGGTGTGGCCGGCGATGAGAGCGGCGTAGTCGGGTCGCTCCGGCATGCCCCAGAGTGTGCCTCCCCGCTCGGATTCCCGACACCCCGGACCAGGCCCGGCCCCGCCGCGCGGATCGGTCGGGCCGGCCGGGTGGGACAGGGCGTGCGGCCGGGTGGCGTGCGGGCCGGGCGCGGGGCGCGGTTCAGCCACGCCGGGCCAGGGCCAGGGCCGGCCGGTCGGTGATGATGCCGTCCACCCCGGCCGCGAGGACCAGGTCGAGGTCGTCCGGCTCGTTGACCGTCCAGACGTACACCTGGTGGCCGGCGGCCCGCAACGCCGGAACGAGCCATGGCCGGGACCGGACCAGCGCGATGCCCGGCCCGGCGATCCGGGCGCCGAAGGGCAGCCGGCCCAGTCGCAACCACCCCGGCAGCGCGTCCAGCAGCAGCACGGTCGGCAGCGCCGGGGCGAGCTCCCGGGTACGCCGTACCGCCAGCGGCGAGAACGACATCACGGTAACCCGCACCGGGTCGTCCGGCCCCGGCTCGGCGAGGCCGTACCGGCGCAGCAGCTCGACCAGCCGCCGTTCCACGTTGCCGCCGTACCGGGTGGGGTGCTTGGTCTCCACCAGCAACCGGACCGGCCGCCCGGCGTCGCGTACCGCGTCGAGGAGCCGCTCCAGGGTGAGCAGCCGGGTCCGCGCGGGATCGGCCGGCTCGTCGTCGTCGATCGGCCCGCAGCCCGGGTGCCACGATCCGAAGTCCAGCGCGTCCAACTCGGCGAGGGTGCGCGTGCTGACCCGGCCCCGCCCGTTGCTCGTCCGGTCCAGCCGGCGGTCGTGCACACAGACCAGGTGCCCGTCCCGGGTCAGCCGGACGTCGCACTCCAGGCCGTCGGCGCCCTCCTCGAGTGCCCGCAGGTACGCCGCGAGGGTGTGCTCGGGCAGCGCGGCGGAGGAGCCGCGGTGGCCGAAGACCAGTGGCCCGCTCATCGCCCTGGGCCTAGACGACCTGGCCCGGCGCTCCGCTGTCAGTGGTCACCGGTCGCCCGGCGGCGGCCCACTGCTGCATCCCGCCCTCGACGTTGCTGACGCGGTCCCACCCCTGCTGCACCAGGTGCGCGACGACGTGCCCGGAGCGTCCGCCGGACCGGCAGATCACCGCGACGTCGACGTCGTTGGGTACCTCGGCGAGCCGGGCGGGCAGCTCCGTCATGGGTAGGTGGTGCGCGCCGGGGGCGTGCCCCGCCACCCACTCGCCGTCCTCCCGCACGTCGAGCAGGTAGGTGGCGTCGGTGATGTCGTTCACGGTCACGGTGGGAATCTGGGGTCCGAACACGGATACCAAGATTAGACCCCGTACCGCTTCTACAGTGCGTTCACCCACCGCGGATTCGCGGCGACCCAGCGCGCCATGCGTGCGCCCCGCGCGGCCCCGAAGAGTTCGGTACCGCCGTCGTCCAGCACGACGTACGACACCTGGCCGATGAGCTGCGGCGACGAGGGCACCCGAATGCCGACCAGCCCGTCGGCGGGAAGTGCGCGCAGCGCCAGGACCAGTTCCTCCAGGGGCACGCCGTTGGTGTCCACGGTCAACGAGTCCCCCACCGCCCGGATCAGCGAGTCCAGCTTCAGCGGGTCACCGAGCAGGTCGCGCTTGCCGGCCCGGTCGAGCATCGCCCGCAGCAACTGCTGCTGGTGTCGTTGCCGGTCGTAGTCGCCGCCGGGCAGGTCGTACCGCTGCCGGACGTAGTCCAGCGCGGCGGCCCCGTCCATCTGCCGGCAGCCGGGGGCGAAGACGGTGCCGGTGTGCACCGACCGGACCTCGGTGTCCACGCACATCCGGACGCCACCGAGCAGGTCGACCACCCGACGGAGCCCGGTGAAGTCGACCACGGCGGCACCGTCGAACTCCAGGCCGGTGAGCCGGTGCAGGGTGGCCGAGAGCAGTCGGGCACCGCCGTCGCCGCCGCCACCGAGGTCGTACGCGGCGTTGATCTTGTCCTGTCCGCCGCCGTACCCGTTGTCGGCCGGCGGGATGGCGACCAGCAGGTCGCGGGGAACGGAGATCAGGTACGCCCGGCGCAGCCCGGCGGGCAGGTGCACGATCAGGATGGTGTCCGAGCGCTGGTCGGCGTCGTCGGCACCCCGGAACCGGTCGGAGCCGACGAGGAGGTAGTTCAGCGGCCCGTCCGGATCGGTCCGGTTCCGGCGGGCGTCGTCGTCGAGCAGGTGTCCCCGGGCGACCGCGCGGTCGTACCGTTCGGTGAGCGCGCGTACCCCGACCACCGCGGCCACCGCCACCAGGGCCAGGGCCAGCCCGATGCCGACCAGGGTCCGGGCCCAGCGCGGCGCGCCGGTGCCCACCGGCCCCGAGCTGGTCCGCGCTGACCTGGACGTGACGCCTCCCCCGTAGCCTGGGACGAGCCCTGCTCAGCCCAGACTACGAGTCCGTTTCGCGTTACGAGTGGCCTTTGCCCGAGTCGGTGGACCTGTCCCGGGCGGTCAGGCGGGGCTGGCCGCGTTTGAGTTCCCACTGCCGGGCCAACCAGGGCACGGCCGGCGGGGGTCACTTCCGGGTGGAGAGCACGCTCGGGTTGGCGAAGACGAACTCGGAGAGCTTGTCCTCCTTGACCGCCTTGAACATGGCCAGGGTCAACGGGCTGAGGGCCTCCCGGCCGTGCTCGTTGACGTGGTAGGTGCCGTTGTTCGTCCGGAGCATGGTCAGCTCGTTGTCGGTGACCCCGCGCATGGTGAAGACCAGATCGGCCATGTCCGCCCGGCCGGTGTCCAGGATCAGCGTGTCGCCGGCGGCGTCCATCAGCTTCTTCAGCTTCAACGGGTTGGTCATCACCCCGTCGCCGATCGCCTTCTTCGCCATCGCCTTGATCAGCTGCTGCTGGTTCTGCTGACGGTCGTAGTCGCTGTTCTTCAGGCCGTACCGCTGGCGGGAGTAGTCCAGGGCCTCCCAGCCCTCCATCTGCCGGCAGCCCTTCTTGTGCACGACCGGGGTCCTCTTCTTGCCGGTCTTCTTGGCCTCCGCGTTCCACATCGGCTTGCCGTCGACGTACGACATGTGGATCGACTTGACCTCCTGGCTGACGCAGATGTGCACGCTGCCCAGGGCGTCGATCACCTTTTTGAACCCGCCGAAGTTGATGATCGCCGCGCCGTCGAAGCTGACCCCGGTCATGTTCTTGATGGTCTGCGCCATCAGCTGGGCGCCGCCGGACCAGCCACCGCCGTTGCGTGCCCCGTAGTGGAACGCGGCGTTGATCAGGGTGGTCTCGCCGGGGAAACCGGTCTTCTTGAAGGCCGGGATCTGCGCCTCGGTGTCCCGGGGGATCGAGATCAGGTACGCCTGGTCGTGCGTCGCGGGGATGTGCAGGATGATGATGCTGTCCGCCCGTACGTCGTCGGCGGCCCAGCTCTCCCGGGCGTCCACGCCGAGGAGCAGCATGTCGATCGGCCCCTCGAGGGTGTCGCCGCCCTCGGCGTCGCTCTTGCCGGCGTCGCCGAGCAGGTTCTGCTGGGAGATGTTCCCGGTGGCCTGACCGATGAGCGCCTTGCTGCCCACGATCGCGGCACCACTGGTCATCATCAACATCGCGCCGACGATCACGGTGATCCGGGCCCAGAGCGGGTCCTTGCGCCGTTTCCGCTTCGGGGACGTGTCCTTACCGCGACCGCCACCCCGGCGGGGTGGCGGAACGACGGAGGCCGAAGCCCGGCCTGCGGGGGAGGGCTCCCGCGACGAAGGGCGACGGCGGGTCTGAACCGGCATGCGTTCTCCAGTTCGATATCGGGGGCGGGATCACTTTACGGATCCACTCCCGATCTGGCGAGTTCATCCGGTGGTTGTTTCCGGTGCACCCGCCGTGACCGGCGATTGCTGGCCGAACGGCTGATCCGCAAAAGCCGATCGGCGGTCGGCGCGCCGCCAGGGCGCCCCGACCGCCGATCGGTGCTGACGTCTGTCGAAGCCTCAGCCGCCGTTGGATTTGGCGGGCTGGTTCGCCTTGACCCATTCGGTCATCCGGTCCCCGGCCATGGCCCGGTACATCGCCAACGCCTTCTCCCGGTCGGAGACCACCACCGACTCGCCGTCGATGGTCTCGCTGCCCAGGTGCGGGCTGGTCACGAAGGTGAGGTTCTCGCCGCGCAGCTTCCGGAACTGCACCCCCATGTCGATCAGGGAGAATCCCTGGTCCACGGTCACCGCGTCGGTCACCGACTTGAGGAAGGCGTTCAGCTGGCGAGGGCTGGTCAGCGTGCCGCTGCTGGCCGCCTTGTCCATCAGGGCCCGGAGGAACTCCTGCTGGTGCCGCATCCGGGCGAAGTCGCCGTCCGGGAACTGCTTACGCTGCCGGATCCAGTCCAGCGCCTCGGCCCCGTTCATGTGGTTGACGCCCTTGGTGAAGGTCCGGTACGGCTTGTGGATCGAGGTCACGGTCCGCTCCACCGGCAGGTCCACTCCGCCGAGCGCGTCGGTGACCTGCTTGAACCCGGCGAAGTCGACCGCCATCACATGGTCCAGGTGCACGTCGGTGAAGCACTCCACCGTCCGTACCGCCAACGGCAGCCCACCGAAGGCGAACGCCGCGTTGATCTTTCCGCGCTGGCCGGACCCGCAGTCCGCGTTCGGGCTCTCGGGGATCGGCACGTAGAGGTCGCGGGGAATGGAGACCAGGTAGGCCTCGGCGTGGCTGGACGGGATGTGCATCACGATGATGGTGTCCGCCCGCCACTTGCTGGACTGGTCGATGGGCGCGTCCGGATCCCGCGAGTCGCTGCCGACCAGCAGGATGTTGAGCGCACCGTCGACCGCCTTGGCCGGTCGTCCCTCGGTGATCTGGGTGAACGGGTCGGTCCGGGCCAGGTCGTCGTTCAGCCCTCGGGCGTAGACCCAGGCGCCCAGGCCGCCGAGGAGCGCCAGCACCAGCACGGCGATCCCGGCGACCAGAGCGATCCGGCCCCAGCGGGGACGGGGGCCCGGTTGACCGGCCCGGCGGGGACCACCTGGGCCGGTCGGACCAGCCGGACCGGTCGCTCCGTCGTCGGTCGGGCCCGCTCCGGCACCGGCCCGGTGGCGCTCGTCGGCCGGCGCGACCGGGCGGGACCGGCGGTCCGGGCCGGACCCCGGGACCGAGGCGCGCCCGGTGGAGCCCCGGTGCAGGTACGGAAGCGGGAGGCCGGCTGACGAGGTCGCTGACATGTAACTCAGGGTACGGACCCGAAGCCAGTCACGCCTTCAGGTGAAGCTGAGCCAACCGCCGAACTCCGGTGCGAAAATCAGCCCAACCGCTTCCGGAAGTGGTCGATCGTGCGTCGGAGGCCGTCCTCGGGCGCGACTCCGGGCTCGTACCCGAGCAGGTCCCGGGCCAGGGTCAGGTCCGGCCGCCGCATCTCCGGGTCGTCAGCGGCACGGGTGACATAGGTCACCTCGGATGCGCTGCCGGAGAGCGACACGATCAGCTCGGCGAGCTGCCGCATCGACATCTCGTGCTCGGTGCCACAGTTGATCGGCCCGGTCTCCGTCGAGTCGAGCAGCAGCAGGATGCCCCGCACCAGATCGTCGACGTAGCAGATGGAACGGGTCTGCGCCCCGGTGCCGTGCACGGTGATCGGCTCGTTCCGCAGTGCCTGGGCGATGAAGGTGGGGATGGCCCGACCGTCGTCCGGCCGCATCCGGGGGCCGTACGTGTTGAAGATCCGCACGATGGCGACGTCCAGGCCGTGCCGCCGGTGGTAGGCCATGGTGGCCGCCTCCGCGAACCGCTTGGCCTCGTCGTAGACGCTGCGGACACCGATCGGGTTGACGTTGCCCCAGTACGTCTCCCGTTGCGGGTGCTCCTTCGGGTCGCCGTACGCCTCGGAGGTGGAGGCCAGCAGGAACCGGGCCCCGTCGGCGACCGCCCGGTCGAGCAGGTGCAGCGTGGCGACCGACCCGACCCGGAGGATCTCGACCGGGAGGGTGGCGAAGTCGGTCGGGCTGGCCGGGGAGGCCATGTGCAGGATCGCGTCGAAGCGCTCCGCCAGGGCCGGGTGGTGGGTCGGCAGACCGTCGGAGACGTCCGCCTCGACCAGCGTGAAGGTGGGACGCTCGACGAGGTGGGCGACGTTCTCCTTGGCACCGGTGACGAAGTTGTCCACCACGACCACCGTGCAGCCGCGCTCCAGCAGCACGTCGACCAGGTGCGACGGGACGAAACCGGCACCGCCGGTGACGAGAATGCGGTGACCGGGACCGAAACGGGGAGCTACCTTCATGCCGGCCAGCCTACTCAGCGGTGCCGCCCGGCGCCGTGCCGACAGGCGCGCCGTCGTCCACGCTGCCGGCCACCACCTCCGACGGGGCAGGCCACGTCATCGTGCCGGCAGGGGTTCCCTCCTCTCGATGCGAGAGGAGGGAACCCCTGCTCCGACCGGAGCGGTCGGTGGGTGGGTGGGCGGACGACCCGTGTCAGTGGGCGCCGTGTCCGGTCAGGGCACGCACCTCCAGTTCGGCGTACTTCTCCTCGTCGTTCTCCTTCGAGATCACGGTGCCGAGCCAGCCGCAGAGGAAACCGAACGGGATGGAGAGGAGCCCCGGGTTGGACAGCGGGAACCACTGCCAGTCGTGCTCGGGGAACATCGACGTCGGCTGTCCCGACACCACCGGGGAGAAGAAGACCAGCAGGACCGCCGAGAGCAGGCCGCCGTAGATGGCCCAGACCGCCCCGGAGGTGTTGAACCGCCTCCAGAAGAGGCTGTAGAGGATCGCCGGCAGGTTGCCCGAGGCGGCCACCGCGAAGGCGAGGGCGACCAGGAACGCCACGTTCAGGTTCTGCGCGAAGATCGACAGCAGGATGGACACCGCGCCGATGACCAGGGCGGAGAGGCGTGCCACCCGGACCTCCTGCCGTTCGGAGGTCTGGCCCTTCTTGATCACGTTGGCGTAGAAGTCGTGCGCCAGGCTCGACGAGGAGGCCAGGGTCAGCCCGGCCACCACCGCCAGGATGGTGGCGAAGGCCACCGCCGCGATGATCGCCAGCAGGGTCGCGCCGCCCAGGTCGCCGCCGAGGAAGTCCGCCCCGAGCACCTCGGCGAGCTGTGGCGCGGCCGTGTTGCCCGCCTTGTCCTGGGCGGTGATCGCCTCACCGCCGACCAGGGCCGCCGCCCCGAAGCCGAGGGCCAGGGTGAGCAGGTAGAAGGTGCCGATGATGCCGATCGCCCAGAGCACGCTCTTGCGGGCCGCCTTGGCGGTCGGCACCGTGTAGAAGCGGATCAGGATGTGCGGCAGGCCCGCCGTGCCGAGCACCAGGGCGATGCCGAGCGAGAGCAGGTCCATCTTGTTGTAGAAGGTCTGGGTGGCGTTGCCGGCCACCTCGACGCCGTACCGGAGTCCCGGTTCCAGGAAGGCGTTGCCCTTGCCGGACGAGGCGGCGGCGTCGCCGAGCAGCGACGACAGGTTGAACTTGTACTTCGCCAGCACCAGCAGCGTCATCACCAGCGCCCCGCCCATCAGCAGGAACGCCTTGACGATCTGTACGTAGGTGGTGCCCTTCATCCCGCCGACCGTGACGTAGATGATCATGAGAGCGCCGACCATGATGATGGTGGCGACCTTGGCGGTGTCGGCGTCCATCCCGAGGAACGTCGTCCCCGGCCGGATGCCGAGCAGGAGCGCCACCAGCGCGCCCGCGCCGACCATCTGGGCCAGCAGGTAGAAGATCGACACGGTGATGGTGGAGGCCGCGGCGGCGGTCCGGACCGGCCGCTGACGCATCCGGAAGGCCAGCACGTCGGCCATCGTGTACCGGCCGGAGTTGCGCAGCAGTTCGGCGACGAGCAGCAGGGCCACCAGCCAGGCGACCAGGAAGCCGATCGAGTAGAGGAAGCCGTCGTAGCCGTAGAGGGCGATGATCCCGGCGATGCCCAGGAACGACGCCGCCGACATGTAGTCGCCGCCGATCGCCATGCCGTTCTGGAAACCGGAGAAGGACCGCCCACCGGCGTAGAAGTCGGTGGCCGTCTTGGTCTGCCGGCTGGCCCAGATGGTGATCGCGAGAGTGGCGGCCACGAAGACCAGGAAAAGGGCGATGGTCAGGTTGCGGGCGGTGGTGCTGCCCGCCTCAGCCGCGAGGATCGTGTGCACGGTTCACCTCCCCGATCTCGGCGCGGATCCGGTCGGCGACCGGGTCGATCTTCCGGTCGGCGTACCGGGCGTAGAGCCAGGCGATCAGGAACGTCGAGACGAACTGGAGCAGCCCGAAGACGAGCGCCACGTTGATGTTGCTGCCGAAGAGCTTCGTGCCCATGAAGTCCCGCGCGTACGCGGAGAGAATCACGTAGAGCGCGTACCAGAGGAAGAAGGCCACGGTCATCGGGAAGACGAAGCCGCGCAACGCACGGCGGAGACCGGCGAACTCGTCCGACCGCTGTACGGCGAGGTACCGCTCGTTGCTCGGCGTGGCGGGGGCAGGTGTGTCCGTCGACATCTGTAGATCACCACCTTTCGCGGGCGTGGGGTGTTCCGCGCACGGTAGGGACGGTGATCGCCGCCGGGAAAGGTACAGATCGGTGCCGGTCGTTAGCTGCGCCGAACGGGCGATTGGCTGCGCCGAGTGACCTGGGTCACTTCGCTGAACGGTCGGCTGGTCGTACCCCGGCTCAGTCGGCGAAGAGACCGCTGGCCGAGGCGTGGTGGACGATCTCCCCGTCGAACGCGTACCGGACGGTGACCAGCCAGCCGTCCGGATGGTCCGGCGCGGACTGGTGTCCACCGAGCCGGATCCGTACCTGCTGTCCCTGGGCCGTGGCCTCGAAGATCCCGTCGTCGGCGTGGAGCCGGACCACCTGGTACCCGTAGCGACGCCGGACCGCCACCGCGGCTGCCGCAGCCGTCCACACCGTGGCCGGCACCGTCGTGCCGTCGCCGCCGAGGCAGGTGAGATCGAACCGGCCCCGGCCGGCGTGGGCCAGCCCGATCAGGGCGTCCGCACCGGCACCCTGCGCGGCCTGGCACAGCCTGCGGGCCAGACCGGGCCACTGCCGGGCGGGTACGTCGACCGCGTTGACGACGACGTGGTCGGTGGAGCCGCTGCGCAGCTTGACGAAGCGGATGTTCATCGTCCTACCTGTTCGGGAGAGGTGGGAGTCCCCGGGACGGGGTTCTCCCCGGGACGCGCGGAGGCCGGAGCCACGGCACGGACGGCGGCGCCCGACACGGCCATCAGGTCCGGCTCCCGGTCGTCGGGGCGGAGTCGGCCTGCGGAGACGTGCCGATCGGGGGCGTGCCGTCGGGCCCGACGCTCGGTCGCCACCACCATGGCCAGGGCCAGCGCCGCCACCACCAGGAGCATGGCGGGCAACCCGTACCGGTCGGTGAGCGCGCCCACGAGGAGGACGGTGACGGTCATTCCGGAGAACGCCACGCCGTAGAAGAGGACCATGACGGCGGGCAGGTCGGGCTGGGCGGTGCGACTGAGCACCACCCCGAAGGACATCAGATAGACGATCTCGAAGACCATCGTGTAGACGAAGTAGGTGGCGAAGGCCGGCACCGTCGAGTGGGTGGCGAAGGGCACCAGCATCAGTCCTGCGGTCAACACGAACAGGACCCGGACCGGCAGCCGCCAGCGACCCGGCAGTCCCAGCATCACCAGGACCATCCCGGCGACGATCCCGGACACGCTCACCGCCTCCAGCCAGGCCGCCCCGTTGGCCGGCATGCCCAGCCAGGTCAACGGCAACCAGACCCGGGCGATCTGGTTGACCCCCTGGAACAGCACCACGGTCGCGATCAGGTAGCTGAGCGCGCGGGTCAGCTCCGGATCCCGGCCGACCACGGTCAGCGAGCGTCGCCACACGCCGGCCGTCGTGGCGCCCCCGGCGGGGGCGCCGGCCGGAGCCGGTGCGAGCGGCAGGGCCCGGCAGCAGGCCGCCGAGACCGCGAAGCCGACCGAGGCGAGCCCGGCCACCACGACCACCGGAACCCGGCCGATCACCACGCCGCCGATCAGGCCACCCGCCGCCGAGCCGAGGAAGTATGCGCTGTTCAGCAGGGTGTTACCCCGCTCCACCAGCTCCGCCGGCAGGTACGTCTTGATGGCGACCCCGCGCGCCGACTTCGTCGTCATCTCCAGGAAGCCCCGGGCCACGAGCAGCAGGAACACCGCCCAGAAGGTGTGCCCGAAGGCCACCCCGACGCCGATCGACACCACCACCGAGACCAGGTCGAGCCGGACCAGGAGGTGCCGGGTGGGTAGCCGGTCACAGAGCCGGGTGGCGATCGGCATCAGGACGATGAGCGGCAGGTACTGCGCGGCAAAGACCAGCCCGGCGGCGAGGGCCTGGCCGCTGCGCTGGTAGTACGCCACGGAGAGCGCGACGAGCAGCAGGCCGGTGCCGACCGTGCTGACGAACATGCTGCTCCACAGCGCGACGAACGGCCGGGACCGGGCCAGCGTACGGAGACTGCTGCCGGCGGTTTCCATGGCGACGCCTTCCTCGGTGGGCCGGTCCGTCACCGGATCAGCGGAACGCCGATGCTCTTCTCGAACAGGTCCAGCAGTACGTCCGCCTCCCGGCTCGCTTCGCCCAGGCTCTCCGCCCGCACCTGGTACCGGGCGAGGATCTCCAGCTCCCCGACCTGCGCCCCCGGCGTCAGCCGGTACGGGTCGAAGGCGATGACCCGGTCGCGGTAGTGGTCGAGCCAGTCCAGCTCGATCTCGTCGGCCAGCCGGCCCGCCCGCAGCGGCATGAGTTTCCGGGTGGTCACACAGGAGTGCGCCGCCGGCAGCGGTTCCTCGACCTCCTGCCCCAGGTGGATCCGGATCAGGCTGTCGTGGATGTTCAAGCCGGTCACGTGCTGGTAGAGGCTCGGCATGACGCCGCCCATCAGCCGGGGGTTCGCCTCCACCAGGACCGGCCCGTCCGCCGTGACCATCAACTCGATGTGGAAGATGCCCAGGTCCAGCCCGAGCGCCCGGCAGACGTCCTCGGCGTACGCGAAGCACTGCCCCGCCGTCTGCGGCGACACGTCGGCGGGCATGAACGCGCCCATCTCGACGCACTCGTTGCTGACCGCCCGGGGCCGCCCGGAGAGCATGAACCGGTGGAACCGGCCGTTCCCGGCGCCCAGCTCGGCGGAGACCAGCTCCCCGACGAGGTACTGCTCGATCAGGACACCCCGGGTGAACTGGTCGTGCATGAGCCGGGGGAGGCGGGCGACCTCGTCGAGCACCCGGCGGGCGGCCTGTTCGACCTCGGCGGGGGTGTCGGCACGGAACGCGAGGATGCTGTCCGCGCCGCTCGGCGGCTTGACGATGACCGGCAGGCCGATCGCCTCGGCCGCCCGGACCGCCTCCTCGACGGTGGGCGACACCGCGTACCGGGCCGAGGCCAGCCCGGCGGCGGCGAGCCGCTCGCGGGTACGGCCCTTGTGCCGGGCGGTGACCACCGCGTCGGTGTCGGTGAAGGGCAGACCGAGCCGGCGGGCCATCAGCGCGGTGGCCTCCACGCAGAACTCGTTCTGCGTGATCACGGCGTCGACGGGTTCCTCGGCCAGGACCTCCCGTACCACCGCGGTCAGCGCCTCGACGTCACTGGCCATCTCGATCGGACGCAGCCGGTGCACGGCCGCGAGGACGGCTGCGGTGTCGGCGTTGTCGGGGTACATCCGGTAGGTGGTCGAGGTGATCAATGTGACCCGGTGCCCGGCGGCCATGGCCCGCCGCATCGCATCCATTCCGGGCACGTTGGAGTCGACGAAGAGAACGTGTGCCATCGATTCGCCTTCCGCGTGACGTCAGTGCTGGTAGATGGGGAATCGGCTGGCGAGTTCCTCGACCCGGGTCCGGACCTCGGCCTCGATCTTCGTGACGTGCTCGGGTTGGTGGATCAGGCCGTCGAGGACGTCGGCGACGAGCCCGGCCAGGATCCGCAGCTCCGGATCGCGCAGCCCCCGGGTGGTCACCGCGGAGGTGCCGAAGCGGAGCCCGGAGGTGACCGACGGCTTCTGCGGGTCGCCGGGGACGAGGTTCTTGTTGCAGGGGATTCCCGCGTTCTCCAGGCTGCGCTCGGCGAGGTCGCCGGTGAGACCGTGTCGACGCAGGTCCACCATCACGATCGGGGTGTCCGTTCCGCCGGTGACGATGTCGTAGCCGCGCTGCTGGAGTACCGAGCCCAGCCGCCGGGCGTTGTCCAGCACCGCCTGCGCGTACTCGGTGAAGGCGGGTTCGAGTGCCTCGCCGAAGGCGACCGCCCGCGCGGCGATGAACTCGGGGAGCGGACCGCCCTGCACCCCCGGGAAGATCGCGGAGTCGAGTTTGCGGCCCAGTTCGGGATCGTCGGTGAGGATCAGTCCGCCGCGCGGACCGCGCAGGTTCTTGTTGGTCGTGCTGGTCACCACGTGGGTGTGGGGAAAGGGGGAGGGGTGGACCCCGGCCGCCACCAGCCCGGCGAAATGGGCGATGTCGGCGAGCAGGTACGCCCCGATCTCGTCGCAAACCGCGCGGAGTCGCGCGAAGTCGACCGCCCTCGGGTACGACGAGCCGCCGGTGATCACCAGCTTCGGTCGGTGCTGGCGGGCCAGGTCGGTGAGCTGGTCGTAGTCGATCAGACCGGTCTCCGGGTCGATGCCGTATGACACGACGGTGAAGTAGCGGCCGGAGAAGTTCGAGCGCAGACCGTGGCTGAGATGCCCACCCGCGTCGAGGGACATGCTCAGGACGGTGTCACCCGGTTGGAGCAGCGCGAAGAACACGGCCTGGTTGGCCTGGGTCCCGGAATGCGGCTGGACATTCGCGTACCGGCACTTGAACAGCTCTTTCGCCCGGTCGCGGGCAAGGTTCTCGATGACGTCGAGATTGTCCATTCCGGCGTGGTAGCGTTTCCCCGGGTAGCCCTCGATCGTGGTGAATGAAACGATAGATCGAAATGCCTCCCGAGTTGCCCGACTCGTGTAGTTCTTGGGTGCGAGCAGCTCCAGTTGGCGTTGCTGACGGTGCTCCTCGCGTTCGATCGCACCCCGCATCAGGGGGTCCGTCTCGCTCAGCTCCGTGGTGAAGAATTCAGCGGTCGCCTCGCTGGCCACGCGCGTGGACATCGATCCTCCAGGTGGAAAAAGATTACGGCGGATCGGGTTGATTGGCGCGTGCTCGACGATTATGGGCAAGAGCGTACAACCCAGTGGCGGGGGTAATTCAAACAGTGGCGATGGTCGCTGTCAACCGCGTCGGAAGTTTCATTAATTGATCTATCTTCAAGTTGTGTCGGTCGATGGTAATAAGTTGTTACACGACGTCATGAGGATCTTGAATGGCCGCACTGAACTGTGCTTTGGGTGGCTGTTTGCCCCAATGGTTTCGGTGGGAATTCGGGGTCAATGTTAAATACTGATTGCCGAGAAATGTTGCGACTCGCGGTCGCGGGTGCGACGCGCGTCGCCGCTCAGCCCTTCAGCGTGCGGTAACGGCCCCGGTGGTGGAGCAGCGGCTCGGCTTCGGCGGCCAGGCTGACCGTCTCGACGGTCCCCTCGACCAGCAGTGCCCAGCCGCACTCGCGGCTGCCGTCGAGGCGGCAGCCGACCCAACCCCCGGCGTCGACCGGCACCGGACCGTAGGGAGTCTCGACCCACTCGTCGAGGGTGAAGAGGCCGCCGGGGGACGGGAAGAGGCCCGCGAACCGGTCCGCCAGTTGCCGGTGCGCCGGACCGAGGACCGCGACCGCGAACCGACCGGTCTCCTCGACCGCCGCCCACAGGTCGGCCTCCGGGTCCACCAACCCGAGCAGCCGGTCCGGCTCCCCCTCGGCGACCAGGGTCGACGAGACGGTCAGCCCGGCCGGCCCGGGTGCGGTCCAGAGGGTGACCGGGGACGCCAACCGCCCGCGTAGCCGTCGGGCCGGTGACCGCTCTCCGGCCGGCGTGGCGAACGGATCGACGTGGTGGATCTCCGCGCCCGGTTGATGATTCACGTGAAACATTGTGACCCGGCGAGCGGGCCGGCGGGCCTCACCGCCCAGCATCCGACCGGGCGGCGGCCACCACCACTGGGTCGGCGCAGCCGGCCGCGAAGCCGGCGATCCGGCGGCGGATGTCCCGGCCGAGCAGCCACGTCCCGATCCGCTCCGCCACCGGACGCAGGAACGCCGGGCGGCACCGGAAGTTGTACCGCCAGGTGGCGACCGTCGTGCCCGCCTCGGGCCCCGGGGCGAACCGCCAGCCACCGGCGAACACCTCGAAGAACCAGGGGCCCCGGACCATCTTCATCCCGACGTGACTCGGTGGCGCGTACGAGACGTACTCGCTGACCATGAGCAGGCCGTGCCGGGAGCGGGTGACCGTACGGACGCCCTTGCCGGGTCGGGTCGCCCCGTCGGCGAAGTGCTGTTCCCGGACGAACGGATCCCACCGGTAGCGCACCGACCCGACGGTCTGCGACACGGCGAACGCAAGATCGGGTGGCACGGGGACGGTGACGACCGCCTCGACAACGGGCATCGGCCCATTGTGCCGCCGTCGCGCCCACCCGGCACGTCGCGCCAGCCCGCGTGACCCCAGCGCAGTGTGCGGTGGGCCTCTATCGTGCGGGCATGGTCTCCGTGACACCGCAGCAGCTCGCCCAGACCCGGGTCGTCGCCAGCGACGCCGTGCTCCGCAACGAGGTGGACTTCCGGGGCTACCCGCACCGTCACCTCGCGGTCGTCGGCCGTCCGAAGCTGATGAACAGCAACATCACCCAGTTGCTGGAGGCCGTCGAGTACCTGTGCCAGTTCGGGTGGGAGCTGGTCAACATCACCCCCGGCACCGGCAGCCACCTCTTCTACGCCTTCCTGCGCCGCCGCTGACCGGAGGTGGCCTGCGGGAGCCGGCCCCGGTCAGCGGCGCGGGGTCACCGCCGTCAGCAGCTCCGGAGCCCGGTTGTCGAGCACGTCACCGGCGAGGTACGCGCCGAGCAGCGCCGCGCCCAGCCCGTACCCGAGTCCCACCGGGGCGGCCAGCCAGAGCCAGGCGTCGCCGAGCAGCGCCGCGGCGATCACCAGCGGCATGGCCGCGACTGCCGAGCCGAGCATCGACAGCAGGGTGAGCAGGCCCTTGGCGAGCCCGGCACCGCTGTTCAGCGCGAAGGGGTTGCTCGTCTCGGGCAGCGAGTACGCCCCCAGCACCGAGACGAGCGAGTTGATCGCCAGCCCGGCCCCGTACGTGGCGAGCAGGCTGCCCACCATCACGCCCAGCCACGCCGGCCGGTCCAGCAGCACCGCGAGGACGACGGCGACGACGGCCAGCATCGGCAGCACGTACACCGAGAATGCGACCATGCGGGCCCGCAGCTCCAGCCGACCCGGCACCCCGGCCACCACGTTGGCCGCGTACGCGCTGCCGTCGAACCCGAACTGGTTGGCCAGGGTGACCGCGGCGAGCAGGCCGACGAAGACCATCGAGATGCTGACCATCACCGGGGAGGAGTCGGGGGTGGCCAGTTCCACGCCGTCCCCGGCCACGAAGCCGGCCCCACCGAAGTTGACCATCACCGGCACGAAGAGTCCGACCACCGCGATCGTGATCAGGTTGGCCCGCCGTCGGGCGTCCCGCCACCAGTAGCGGCACTCCCGGGCCACCAGCGCGCCGAACCGGTCCCGCCGGACCCACCCGAGCGCGCGCGGGAAGAGCTGCGCGACCGCCCCGCCGACCGGGCCGCTGCGGGCCTTGGCCGGGCCGGAGCTGGCCGCCCCGACCATCGCCGACTCCAGCGACCGGGACCACCACACCAGCAGCGCGCCGATGGCCGCCACGGTGATCAGCAACTTCACCGGTACCGCCCACGCCCGCCCTTCGGCCACGTCGAGGCCGACCGTCCACGGAGCGCCGAACGGGGTCCAGCCGACCACGCGGGCCACCCCGGTCAGCCGGTCCCAGTCGGCGTCCTGCACCGCCGCCAGCAGCACGAGCTGTAGCGGACCGAGCAGCGCGGCGAGCGCCGCGAGCAGCACGGCCGCCAGGTCGCGTACCCGCCGGGAGCGCAGCATGGTGGCGAAGGCGCTGGTGATCGCCCGGCTGGCCGCCACGCAGAGCAGCAGCCCGGCGACCACCCCGACGGCGGCGGCCAGGGCCGCCCCCACACCCCCGAGCGCCGCCGAGGTGAGCACCAGTCCGGTCGTGGCGAGCAGCGTCGCCACCGTCGGCACGCTGACCAGAGCGGCGGCGAACAGGCCGGTGACCAGGGTGCGCCGGGAGAGCGGCAGCAGTGCGAACCGGGCCGGGTCGAGCGTCTCGTCCACGCCGAAGAAGACCAGCGGCAGCAGCAGCCAGCCGAGCACCAGCAGGCCCCCACCGAACGCGGCGGTCATCAGCGCGTACCGGGGCTCGTCGGCCAGCCCGGGGGCGGCCAGCAGGAAGAACCCGGTGCCGGCGAACCAGAGCCCGGCGATCACACCACCGACGAAGAGGGCGATGCGCCAGCCCTGGCCCCGGAAGTTGTTGCCCATCACCCGCAGCTTGAGCCGGACGAAGTGACGGGCCGGGACAGGGCGGACCCGCTCGGCGGGTTCCGTCACCGTGACAGCCACGACAGCTCCTCGCCGGTCGCCGTGCGCCCGCCGACCACCTCCACGAAGACCTGCTCCAAAGAGCGCTCCCCGCGCACCTCGTCGAGGGTGCCGACCCGCTTGATCGTCCCCTCGGCGAGGATGGCCACGTGCGAGCAGAGCCGCTCCACGACCTCCATGACGTGACTGGAGAAGACCACCGTCCCGCCGCCCAGGACGTACCGGTGCAGGATGTCGCGGATCAACGCCGCCGAGACCGGGTCCACCGCCTCGAACGGCTCGTCCAGCACCAGCAGCCGGGGACCGTGCAGCAGCGCGCACGCCAGCCCGATCTTCTTCTTCATGCCGGCCGAGTAGTCGACCACCAGGGTCCGGCCGGCGTCACCCAGGGCGAGCACGTCGAGCAGCTCCGCGGCGCGCTGGTCGACCACCGTCGGGTCCATGCCGCGCAGCAGGCCGTGGTACGCCAACAGCTCCGCGCCGCTGAGCCGGTCGAAGAGGCGGACGCCGTCCGGCATCACCCCGAGCAGCTGCTTGGCGCGGACCGGGTCGCCCCAGACGTCCTGCCCGAGCACCAGGGCACCACCGGCATCCGGCCGCAGCAGGCCGACGGCCATCGACAGGGTGGTGGTCTTGCCGGCGCCGTTCGGGCCCAGCAACCCGTAGAACGACCCGGCTGGGACGTCCAGGTCGACGCCCGCCACCGCGATCTTGCTGTCGAACCGTTTGGCCAGCCCACGCAGCTGGAGGGCCGGGTGCGCAGAAGTCATGACCCGAAACTATCCGCTGGTTGCCACCGGCCTCTCCTGCTCAGGGACGATCTCGCCTCCCCCTCGGGGTGCTTCCGCCCGGCGCTCGGCCGCCCCGGCGGGCCGGGTCACGGCCGGCGGGCCGCTGCCCCGGGTGTCCGCCCGGCGCTGGTCCGGCCCCGACGGGCCGGTGTCCCGGTGCCGGGATCACCGTGCCCGGCGTCTCCGGTCAGCGGCGCGGAGCATCCGGCCCACCCGTGCGACGAGTACCGCGCCGCAGCCCAGCGCCGCGACGACCAGCAACAACGTGGCCGTGGGATACAGGTGACCGGCCTGGAGCCAGGAGATGTCCAGACCCCGGTAGAGGTAGCTCACCAACCGGTCCAGCCAGAGCAGGGGCGGTAGCGGGAGCAGGTACGGCAGCAGCCGGGCGACGGTGGCCGGGCCGGGACGACACCGCGCGACCCAGTGTCGGGACCGCTGGACGCCCCGGACCGCCAGGAACCCGGCCCCGATCGTGAGCAGGAGCAGCACGACGTCGATCAGGATCAGCGGGGTGGGCGAGGGCGGCGGGGACACCGTACGGCCCTCGACCAGGTCGACGAGACGCGCGCCGAGATCGGGGGCGTCCCCGTACTGGCTCCCGGCGTTGGCGAGGACCACGATCCCGTACCCGCTGGCCGGGAGCACGGCCTGGTACGCGGTGACGGTGATCAGGCCTCCCGTGTGGTCGACGAGCGGCGCGCCGGACGGTGTCTCGCCGATGGTCCAGCCCATCGCGTAGGAGCCGGTCGCGGGCCGGCGGTGCGTCTCGGCGAGCGCGGCGGCCGAGACCACCGGCGTACCGTCGGGGCCGCGTCCCCGGTCGTTCTGGGCGACCAGCCAGGCGGCCAGGTCGTGCGCGGTGCTCAGCACGCCACCCGACCCGGCGCCGAAGGCCGGCGGTTCCGGCAGGGCGACGGCCATCCCGGCGAGCATCCGGTGGCCCCGCGCCTCGGGGGGCAGGTCGTCGGCGGTGGCACCGGTACGGCTGTCGCCCATCCCGAGCGGCCGGAACACGTGCTGGCGCAGGTGGTCGTCGAACGGCTGGCCGCCGACCACCTCGACGAGTCGGGCGGCGACCTGGTAGTTCGGGTTGTGGTACTCGAACCGGGCACCGGGGTCCGCTGCCAGCCGGGCGGTCCGCATCGACGCGACCGCCGCTTCGAGAGTGCGCGGGGCCGGCGCGCCCGACGACCGGTACGTCAGGTCGGACATGCCGGAGGTCTGGTGGAGCAGGTGGCGCACGGTGATCGCGGCGGCGCGCCCGTCGGCCATCCTGAACTCCGGCAGGTACTCGCGGACCGGCGCGTCCAGCCGGACCCGCCCGGCGTCCACCAGTTGCATGACGGCGAGCGCGGTGACGGACTTGCTGAGCGAGGCGACGGCCATGACCGTGCGGTCGGTGACCGGAGCCCCGGTCGCGGTGTGTCCGTAACCGGCGGTGTGCACCACCTCGCGGCCCCGGGTCACGGCGACGGCCACCCCGGGGATGCCGGTCGTCTCCCGGTAGGCGTCCACGACGGCATCGATCGAGGCGGCGTCGACGGCCGGAGCGGGCGCGGGGCCGGGGGCGGGCGCAAGGGCGAGGACCAGAGCGGCGAGGGCGTGGGTCAGCACCCTCCGAGCCTGGGACGTGGCCGGGGCGTCCCGCATCGGACCGTGGTCCGAGGCGGCGCCGGGGCTCCGTCGCTACGGTTGGTCCCGTGGCACCCTCGGCGAGGACACCCGCGACCGTCCCGCCCTGGCTCTGGCGGGGGGCCTGGATCGCGGTCGACGCGGTGGCCGCCGGGGCCGTGGTGGCCGCGGTGGTGCTGATGAGACCCGTCTCGGGCTGGTGGGTGTGGGGATTGGCCGGGCTGCTCGGGTTGCCGCTGGCGGTCCGCCGGTGGTGGCCGGTGCCGGTCCTCGTCGTGGTGCTGCTGGCCACGGCCGTCGCACTGGTCGTGGGGGTCGGCACCGAGGTCGTCGTGTACGTGGTGGCGGCGGCGCTCTATCCGGTGGCGCTGTCGTCGGTCCGGGCCGCCGCCTGGGGCCTCACCGGCGCGCTCGGGGGCGTGCTGGTGCCGGGCCTGGTCGACGCGTTCGCGACCGGGCTGCCCATCGTCCCGGTCCGGGAGGACGTGGAGTCGTTCTCGACCACGCCGGTGACGGCCACCGGTTTCGGCACGGCGGTCATCGTCGCCTCGTGGGCCCTGGGCCGGGCCGTCCGCACCCGGCACCGGCACGCCGACCAGCTCACCGAGCTGCGGGTGGCGCGGGCCGTCGCCGAGGAGCGGCTGCGGATCGCGCGGGACGTGCACGACGTGGTGGGACACAGCCTCAGCCTGATCACGATGCAGGCGGCGGTGGCGAACCACCTGGGCACCGGGCGGGAGGCCGCGTTGCGCACGATCGAAGAGGCGGGCCGGAGCGCGTTGGACGACGTCCGGACGGTGCTCGGCGGGCTGCGCGGGCAGGGTGCCGCCCGGGACCCCGGAGGGCCACCGGGCCCGGTCGACCTGGACCGGCTCGTCGAGGAGACCCGGGCCGCCGGCGTGGCGGTCACCGTCGACCGGGCGGACCTGTCGCGCGTGCCGGCCGGGGTGCGGGCGTCGGCCTACCGGATCCTCCAGGAGGCGTTGACGAACGTACGCCGCCACGCCCGCGCCACGCGTTGCCGGGTGACCGTCGCGACGACCGACGAGGGGCTCAGTCTCGCCGTGGTGGACGACGGCAGGACACCGGATCGGACCGGCCCGCCCGGTCACGGGTTGCTGGGGATGCGCGAGCGGGCCGCCCTGCACGGCGGCAGCCTGTCCGCCGGCCCGGAGGCGGACGGCGGGTTCGCCGTCCGGGCGACCCTGCCCTTCCCGACATGACCGGTGCGCCCGTCCGGGTCCTGCTGGCCGACGACGAACCGTTGTTCCGTGGCACGGTGCGCCGGCTGGTCGACGCGACACCGGGGATGGCGGTGGCCGGCGAGGCCGGCACCGGACGGGAGGCGGTCGCGCTCGCCGCCGCCCACCGGTGCGATGTCGTCGTGATGGACGTCCGGATGCCCGACCTCGACGGCATCGCGGCCACCGCCCGGATCACCGCCCTGCCGGACCCGCCACGGGTCCTGGTGCTCACCGCGTTCGACCTGGACGACCACGTCTACCGGGCGTTGCGGGCCGGGGCGAGCGGCTTCGTCTTCAAGGACATCACCCCGGTCCGGCTGGTCAACGCGATCCGGACGGTGGCGGCGGGTGAGTCGTTGTTCGCCCCGAGCGTCACCCGGCGGCTCATCGCCCACTCCGTTCCCCGGCGTGTGCCCCGGCGCCGGCTGGACGGGGTGACCCCACGCGAGTGCGAGGTGCTGGCCCTGATCACGCGGGGACTGTCCAACGACGAGATCGGCGCGGCCCTGCACATCAGCCGGGGCACCCTCAAGACCCACATCGGTAGCCTGCTCGCCAAACTGGCGGCCCGGGACCGGGCGCAACTGGTCATCGCCGGCTACGAGGCCGGCCTGGCCGACCCCTGACGGGGCGCTGCCAGGCGTGGCCGATCCCTGAGGGGGAGCTGCCGGGCGGCCTGGCCGATCCCTGACGGGGCGCTGCTAGAGGCGCAGGGACTCGGGGGCGTGCAGGCGGAGCATGGTGGTGGCGACGTCGGCGGGGAGGCGGCGGCGGGAGGCCATCGAGACCGCCACCATGACGGTGAACGCGAGCGGCACCGTCCAGGCGGCCGGTTGGGCGATGAGGGTGGCGGGCCAGCCGGTCAGCGGCGGGCCGACCACGGTCAGCAGCACGGCGGCGACCGCGGCCCCGCCACCGGCGAGGATGCCGGCGGCGGCCCCCACGTCGGTCAGCCCCCGCCACCAGATGCCGAGCACCAGCAGCGGACAGAAGCTGGACGCGGCCACCGCGAAGGCGAGCCCCACCACCTGGGAGACGTCCATCCCCGAGACGTTGAGCGCCAGCAGCGCCGGTGCCGCCCCGGCGATCACGGTGGCCAGCCGGAAGCCACGGACCGAACCGCGGCCGAGGACGTCGGTGGAGATCACCCCGGCGACGCTGGTGAGCAGCCCGGACGAGGTGGAGAGGAACGCCGCGAACGCCCCGGCGGCCACCAGCGCGGCGAGCAGCCGTCCGGTCACCCCGTCGCCGAGCGCGGCACCGGGCAGGAGCACCACCACCGCGTCGGTCTGCCCGGTCACCAGCAGGTGCGGGGTGTAGATCCGGCCGAGCACCCCGTAGAGCGTGGGCAGCAGGTAGAAGGCCCCGACCATGGCCAGCACCACCAGCGTGGTCCGGCGGGCCGCCGCGCCGTCCGGGTTGGTGTAGAAGCGGACCAGCACGTGCGGTAGCCCCATGGTGCCGAGGAAGGTGGCGAGGATCAGCGAGTACGTGCCGAACAGCCCCCGGTCGTCGTCGCCGGCGGTGCTCGGCAGCAGCCAGTCGGCGGCGTCGGTGATCACGCCGGAGACCGCCGGCACCGGCTCGCCGGCGGCGAAGGCCAGCTCGTCGCCGGGGCGTACCTCGCGGGTGGTGCCGTCGGCGAGGGTGAGGGTCGCCGGATGGTCGACCACGACGGTGGTCGCGGTCCGGAACGCCGGCCCGTCGGGCGGGGTCACCTCGGGCCGACCGTCGGCCTGCCACTGCAACACCAGGAAGATCACCGGTACGGCGAGCGCGGTCAGCTTCAGCCAGTACTGGAACGCCTGCACGAAGGTGATGGCGCGCATCCCGCCGAGCGCCACGTTCGCGATGACCACCAGGGCGACGACCAGCGCCCCGACCGGGTACGGCGAGCCGGTCAGCGTGGTCAGGGTCAGTCCCGCCCCCTGGAGCTGCGGCACCAGGTAGAGCCAACCGATGAAGATCACGAAGACGGTGGCGAGCGCCCGCAGCCGGCGCGAGTGCAGGCGCAGCTCGCAGAAGTCCGGCAGGGTGAACGCCCCGGAGCGGCGCAGCGGAGCGGCCACGAAGAGCAGCAGCGCCAGATAGCCGGCGGCGAAGCCGACCGGGTACCAGAGCACGTCGACGCCGTACTTGAGGATCAGCCCGGCGATGCCGAGATAGGAGGCCGCGGAGAGGTACTCCCCGCCGATCGCGGCGGCGTTCCAGGTCGGGCTGACCGCGCGCGAGGCGACCAGGAAGTCGGAGGTGGTCCGGGCCACCCGCAGCCCGTAGAAGCCGATGGCGAACGTGGCCAGGGTGACCGCCACGATCGCCGGCACCACGTACCCGTTCTCCACCTCAGCGCTCCGGTCGCTGGACGAGGTCGGAGAAGTCCTGCTCGTTCCGCTCGGCCAACCGCACGTACGCCCAGCCGACCGCGACCAGGAACGGGAAGGCGGCCACCCCCAGCAGCAGCCACGGCAGGTTGACCCCGGCGACGGTGACCCGGCCGACGGTCGGCGCGATGGCGAAGAGCCAGGGCAGTCCGCCGAGCCCGACCAGCACCACCACGGCCAGTCGCAGCGCCAGCGCGAGCTGGGCCCGAACCAGGCCCCGGACCAGCGCCTCGCCAACCCGGGTCTGCTCGGTCAGCTCACTGCGGGTCCGGTCGGTGCCCCGCCGGGACACCTCGGCGAGCACGATCCGCGCCCGAGCGGGCGGCGTCGGTCGCCGGGGTGCGGGCACGGGGTCGGTGGGGGCGGCCACTGACGCAGTCTCATCGCCCTGCACCGAATGTCAAGACCGGGCAGCAGCCGGGCCGGCTGTGCACAACCTGTGGACAACCGGCCCGGAACCTGTGGACAACCCGGCCGACCTGTGGAGAACGCGAGGTCGGCGGTGAGCGTCCCGGTGGTCGTCCGTGCCCCGTGCGGTCCGCGCGGGTCAGCGGTTCCAGTCCTGCTTGGCGGCGCGGACCAGGCGGTCCTTCAGTTCCCGGGTGTGCCGGCGACTCACCGGGAGCTCGGTGGAGTCGACCACCACCACGTACCCGGAGTTGACCAGCCGCAGCTCGGCGATCAGTCGTAGCTGCACCAGGTAGGAGCGGTGGATCCGGACGAAACCGGCGTCCGCCCAGCGGTCGGCGAGGGTGGAGAGCGACACCCGGACCAGGTGCGACCCGTCGGCGGTGTGCAGCCGCGCGTAGTCGCCCTGCGCCTCCACCCACCGCACCGCCGAGCGGGGCAGCATCCGGGTTGTCCCGGCCAGCTCGACCGGGATGGTGGGGTCGTCCTCGGCCCGGGTCAGTGCGGCCGGGTGGCTCGGCACCACCCGCGCCCCGATCACCCGGCGCAGCGACTCGGCCAACCGTTCCGCCCGGACCGGTTTGCGGACGTAGTCGGTCGCGCCCAGGTCGAAGGCGTCCACCGCGCCGTCGTCGTACGCCGTGACGAAGACGATCGACGGCGGACGGGCGAAGCGGCGCAGCACCCGGGCCAGCTCCATGCCGTCCAGACCGGGCATCCGGATGTCCAGGAACACCACGTCCACGTCGTCGTCGCGGAGCACCCGGAGCGCCTCGGTGGCGTCCGACGCGGTGTGCAGCCGGGCCACCCGGGGGTCGGCGCGCAGGTGGTACGCCAACTCGTCGAGCGCCGGGGGCTCGTCGTCGACCGCCAGCACGCGCAGGAATCCGCCGGTCACGAGCCGGCCCGGACGCCGGGGTGGAACTTCGGGATCCGCATGCTCACCTTCGTACCCGATCCGAGACCGGTCTCCACGACCAGGCCGAACCGATCGCCGAAAGCCGACCGGAGCCGCTCGTCGACGTTGGAGAGCCCGACGTGCTGGCCGGAATCGTCCCCCGGACCGCCGGAATGTCCCGAACCCGGCTGTCCCGGACCGCCGGACCGCCCCGCACCGTCCGACTCCCCGGCCAGCTCGGCGATCCCGGCGGTCAGGGCCGCCGGATCCATCCCCACGCCGTCGTCCTCCACGGTGATGTGGCACTCGGCGCCCGCGTCCCGGGCCTCGATGCTCACCATGCCCGTGCCGGGCTTGCGGGACAACCCGTGCCGGACGGCGTTCTCCACCAGTGGTTGCAGACAGAGGAAGGGCAGCGTCACCGGCAGTACCTCCGGGGCGATCTGGAGCCGCACCTGAAGCCGGTCGCCGAACCGGGCCCGCTCGATGGTCAGGTAGCGGTCGATCGAGCGCAGCTCCTCGGCCAACGTGGTGAACTCGCCGTGCGCCCGGAACGAGTACCGGGTGAACTCGGCGAACTCCAGGATCAGTTCCCGGGCCCGTTCCGGGTCGGTACGGACGAACGAGCCGATGGCGGTCAGCGCGTTGTAGATGAAGTGCGGGCTGATCTGCGCCCGCAGCGCCCGGACCTCGGCCCGGGCCAGCCGTTCCCGGGAGGAGTCCAGCTCGGCTAGGGCGAGCTGGTCCCCGGCCCAGTCGGCGGTCTCCAGGGTGGCCTGCACCAGCCCCGGGGCGGGAGCCTCGTCGGCGACCGCCACCAGCGCCCCGACCACCCGCCCGTCCGGGCCGCGCAGCGGGGCGACCACCGCGCCGCGTACCGGGCAGTCGACCTGGTCGCAGTGCAGTTCCACCTCGCCGAGCACGGTCGAGCGGCCGGCGGCCACCGCGCGGCGGGCCGCCGCGCGCAGCTGGTCGCTGTGGTGCGCGCCGCGCCCGTCGAGGGCGAGCAGGTGGTCCCGGTCGGCCAGCGCCAACCCGACCGCACCCACCAGCGCCCGCAGGTGACGGACCGCCTTCGCCGCGCTGGCCTCGTCCAGTCCGGTACGCAGCGGTGCGGCGGCCAGCCCGACGGTGTGCAGCACCTCGTACGTGGCCCGCTGGGTGGCGGTGGCGATACCCCGCCTGGCGCGCAGCCGACCCACTCCGAACAGGGCGGCCACCAGCGCGGTCACCAGTGCGACGACCGCGAGCGCCGCGGGGACGTTGCCGCTCACCCCCCGATCCTGTCCGGTCTTGCGCCGGCCGCCAAGCCCTCCCGGGCCGACCTCGGTCAGTAGGCGCCCTTGCGGGCGAGCACCACCCCGACGGTCCGCCAGAGGATGCTCAGGTCGTACGCGAGCGACCAGTTGTCGACGTAGTACAGGTCGAGCCGGACCGCCTCGTCCCAGGAGAGGTCGGAGCGACCGGAAACCTGCCACAGACCGGTCATGCCGGGCCGGACCAGCAGCCGACGCCGTACGTCGCCCAGGAAGTCACCGTCGTCGGCGGGGAGCGGACGCGGCCCGACCAGGGACATCTCGCCCCAGAGCACATTGATCAACTGGGGCAGCTCGTCCATCGAGGAGGCACGCAGGAACCGGCCGACCGGGAAGACCCGGGGGTCCTCCTTCATCTTGAAGAGCATGCCGTCGGTCTCGTTCTGGTCCACCAGGCTGGCGAGGCGGTCCTCCGCGTCGACGTACATGGTGCGGAACTTCCAGACCCGGAAGGTGTGCCCCTCGTGCCCCACCCGGGGCTGGCGGAAGAAGACCGGTCCCGGGTCGGAGACCCGGATGGCCACCGCGATGGCCAGGAACGCCGGCGCGAGCACCAGCAGGCCCAGCCCGGCCGCCACCCGGTCCATCAGGTTCTTCACCAGCAGCGCCGGACCGGAGAGGGTGGGCTCCTCGACGTGCAGCAGCGGTAGACCCTCGATCGGGCGGATGTGCACCCGGGGGCCGGCGATGTCGGTGAGCTGCGGCGCGACCACCAGGTCGACGCCGGAACCCTCCAGTTGCCAGGCCAGCCGGCGCAACTCACCCGGCTCGGAACTGGCCGAGCCGCAGACCGCGATGGTGTCCCCGCCGACCTCGCGGACCAGGCCGAGCACGTCCCGGCCGGCGTAGACCGGCACCGGGGTCTCGATGCCGCGCGCGGCGGCGTAGCCGTCGGTGATGTGGATGGCGACCGGCACCAGGCCGGCGGCCGGGTTGCGGGTGACCGCCGCGTAGACCTCCAGGCACTCCGGCAGCGTGCCCACCAGCACCATCCGGTGCGCCGCCTGCCCGGCCCGCCGCCGGACCCCGTGCAGCGCGAACCGGCCCACCATCCGACCGAACAGGATCAGCATGGCGGCACCGAGCAGCGCGGTGCCCACGGTGTACCGGGAGAGGTCCGTCTTGGTGGCGAAGGCCAGGAACGACACGCTCGCGGCCACCGTCACCGACGCCCGGATGACCCGCTTGAACTCCTCCGGGCCGAGGCCCAGGTAGCGGCGGTCGTAGGCCCGGTTGCTCCAGAGGATGACCAACCAGCCGAGCGGGAGCAGCAGGAACGACACCGTGTGGAACCAGGTCGGGTCCTTCTCGGTGTCGGTGAACCCGGAGGCCGCCTGGTCGAAGAGCTGGATGGCGATCCAACTGGCCAGGGCCGCCGCACCGAAGTCGAGCAGCAGGAGGAGGAAGGTGTAGGGCCGGTGCCACCGGGACACCCGGCGGCTGGCTCTCGCCCACGCCGACCGGGGTACGCCGTTGTGCGACGGCGGCGTCGGCGGCTGGATCTCGAAGCTGTCGACGTGCCGCACGATTCTGCTCCGGCCTTCGTTGGTCACCGGGCGCTGGAGGCTTGCCGTCACCTCAACTGTGTCCTCCCGCATGACACGCGCCGCCCACACAGTGAGGGGCCCGGTCGCCCACCGTTACCAGTCTCCCACGCGAGCCCCCACACCGCCGTCGACCCTGAAGAGATGACGTCGATGCCGGGACCGGGATCCGGCCGGCTCCGATCAGCGGGAGCCGGGGACCGGGCCACTATACCGATGGATCGGGGTAGGGGTAGAGCCACGCAGCCGGCGGTGGGGAACCGGGTGGTTGATCTTGGTGGCCGGTCTGTCCCGACGTCACTCACCGTATGATTCGGGACAACCGTCGGTCAGCGAGCGGCTTGCCGCCGGTCTGGCACCGGGGGCAGTACTGGAGGCTGGAACCGGCGAACGACACCTCCCGCACGGTGTCCCCGCAGACCGGGCAGGGCAGCCCGGTCCGGGCGTGCACCGCCAGCCCGGAGCGCTTCTCCGCCTTCAGTTCCGCCGCCCGCTGGCCCACCGAGCGGGTCACCGCCTCCCCGAGCACGTGCCGGGTCGCCTCGTGCAGGGTGGCGAGCTGCGCGTCGGTCAGCCGGTCGGTCAGCGCGAACGGCGACAGCCGTGCCGCGTGCAGGATCTCGTCGGAGTACGCGTTGCCCACCCCGGCCAGGACCTGCTGGTCGGTCAGCATTCCCTTCACCTGACCCCGGCGGCTGCGCAGCCGTTCGGTGAAGGTCGCCAGGTCGGCGTCGAGGGCGTCCGGGCCGAGCCGGGCCACCCCGGGCACCTGCGCCGGATCGGTCACCAAATACGCGGCCAGGCTCTTCTGGGTGCCCGCCTCGGTCAGGTCGAAGCCGGAGCCGTCGTCGAGGCGTACCCGCAGCGCGATCGGGCCCTTGCCGGGACGCAGCGGCGTGGCGGAGGGAAACGACTCCCGGTGGTGCAGCCACCCCGCGCGGGCCAGGTGCACCACCAGGTGCAGGTCACCGTCGAACACCACGTCGAGGAACTTGCCGTGTCGGCCGGCGTCTGTGACCGTCCGCCCGACCGCCGCGCCCGACGGCGGATCGTACGTCTTCAGGGCGCTGATCGCGGCGACCTCCAGCCGCTCGACCCGCCGCCCGACCACCCGTCGTCGCAGGTGATCGGCGAGCGCTTCCACCTCGGGTAGCTCCGGCACTCCTCAACGGTAGCCTTCATACCCGTGAGCGTGAGGAATGAGCTTGCGAGTCCCGCAATCGCGAACAAGAGGCTGGCCCAGTGAAAATCGTGGTGGCGCACAACCGGTACCGCCAGGCCCAGCCCTCCGGTGAGAACACCATCGTCGACGCGGAGATCGCCCAGCTCAGGGCGGCCGGCGTGGAAGTGCTGCCGTTCATCCGCAGCTCCGACGAGATCCCCACCATGCCGAAGACGGCCAAGGCGCTGCTGCCGATCTCACCGATCTACGCCCCCCGGGCCCAGCAGGAGCTGAGCCGGCTGCTCACCGAGCACAAACCGGACGCGCTGCACCTGCACAACCCGTACCCGCTGCTCTCGCCCTGGGTGGTGCGGACCGCCCACCGGCACGGGGTGCCGGTGGTGCAGACGGTGCACAACTACCGGCAGGTCTGCTCCTCCGGGGTCTACTTCCGCGACGGTGCGATCTGCCAGGACTGCAAGGGCAAGGTGCTCGGCGTGCCGGCGATCCGGAACCGCTGCTACCGGGGCTCGACCGTGCAGAGCGCCCTGATGGCGACCACCCTGGCCGTGCACCGCCCCACCTGGCGCTCGGTCGACCGGTTCATCGCGCTCACCTCGCAGATCGCCACCCACCTGCGCGAGTACGGCATCCCCGCCGACCGGATCGTGGTCAAGCCGAACGGCATCCCCGACCCGGGGCAGCCCGCCCCGCTCGGCGAGGGCTTCTTCTATCTCGGCCGGCTCTCCCCGGAGAAGGGCCTCGGCCTGCTGCTCGACGCCTGGCGGCGGCACCCGGACGGCGCGCTCGGCCCGCTGCGCATCGCCGGGGACGGCGAACTGCGCCACCTCGCCGAGCAGGCTGCCGCCGAGCGCGCCGACGTGACCTACCTCGGTTCCCTGGACCGGGACGGCGTGCGGGCCGTGATGGCGCAGAGCGCGGTGGTGATCGCCGCCTCACTCTGGCACGACGTGCTGCCGACCGTGGTGATCGAGGCGATGGCGAGTGGCCGGCCGGTGCTCGGCACCGACCTGGGCGGCATCCCGTACCTGGTCGGCGCGGACGACCCGGCGGGCATGGTCGGCTGGGTGGTGCCCGCCGAGCCGGCCGCGATGGCCGCCGCCCTGCCGGTCGCGGCAGCCGGTGCCGCTGCGCTCTCGGCCCCCGCCCGGCTGCGCTACGAGCGCACCTTCCACCCGGACGTGGTCACCAAACGCCTGATCGACGTGTACGCCGGACTGCGCTGACCGTTCCCGCTGGTCACCAGGTCTGTGGCACGGTACGGCGCGGATCCTCGCGCCAGCCCGTCGATCAACGGGGTGTGCTGCCTCGGGTCACTCAGCCCCACCGCCCCACCGACCGCTGGATCAGGAAGCTGGTTCTATGCGGAACACCTGGCCGCCTCTGCCCACACACCGGCCTATCACCGCCTCCACTCCCTCTGACGTTCCTGAATCTCTCATCCCCACGCATCCCTGACCCTCGATACGCAATACGTATGTGCTGGCCCCGTATGAGCCGGAAGGTTCCACGTGGAACTGGCTGCCTCGTACGCAGTCATCCGCAGGTTCCAGCAGACCGACGCCCGGCCCTTCGGTCAGGGCCTCCAGGCAGCCTTTTCCGTAGTCTGGATGGTGCCACTGAATCCGGTACAGGTCCCCGTGTACATGTTCGAGCAGAGTGCCCTGCGGGGACACCTCGTCACAGGGCCGCTGCACGGCCACGAGCGGCGTATACCGTCGATCCCGCACCCGCCCGTCGGTCAGGCACAGATGGGGGGCGGTGAGCGGGCGGATGCGGATCCAGCGGCCGGCAGGAACCAAGGGCCCCGTAGAGGTGCCGGCTCCTGCCGAAGTGCCCGCCGCATCGGGTGCGGTGGGGGTTCGGGACGCACGTGAGACGGGGCCGGACCGTTCCTGGATATGCCATCCGGTGTCCTGCGCCAGCACCCCCCAACCGGCCGCCAGGAGGCCGACGACGCCCAGCCGCATGATGAGTGTCCGTCTCGGGAGATGCCGGGTTCGCCGGAGTTCCCGTTCGGGGGAACTGTCGGAGCGGAAGGATTCCTTTCCGACGGTGTCCGGGACCATTTCGCCGCCGGGGGCGGAAGCGAGGGCTGCCACGGGAACGGGTGCAGGTCCGGTACTCGCTGACAGGTCGCCAGTCGGTTCCGTCAGGGCCGGGGCGTCATCCTCGGCGAGCCGGTCACGTACCCGTAGCCACCGCTCCACCTGATCGTCAGCTCCGCACGCCCGGACGAAGGCGGAAAGCAACTCGGCCCTGGGTAACGCCGGCCGGCTGAGGGCATCCGCGATGGTGCTCCGCGGCAGCACATCACCGCGCTCGGCCGCCCGCTGCTCCAACTCCCGATAGGTGTGGCCCGACTTCTGCCTGAGCTGGCGCAACGACGCGACAAACTCGGCGAAGGTGCGCGCCTGCTCCGGCTGCGGTTCCACATCGCCCTCTGACATAGCGGCAAGGATAGTAAAAGGTCGATCACTGAAGGTGGTCGCGAGGCTGGCGCTGTCCGGGACACCCTGCCCTCCTCCGTCCTGACCTGCCCGGACAGCTTGGGCCCTGTCCGGATCGGCCGTTGCCCCTTGGCAGGTACCGGACCCGCGACAAGCCTGGGAGAGGTTCCACGGGGGCGGCAAGGGCCGCCCTGCCTGTCAACCCATCGGAGGTCTCCCATGCGTATCCGCTCCACTCTCGGCGCTGGCCTTGTCGGCGTCACTCTCGCGCTCGGCACCATGGCCGCCCCTGCCCAGGCTTCCATCCCGTCCTGGTGCTCGGGCGGCGGCGAGTGGTCGGACGGCAGGAGCTACGGAGCGCGCTGCGACGTCTCCTTCGCCTACTACGCGAGGGTGAGCTGCACGGACGGCAGCACCACCAAGACGGCGCGGGGCGTGACCACCAACGACAACCGCTGGTCGTACGCCTACTGCACCTCGTTCGGCTCGGGATTCCGGATCTCGGGCGTGGGATCCCCGGTCCGGGCGTAGCCCTCGCAGCCGGGTCCTGCACGAAGACCCGGACCCGCCTCAGCGCCTCGTGGTCACGGGCGGCTGCGTGTCGCACGTGATCCGTCATCGCCTGTCCGACGCGCGGTCCTGTTCGGCTGCGCCGGGGCCGGCGCCCGGAGCCGGAGTTTCCGCCCCTGCTCACGGGGTGCCGTCCGGCCCTATCGGCGAGGCGGGAAAGCACCTCGAAAACCCGATCGGCAGACAAGGGAGAACGCACAGATGCTGAGAGCAGGTTCCGACACGCTCGCCCGCTGGGTCCTGGCATCGGACGCGTCGTGTCAGACGTGTCGCCAGATCTCCTATGCCATCTCGGCGGCGGTCGACGGAAAGCTGGAGATGCTTCCGCTGAACCACCCGGAGGTGCAGAGGTGGCGCGAACAGTCGTTCGGTGCCAGCCCGGCATGGGAACCGGCGCTGTTCCGAGTCCGGGGTGCCGAGGTGCGGGCCTGGACCGGCCCCGGAATGGCGGCTCCCCTGGTGCGCCGTCTCGGGCTTCGGTCGACGCTGCGCCTGGTGGTCGCCCTGGGGCAGCTCAAGCATGAGGTCCAGCGCCCGCGGATGTCGGCGCCGCAGACGGCGGGCATGGACCGGAAGCAGTTCCTCCGGTTCGGCGCCGGGATAGCCGTTGCCGGTGGTCTGGTGCTCACCGGACGCACGCCAGCGTTCGCCGAGAAGGCGCAAGCCTCCGCACAGGCCTGGGTGAAAGCCAATCAGGCGCGGCTTCCGCAGACCTATGACGCGCTGATCCAGTATTCGATGCCGTACCGGAAAGAGATCTACCGCGCTGTGTCGACGAAGGTGCGGAGCGATATCTGGGTGACTCAGGTGGACCGGTTCCGCGCCGGCCGTCGGGAGCTTTCCGCCGAGCAGATCGCTGTCCTCGACAGAATCCGTACGGTGTTCGCCGAGGAGCGCACCTTTCTCTTCGAGGACGAGGGCGCCAGTGCGGCCCGCCCGGATCTCGACCAACTCCGCGTGCTGGCCGGGCAGGCATTTGGTCAGATCGACGCGTACGCGCTGCTCGCCTCGCTCGGACCGGTACCGGCGGAGGACGCCGCGATGTTGGGCGTCCTGGCGGTGGACTGCACCTGCAACCTGTCGGATGACTGGTGCTCCGCCGGCGGCTGTTGGTGCACCGGCTGTACGCGGAGTTCCTGGGGCTGCGGCACCGCCCTGCTGAAGTCGTGCAACGGCATGTGCTGCGCCTGAACACACAGTTGTTGTGGAAGCGGGATCGGACCGATCGCCTCGCTTCTAGTCGATATCCCCGTCCGGGGAGTTGGGAGAATTGTCTTGCGTAAGCGTCTGAAGGCCACCATCGCGGTGGCCGGGCTGGCCGCGGCACTCGGTCTGTCCGCCACTCCGGCCACAGCCTCGTCGGCAGCGAGCCCGACGGCCGACCTGGGCACCCTGGCGACGTGCTCGTCCTGGACCAACAGCACGGAATCCATCGCCTACGGTCGGTGCACGAGCGTCTCGGGTGGCGTGCAGTGGAGGCTGGGCGTGATCTGTGACTCTGGCTACTACTACTGGTCGCCGTGGCAGAACCGGGATCTGACGAAGAGCTACGACTGTCCGGGCGTGCCGGGCAAGGTGACCAGCCACTGGATCGACCTCCAGTAGCGCGGGAAGCCGATGGGCTTCCGGAAGCGCCCCGGCGCCCACCGACCGCGCCTCGTCGCCGGCAGGTCACAGCCGGTCGACTGCGGCAGGTGCCGGGCGACAACGGGGGCCTCGCTGCTCGGACCGGTTGGGGCGGGTGTCGTGGACCCTCCCGCCCCAGCCGATCCGGCTGCCCGGCCCTGACGTGGTCGTCCTCGCCATAGGTCGGGCCACTCGGCACATGATCGACGACGAGTCGGAGGCGCCCCGTCTCGATCCGGCGCGGCACCGACTGCCCTCGATCGCATCCGGTGGCGCGCGCAGGGGCGAGACGCCCTGCTCAGCGGAGCGAGGCGCGGGCGGAGAAGGCGATGCTGGCCAGCAGGAAGCCGCCGTTGACGACGGTGAAGGCGACCACCACCCAGAACGTCAGCGCCGGTACGAACGTGAGCACCAGACCGGCCACGAAGATCACCGCGCCGTAGTCGCGGACCAGCTTGGCCAGCCGTACCGGCAGGCTGGTCGAGGTGACCATGCTGGCCGCGTTCGGCCCGGCCTGCATCACCGAGGTGACCAGGTTGACCATCCAGGTGCCGGCGAAGGCGGCCACCAGCCAGACCGGCGTTCCCGGGCGCTGCGCCACCGCCACCGTGCCGAGCGCGGTGACCAGGGCGATCTGGGCGGCCACGTCGCAGAGCACGTCGACCCGCGCGCCGGCCGGGCTGCCCTGCCCGGTCACCCGGGCGAGCTGACCGTCGGCACAGTCCAGGGCGTACGCCACCTGCCAGCCGACCAGCGCGACCAGCCCGACCGCCCAGGCGGGCACCTCCCCGGCGGCGACCCGGTCGGCGAGCGCCACCACGGTCGCCGAGGCGGCCAGCCCGAGCACCAGGTTCATGATGGTCAGCGCGGTGGGCTTCAGCCCGAGACGCTGGGCGACCAGCGCGAACACCGCCCCCAGCCACTGGCTGACCGACTCGCTGAACAGCCCGCCGCCCCGGTTGACCCGGTGGAAGTCGGCGACGGTGGGACGGGACGATTCAGTCAAGGTGGTCGCGGAGTGCACCGGCGTAGTCTGCCAGTCGCTCCCGCGTCTCGGTAGGCGACATCGCCAGGTGTTCGAGGATGGTGTACCGGTCCGGCCGGGTGCGGGGGGCGTACTGCACGGCCTCGACGAACTGCTCGTCGGTCAGCCCCAGCCCGGCCGGGTCGGTGGCCAGCCCGTGCCGGTGCAGGCAGTGGGCGAGCTGGGCGAAGCGTTCCGGCTCGCCGCGCAGGAAGGTGCAGAACAGGGCACCGAGGCCGACCTGCTCGCCGTGTGAGGCGGTGCCGGGATAGAGCCGGTCGATGGCGTGCGAGATCTCGTGGTCGCCGCCGCTGGCCGGGCGGGTGGAGCCGGCCACCGAGCTGGCGATGCCGCCGAGGATCAGCGCCTCGGCGAGGGTGGTGAGGAAGCCGTCGTCGGTGATCGTCCCGGGGTGGTTGACCAGCGCCTCGGCCCCGGTCCGGGCCAGGGTCACGGCCAGCCCGTCGATCGGCTCGTCACGTACCCGGTGGGCGAGTTCCCAGTCGGCGCAGGCGCTGATGTTGCTCACCGCGTCCCCGATGCCGGCCTGGGTCTGCCGGTCCGGCCCGTTCTCCACGAAGTCCAGGTCGACGATGACCGCGATCGGCATGTGCACGCCGTAGGAGCCCTTGCCGCCCTCGTGGTCCAAGGAGGCGGTGGGCGAGGCGATGCCGTCGTTGGCGAGGCTGGTCGCCACGGTCACCATCGGCATGCCGTACCGGGTGGCGGCGTACTTGGCGGTGTCGATGGTCTTGCCGCCGCCGATGCCGACCACCGCGTCGTAGTGGCCGGAGCGGAGCCGGTCGCCCAGTTCGTTGGCCGCGTCGATGGTGCCGCCGGTGACCATGAACACGTCGGCGGAGCCCAGGTTGGGTTGGCACAGGTTGGCGATCTTCTCGCCCTGACCGGGGCCGACCACGACCGCCACGTCACCCCCGGCGGAGATCCGCCTGTCGGCCAGGAGCGGGCCGAGGTCGGCCACCGCACCGCGCCGGACCTCGATCACCAGCGGCGTGTTGACCGTCCGGGCTAGTAGTGGCACGCGATCTCCCGCGCCCGGGTCAGGTCGTCGTGGTTGTCGACCTCCACCCAGGCGACGTCGCCGATCGACGCGGCCCGGACCTCGCCGCCCCGGTCGGCGAACTCCTGGTAGCCGTCCTCGTAGTACAGGTTCGGATCGCGCCGCCAGGTCGCCTCCAGGGCGTCGGCGAGCGCGTCGGCCACCTGCGGCTCGATCAGGGTCGCGCCGATGTACTCCCCGTACGCCTCGGCCGGGTCCATCAGCTTGGTGATCCGGGTGAGCTGGCCGGCGGCGTCGAAGGTGGCCTTCATCTCCTCGTCGGCGAGCTTCTTCACCGTGTCGACGGCGAGCAGGATGCCCGGCCCGCGCTCGGCGAGCAGGGTCCGCTCGACGCTCACCGGGTGCACGGTGTCCCCGTTGACCAGCAGGACGCCCCGGGCGAAGTGCTCCCGCGCCAGCCAGAGCGAGTACGCGTTGTTCCACTCCTCGGCCTTGTCGTTGTGCACGAGGGTGATCGCGACGCCGTACCGCTGCTCCAGGGCCCGCTGCCGGGTGACGACCGCGTCGGCGGCGTAGCCGACCACGATCACGATCTCGTTCAGTCCCACCTCGGCGAGGTTGCGCAGCGCGATGTCGAGGATGGTCGTCTCCCCGTCCACCGGCACGAGCGCCTTCGGCAGCGTGTCGGTGTACGGGCGCAGCCGACGCCCCGCTCCGGCCGCGAGCACCATCCCGATCATCGGCGACATTCTCCCTCGTACGACGTGGCGTCCCCCGCTGGAGGATAGTCGCGTCTGTTCCGGCGTGCGGTCAGCCGGGGAGGGCGGCGAGGTCGGCGAGCATGGCGAGCCGCTCGTCGGGGGCCAGCACGGTGTACGGGCCGGCCGCCCGGCGGTCGGTTTCCTGCTCGATGGCGAGCCGCTCCGGTCCGTCCGGCAGGGTGCTCACGCTGGCGGCGGTGTGCCCGGCCGCCGTCCACGCGGCGGCGTGCGCGTCGGAGCGGTGGTAGCGCAGCGTGCCCAGCCGGTTGAGCAGCAGCACGCCCGGCGGGGTGCCGTCCGGCTCGTACGGCGGGGCCAGCGCGCAGAACGCCTCGCTCGGCGCGGTGTCGTCGTTCTCCTCGACCACCACCAGCGCGTACGCCAGCAGCCGACCGAGCGTCTCCACCAGTCGGAGCACCCGATCGTCGTGCCCGGCCCACAGTTCCTCGGTGACCTCGCCGTGCACCTGGTAGGTCTCGGCGAGGAAGGCGGCACCCCGCTCGGTGGCCGAGAACGTGCCGTCGCCCCGCCGGTGGATCATGCCGTGCGCCACGTGCTTGTCCAGGGCCCGTTTGCAGGAGGCCGGATCCCGGTACCGGGTCACCGCGGTGAAGCCGGCCGCCGTGACGGTGCCACCGGGCGCGGCGAGCCGGGTGCGGAACTCCACCAGGAAGCCGGTGGCCGCCATCCCGCCGTAGCGCTGACTCAGCTCGGCGCCGCCGCCGTCGCGGCCGGCCAGCATGCCGGCGACGAAGACCCGGTCCATCGCCGGGGCGACCAGCCCCGCGAACCGGTGCGGCGGGAGCTCTACCCCGTCGCTCACAGACCGATCGAACGTAGGGCGGCGAACGCGTTCTCCGCGATCTGCCGGATCAGCCCGTCGTTGACGTCGCGGTGCTCGTCCAGCACCGCCACCTCCTGCTCGGTGATCCACCGGAACTCGGTGTGCTTGCCCTCCTCCAGGCGGGGACGGTCCAGATCGCCGTCGACCCGTACCAGGAAGTCGGTCTCCACCCGCTCGATGCCGTCGTTGCCGGTGTACCGGTACTCGCCGACGAGTCCGAGCACGTGCGAGACGGTCCAGCCGGTCTCCTCGAAGACCTCGCGGCGCAGTGCGTCCTCGAGTTCCTCGCCCGGCTCCAGATGGCCACCCGCAATGTCCCAGGTGTTCGGGAAAAGCCGTCGTTCCGGGGACCGGCGCTGGATGAAGAGGCGGCCCTGGTCATCGACGATCAGTGCGCCTGCGCAGCGTAGAGGCTCGGTGGACACGCCTTGACCCTAGCGAGGGATCAGCATTCCGGCGACGCCCGGAGGTCGCGTCCGGAGTCCGGGGTGTGGAGCGGAAATCGAGGGGTAGAGATAGCTGGTGGGTGTGGGACCGGTACCCCACCACCGGGAGGTCGCGATGCGCAGCGCCAGGGAACTCGTCGAATCGCAGTACGCGATGCTCCGACAGCGGGACCTCGCCCGGCTGCCGGAGCTGTACGCGGACGACGCCTTCTATTCGATGCCGGGGTTGACCGTCCGCCCGATCGAGCTGCCCGCGCTGCTGCGGGCCTGGTCGGGGGCGTTTCCGGATCTGCGGACCGAGCTGACCGGGCTGGTCGAGACGGCCGGTGGGGTGGTGGTCGAGCAGCGGATGACCGGTACCCACACCGGCCCGCTGCACACCACTCTCGGAGCGGTCGCCCCGACCGGACGTACGGTCAGTTGGGACGTGGTGGACGTGGTCCGCGCCCGGCACGGCCTGATCGCCTCGTGGCGCTCCTACTTCGACCAGGGCCTGCTCCTGACCGATCTGGGCTGGCGGCCCGAGCCGGTCGCGGACGCCCCGCTCGCCGCCTGAGCTGGTCGGAGGGTCGGATCACCCGTCCCGGTGGCTCAGGATGCGGACATCGTCGTGCCGTCCGCGATCGGCCGTCGGCCGCCCGTACGCTCAGTAGCCATGACCGCCGAGCAGCTGATCTCCTTTGCCCGTGGCGCTCCCTCACTGGACATCGTCGATGTCGAGGGGCTCAAGGCCGCCGCCGTCCGTGCCTTCGACGTCGACCCCGCCGGAGTGACGGCGTACGGCACCTCCGTCGGTTACCCGCCCCTGCGCAAGTGGATCGCCGAGAAGCACGGGGTGACGGCGGACCAGGTCCTGGTCACCAACGGTTCGCTCCAGGCCGACGCGTTCCTCTTCGACCACCTGGTGCAGTCCGGCGACGCCGTGGTGGTGGAGCGGCCGACCTACGACCGGACGTTGCTCAACCTCCAGCGTCAGGGCAGTGAGCTGCACGCGGTGACCATCCAGCCGGACGGTCTGGACACCGCCGAGCTGCGCAAGTTGCTGGAGTCCGGGGTGCGTCCCCGGCTGGCCCACGTCATCCCGAACTACCAGAACCCGGCCGGTGTCACGCTCTCGCTGGAGAAGCGGCGCGAGCTGCTCGACCTGGCCGTCGAGTACGGCTTCACGATCTTCGAGGACGACCCGTACGCCGACATCCGGTTCCGGGGCGAGCCGCTGCCGTCGATGCTCTCGCTGGACACCCACGGTGTCGTGGTGCACGCCTCCAGCTTCACCAAGACGGTCTGCCCCGGGGTGCGCGTGGGCTACCTCGTGGGACCGGCCGACCTGATCGCGGACATCGCGAAGAAGGCCACCAACCTCTACATCTCGCCGGGCATGGTCTCCGAGGCGATCGTGCACCAGTTCTGCGTCTCCGGTGACATCGAGCGCTCCATCCGGACGGTCAGCACCGCGCTCGGCGAGCGGGCCCGGGTGCTCGCCGAGTCGTTGCGCCGGCACATCCCGGAGGCGCGGTTCGTCGAGCCGGACGGGGGCTACTTCCTCTGGGTCGAGCTGCCGGAGGACGTCGAGGTGGACCGGCTGGCCCCGGCGGCGGCGGAGCGCGGCGTGGCGGTGGTGAAGGGGAGCGACTTCGTTCTCGGCGGGGGCCGGCACGCGCTCCGCCTGGCCTTCTCCGCCGTCACCGCGGACCGGATCGACGAGGGCGTCCGCCGGCTGGCGGAGGCCGTGGCCGCCGTTCGAGGCTGATGAGCACTTTCTCCACCAGCGATCTGTCAATTATCCGACACTAGATCATTCGGGCCGGCTCGGGACTCCCTCCGGGCCGGCCCGCAGCCCACAATGCTGCGAGCGCCTTTCACGTCGAGCGGCCCTGGTGGGCCCCGGTGCGGCCGTCGGCAGCCCCGGCGTGACGGGCGTCATGGAGCACCATCCCCCGCCCCCAGTGGCGTCGGGTGGGCCGTGTCGCACCTCACCCCCTTCGACGCGGCCGGCCCACCCGACGCCGCCCCCGTACCCGGCGGATGCCCGCCCTCGACCGCGCGGCCGGCCCGACGCGTGCCGGCGGCGTACCCTCAAGCGGCAGCAGCCACGGGTGGGAGGAGGCAGCGTCATGTCCGACCGCACCGATCGGGCCCGGAACACACCGCTCGGCGCCGGCCGGGTCCTCCGTCCCCGGGCCTGGACGGCCCCGGTCCGGGCGATGAGCCGGATCCTCAACACCGAGGAGAGCCCCCGCCCGCCCCGCGAGACCGGCCCGGACCGCAGCGCGGTGGTCGACTGCGCCCTCTACGTGGAGGGGGTCCGGCAGCCGGGCGCCTGGAACTACGCCGACGCGCTCACGGCGGCCCGCCGGCAGCGGAACGCCTTCGTCTGGCTGGGACTGCACGAGCCGGGCCTGCGCGAGATGAGCGCCATCGCCGCCACCTACGGGCTGCACGAACTCGCCGTCGAGGACGCGGTCAAGGCCCAGCAGCGGCCCAAACTGGAGCAGTTCGGGGAGGTCAGCTTCCTGGCGCTGCGCACCGCCCGGTACTGCGAGCACACCGAGCTGACCGAGACCTCCGAGGTGGTCGAGACCGGGCAGGTGATGCTCTTCATCGGCCCCGACTTCCTGATCAGCGTCCGGCACGGGGACGCCTGCCGGCTCGCAGCCGTCCGGGCCGACCTGGAGAGCACGGGTGACCTGCTGTCGCACGGCCCGTGGGCGGTGGCGTACGCGATCACCGACCGGGTGGTGGATCTCTACCTGGAGGTCGCCGACCAGGTCGAGGACGACCTGGACGTGCTGGAGGCGGAGGTCTTCGACCGGCAGAGCCACGGCCGGATCCAGCGGATCTACCAGATGAAGCGGGAGCTGGTCGAGTTCAAGCGGGCGGTGGTACCGCTGCAACGCCCGCTGATGACGCTCACCGCGCAGGTCAACCGCGAGGTGCCGAAGGAGATCCGGCGTTACTTCCGGGACGTGCAGGACCACCTCAGCCGCACCGTCGAGCAGGTCAACTCCTACGACGACCTGCTGAACTCGATTCTCCAGGCGCGCCTGGCCCAGGTCACCGTCGACCAGAACAACGACATGCGCAAGATCGCGGCGTGGGCGGCGATCGCCGCCGTCTGGACGGCCATCGCCGGCATCTACGGCATGAACTTCGAGAACATGCCCGAGCTGAAGATGACGTACGGCTATCCGGTCGTCCTGGCCCTGATGCTGGGCATCTCGATGGCCCTCTACCGCTGGTTCCGCCGCAACGGCTGGCTCTGACCGTCACCCGGCCTGCCGGACCGCAGGCCCGGGGCCGGGGCTACGGGAGCGCCGGCGGTGCGGGGGCGTACCCCCGCCTCGCCGGCACCGCTCCCGACGTCCGCGTGCGGACGCCGCCGTGTCCGGGTGACGTCAGTGTCGACCGCTACCGGGGCTGGTGGTGCCCCCCATCGCCCGGCTGACGTCGTCGGCCGGACGACCCGAGATGTCCCGGGCGCCCTCGGCCACCGACGGCACCTTGTCGTTCGGGGTGACCGGCTTCCGGGCGGCGGCGCTGCCCGCACCGGCCACGGCCGAGCTGCCGGCTCCGGTCATCCCGCCGTTGGCCGTGGTCGACCGGTCGGCGGCCGGGGTGCGCACCTCGATGGTCTCCACCTCGTCGCGCATCGGCTCCAGGGTCCGGCTCGTGTCGTACTCGGCCCACTCCTGCTGGTCCCGACGGCGACGCATCGCCATCGCGCCGGCCACCCCGGCGACCGCCCCGGCCGCGAGCAGGCCGGTCAGCATGCCGCTACGCCGACGTGCCCTCTTCTTCTGCTTCACCATTCGCACGTTCTTCACCTTTGCCTTCCGGGCCACCGTGCCCGACTGTGCCGCGCTGCGGGTGGCCGCGGCCAAGGGCGCGAGAGTGGCGACCGTCGAGCCCCAACCACGGGCGGCGGAGTCACGGACCTGCACCGCAGCCGGTGCCACCGCTCCCCGAGCCGCCTGCACACGGGGGCCGACGGACTGGCCGACGCCCCGAGACGCGTACGTGGCTGCCTGCATCAGGTGACCGACGCCCTGGTTGAGCTCGGCCTTGGCCAGCTGCACCTGGGACTTACGCCGCCCGATTCCAAACACGGTCCCACCTCCTGGGAGTTGTTCCTTCGTCATCCTCCACCTTCGGATGCCTCCGCACTGCCAGATCGGGCACATGGGAGGATCCGCATGGAACTGACCGACGAGTGAGGAGTACCCGTGGCCGAGGCTGTCTACGCCACCTTGCACACCAACCATGGCCCGATCCGGCTGGAGCTCTTCTCCAACCACGCGCCGAAGACCGTCCGCAACTTCGTGGAACTGGCCGAGGGCGAGCGGGAGTACACCGACCCGCGTACCGGCCAGCCGGGCAGCGGGCCGTACTACGACGGCACCATCTCGCACCGCGTGATCAGCGGCTTCATGGTCCAGATGGGCGACCCGACCGGCACCGGTCGCGGTGGACCGGGCTACAAGTTCGGTGACGAGTTCCACCCGGACCTGCGGTTCGACCGTCCGTACCTGCTGGCCATGGCGAACGCCGGGCCGGGCACCAACGGGTCGCAGTTCTTCATCACCGTGGCCCCGACGCCGCACCTGAACAACCGGCACACCATCTTCGGGCAGGTGGCGGACGAGGAGTCGGTGAAGGTGGTGGACGCGATCGCCAACGCTCCGACCGGCCCGAGTGACCGCCCGCTCTCCGACGTGGTGATCGAGCGCGTCGAGATCGAGCGTGCCAAGGCCTGACCCCCGGGCGAGGTACCTTTGCTCGCATGACTGAGCGCCGCAGGTGCCCGGACGGGAGGGCGAGACCGTGAGCGAGTCACCGCCGACCACGCCCGTCTGCTTCCGGCACCCCGGTCGGGAGACGTACGTCCGGTGCACCCGCTGTGACCGTCCGATCTGCCCGGAGTGCATGCGGGACGCCTCCGTGGGGCACCAGTGCCCGGAGTGCGTGAACGAGGGCCGACGTTCGGTGCGACCGGCGCGCACCGCCTTCGGTGGCGGTGTCGCCGGTCGCCAGGGCTACGTGACCAAGGCGCTGATCGCGCTGAACGTGCTCATGATGCTGCTCTCCATCGCCTCAGACCGAGGGGGCGACTCGGCCGCCGGTGGTTCCGGCTTCGGCGGCCTGATGGGCGGCGGCACCCCGCTGACCGAGTGGGGCGCGGTGCTCGGCCGGGCGCTCTTCGCCGACGGGGCCATCCACGGGGTCGCCGAGGGCGAGTGGTACCGCCTGCTCACCGCGATGTTCCTGCACTACGGCGTGCTGCACCTGCTGCTCAACATGTGGGCACTGTGGGTGCTCGGCCGCTCCCTGGAGGCGGTCCTCGGGCCGCTGCGGTTCCTCGCCCTCTACCTGGTCGCCGGGTTCGGCGGCAACGTGGCGGCGTACCTGTTCAGCGCCCCGAACGCCGCCACGGCCGGTGCCTCCACCGCGATCTTCGGCCTCTTCGCCGCGCTCTTCGTGATCATGCGTCGGCTCGGTCGGGACACCTCGGCCGTGGTGCCCATCCTGGTGATCAACCTGGTCTTCACCTTCGCCGTGCCCGGCATCTCCATCGCCGGCCACCTCGGCGGGCTGGTCGTCGGGGCGCTGATGGCGCTGGTGCTGGCCTACGCCCCCCGGATGCGTCGGTCGATCTTCCAGGCCGTCGGCGGCGCGGTCATCATGGTGGCCCTGCTCGGCCTGGTCCTCGTCCGCACCGCCGCCCTGCTCGGCTGAGCCGCCGGCGCGCGGACGGCGCCGCACAGGGCACGCGGGCGACGCGTGGGCCAGGGGTCGACGCACGGGCCAGGGGTCGACATGTGGTCAGGGGTCGACATGTGGTCAGGGCCGACGTCTGGTCTGGGCCGACGCGTGACCAGGGTCGACCGTCCTGGCACCGGGCCGCCGGTCAGGGCCGGTCGCCGGTCGCGGCGGGGCCGGGCCGGTGGACGTCCAGGTGCGGGGCCAGGAGTGCGGCGACCTCGGTCGGGTCGGCGTCGAGGTCGTGCCGGCTGAGCAGGTGCAGCGAGTCGCCGGTGTCGATCTCGAGGAACTGGCTGCGCAGGCCGAAGCGGGGGCGGTCGTCCACCGCCAGGGACTCGATCGCCGACCAGCCGAGCGTCCGCCGGCCGGCGAAGCCGGTCACCACGGTCACCCCGGACGGGTCCACCGCGAGCCGCACCGGGGCCAGCAGATCCCGCGCCGCCCAGACGGCCAACCCTGCCGCACCCAGCCCGGCGAGGACCAACCGCACCGGGTCACCCTCGGCGAAGAGCAGGCCGAGCGCCACCAGCGTCCCGGCCCCGACCAGCTTGACCAGCGGTAGTTTCACCGGTACTCGCCACTGCCGGCTGAGGGCCCCTGGATGCATCCGTCCAGCATGCCCGAGCGGGGTGGCCGCCGCGACGCCACCGGGGCGGACGGCGGGCCGGTGCGCGACGTAGGATCGAGACGTCTCAAGTTACCCGGGAGTAGACATGAGTGACGCGGTTATCGTCGGCGCGGTGCGTACCCCCGTCGGACGGCGCAAGGGCGGTCTGGCCGGCGTACACCCGGTGGACCTCTCGGCGCACGTGCTCCGCGCGCTCGCCGAGCGCTCGGGCATCGCCCCGGCCGACGTCGACGACGTGATCTGGGGGTGCGTGTCCCAGGTCGGCGAACAGTCCTGGAACGTCGCCCGCAACGCCGTCCTCGCCGCCGGCTGGCCCGAGTCGGTGCCCGGCACCACCCTGGACCGCCAGTGCGGGTCGAGTCAGCAGGCGCTGCACTTCGCCGCCGCCACCGTGCTCTCCGGCCAGGCCGACCTGGTCGTCGCCGGGGGAGTCGAGTCGATGACCCGGGTGCCGATGGGGTCCAGCGTGGCCGACGGGATGCCCTTCAGCGACCAGATCCGCGAGCGCTACCGCGGCGTCCAGGGCTTCGCCGACGACGAGCCGCTCCCGTTCAACCAGGGTGTCGGCGCGGAGCTGATCGCCGAGCGCTGGCGCTTCTCCCGGACCCAGCTCGACGAGTTCGCCCTGGCCAGCCACGAGAAGGCCGCCGCCGCCCAGGACGCCGGGGCGTTCGACGCGGAGCTGGCCCCGGTGGCGCTGGCCGACGGGGGCAAGCTCGCCGCCGACGAGGGCATCCGCCGGGACACCTCGCTGGCGAAGCTCGGTGAGCTGAAGACCCCGTTCCGCGCCGACGGTGTGGTCACCGCCGGGTCCGCCTCGCAGATCTCCGACGGCGCGGCGGCGCTCGCCGTCACCACCGCCGACTGGGCCAGCCGGCACGGCCTGCGCCCGCTGGCCCGGGTGCACACCGCCGTCGTCGCCGCCGACGACCCGGTCACCATGCTCACCGCCCCCATCCCGGCCACCGCGAAGGCGCTGCGCCGCGCGGGGCTGGGCATCGAGGAGATCGGGGTGTACGAGGTGAACGAGGCGTTCGCCCCGGTGCCCCTGGCCTGGCTCGCGGAGACCGAGGCCGACCCGGAGCGGCTCAACCCGCGCGGTGGGGCGATCGCCCTCGGCCACCCGCTCGGCGCGTCCGGTGCCCGGATCATGACCACGATGCTCCAGCACATGCGGGACAACGGCATCCGCTACGGCCTGCAGACGATGTGCGAGGGCGGCGGCATGGCCAACGCCACCATCGTCGAGCTGCTGTGACGCGGCGGGGGCCGGGGCGGCCCTGATTCCGGCGTCGGACAGCCGGTGTGCTGTCCGGCCGCGTGGAATTTCCGGAACCGCCGCTCCGTCGTTGGTCAGGGCATGGACGTCTTCGACCGAACGTTCCTGCCGGCCGCCGCCGAGACCGGGCTCGCCGTGCAGACGGTGAGCCGCCACATGCCGGTCTTCCGCCGCTGCGTCCGGGCGGACGACGCGACGATCCTGGTCACCCGCTGCTCCCGTCCGAACCGTCCGGTGTCCGGGGAGTACCTGCTCCTGATGACCTACCAGCGTCTGGTCGTCACCCGGCAGAGCCCGCTGCTGCACCGCCTCCAGCTGCACCTGAACACCGAACTGCGGCACCTGAGCAACGTCACCTGGAATCCGGACCCCCGGATCCAGCGGGTGGAGTTGGCGGCCACCGCGGTCGACGGGGTGCGGGAGCGGTTCCTGATCCGGACGGAGCACCCGAAGCAGGTGTGGCAGATCGACACCCTGCTCGACCACGCCTTCCGGTCCCGGTTGCGGTTGCCCCGGGCGGTCACCGCCGCCGGAGCACCCGTCACCGTCGACCGGGCCGCCGCCGACCGAACCGCCGTCGCCCGAGGTCCCGCCGGACGGGGCTGATCCACCACCGGCCGCCGTCCTTACCGGATCCGAACACGACCCGTGCCGATCCGGGTGGGACGGTCGGGAATCATGGCCCGGTGAGCGTCGACACAGCGCAGCCCCGAGGGCTCGTCCTCGTGGTCGAGGACGAACCGGCCATCGCCGACCTGGTCCGGCTCTACCTGACGCGGGACGGGTTCGGCGTGCACGTCGAACGGGACGGTCCGGCCGGGCTGGCCGCCACCCGCCGGCTCCGGCCGGTCGTCTGTGTGCTGGACATCGCCCTGCCCGGCCTGGCCGGGACCGAGGTCTGCCGTCGGCTGCGGGAGGCCGGTGACTGGACCCCGGTCATCTTCCTCACCGCCCGGGACGACGAGGTGGACCGGATCCTCGGCCTGGAACTGGGGGCCGACGACTACGTCACCAAACCGTTCAGCCCCCGAGAGCTGGTCGCCCGGGTCCGGGCGGTGCTGCGGCGCGCCTCCGGGGCCCCGGAGGTGGCCGACCGGCCCCGGCGGGTCGGCGCGGTCACCCTCGACCCGGCCCGGCGCACGGTCACCGTCTCGGGGACACCCGTCCAGCTCACCTCGACCGAGTTCGACCTGCTCGCCTACCTGATGGGCCGACCCGGCCGGGTCTTCACCCGGGAGGAACTGCTCGCCAGCGTCTGGGGGTACGCGGCGCACGCCGGCACCCGGACGGTCGACGTGCACGTGGCGCAGGTCCGGGCCAAACTCGGCGACGCCAGCGTGATCCGCACCCACCGGGGCGTGGGGTACGCCGCCGATGGCTGACCGTCCCGCCGGGCCGCCCGGTGCCGACCAGCCGACCGGGGCACTGCCGACGGTCGGTGCCGGAACGGCCCGGCCACGGCGGTTCCGGCCCGGCCGCACCCTGACCGCCCGAGCGGTCCTGGTGACCTGCGCGGTGGCCCTGGTCTCGGTGCTGGGCACCGCGCTGGTGGCGGTGCCGCTGGCGGTCCGGAACGCGCAGCGGGAGGCGCAGGACACCCTGGCAGCGCAGGCGCAGATGACCGCCGAGGTGCTCCGGTTACGGCTGAACCGGGGCCGTCCGACCGACGACGAGCGGCTGCTGCGTCTGCTCGCCGACCAGGACGTCGAGGCGTACCTGATCTGGAACGGGCGGGCCGACCGGGCCGGGCTGCCGCCGCAGGTGGTCGAGCGGGTCGCCGCCGGGCGAGACGTCTCGGTGCGGCGGCGGGTGGACGGACGACCGGCCCTGGTCGAGGGGCGCGCGCTCAAGGACGGCAACGGGGTGGTGCTCACCCGGACCCGGGTCACCGGGCTCTGGCGGAAGGTGCTCACGAACATCTGGGGGCCCCTGCTCGTCGGCCTGGCCGCCGGGGTGGTCGCCGGCTGGCTGCTCGCCCGCCGACTGGCCCGCCCGATCCGGCAGGCGGCCACCGCCGCCGCCCGGCTCAGCGCCGGGGACCGCGCGGTACGGGTGCCGGTCGAACCGCCCGACGAGGTCGCCGAGTTGGCGTACGCGCTCAACGGACTGGCCGGGGCGCTCGCCACCAGCGAGCGGCGGCAACGGGAGTTCCTGCTCTCCGTCTCGCACGAGCTGCGTACCCCGTTGACCGCCATCCGCGGCTACGCCGAGGCGCTCGCCGACGGCGTGCTCGGAGCCGGCGAGACGGCGCGGACCGGCCGGACCGTGCTGGCCGAGGCGGAACGCCTGGACCGGCTGGTCAGCGACCTGCTCGCGCTGGCCCGCCTGGAGGCGGCCGACTTTCCGATCGACCCGATCGCGGTGGACCTGGTCCCTCTCGTCGGCGCGGCGGCGGGGACCTGGTCCACCCGGTGTGCGGCGGCCGGCCTGGCGTTCCGGGTCGAGGCGCCGGACGGGCCGGTGCCGGTGTACACCGATCCGGGGCGGATCCGGCAGGTGGTCGACGGACTGCTGGAGAACGCGCTGCGGGTCGTACCCCCGGGAGCGCCGGTGGTGCTCGCGGTCCGGTCGGCCGGGACGGACCCGGCAGCCGGCGGGGTGGTCGAGGTCCGCGACGGTGGGCCCGGCCTCACCGACGACGACCTCGCGGTGGCGTTCGAGCGGGGCGCGCTGCACCAGCGCTACCGGGGGATCCGCAAGGTCGGCAGCGGGCTGGGACTGGCCCTGGCCGCCGGGCTGGTCCGCCGGCTCGGCGGTACCATCACCGCCGGACACGCGCCGGAGGGCGGTGCGGTGTTCACCGTCCTGCTGCCCCCGGGCCCACACCGGACCCGGACAGCGTCCTGACCCTCCGCGCCCGCCGACCCGGCGTCACGGAGGGTGCCGAGTGGGTGGCGAGGCGTGAATCCTCCTGGTCGGGAGGACACGCTAGGCTGTCCCCGACGTGCAGTCGCCCCGTGGAGAAGCCCGTGAAGCTGTCGATCCTCATGCCGGTCTTCAACGAGGAGGAACGCATCGCGGACGCCCTCAAGCAGGCGTTGGCGGTCGAGTACCCGTGCGACATCGAACTGCTCGTGGTCGACGACGGCAGCCGGGACGGCACGGCCGAGATCCTCAGCCGGGTCGACGACGCCCGACTCCGGGTGATCACCCATCCCCGCAACGCGGGCAAGGGCGCGGCCATCCGGACGGCCGTGGCCCGTGCCGAGGGCGACTACATGGTCATCCTCGACGCTGACCTGGAGTACGACCCGCAGGACATCCCGAAGCTGCTCGCCCCGGTGCTCGACGGTCGCGCCGAGGTCGTCTACGGCAACCGCACCTTCGGCAGCCACAGCGCCTACAGCTTCTGGTATGTGATGGGGAACAAGGGCGTCACCACGACCGCGAACGTGCTCTTCAACTCGTACATCGGCGATCTGGAGACCTGCTTCAAGCTGATGCCCATCGAGCTGTACCGCTCGCTCGACGTGCGGTCCCGTGGGTTCGGCATGGAGGCGGAGGTGACCGGCAAGCTGCTGCGCCGCCGGATCCGCCCGTACGAGGTGCCGATCAGCTACCGGGCCCGGGGTCGCGAGGAGGGCAAGAAGATCACTTGGAAGGACGGCGTCGAGGCGCTCTGGATCCTGGGCCGGGAGCGGACCCGGCGCCGCCCCCGACCCTGACCGACATCGCCGCCGACCCGGACCGGGTCCGCCGCCCTCTGCCCGCGCCCGGCATTGCCCTGAGCGGACCTCAGTCCAGGAACGCGTCGATCGAACGGCGCAGCCCGGTCGCGTGCAGTCCGTGCCAGCGGCTGTGGTCGTCCGCCGTGCCGTAACGGCGCAGGTCCCGCCGATCGACCCCGAGCGCGAGCAGCCGGTGCGGCCGGTCCGCGAGGGCCCCGCTCACCACCCGGCTCGACGTGCCGGCCAGGTAGGGCTCCACCAGGATCACCTCGGTGCCGGCGAGCGCGCGCAGCCCGGCCGTGTCGAAGGGGCGCGGCCGATGCGTGTACGCCACCGTCACGTCCCGTCCGGTCACCGCCGCCAGGCACTCGTCCAGCAGCGGTCCCACCGCCACCACCAGTGGCGCGCCCGGCCCCGCGTCCCGGACGACCCGCAGCGAGCCGTCGCCGCCGTACGGCCGGCGGTTCGCCATCGTCGACAACCGCAGGTACACCGCGTCGTCGCCGGACACCGCCGCACGGAGCAGCGACGGCACCTCGTCGGGGTGCCCCGGCACGTGCACCGTCCAACCGTGCAACGTGTCGATCAGCGCCACGTCCGCCGGGGAGAGATGGGTCCGCCCGGCCTCCGGCCGGTCGTAGGAGGCGCCCACGCTGACCAGCACCGCGGTCACGTCTTGGTGGTCGAGGTCCAGCTTGATCTGCTCGTACGCCCGCTCGACGAGGAACGGCGCGTAGGTGTGCACCACCGGACGGAGCCCGGCCAGCGCCAGCCCGCCGGCCACGCCGACCATCAACTGCTCCCGGATGCCCACGTTGACCACCCGGTCGGGGTGCCGCCGGGCCGCCTCCCGGAAACTGTCCGCCGAGATGTCGGCCAGCACCACGGCGGTCCGCGGATCCTCGGCCAGCAACTCGTACGCGGTGTCGACGAAGCGGTCCCGCATCACGATCTCCGCCCCGGTCCCGGTCTCCGCCCCGGTCCCGGTCTCCGCCCCGGTCCCGGTCTCCGCCCCGGTCCCGGTCTCCGCCCCGGTCCCGGTCTCCGCCCCGGTCCCGGTCTCCG
>NZ_JBEZZN010000002.1:796697-799818 GCF_040639195.1 Micromonospora sp. NPDC023956
CCGCCCCGGTCCCGGTGGTCCCGGCTCCGGCCGGCGGGGTCACCGGCGCCTCGGCTACTGCTGCCACGGCTCACTCCTTCCCGTCGACGACCGCGACGACGACGTGCGGCCGGTGGTGGTCGTGCCCGGTCAGGGCGGCGTACAGGGCGTCGTGGTCGTGCCCGTCGACGGTGGACGCCTGCCAGCCGTTGACGGTGAACCGGGCCGCGATCCCGCCCGGCCAGCCGTGGGTGGCGGAGCGGTTGTCCACCACGATCGCGGTCAGTTCGGCCAGTCCGGTGGCGCCCGCGTACGCGATCGCCTCGTGGTTGGAGCCCTCGTCGAGTTCGGCGTCGCCGAGCAGGACGTACACCCTCGGGGTGAGCAGGCCCTGGGCCCGCAGGCCGAGCGCGGTGCCCACGCCGATGCCGAGCCCGTGCCCGAGCGACCCGGACCCGATCTCGACGCCCGGCACCAGGACGCGGTCGGGATGGCCGCCGAGGCGGCTCGCCGGACCGTAGGCGTCGTCCAGCCACTCCGGTGGGATGAACCCCCTGGCGGCGAGGACGGCGTAGTAGCCGGCGACGGCGTGCCCCTTGGAGAGAAGGAACCGGTCCCGGTCCGGGTCGTCGGGCCGGTCCGGGGAGATCCGTAGGATCCGGTCGTAGAGGACCCAGAGGACGTCGACGGTGGAGTACACGTTCGAGCTGAGGTCGTCCTCCTGGGCCGCCGCGATCCGCCGCAGCAGCGGCGCGACCGGGCCCGGGACGACCGGGGCGCTGGCGATGGTGACGGTCATGCCGTTAGCCTGCAACGTGAAGTTCACTTCAACTCAAGGGCGACGTGATGCAGGAGTCACTCACCATCGGTCAGCTCGCCGCCCGCAGCGGCGTGGCCCCCTCGGCCCTGCGCTACTACGAGCGGCTCGGCCTCATCCACGCCGAGCGCACCGGCGGCAACCAGCGCCGGTACGCCCGGGCCGAACTGCGTCGGGTGGCGTTCATCCGGATCGCCCAGCAGGTCGGCGTCTCGCTCGACGAGATCCGGGAGGCACTGGACTCGCTACCCGAGGGGCGTACCCCCAGCGCGGACGACTGGGCCCGGATCTCCGCCGCCTGGCGCAACCGACTGGACGAGAAGATCACCCTGATCAGCAAACTGCGTGACGACCTCACCGGCTGCATCGGTTGCGGCTGCCTGTCACTGCAGCGCTGCACCCTGAACAACCCCGCCGACAAGCTCGCCGGCGAGGGGCCGGGCGCGCGACTGGTCCTGCCCCGCCGCTGAGCGCGGTGGGCTGCGGCGCGGTGCGTCGCCGGGGGCGGTGGGCCGCGGCGCGGTGCGTCGCGGGGGTGACCGGTCAGCCGGTGACCAGCAGCACCTTGCCCAGGTGGTCGCTCGACTCCACCAGCCGGTGCGCCTCGGCCGCGTCCGACATCGGCATCCGCCGGTCCACCACCGGTCGGATCCGGCCCGACTCCACCAACGGCCAGACCTGCTCCCGTACGCCCTGGACGATCGCCGCCTTCTCGGTGAGCGGACGGGACCGCAGGGCGGTCGCGGCCACCGAGGCCCGCTTGGCCAGCAGCGCGCCGAGGTCGAGTTCCGCCTTCCGTCCGCCCTGCATGCCGATCACCACCAGTCGGCCGCCGGTCGCCAGCGCCGCCACGTTCCGGCCCAGGTAGGCCCCGCCCATGATGTCGAGGATCACGTCGGCGCCCCGACCGTCGGTCACCCGGCGGACCTCCTCGACGAAGTCCTGCTCCCGGTAGTCGACGGTGTGCGCCGCGCCCAACGCACGCAGCCGTTCGTGCTTGGCCGCGCGGGCGGTCACCACCACGGTCGCGCCCAGCGCCGCGCCGAGCTGGATGGCGAACGTGCCGATGCCACTGCCCCCGCCGTGCACCAGCAGCGTCTCGCCCGCCGCCAGCCGGGCGAGCTGGACGACGTTCGACCAGACCGTACAGGCGACCTCGGGCAGCGCGGCGGCGTCGACCGGGTCGACCCCGGCCGGCACCGGCAGCAGCTGCCCGGCCGGTACGGCGACCCGCTCGGCGTACCCGCCACCGGCCAGCAGCGCACAGACCTCCTGGCCGACCCGCCACCCGGTCACGTCCGGAGCGGTCGCGGCGACCACCCCGGCGCACTCCAGGCCCGGGTACGCCGAAGCGCCCGGCGGCGGCGGATAGTGCCCCTGCCGTTGCAGCAGGTCGGCCCGGTTCACCGCGCTGGCCCGCACGTCGACCACCACCTCACCGGGGCCGGGCTCCGGGTCGGGCACCTCGGTCCAACGCAGGGCTTCGGGTCCACCGGGTTCCGGGATCGTGATCGCACGCATGGACCTGTTTTACCCGATCCGTCCCTCGGTCCACGCCCGGGTGAGGATCTCCGTCACGGTCTGTTCCGGGGTCTGGTCGGAGGTGTCCAGCCAGAGTCCGATCCGGGGCGTGGTGGTGCGGAAGTCGGCATCCAGGGCGGCGACCGGCCAGTCGCCGTACCCCTTCTTGGGTCGGTCCCGTTCACGGGTGGCGACCACCTCCGGACGGGGTGCGAGCACCACGACCGCCAGTGGCCGGTGCCGGATCCGGTCGACCATCGCCGCCAGCTCCGGACCCAGGACAACGTCCTGGCAGACCACCGTGAAACCGGCGGCGGCGTACGTGTCGGCGGTCGACGCGGTGAGGTGGTAGCGGAGCCGGAGCTGCCGCCACGCCTCCTCGGACGGTGTGGCGCTCATCTCGGCCCGCCCACTGACCACCATCCGGCGGAAGACGTCCCCGCGCAGGTGCACCGCGCGCGACAGTCGGCGGGCCAGCAGTTCGGCCACTGTGGACTTGCCAGCTGCCATGATCCCGGTGACCAGCACCACCGACGGGGTGTCCCACATGCCGCGATGATCCCACGTTCGGGCGGGACGCCGACTCGCGCCGCCGGGCGGTCGTGGCAGACTAGGCGGGGTCGCGTACCCCTCGGGGGCGCGCCGGGAGGGTTCGCCTAGTGGCCGATGGCGCTGGTCTTGAAAACCGGTAGGGCAGCGATGTCCTCGTGGGTTCGAATCCCACACCCTCCGCCTCTCATGGATCTCCGTTAACGCAGCTCAGCCCCGGTTTTTACACCGGGGCTGTCCGCTGGTGGGGGGATG